>CAKPYQ010000008.1 GCA_934203105.1 uncultured Alphaproteobacteria bacterium
CTTACCATGGTCTACGTGACCAATCGTCCCAATATTGCAATGGGGTTTGCTTCTTTCAAACTTTTCTTTTGCCATTTCTTTTTCTTCCTTTTTTTATCAAATCGCTATCACTTAAAAGCAAGCCTTTAAGTGATAGCTTTTACTTAATTAACCATTCAAGTTTTTGATGATTTCATCAGCAACCATTTGAGGTACTTCTGCATAGTGGTCAAAAACCATCGTGTATTGAGCACGACCTTGGCTCATAGAGCGCAAGTTGTTCACATAGCCAAACATATTGGACAAAGGAACTGTCGCATCGATAACACGCGCATTACCACGTTGATCCATACCGGAAACTTGACCGCGACGGCTGTTTAAATCGCCGATAATGTCGCCCATGTAATCTTCCGGAGTCACAACTTCAACTTTCATAACCGGTTCCAACAATACCGGACGTGCTTTTGCAATACCTTCGCGGAAGCAAGCACGAGCCGCAATTTCGAACGCCATTGTTGAAGAGTCGACATCGTGGTAAGCACCATCATGTAATGTTGCTTTGAAGTCTGTGCATGGGAAACCAGCCAAAACACCGGTATCCTTTGCTTGATCCAAACCTTTTTCAACACCCGGAATGTATTCTTTCGGAACGTTACCACCGACAACTTTGTTTTCGAATTGGTAACCCGATCCCGGAGGCAACGGTTCAAACAAGATCTTAACACGCGCAAATTGACCTGCACCACCGGATTGTTTCTTGTGTGTGTAATCGCAGTCATAGCTTTGCGTAATTGTTTCACGATATGCCACTTGCGGAGCACCAACGTTTGCTTCGACTTTAAATTCACGTTTCAAACGATCAACAATGATTTCCAAGTGCAATTCGCCCATACCTTTAATGATGGTTTGACCTGTTTCAGAGTTCGAAGAAACACGGAAAGACGGGTCTTCCATTGCCAAGCGGTTCAAAGCCAAGCCCATTTTTTCAACGTCGGCTTTTGTCTTCGGTTCCACAGCAATTTCAATAACCGGATCCGGGAATTCCATTTTTTCCAAAATAACAGGATGTGCAGAATCACACAATGTATCACCGGTTGTTGTGTCTTTCAAACCAACCAAAGCCACAATATCACCCGCACGGGCTTCTTTAATGTCTTCACGGTGGTTAGCATGCATCAACAACATACGACCGATACGTTCTTTGCTGTCTTTGACCGAGTTCAAAACATAAGAACCGGTTTCCAAAACACCACGGTATACACGCATAAAAGTAACTGAACCGACAAACGGGTCGTTCATAATCTTAAATGCCAAACCGGCAAACGGAGCATCGTCTTTGGATTCAACTTGCGTTTCCGAACCGTCTTTTGCGTTAATCGCATGTGCCGGCGGAATATCCAACGGAGACGGCAAATAATCAACAACAGCGTCCAACAAAGGTTGAACACCTTTATTTTTAAATGCAGAACCGCAGAATACAGGAACGAATTTTTGTTCAATTGTACCTTTACGAATGCATTTTTTCAATGTATCCATATCCGGCATATTGCCTTCCAAATACGCTTCCATAGCAGCATCGTCCATTTCGACAGCCATTTCGACCAATTCTTCATAGTATTGAGCTGCTTTTTCCTTTAAATCTTCCGGAATTTCGCGTTCTTCAAAAGTTGCACCCAAATCTTCGGAGTGCCAAACGATTGCTTTTTGCTTCAAAACATCAACGATACCGATAAAGTCGGCTTCGGCACCGATCGGCATAGCCATAACCATCGGACGAGCGCCCAAACGGTCTTTAATCATATCGACGCAACGGTAAAAGTTCGCGCCCATACGGTCCATTTTGTTTGCAAAGCAAATACGCGGAACATTATATTTATCAGCTTGACGCCAAACAGTTTCAGATTGCGGTTCAACACCGGCAACGCCGTCGAAAACAGCAATGGCACCATCCAAAACACGCAAGCAACGTTCAACTTCAACCGTAAAATCAACGTGGCCCGGAGTGTCAATAACGTTAATTCTGTGACCTTTCCAGAAAGCCGTTGTCGCAGCGGAAGTAATTGTAATACCGCGTTCTTGTTCTTGTTCCATCCAGTCCATCGTTGCCGCACCATCATGCACTTCACCGATTTTATGTGATTTACCAGTATAGTACAAAATACGTTCGGTTGTTGTGGTTTTACCCGCATCAATGTGCGCCATAATACCGATGTTTCTGTATAAAGATAAGTCAGTTGTTCTAGCCATAATAATTTCTCCTTACCATTTGTAGTGAGAGAAAGCTTTGTTGGCTTCGGCCATTTTATGCATATCTTCGCGTTTGCGGATAGCATTACCACGACCGTTCATTGCGTCCATCAATTCGCCGAACAATCTTTCTTCCATTGTTTTTTCGGAACGCTTACGAGCAGCGTCGATAATCCAACGGATAGCCAAAGCTTGACGACGATCAGCACGCACTTCACACGGAACTTGGTATGTAGCACCACCGACACGGCGAGATTTCACTTCAACCATAGGCTTTACTTTTTCCAAAGCTTCCAAGAATGTTTCCAAACCGTTTTGCTTTGTTTTTTCTTCAATACGCGCAATAGCACCGTACACGATTTTTTCAGCCGTGTTTTTTTGTCCGCGAACCATTACGCTGTTCATAAATTTTGCAACAACCACATTGCCGAATTTAGCATCTGGGTTGATTACGCGCTTAATAGCAGCATGTCTTCTTGACATATTCTAATCTCCTTATTTTGGACGTTTTGCGCCGTACAACGAACGCGCTTGTTTACGATTTGCAACACCTTGTGTATCCAATGTACCACGGATAATATGATAACGAACACCAGGCAAGTCCTTTACACGACCACCACGGATCATAACAACACTGTGTTCTTGCAAGTTATGTCCTTCACCGGGAATATAGCAAGTCACTTCAAAACCGTTTGTCAAACGAACACGCGCAACTTTACGCAAAGCGGAGTTCGGTTTTTTCGGAGTTGTTGTATACACACGCGTGCAAACACCACGTTTTTGCGGAGAAGCTTGCAACGCCGGAACTTTATTTCTTTTTTCATGAGCCTTACGCGGCTTTCTGATTAATTGGTTAATTGTAGGCATTTATTTTTCCTTATTCATACCTTTTAGGGTCCTTGTTAAAGGTTGCCCTTATAATTTAAAAAAACCTTCCGGCGACCCGTTTCGAGCAACCAGAAGAACCATTTCCGACTATAATCAAAAGGCAATTTACCTCCGCCGGAAGACTTTCTATCAAAGCCGTAAGCGCGATTTTTATTATCGTCCCAACTTCGGAAAGCTAAAAGTAATATATCACATTTCAAACAAAAGTCAACTACTTTTTTTTATTTTATCTGTCATTTTTCATTCTGACTGTCCTGCCCGTCATTCTGTGCCTTGGCGAAGAATCTTTTAACGCACCTAAAAAAAGCGCGTTGCATAACTCCCCGCGCCGTAACTCTTTATTAAAAAAAGGATTAGTTTTTCAGCTGTAAAAAATGGCTGATCAAATTTTCATAATAAACGGACACGCCGTCCGGTACACTCAACACGGTTTGCGTAAAATTCCAAATATAGCGCACACCGTTTGCAATCAAAAAATCCGCAACTTGTTGAGCATTTGCTCTGGGAACCGCCAAAATCACCGATTGCACACCCAAACGATTAACCAATTCCGGCAATTTCGATATATGATAAATCGGCTTTTGGCCCACGTTCAAACCCACCTTTAACGGGTCGTTGTCAAACAAAGCCAACACGTCCAAACCATAGTCTTTAAAATCATCGTATTTAGCCAAAGCAAAGCCCAAATTACCGGCTCCGACAATAAATAATTCTTTGCGTTGTCGAAAGCCGAGCAATTTTTCAATCGCCTGTTTTAATTCGGTTACACTGTATCCGACTTTGGCTTTACCCGATATTTTGCACAAAGCAATGTCTTTGCGCACTTGCGAGTCATCGACTTTCAATAGCAAGGCAATCTGAGCGCTGGAAATATAATCCTGACCACGCATTAAACAATCGGTTAAAATGCAGTGATAAAGAGTAAAACGCCCGATTACCTTGCTTGAAAGCTGAGTCATTTAGTACTTACCTTCGTAAGCGTCCAAATAGATTTGCTTAATTTCGCTCATCAACGGATAAACAGGGTTTGCGCCCGTGCATTGGTCATCGAATGCCAAGCGTGTCAATTTATCCAAATTGTCTTTGAACGTTTTTTCGTCAATGCCGTACTCACGAATAGACGACGGAATATCCAAAGTTGCTTTCAAATCCGCAACGGCTTTCAACAACAACTCTACGCGTTCGTCTTCCGTGCTGTTTGCGTCGCCCAAGTACAAAACATGAGCCACTTGTGCATAGCGTTTTTTAGCTTCCGGCGCTTTGTATTGCGGGAAAATCGCTTGTTTTCTTGGACAATCCGTCGCATTATAGCGAATGACTTGGCAAATCAACAAAGCGTTTGCAATACCGTGCGGAATGTTATACATTGCGCCCAATTTGTGCGCCATAGAATGGCACAATCCCAAGAACGCATTTGCAAAAGCCATACCGGCAATTGTTGCTGCATAGTGGACTTTTTCACGCGCCAAAGGATCTGCTGCACCGTTTTTATAAGAACGTGGCAAATAACGGAAGATTTGTTTTGTTGCTTCCAAAGCCGATGAGTTCGTAAAGTTCGTTGCCATGCAAGAAACATAAGCTTCCAAAGAGTGAACCAAAGCGTCAATACCACCGGCAGCGGTCAATCCTTTTGGCATACCGTCAACGAAGTTCGGGTCAATAATGGCCATAGACGGTGTCAAAGCATAGTCCGCAATCGCGTATTTAACGTGCGTTTTGTCGTCCGTAATAATCGAAAACGGAGTCACTTCCGAACCGGTACCTGATGTTGTCGGGATACAAACCAACTTGGCTTTTTCACCCAAATCAGGAATGCGGCAAATACGTTTTCTGATATCCAAGAAACGCATTGAAATGTCTTCAAAGTTTGTTTCCGGATGTTCATACATCAACCAAATAATTTTGGCAACGTCCATCGGCGAGCCACCGCCCAACGCAATAATCAAATCTGGTTGATACGGGCGAACCATAGCAAGCGCTTGCTCTACCGTCGACAAAGTCGGATCCGGCTTTACGTCAAAGAAAATTTGATAATCGACTTCGATTTCTTCCAACGTATCCGTAATTGTACGCACAGCACCAGAGTCAAATAAGAAACGGTCTGTGATAATAAATGCACGCTTTTTGCCTTCAAATTCGCGCAACGCTAAATCTGTTGAACCGCGCTTAAAGTAAATCTTTGGCGGCACTTTGTACCATAACATATTTTCTCTCCTTTCTGCCACGGTTTTGTAGTTAAGCAAGTGTTTAACACCAACGTTTTCGCTGACCGAATTACCGCCCCAAGAACCGCAACCCAATGTCAAAGACGGTTCCAAACGGAAGTTATACAAATCACCGATACCACCTTGGGACGCCGGACTGTTAATCAAAATACGGCCCGTCGGCATTTTATTGGCGTAAAAATCAATACGATCTTGAACACGTTCGTCCGTGTACAAAACAGAAGTATGACCCAAACCGCCCAATGTGACCAAAGCCAACGCAACGTCTGTTGCCGTTTCAAAATCAGATGCTTTATACATCGTCAAAATCGGAGACAATTTTTCGTGTGCATAGGGGTTTTCCGCCGCATAAGAAGTTTGTTCAGCCAATAACACTTTTGCATTTTCCGGAACTTTAAAGCCCGCTAATTCAGCGATCTTATAAGCCGGTTGTCCAACGATTGCCGGATTAACCCCTTTCGGTGTTAAAATGATTTTGCTCAATTTTTCCATTTCTTCGTTGTTCAAAATGTACGCACCACGATAGGCGAATTCTTTTTTCACATCTTCATAAACGCTGTCGATCACGATGACGGATTGTTCGGACGCGCAAATCATACCGTTATCAAAAGTCTTTGACATCAAAATCGACGATACAGCCATACGAATATCCGCCGTTTCATCAATGATTGCCGGCGTGTTACCCGAACCGACACCCAAAGCCGGTTTGCCCGATGAATAAGCGGCCTTTACCATACCGGGACCACCCGTTGCTAAAATCGCTTGGATCTTCGGGTGTGTCATCAAAGTTTGCGTCATTTCCAAAGACGGTTCATCGATCCAACCGATAATATCCGCCGGAGCACCCGCTTTTACAGCAGCGTCCAAAACGACTTTGGCTGCCGCAACCGTGCTTTTCTTTGCGCGGGGGTGCGGGGAAAAGATAATACCGTTACGGGTTTTTAAAGCCAACAAAGATTTAAAAATCGCCGTTGATGTCGGGTTTGTTGTCGGAATAACTCCGGCAATCACCCCTAACGGAGAAGCCACGATTTTTGTACCGTTTGCTTTATCACGGGAAATAATACCGCACGTTTTTTTGTTTTTGTGTTTATTGTAAATGTATTCAGAGGCAAAGTGGTTTTTAATGATTTTATCTTCCACGACGCCCATACCGGTTTCGGCAACTGCCATTTCGGCCAAATCAATACGCATTTTATCTGCGGCCGCAGCGGCAGCTTTGAAAATCGCATTGACTTTTTCTTCGGAAAACGTTGCATATTGATTTTGCGCAACATGTACGCGATCAATCAACTTTTCCAAATCTGCCACAGTCGAAACACCCGATGTTTGCGCATCAGCCGGTTCTACCGTTTGCTTTTCTTCTTCTTTTTTTGTCATTTTTTTCCTCTTGTTAATGTTAATCGTGATTATTTTCACGAAAGAGCATATACGATTCGACTTTTCAATGCAAGATTTTTTTATACTTTTTTGATAAGTTATTCAGTTTTATATAAACTTTTTATTATCTTGACGCATGCCCTGCTCCCTACCATATAAAGCAATGTGGAGGGCATTTGAAGTAAAGCAATAGATATACTTCATCGACTCTTTAAAAAAGGTAAGGTGCTTTGACAAAAAAAGCATCTTATCTTTTTAACAAATCATCGTCTTTTAAATAAATTATCGGGCATTCTTTGGGCAAGCTTAACCCACCACCAACCATTAAATCAATGACTTTTTGGCTTTTATCATAATCGGTGTGAGCCGCATCCGGATTAACAATCCCCACGCCGAAAGCCGATATTTCAGGCGCGACATTCACCACAACATTTGTCACTTTGGCGCACAATCTGGAATCCAAATATTCATTAGCAAATGTTTGCGGGATTTCATAGCTTAAAATATCATTGGGGTCGGAAAAGGCAATAATGTTTAACTGATCAAAAATGCGTAAGTGATAGTCTTTCCCCGTTTTTTGGCAATAGGCAGCCGTTTTATTATGAACACGCGGCAAAGGCTTATCTATCAACAACAACGGCAATTGATTGGCCAACATAAACAAAGTCACTTTTTTATGTTGCAACGCCGGTAAAATTTTGGCTTGTTCTTTTTTAGGCAGGCTTTCAATGTCATTGGCAATCGAAATGATTGCGTCGAGCAAAATCTCGCTGCCTAAACTATGCGTGATAAACATCACATTTTGTTCGGCAATACGGTTGGCAAGCTGAACATTCTTTAACGGACAAACTTTACTTTGCCCGTTTGGAATATTGTCCCAATCGGTTTGCGCCAACCAACATAAAGCTTGTTGGGCTGAATGCAAAATCAAATTGTTCGGATCAACCAAATAAATCATCGGATCGGGTAAAATATTGTCCAAAAAATCTTTCATCGCGTTATTAAATGGAACTCTGTATTCGCTGTATTGTTCCGTCGTATCAAATGCAATAATGTTTTTATAAGGCTGCGTTATTTCAGACCAAGTCAATTCATAAAACAACATTTGCGCTTTATTGTGTGAACTTTTCCAAAAAGTAATTCGCAAATTGCCGATTTCTTTTTGCTTTAAAATCGGATCTTTTAATGTAATATTTTTGGGCACGCGCGACAAAATATCCAACCCCATTTTTTTGGCCAAATTCTGCTGCAACTCCATTGAATAGCCGGGGTGATGCGTCCCGATCCCGTGCACCATCAGTACTTTTAGGACTTTGTCATTAACGGCTTGGTTTTCAATGCCGGCATACTCAAAGCCCGTTATTTGGCAAAAATCCAACTTTTGCGTCGAATTTTGAACAAACTCATCAACGATATCGCGTTCCAAATTGGCACACCCGAAAACAAAAAACAATAAAAAAAGCCATAAATATTTTTTCATACTAAAATAGATAGATTTTCTGATACACAAATACATCTGAACAAAAGTTTATAAAAAAACAAATCTTGAAAAATAATTTTTCCCGTCTATAATAAAAGGCGTTTTTTAAATTTTTTATGGAGATAAAAATGCCAAAAGGAAATAAAACCGCCAAAGTCGGCGAAGAATACAAAATCTTAAAACAAAAATCCACACCGAAAAAAATTGCAAAATGCTTTATCGTGTTGTGGGTATTGTGCGTTATGACGCCCGTTTTATATTTCAGCTTGACAAAGTCCGTACAAATCAAAGAATATGCCGTTGTAAAAGGTTTTTATGAAGCCAACGCTGTTTTAATGAAGCAATACAACGATTTTTCAAATCAAGTCATTTCAAGCATTGACATTGCCAAGTACACGTCCAAAATCGACATTCCGCAAATCAAGTTGGATAAAGTTTCCCAAGCATCGACAAAAGTCAATCAAACAACACAAGCTTTGTCCGCTTTGGGTGTAAAAGGCGTAGATAAAGTGACTGATACTTCGGCCGCATTGCAACAGCAAATCGACAAAGCAAATGCGCAAATCAAAGATGCAACCTTAAAGGCGCAAAAAGCTTTGCAAACAGACATTCAATCCGCGCTGAAAAAAGAAGTCACAACTTTGGCAAACGGCCAAGTGCAAAAGCAATTAAATTTAAGCAATAAAGCTTATAAAATCTTTTCGGCCGGCAACTTCGGATTGTTAAAGGGCGAAGCCAGAGCAAATACGTCCTTGATTTATTCAGAACTCGCCAAGAATTCAAAAGGCGTATTTAAAGACGGCATTTCGCTGATTGACAAATACTTTAAATGGATCAGCTGGGCTGTCAGCGCTTTGTTGTTCATCATTTTGTTAATACCGGTTGTTTTGGTTTGGTGGATTGCCAAAAAATTATCGGCAAACTTTACCGAATGTCCGTATTGCGGCAAGGTTTTCTTATCAAAAGCCGGCAAATTTAACTTGCTTAAAATGTTAAAATAACGGCATCGACTTTGTTCGACAAGCAAAAAAAACGCGTCATCGTTTGTATGACGCGTTATTTTTTTAAAAGTTAAACAGACGGCCGGCTCACCCAACAAAAAAGCCCCCTTGAAATATCAAGAGGGCTTTTGAAAAGAAGCAAAACTAATCTTCGTCTTTTAACGAATGCGCGGTTGCGCTGTAATCCGTTACTTTCTTCAATGCCATTTTTAAAGAGTTTAAACCGGCATTACCACCGATACAACCACCCGGACAGCTCATCACTTCAATCAAGTTGCCAAGCGGGCATTTTCCGGTTTTGGCATAAACCTTTAAATCGCGAATGCTTGCTTTGTCCAACCCGTTTATAACGGTCGGTTTTATCGCGTCCGGTTCTCCGCGCCAAGCAGCTTGTACAGAACGAGCTACGCCGCCGGTCAACGGGAAGTCACGCGCTTCCTTGGACGATTGATAAGCGAATTTTTCTTCTTCGCATGTATCGACATCAATGCCCATCGCAATCAAAATAGCGCCCAATTCTTCAAAGTTCAAAATGTGATTAACGTTTGGATTATCCAACGCTTCACGACGCTTTGCAAAGCACGGGCTTAAAAATACCGTCACCGCATTCGGGTGTTCTTTTTTCACGATTTCGGCCGTGTAATACATCGGCGTATGCGTATCGGAAACAAACGGTTTAATTTCCGGCAAATGCTTTTTGACCAATTCATTATATGCCGCACAACAAGAAGTCGTCATAAATGCGTCGCCACGTTCCATACGTTCCGCAAAGTCTTTGGCTTCCGTTTTGGCGGTGATATCCGCCCCTTGTGCCACTTCATAAACTTCCGAAAAACCGATTTTCTTCAATGCTGTATGGATTTGTTCGGCCGTACACGGCAAATGTCCGACAATCGCCGGAGCCATCATCGCGATCACTTCTTGACCTTGTTTAATTTTACGCAAAACATCGATGACTTGGCTTTTGGCGTGAACAGCCCCGAACGGGCAAGCCGACACACATTTACCGCAAGAGATACATTTATCCGGATCAATATGTGCAAAGCCGTCTTCACCTTTTGAAATAGCCCCGACAGGACATGCATTTTCACACGGCACAACGGTCTTTAAAATCGCGCCGTAAGGACACGATGCAATACACATACCGCATTTTTTACATTTATCCGGATCAATCACCGAACGCCCGTTTTTCGTCGAAATAGCACCGAAACGGCAAGTTTTCATACACGGTTTTGCTACACAATTTTGGCACAAATCCGTAATATAAACGCGCGCTTCTTTACATCCTTTGCACGCATTTTGCAAAACAGTCAAAGGGCTTGCTTCCGGCTCTTGACGTTCCAAAGCCTTTTTCGCAAAATCGGAAAGCAATGTTTTTTCGTCGTCTTCCTCAATCGCAAAGCCCAATCCTGCAATCGTCCGAGAACGCAAAATCGCACGTTCTTTGTACACACAGCAACGGAAAGGCACTTCCGCCCCTTTCGGACGCATATCATATGGGATTAAACGGGTATTTTCTTCAAAATTATCCGACATAAAAGCTTTAATTAAACGAACTAAAACTTCGCGCTTTAAACGCTTTGTTTCAATTTCCTGATTATCTGTCATCTGTTTTCATCTTTCATACTTTGCCGACCAACAATCGGCAAAAAATCTGGTTCAATTTTAATGGTATTTTCTTTAAAGGCCTGCATTATACATACAAAAATAAACTTTGTCAAGCAAAAAACATTGCTTAACAACCTATACTTTAAGGCTTTTTTGTTAATCTTGCAGTCTTTTTTCAATTTCAGAGGTGATCTTTTCAATGGTTGCTTCACCAATGATGTCATCATCGATTTTCACAAAGGGGGCTTTTGAAAAAGAATTTTGTTCTGAACAAGCGCCCAAGCAAGTCACTCCGGATACGGCGATTTTATCCCCGAAACGGCGCGTTAATTCTTCGGCCATTGTTTGCAATGCGCCACCGCCCATCACAAAACATGTTGTTCCCAAACAAATTTGAATATTTACTTTTTTCATTTTTTACTCCTATGTTTATATATAATGAATTGTCACTTTTTTTAAATACTTATCTTCCAAAACCGTCTTCATTTTTTTGATCACGTTGCGCCGGATTTCAATTTCAATCGGCAAAGTCGGATCATAATGCGCTTGGTTTAATGTTGCGCCCAGCATAAACTCTATTACATCAGAGTCAAGCAAAAAATTCACCAACTGACCGGCTGCGTCTTTTTCTTCCGTCTGCCCGTTTTCCAAATACTCCAACGTGCGCGTCAAAGTCAAAATCCCTTCGGTCACCAAATCCACGCCGTCCATTTCGCTGACAGAGGGCAAATTACCGACGACCGGCTCCAACGGCGTATCAATACTGCGCCCCAACTCACGCGCAATTAAATTGGCCGTCGTGCCGCCACAAATAGCCTTTTTGCCAATAAAGTTATCGAATGTCAAAGCGTATTCGTGATCTTTTTCACGCCGAAAAGGCGGCCCCGTAAAAATCAAGCTTTCACGCGGATTACGAAAATACAAAACCACCGCCGATATATCGTCCATCGGTTGTTCATCTACTTCGATACTTTTGGCTTTTAAAACAATACGACGCGCCAGCTCTGTACTGGATATTTCCGGACGCTGCCGAACGATTTGTTGCACAAACTGCATTAGCCCTTCGCGTGTCCAACCCAAAGGATATTCGGCTCTGCCAAGCCCTGCTTGCGTCACACCGTCAGAACAAAAAATCAACCGATCCCCCAAGCGGGCGTTTAATTGATAAACATTCATATGACGATTGGGAAAAGAAGCTGATGCAACTTGTGTTCCGGTTACGGCTTTCACATTTTCACCCGATAAAAATATAAAGTCCGGATTGCCCTCTTCCACAATGCGGACATTGCCTTCATCATCGCAATCGACACCGGAAAAAGTGGCATAACTGATTTTGCGAACTTTGCAAACCGGCAAAGCATTCATTATGATTTCAGCGGCTTTTTTCAACGGCACATCTTCTTCGGTAAAGCGCAACAACATTGTTGCCGTCATACATGCCAAAATATTGGCTTTTATCCCGCTACCCAAACCGTCAGACAGCACCGCCAACACGCGCTCTTCATCGGCTTTGCGTTTGGATATAAAGTAATCACCAAATGCATTTTGGTTGTATTTTTTCAAAGCAAAACAGTCGATGTCTACAAACATAAACTATTCGTCCCCTTCGTCATAATCATCGGCAATTTCATTCAGCAATGTTTCCGTTTCCACCATATGCTCACCCAACAAACACGCGATTTCTTGAACAATCGATATGTTTTTGCTGATCACTTGCCGGGCTTTTTGCGCTACCTGATCACGATTGTTTTGCGTCCCTGTGATGTCGGTAATAATGGCACCGATACTTTCTTCGGGTTGGATCGGGAACAAATGCACATCATAATATTTTTTTTGATATTTATAATGATCTTTATGCAATTCTTTGCCCGTTTTAAAGACCGTCTTAAACATCGGTGACCAATCCAACATACCCGTCACCGAAACGCCGATCAAGCTTTCCGGTTTGGACAAGAAAACATCTTTCATCGATCCGGCAAACAGATTAATAAAAGCTTCATTTGCTTCCAAAATCTTTAAATCTTTATCCAACATCACCATAGCAGAAGGCATACTTTTCAACATAGCCGCTACTTTTCTAGTTGCGATTTGGCGCATATACGACACGCACATCGACGGTTCAGCATCACCGTTTAGCAAAGCTTTTGCCATTTCTTGACAAGTTTGATAACCACAACCGGCGCAATTCAGCTCATCTTGCGGTAAATATTTACCGATCCGACGCAACGCGGTACGAATTTCGTCCAAGCTGTAAACTTTTTGTTCCACAGGTTGCGGGCGATACTGTACAGGCACAACCGCGTCCGGCTTTGACGGAATTTTATCGCGATGATGCGTATGCGCAATCACTTTGGAAATATTGGCAAACTCACTGCGCTTTGTTGCCATACACGGTCCATTCATACACCCGCCGTCGCATGCCAAAGCTTCCACAAACACAGGGTGCTTTAACGCAGATACATCAAAGTTGCGTAAAGCTTTTTTGAATAAATCCAAAGAACACACGTTAATCAATTGCACGTCGTCCTTTATTCCCGCCTGACGGATTGTTTCGTTCATTCCGCCGTCCATCGGGTACAGCGCCCCTTCAAAAGAACGTTCGGGCGTAAAAACATTTGTGCCGTCGTCCGCAACACCTTTTAATTTAACATCGTCTTCGCGCATCCAAACTTTAAACTCTTCAAACGTCAAAGCAACATCGATCAAATCCGGATTGCGATCGCTTTCGTTTTTCTTGCCCACGCACGGCCCCAAGAACACAACCGCGATATCCGGCCCGAAACGATCCCGCAAAATACGCGCATGCGTTAAAGCAGGAGACGCCAACTGAACAATATTTGCTGTCATTTCCGGTTGATAAAGCCGAATGTAATCCACAATCACCGGACAGGCAGAGGAGATAAAAAATCCCCGTTCGGCTTTGTTTAAAATATGCGCCGTTTCAATGGATACGGCCTGCGCTCCCAAAGCGGTTTCACTGACGCCGGCAAAGCCCATTTTTTTAAGCGCAGCAATCAACGTGGCCGAATTGCAATCGAAGGCTGCACGCCAACTGGGCGCCAAAGAAAGATAAACTTTTTTACCCGAACGCAACAATTCTTTGACTTTTGCCACATCATTGCGGACTTGCTTTGCGTGGCTGGGACACGGTGCAACACACCTCCCGCACGCAATGCATTTATCCGGCAATACGGCCGCATGTCCGTTTTGTATCCGAATAGCCTTTACCGGACAGCGCCGGACGCATTTATAGCAATCTTGGCATTCATTATAGAGCGTATAAACAGGGCTTTTCTTTTCCATTTTTACTCTCCCGCACAAGCTTTTTCAATCAATTCGACAACTTTTTCTTGACTTACATTTGAAAATTTTTTGCCATCAATGAATAAATTAGGCCCGTCACAGCAACAATTTAAACACCGACAGCCAACCAATTTTACATCTAAACCGCGCTGTAAAATAAAGCTTTGTAAAAAACGCAACATATCGCCATTGCCGCGTGCAAAACAAGAACTGCCCAAACATAATTTAACTTCAACCATAATTTCTTAAATCCTTTTGCTTATTTATAAAGAGTACAAAAAATAAACTCCTTTGTCAAAAGATTTTTTGCACCCGTAAAAAAAGTTAATTAAATGCTTTTTGTTAAATAAATATTTACTTTTAGCTGCATACAATAAGATGTTTTTAAACATATTAGGGGATATAAAACATGAAAAAAATTATTTTTGTACTTTGCGCCAGCGTGGCTTTGCCGGCTATGGCAAGCGCTGCCGATTGGAATTATGCAACGGGAAATAATAACGCTTATCAAGGCGGATATTATCAACAACAACGGGGATATCAACAACCCGCTTCCCGCAGCTATCAACAACCGGCAAGACGCCAACCGCAATATCAAAACAACAACTATCAACAAAGGGGATACCAACAACAACCGGCTGCTCGCGGATACCAACAACAACCGGCAACGCGTGGATACCAACAACAACCGCGTCAACAACAACGCACACAACAAAATCGTTATAACAACCAAAAGAACAGCTATGATTATTTGTATGCAAATTCAAGCTCTTCAAACAACGATAAGACATTCTATGTCACTCCGCGTTTAGGGTTCAGCTATACATCGTTCACCAACGGCGGTTCGGCCAGCGGATTTGGTTTGGTTGCAAATGTGGCAGGCGGTATGTACTTTGACCAAATGCGCGCCGAAATCGAATTCGGCTATCACTTCAAACGTGAAATTGGCGATTCCAAACTTGATTACAGCGAAATGGACTTCTTTGCCAACGGTTATTACGACTTTGATATTGGCAGCCAATTAACACCGTTTATCGGCGGATCTGTCGGTTTTGCGAATCAAAAGTTTTCGGCCTCAGATTATGACGATATTTCAGTATCAGAAACAAACTTTGCAATGGGTTTGGCCGGCGGTGCGACCTATCAAATCAACGATATGATTTCTGTCGAAGGTTTGGCACGCGCTCATTATGTTTTCTGCACAGGCCACTTGTGGAATTTGCAAGTTTTGGGCGGTGTTCGTTTCAGTTTTTAACATAACATAAAAAAAAGGAAATAAAAAAAATGAAAAAAGTTTTATTAGGTGCTGCTTGTTTAGCATTGGTTGGATTAAGCGCTTGCGCGCTTGTCCCATCTCAATTGGGTATTGCAGCTATTCATTCGGATAAAGAAGCCGTTGCCGTCACAGATGCAACAGCAAGAAAAATGGGTAAAGCCTGCGGTTTCAACCTGTTAGGTATTGTCGCTTTGGGTGACTTATCCATCGAAAAAGCAAAACGTAACGGTAACATTCAACGTGTTGCAAGCGTTGACAAAGAAGTCTTTTCTTTCTTGGGATTGTACTCCAGCGTTTGCGTCAGAGTAACGGGTGAATAGTTTTCCTCTTCCATAAAATCAAAAAGCGCTCTTTTGAAAAAAAGGGCGTTTTTTTTATCGCAAAAATCCGTTTTCATAAGTTTGTAAAGCAAGCAACAAAATCCTGAGCGTTCAAAAATGGCGGGCAACAAAATCCCGCGTATCATCAAAAAAAAGGATCAATAAAAACTTCATCAAAAAACGGGACATTCCAACTTAAAAATTTAATGAATATCAATACCCACAAAAAATGGGGCAACCCGACAAGGCCGCCCCATTTATCATCAAACATTACCGTTTTTCAATGCGATCATTTTCAAAATAATCAACAACAACCATTCCCAGCGGATTATAGTAATATCCGGGGTAGGCTACTTTTTGCGCCCGCGCCGGAGAAAATGCCACTCGAACATTGGCGGTTTTAGGGCGTCGTACCATACCTTGTTGAGTATGTGACCATAAGTCAAAGTTGACTTTCCAGTTGTGCCCGACTCTGGATTCAATGTTGATATTATCCGCGTGTGTCGGAAAGGTTTCATCCAATTTTTTAATCCGTTCATCATCATAGCGATAAACCGGACGCCAAATTCGGGATGTTGTCATCAGTGCCAAGTCACCATAGGGTCCCCAACGGCGTTGCATTTCCTTTGAATGCTGTATCAAAAAGTTACGCTCTTCAATAAAGCGGCGTACAAACGCTTGTTCCAACAGATCCAAATCGCCCAAGTTTTGGTTCAATGTATCCGTCAAAACCAACGTTTTTGTCCCGCGCGTCGTATTAAACAATTGCGTCATAACCGTCACGCGCGATCCCATTTGTACCATCGTTAAAACCAACAACAAATTGAAAAACAACGACACGATTGCCACGGACATAAAAGCCCACGACAGATATCGAGCTTTTTTAATGCGTTCTTCTAATGTAATAACAACTTTTACCATAATAACCTTATTTAATTGGAATCGAGTTGATATCTAACAAACGCGACTTTGTCGGATAAACGCAAGTTTTTCTGTCCGCCGTAAAGTTTCTGCCTTTAACGACTTTACTGCCTTGGATAGCATCCAATTTATTTTGGTTGCTGGCGTCATTCATCAATTTTAATAATTCGGCATTTGCTCTTGCCTCCTTGATCGACTCTTCAATCGTGACGGCCTTTTCCAAAGTCAACTGCACTTCGGCTTGCTGATCATACTGCATCGCGTGCAAGTAAGCCAAAGTTTCGTCCTTTTGTAACTCTTCGGGCGTTTTTTGATCCAAATCCAAAGCCTTTGCACCCATTTGTTGTGCGGCCGTTGTTAACAATTTATCACGTTGTTCTTTCAATAAATCGTAAACGGTATTTAAATCTTTTTCATTTAAATAATTCAAATCGTCCGGCAAAGTAACTTCAACGGTATCGGTTGCTTTTTTCACGTTTTCTTTTAATTCGTTTGCCGCATCGATATAACCGTTATAAGTTTGTACGGCCTTTTTAGCTTCTTCTTTATACAATAAATATTTCGACAATCTGTTTCCGTCCAACTCGTCCGTTTTGGCGCGCGGGTGAATAGTTGATGATGAAATGCTGAAATACGTATTCAATTCACCATCTTTATAAACATCTTTGTATTTGTCGGCTTTATAAGCTTCCCACAAAGTCCCTTGATCAAAGCTGCCCGGTTTACCTTTGGTCGGGTTCATCGGATTTTGCGGATAGATTTGATCCAACTTATTATCGTCGTCCTTTAAAACCGTAATTTCCTCATAAACCGGAGGCAGAGGACGGGGAGCGACCTGTGGAGCCGCTTTCATTGCCGGCGTCAAGACGCACTCTTGTGCAATGGCGGCAGCAATAAATTTATTGTGCGCGGCAACGACGTCTTTATAAAAATAATAATCATATTTAATCTTATCCGTCACGACCGGCTCTTTCATAGCCAAATACACCTCTTGATTTTCGCAATGTTTGCGAATTTCATGGTACTTGGGCTGCCAAATTTTTTGGTTATATAAATATTTTTGATCTTCCCATAACGGCAAAGACGATGTTGTTGCGCTTTTACGGGCGCCCCAAGCATCTTGATTGGGGTAAAACAAATTCAACACCGCAAAGCTGATTTCCAACTCCGGCCCGTTATCGCCCATCACCGTACGTAAATCTTCATCGTCATCGGAAGTGTTCTTTTCATCTTCGGCACGATCGTCCGTTGTCTTGCCGGACGGCGTTTGAATACCGTATTTTTCATTCAACCTTTTTTGTTCGGCGCGCGCTTCGGCCGTCATGTAAACTTCACTTTGCGCTTTTTGTAATTCACCCGCTTTTTTGTCGGCAGACGCCAATAAATCAGCATCACTGTCGGCCACCTCTTCCGCCTTTGCGACCATATTTAAATTATAGTCTTCCACGCGATCGTCGGTTTCTTTTTTCAACTTTGCCCATACATCTTTCGGCTTGGCAAAATAAGGCGATAACAAACCCTCATTACACGCATCAAAATCCTTTATGCGCGCTTCACAAACGGCCTTGTCCTGAACGGCCAATTTAAAGCCCGGAATTTGCGCTTTTTGTGCGCTGACCGAATTCATTAAATTGTGAAACATCAACGCATCAATCACAACCTTTTTATAGGTCGTATTTGCCGAAACAATTTCGACCGGCTTTTCATCAGACACGATTTGTGTATAGGTGTTTTTTTCCGATGTTGTCAAAGCCTGCAATAGATCTTCGATGCTCAACTGATTTTCTTGCACATTCGGATAAGCCAGCTCTTTTGCATTCACGGCAACCGGCAACGCCACATAAGCGCCCAGTACTGCCAAACATACGGATTGTAATAAGATTTTAACCATTTTTATCTCCTCCTACACTGACTTCTTCTTTTTGTGTTTTAGCTGCCTTCAAGTTCAAAATCCCCTCACGCGTGTTGCGCATTGCGGCAATGGATTGTTCCAAAGCTTGCACTTGGTTTTCAAAGTTTTTGACTTGAATGTTAATGTTGACCGTACCGATTGAATCTTTCGTCGAAGAAGCATTTTGCGCTTCTGTATCCGACTGCTTCAAATCAGCCAATTTTTGCTTGGCAACCAAAACATCACTCAACAAATCAATCTGCGCTTGTTGAATAAAGGCCGCTTTACGTTCTTTGACCGCTTGTTCTTCCTCGGCACCCACAGGGTTTGCAACCACAGCCGTCGCAGTCACCGCTTTTTGTGTTTGTTCGGATTTTTCAAAGTTGACATTCGGCGTTTTCACGTCGGCAACAGCCCCTTTGAACGCATCAACAACCGTTTCGCTGCCCATTTTTGGCAATTCCAAAGCCGTCACTTTGACTTGATTGATCTTTTGCGCCAAAGTCGTATCTTTGATACTCAACTTTGCCAATTTTTCATAGTATTGTATCACTTCCAACAAAGATTCAATTGTTTGCCAGCCTTGTTGTACATTCGCCAATGTTGAGCTTTTATCCGTATATTTATCGGCAATCGGCAACGGAGTAACAATCACGTTGGCCAAATCAATCACCCAGCAAGGCGGTTTTTTCTTTTTAAACTTTTTCTGTTCCCGCTCCATACCGTTCACCGGATCAACAGATTGAGCCATTGCCGGCAACGACACCGCCGAACACAGCATAAAAGTGCATAAAATCGTTAAAATGACTTTTTTAAACTTCATATTAACCACCCTCCTTTTCGCCCAAAACTTTATCCGTGCCGGCATCGACGGCATCAACCGGTTTATCATAATCAATTTTTTTCATTTGCTTGTCAGTTTCCGCTTTAATCTGTTCCGCGGTTCGTGGAATGATATATACCGATTCAGAAGATTGCATATCATACACCAAATCGCGTTCCAAAGCCGCCAATTCCAAGTTTAACTTAATCATACGTTGACGCGTTTCTTCTTGGACGATCAAAGCTTCCACCGCCTTTTTATCATCAATCGTCTTTGCCGAGCTGGCTTTTTGTTGCAATTCTTCCAATCGCTTAATCGACTCTTCTTTGACCGTCGTCAAATTTTCCATCGCCGTCCCATAAGTGTTTGCCATCACTTCGTGTTGGTAAGCAACTCTGTTTTTCAACACTTTTTCTTGTGCCGCCGCCGTATTGGACAAAGGCGCACCTTCGTATTTATCACCGTCTTTTGCGCTGTAATAATACGCCGCTTTTATGAACTTTTGTGCTGCCTGTTTGTTGGCCTGCGGAGCACCATAACCACCCGTTACGTCACTGACGCGTTCATAAGAAGAGGCCGTATATTTTACTTCATCAGACACACCTGCTTTGCCCGATCCGCCCTTTGAAGCAACAGAACTTGTCGCACCGGTGCCGGCATTGGCACTGCTGCCCGACGTTGAATCAGATCCGCCACCACTTAATACATCTTTGGCTTTATCAACCGTGCCACCGACGGCATTTTTTGCTTTATCAACCGTACTGGTAACAGCATTTTTAGCCGAATCTAGCTTACCTTTGACATCATTATAAGCACTCGTTACCTGATTTGCCGCGCTCTTTAAATCATCCGCCGCATTTTTAGCCTGATTGGCAACCTGCCCCAAAGCAGAGTCCGCCAACGGCGTTTTACCTAACAATCCCACAAAGGAAGTCGGATCCGAAAAACGTAAAGCCCCTTGCACTTCCTGCGCATAGCTCATCACCGACGACAAATATTCCTGAGCCGCATTCAATTGTTGGCGCCCGTACGTTTGAACATAAGTTATGTTTTCAAAAATCGTTTCAATATAAAAAGCGGTCTTTGAAAATTTTTGTAAATATTGCATAATTTGCGAATTATCTTCGTTTTGTGCGTCCATCAAAAATGCCTGTGCCGGCATCGGAAAAACGGACGCCATCAACAAAGCGATCAAACCTGTTTTTATTTGCTTGTTCATTTTGCACCCTCCATTTTCTTTGCCTGTTCAGCGATTTTTGACAACTCTTCATCCGTTGTCTTTTTCACTGTTCGATTTTGAATGTCCGCCATCATACGCTGTGCTCTGGTTTCAATCAAATGAGATGTCAACTGGTTGCTTGCGGCGTCATTTTCCAATGCCTTAATTCCAAAAGCGGCTTCTTGAACATCTTTATTATGCTGATCAACCGCGTCTTGCGCTAATGACAACATTTCTTTATTTTCATCTTTGGCTTTGTTCAATTTTGCGGCGGCCTCTTTACCCAAAGCAATCGCCTGCGTCGCACTTAAATTTAACCGCTCATTGACCGCATTTAAAGCATCACGCTGACTGATCACATCACCGGGATTGATGGAACGTAATTCTTTTTCAACATAACGACGCACCTGAGAGATGCCATCTCCGGCCTTGACAAAAGAAACAATTTTGACCGGAATAATCGGCGCAAAAGATTCAGGTTGAACCAAACTGACCGTCGCCGGCAATCGCGGCATAATCGCCCCGATCATACCTTGCAACAAGCTCATTTTAACCGACGTAATCAACGCCAAAGTATTTTCCACAACTTCAATTGTCGCTTGAACATTACGGACGGAATATTGCATCACTTTGTATATTTCAATAACAGCAAACGCCGGCGTGCTGTGCATAACCGCCCCTAAACAAAGCAACATCAATATTTTTTTTGTTTTTGTCATCACAGCCTCCCCTTTTGCCTTACTCAAAATCCCGCGGCATATTGCCGATCGCTTCGGCAGCCTGTAAGCGCAAGCTCATCGCCGACAACTCATTCGCCTTTACCAATTGAGACAAACGAGCCAATCCCACATCCAAACCGGCCGCATTCTTTTCTTGAATGGTTTCGGCACTGCCGACCCGCTTTTTAGCCGGTTCAATTGTGCTTTCTTGAACGTTTGTACCTTCATACTGCGCTGCCACAGACAACCCGTACGCATCTGCAACCGCCGCATTCATCAGCGCTTGTCTTTTCTTTTGTCTGTCCGCCTTTTCGCTTGCCGTCAAAGGCTTTTCCGCACTTTCGTTAACAGGAGGCAACAATTCTTCACGAACCAAAGTACTCATCTTATTGGCGTCCGTCATAGCGCTTTCATAGCCAATTTTTTGCAATTCCGACGGAACGGAAATATTGCCGTGCACAGCGACTGTGCCTTCTTCATCAGAGCCTTTTGAATCCGCCGTTTTACCGTCAGAGGCCTTTTTCCCGGAATTTTGAGCGCTTTTCTTGATAGAAGACAAAGCCTTTCCGGCAGCATCTTTTGCCGTTTTTTTCGCAACACCCAAAGCGTTATCCAAATTCAATTGGGAAACGAAAGCCTGCAACTCACCCATTGAAAGGTTACGCTTAATAAATTCCGCCAAATCCAAAGCCTTTATAACAACGGCCGCCACGTCTTGCGACAAAATGCCCGCATTCAAAGCATTTGCTTGCGTGTCAAGCATCGGGTGCGGATCGCCGGCCTTTGCCGGCGTCGAAACACCAATGGTCAATGCCATACATACAAAAGTCATAACGTTTCTCAGTTTCATTTGGAACCTCCCTTAAATTTCATTGCTTTTTATTATTATACACCCATCAGAACTGTATGTAAAGCACATTTTTTATTTTAAAACCAACTCTTTGCAGTCCGAAAAGCGACCCTCTGCCGCTTTGACGACATTCCACAAAAGCATCGCTATCGTCATCGGCCCGACACCGCCCGGAACCGGCGTAATATAACTGGCTTTTCCCATCATATCCAAAAACAATACATCGCCCACAATTCGGCCGTCTTCCAAACGGTTAATACCAACATCAATGACAACCGCACCCGGTTTGATCATATCGCCTTTAATCAAGCCCGCTTTACCGACTGCACATACCAAAATATCCGCTTGTCGGGTCAATTCGGCCAAATTGCGCGTTTTTGAATGTGCTTGCGTAATTGTGCAATCCTCTTGCAATAACAGCTGCGCCAAAGGTCGCCCGACCAAAGCCGAACGTCCCACCACAACGGCATGCATACCGGTCATCGACGGCAATACTTTTTTCAGCAAATACAAGCACCCCAAAGGCGTACAAGAAATCATCGCCGGCAATCCGGAAATCATATTTCCGACATTTTGCGGATGCAATCCGTCCACGTCTTTTTTGGGATCAATCGCCGTAATTAAGTTTTCGGCATTTAAGTGATTCGGCACCGGCAATTGCAACAAAATCCCGTCAATGCCCTTTGAGGCATTCAATTCACCGATCAACTTTAAAATATTTTCTTCGCTTTCACTTGCGGACATTTGATAAACATCAACGTCAATGCCGACACTGGCAGCCGCTTTTTTCTTATTTTCGACATAGATCTTTGACGCCGGATGATCACCGACAACCAACACCGCCAATTTAGGCGTTGAACCAAGCTCTTGCACACGTTTGGCAATTTCGGCACGAAAATCTTTTGCTATTTGTTTTCCGTCAATAATTTTTGTTTCAACCATCTGTAAATCCTTTCATCTGCGTCTTCAATAAGTATTAGTTTACACCGAGATGTTTGTCCTGTCACGATAAAAATATTCTTTTTTTTCACCTCCAGTGTTTCGGACAAAAAGTCAATCAATGCTTCATTGGCTTTTCCGTCCACCGCCGGCGCTTGTAAAGCCACCTTTAAATGCGTTCCATTCCACAAACCGTCAAAAGCATTTCGCCGCGCGCCGGGGGTCACACGCACCGACAATTTAACCTTATTTTCACAAAAGCTGATCACTTCAAGCATTTTGCTCCTGTTGCAACCAACGCGCCATTTGGCAATACGACGCCACCGAAACTTGCTCTGCCCGCAAAGTGCTTTCAACGCCACCGGCGGCACACATTTGTTCGATTTGCGTTTGACTTAAACCTAAACCTTTTAAACTGCCCCGCAACATTTTACGGCGCTGCGCAAAAGCGATGCTTGTCAATTTGGACATCGTATCAAATGTAAACCCTGTCTCGGGCGTTTTTTTCGGGGTAATACGCACCAAGGCCGACGTCACTTTCGGTGCCGGCGTAAAAACGGCCGGCGGTAAAATCATCAGCTCTGTCACATCGGCAAGCCAACCGACCAACACGGACAAACGCCCGTATTCAGGATCTCCGGCAACGGCTTTTATCCGATCGGCAACTTCTTTTTGAAACATCAAAGTCAATCCGGAAAACAAATCAATTTCCTTTAACCATTTGACCAACAAGACCGTCGACACGTTGTAAGGCAAGTTCGCTACAACGCAAATATCACGCCCCAACGACGCTTCGTCAAATTGTAAAGCGTCTTCATTTAACACCGTCAAGCGGTTTGGAAAATCCGCAGAAAGTTCCGCCAAAGCCATTGCACAACGATCATCTTTTTCAATGGCCGTTATTGGAAAATCGCCTTGTTCTAATAGAGCTTTTGTCAAGCCTCCCGGCCCGGGGCCTACCTCCAACACCCGATGATGAGCGACGCCGGCCAAAGACAAACGCGCAATCTTATTTAATAAATTGCCGTCCAAAATAAAGTTTTGTCCCAACGATTTTTTGGCATTTAATTGATATTTTTGAATTATTTGTTTTAAATCATACATCTATTTTATATCCACCAACAAAGCTTTACGCGCCTCTTTGACCATTTGTTCGGCCATTTGCTCCATTTTTAAAACTTCCAAATTGCGTTTAATGTCCTCTTTTGCCGGCAAAATCGACTGCGTTTTTTCGGTGCATTTCATTGCCAACAAAACATAAGGCGGCATCATAACCGGTTCGGACAGTTCTTCTGTTTTTTTGCCGTCAATCACTTTCTTTAATTCATTGGGCATACGGGACAACATCATTTCAGGCAAAGCACCGGAATGACTGCCCTTTACGCCGTGTTCGGTTGCGTATTGAGTAAACGACATACACGATTGAGCGGCTTTTTGGATATCGTCCTTTTGCGCTTCATAATCTTCCTGAGGCAAAACCAGTTGCGAAACTTGCACAAATTGTTGCATATCCGAATCCAGTGCCGGTTGATTTTCACGCATTAAAATAATGTGATAACCGTCACGGCCTTTAATCGGGCGCGACAATTGGCCCGTTTGAATATTCGGCAAAACTTGATCAATTGCTTTTTCCATTTGACCGGCTTTGACCCAACCCAAATCGCCCATCAATTCGGCCGTTTGACCTTTTGAATACTGCTTTGCCAAATCCGTAAAGGATTCCCCGTCCATAATTCGATTAAATAACATTTCGGCTTCTTGTTCGGCCGCGACTTCATTATCTTCAAAAGGAATGTATATTTCCGCCAACAAATACATCGGACGCATCATTTCGGATTTGATTTTATTTAATTCTTCGTCAACTTCCTTGTCAGTAACTTGCGGACGCTTTAAATCCTTTTGCTGAATATAGCGCAACCACATCAAATCCGCCTTTAACTGATTGGTCAAGCCGTCATAGGACAAATTGTTTTGCTGGGCATATTTTTTAAACCCGCCGGAGGGCATATTGTTTTGCGTTTCCAAAAACGCAATGTGCTGATCCAACTCATCATCGGACAAGCTCGCACCGGCTTTTGTAGCCGTGATGATTTTAACTTTTTCGTCAATCAACATATCTAAAACCTTGCCCCGTGTTTTTAAGTTTTTTTCCATCGGCCGGTCTTGCATTTTTTCCATAATCGCAATTTTATCCGTGATATCCTGATCGGTAATAATTTCATCATCAACCGACGCCACAATGCGTGCCGCAAAGGCCGGCAAAACATACAAAACAATCAACATCAAATAAAGTACTTTTTTAAACATTTGAAACTATAAACCTCCCAAAGTTTTTAAAACCAATCTTAAATAAAAAGATGTATCACCTTTATAGTCTTTATCTTTAGTAAATTCTTTTTCCATTGTAAAGAGCAAGCTTAAACATTCGTTGTCATATTGCACCCCGCCACCGGCTTCAATAGGCCCGCCGTCCGGCGCTAAATCATAGCGGTAATAGCCGAATGTCGACCAAGTTTGCGTCAATTTGGAAGATGCGTGCAAATAAATTTCTTCCCGATCTTTCAAAGCGTTGTTTTGAACGGCCTCTTTGGACGCCTTTAAATATAGATAAGAAACATAAAAACGCAACGGATCACGCCCGACATAAACTTGCGCTTCCGACATTTCGTGTCTGAAATCCGTTTGAGCAATCCGGAAACGATAGTTCACGCCAAAATCTTTAAAATCCATATTTAAATGTCCGACATAATCGGAAAAATGTCTGTTAAATCCGGTATTTGCTGCCGGATCGGTATCCTCTCTGAAACGATAGGACTGCCCGATCATTGCCGATAAAAACATATTTTGCGGACCGTATAAGCTCCATTGCGCACCGTAATTTAAGTGGCTGCCTTTTTCAACGCGATCATAACCGTTGTAGCGGTTGGCGGAAAATAAGTTTGTATCATCAAAAACAACGTCCAAACTGTCTTCGTTTGGGATTTTTTCGTCGATTTTACCGTTCGGGCTGAAAACAGCCATCGCGATCGGCTCAAAAACTTGGGTATAGCTTTTGCCGACCTGCATCATCGGATAGCTGACTTTCGATGACGCATTTGTGTAAAAACGTGACGTATCCGACGATTTACTGTCATCGCTACGCAAAGCATATCCGTCCACACGGCCGGTCACTTGATTTTCAAAAACAAACCCGCTGGACGAAACAAAAGGCAATAAAAATTGTTGATTAAGCGAAAGGCGCGTTGTTCGTTGCTCCGTTTTGCGATAAACATCGGCCGCATTTACCGTCGATATACCGTACAGCCCGCCTAAAAGCGGCTTTGTCGTATAAGCATAATTTAATTGAGAGACAATCGGCATTGAATCATTGCTGACATAGCTGCGCAAATTTTCAAAATCCATCACATTGGCATAACCGTAACTTTGATTGCCAAAGTACTCTAACTTACCAAAGCTTTGGATCCATGGCGCTTGGTCATCAACTCCGTCAATCGGATAACGACGAAAATAGGTGTGATTGCTGACGCGGTAATATTGCCCCGTAAAGCGCAATTTGTCCGTTAAATCATTTTCATAATTGATTAAAAAATGCCCCTCGTTTTTATCGTCATTTTTATCTTGCGTAAACGAAAAAGCGCCGGTCAATTTTGATTGGTGATAAATGCCGCGATAAAGCCCTTGAAACAAAGGAAAATGCGAACCGGTCCATGTTGGTTTTAACAATAAATCCTGTGACGGCGATATATTCCAAAAAAACGGCGTTTCAACACCGAAGCCCATTTCGGTAGAAGTTGCCAAAGCCGGCGCCAAAAATCCCGTCTTACGCTTTACTTGATAGTCCGGATAAGATAAATAAGGCCAATAAAAGACAGGAACGCCTTTCACATCAAAAAAGGCGTTATAAAAAATATATTCCTGTTCGGAATAGTTATGTTTTACTTTGCCGGCGGATATGTCCCACAAAGGGCTGTCCGGCGAACAATAAGTACACGGCGTAAAAAACACATCTTTAAAAACGCTTAAATTACCGCCGTCCGTACGTGTCACCTGCCCCGACTTAAAAGTCGAACCGTCCGCAAAACGCAACATCACATTTTTTAATTCAGCATGATCAAATGCTTGCGATAAATCCGCTTGATCAGCCAACAATTCGACGCCGTCCGGCCGCGTGATTTTGACATGTCCCAAAGCTTGTCCCTGCTCTTTTTTTTGGTCATAGATCAATTTATCGGCCTGTAACACAGTGCCATGTTGATTTAAATAAACATTGCCCGTCGCCGTTATAATACCGCTTTGTTCATCATAAGAGATTTGATCGGCTTCAAAATCGACCGGCGCATCTTGGTGAATTTGATCATCAACAATGAATTGTGTCGGCATTGCATTTGCCGTTCCCGCCCAACAACCAAGCGTCAACAAAATCACCGCCGAAAAACGCAACAACCAACGCGTCAATTTATTTTTGCCCACCATAAAATAACCACGACGCAAAACAATAAATCCGCCCACAATTGGGACCAGCAAGTTTGCCGACATCAGCAATAAAAACCATAAGTTTTTGTTCGATAAGTTTTCAAACCCCAAAGCCATAGATTGCAACAAAACAACCAACCCGACCGCCAAATACACGCGCCCGCTTTGACCGCGCCGATTGTAATGCCCGAGCAGCAAAGGCAGCAAACCGACAAACAAATACGCCAAAGCATACAACGGTTGCGTCAAACGCTTAAACGCTTCCACCTTATATTCGCGGTATTGCAGCGGCGTCAAATTGCTATTTTCCGGCGTTACGGTCAACAAACGTTTTAAGCTTTGTTCTTCTTCACCCAAAGTACGGACGCGATTAGTCTTTGTTTCTTCAAATGTCATTGTGTTTTTTTCAAAACTTAATGATGTAAACGCCCCCGTTTTACGATTATATTCTTGACGTGTGCCTTCGTGCATAACGATTCTGGCCTCGCCTTCACCCATTAAATACAATCCTTCTTCGGCAATCATAACGACTCGCTTTTCCGGATTGCGGTCATCATGAATTAAAATGCCTTCCAAATGTCCGGAAGGTTTAAAAACACGCACATAAGCCGTTACTTGGTTCGGCAATTGATTAAACTCGCCTTCCTGAATGACAACCTGAGCCAAATTATTACGAATCTTAAATTGCAATTCTTTAAATTGCGAAACCGAATAAGGCACTAACCATAAAGTCAAGCAATACCCCAAAGCCGTTAAAATCAATCCGGTATAAAACGCCGGCTTTGCCAAGTCAAACGCGGACATTCCTGCGGCTTTCATTACGATCAATTCGCGATCGGCCAACAAACGTTGATACACAAAAAGCAACACCACAAAAAACGCCAACGGCGTAATGATTGCGATAAAATTAGGCAACACCAGCAAAGTCAATTCGATAAATAAATTGATTGAAACACCTTTGTTGACGATCCAATCAATCAAGCGCAAACTTTGGGACAGCCAAATCAGCGCTGTCATTCCCAGCGCTATCAGCATAAAACCCAGCAATAATTGCTTCATTATATAAACGTTTAATTTTTTCATAGTTTCCTTATATCAGATTTTATGTATACTTGACAAGGGATGTTTTTGAGAAATTATTTTTTTCAACCTGTCTTCCATCACATGCGTATAAATTTCGGTCGTAGCGATGTCCGAATGTCCCAACATTTTTTGGACGCTGCGCAAATCTGCATCGTGCGCGATTAAATGGCTGGCAAACGAATGACGCAACACATGCGGAGAAACTCTGTCCGGATCAATATCACATTCAAGTGCCAAATTTTTCAGCGCTTTATAAAAAGCGTCCCGCGTATAATGCCCCGTATGAGAAGAAGACGGAAACAACCACTTTGACGTTCGTCCGCGCTTTAAAAAGCTTTCGCGATAGACCATCAGCCACGAATCCAATCGCCGAAAAGCAATATCATTTAACGGCACCATTCTTTGCTTGCCGCCTTTGCCGGTCACCATAATCATTTGCCCTTCATGCAAAACCGCCGTCAAAGGCAAGCCGACCAGCTCACTGACCCGCATACCGGACGCATAAGCGACTTCCAACAACACGCCCAAGCGCATATCTTTTTTCACAGCTAAATCAATTAACTTTGCCACTTCCTTTTCGGTTAAGTATTTGGGCAAGGCTTTGCCGATTTTTGGGCTGTCCAACAATTCCGTCGGATTATCTTCACGCACCGCTTCGGAATATAAAAAACGGAAAAATTCATGCATAGACGATAAACGCCGTGCCTGTGTTCGTTCGGACAAACCGTTTTTAACAATGATATGCATATATTCTTGTAAATCAGCACGCTGCGCCCGATAAAGCACCGTACCATGCACCGACAAAAATGCCGATAAATCCTCCAAATCATGGCGGTAAGCTTCAACCGTACGCGGGCTTGCCCCCTTTTCAGCCACCATAACTTGTAAAAAATCATCGATCAATCGAGCGGATTTTGCATTGTTTGTACCGGCATTTTGCTTTGTCATGGGTTCATTTGCTCCAACACAAAGTTTTCTAAATCCAATCCGCCTTTACCCAACAACAAAAAAGCGCGATTTATGTCAACCGCCTGTTGACTGATCAGCCACAACCCAAGCAACAAGTCACCACCGGTGATTTGGCTTTCCGGCTTATCCTTTAAAAATACCGCGCGCGGGGAAAAGTTTTGCTTTGTCATCGACTGCGCCCACAAAGCCGAACGCCGAATAAAGCGCAAGTCCGGTAAAAATAAGTCTGCATACGTTGCCACCAAATAAAAGCGATAGGCCTGCGTTTCGCTGTCCAAGCCCGCTTTTTGCCACACTTCCAACAAGTTAGTTGCGTTAATTGCCGTCCCAAAGCCCGAAAAATGACGCCGATTTTGACGTTGATAAGCCAACGGAAAGACGGCATTTTCCAAAAACGGCGATTTTAATTGCAACAAAACATAAGTATCCGCAATGGTTAAAGCATCGTCTTTATCGGGCGCTTTGACCGGCATATCCATCAACTGCCCCATTACAAAAGCAGATATGTTTTTTTGGGGGTGTTCTTCTTGCCACATATCAAATGCAAGCATTGCCTTATCCTTATCACCCATCAATCCCAAGCACAGCATTTGCGCTTTGTTTAAATAAGCGTCTTTATCCGCATTTTGTACAGCAATCACGCACGCGCCTTGCCAATCGTCCAGCAAAAACAGCGCATCCATCTTTATTTTTAAAATATCCGTCGAAACAAATCCAGCGGGCAACTTTTTAATCATCGCCAAAACCAAATCTGCCTGCCCCATATTCAACAAAGCCTGCAATCTGGTTTTCAACCACTCTTCGGATTGGGCTTTTGTCCAAGATCCGGCCGTAATAAAGGTCGGTTGAGTTAAAACGCGGACGGTCAAATCCGTCAAAGCAACCGATTGCTTTTGCGCCGATAAAGACAACGTCATATCCCGCAAATGATCAAAGGGAATATCGCCCCACGCCGTAAAGGGCAGCGTTTTTTCCAAACCCACCGTATCCAAAGCATCGCCGGCCAGCTCTTCCACCTGCACCGCCGAATGCGCAGCAAAGCAGACAGCAAAGGCAAGCAAAAAGCCGAATAATTTAATTTTGCAATACTTCATGACCCAAGTTCTTTTCAAACGGGCCGACAGGAGCCGGAGAATCCCAAAAATAAACCCATACACAAAAAGCCGCCGCCAAAATCAACAACAGCTTTAATCCGTAATGTTTTTTCTTTTCATGCATCGTTTTTCCTTATTTTAAATAAACCACTTGTCATTTCAAGCGGAATTGATTATAATCATCAAAATATGAAGAGTCAAAACAAAAATGATTAAATTAAAGCAAAATAAAACTATTTTATTGGTCGGAATGATGGGGTGCGGTAAAACCAGCTTGGGCAAAATCCTTTCGCGCAAACTTCATTTACCTTTCATCGACAGCGACAAAGAAATTGAACGCGCATCGGGTTGTTCGATTTCGGATTTATTTGCCACCTATGGCGAAGAGGAGTTCCGCAAAGGTGAAGAGCGGATTATGGAAAGATTGTTAAAAAACGAAATCCCTTGTGTTTTATCTTCCGGTGGCGGGGCTTTTTTGTCCTTAAAGACGCAAGGCATATCCAAAAAACACGCTGTATCCGTTTGGATCAGGGCTGATGTCGAGCTGTTGTCACGCAGAACGGAAGGCCGTAATCACCGTCCTTTAGTGCCGGCGTTGGATAACAAAAAAGCAATCGAAAGATTGGTCAAAGATTGTTACCCGCTTTACGCCAACGCGGATATGGTATTAGACACACACCAAGAACCGATCGGCAAAACCGTATCACGTCTTGTCAAGTTATTGATTGAAAAAGATATTATTGAAAAGGAAACTGAATGACATTTTCTGTTATTATTTTAATTGTTTGTTTATTGCTGTCGATGTTTTTTTCCGGCACGGAAACAGCCGTTACGGCGTCATCGGACGCTTTAATGCACGAATTGGAAAAAAAGGGAAACCCGCGCGCAAAAGCCGTTAAAAAATTAAAAGCGAAATCAGATCGTTTTTTAAGTATGATTTTGTTCGGCAACAACGTCGTCAACATTTTGGCAACCGCTATTACGACCAGCATTTGCATTGTCTTATTCGGTCAAAAATGGGGGGTCTTTTTATCCACGTTCGTAGTCAGCTTTATTGTTTTGATTTTCTGTGAAATTTTCCCCAAAACAGTTGCTATTCGCAACCCGAACACTATTGCTTTATGGGTCGCGCCGATTGTGCGTGTGTTAATGGTTATATTATCGCCGATGTTGGTTTTTTTAAACGGTGTTGTCAAAAATGTAATGCGCATTTTCGGCTTGTTACGTCAGGAAAAATTCGGCGACAGCGAACGCACCGAATTGCGCGGCGCGATTGATATGCACAACAGCCCGGCCATCAAAAGCGAAACCAATATGCTCAAAAGCGTATTAGATTTAAGTGAAGTATCCGTCGGTGACATTATGACGTATCGAAACAAAATGATATCGATGGACGCGTCTTTACCGTTAAGAGATTTAATGGATAAGATTTTATCTTGCCCCTATACGCGCATTCCGTTATGGAAAGGCAAAAAATCGAACATCATCGGGATCTTACACACCAAATTATTATTGCGCGCTTTGCATGCCTACAAAGGCGATTACAAAGATTTTGATATTATGCAAGCCACAACTCAACCTTGGTTTGTTTTGGAAACAACCTCTTTATTAGATCAATTACAAGCGTGTCGCAGACGGCGCGAACATTTTTCCATTGTTGTTGACGAATACGGCGTCATTCAAGGCATTGTAACATTAGAGGATATTTTAGAAGAAATTGTCGGCGACATTATGGACGAAACAGATCACCCGTCTGAAAATAACATTTCGGTCATATCAGATCCGAACGGCTCCGTCATTGCGGACGGCAGCATTTCCATTCGTGATTTAAACCGGCGTTTCGGTTGGGAGTTACCCGACGAAGATGCTTCGACTTTGGCCGGATTATTGCTGTATGAAACCGAACGGATCCCGCACAAAGGCGCTTCTTATTCGTTTTACGGTTTTAACTTTAATGTATTGGATAAAAAAGGCAATCGGATCACCAGCGTCCGCATTACGCCTCCGCAAGATAATAATGAAGAAGAGGCTTGATTTTCAAGCCCCTTTTTTTTACACTTTTAAAGACCTGCTTTATTCGACAAAATATGAATATGCAAGTGTGGCACTTCCTGCCCTGCTCCGGCACCGACATTCATAATTAAACGGTACCCCGCTTCTATCACGCCCAACTGTTTTGCCACTTTTTGTGTTGCTTTAAAAATACCTTCCACTTCATCGGCCGTGGCATGCGCCATTAAATCATTAAAATCAACATAGGCATTTTTCGGCACAACCAAAATATGGGTGGGCGCTTTGGGACGAATATCCGGAAAAGCAATTACAAAATCGTCTTCGTAAATTTTATTTGTCGGGATCTCGCCACGCAAGATTTTTGCAAAAATATTTTCTTTATCATAACTCATTTTTATATCCTTTCGTTAAAGTATTTTTTTACTATAAACAAAATTTTTGTAAAAAACAAATACTTTCTTATTGCGAAAAGGCAAAAAAAACGTTATAAATGTTTTTAGGTTTAAATTTAAAATAAAGGGCAAAAAAATGGAACAAACTTTTTCAATGATAAAGCCGGACGCAACCAGCAAAAACGTCACCGGCGCCATTAACGCGATGATTGAAAGCGCCGGCATTCGCATTATCGCACAAAAACGCATGCGTATGACGCGCGAACAAGCGGGATTATTTTATGCCGAACACAAAGGCAAACCGTTTTATGAAGGCTTGGTTGAAATGATGAGCTCGGGCCCTATCGTTGTTCAAGTTTTACAAGGTGAAGATGTTATTAAACGTTATCGTGCTTTGATGGGCGCAACCGATCCGGCAAAAGCCGAACAAGGAACAATCAGAGCCGCTTTCGGCGGACAATTACCGCACAACGCCGTTCATGGTTCGGACAGTCCCGAATCGGCAGCGCGTGAAATATCGTTCTTTTTCAGCCAAACAGAAATCACAGGGTAATCAAGATGTTGAAAAAAAGCTTTTTAATCATTATTTCGTTGTTTTGCGGTGTCGGATTGGCAAAAGCGGATATGTATGCCGTTTCAAACATTCATGTTGATGTAACCGCGCAAAATGCCACCATTGCCCGTGAACAAGGATTAAACGACGCACAGGAAAAAGCTTTTTATAAAATGTTGGATCGTTTGACTTTGTTTAAGGATATGGAAGCTTTACCGGTTTTGACCAGTGAAGACATTTTAAACTTGGTGCAAGATTTTTCGGTATCCAATGAAAAGACTTCTTCGGTTCGTTACATTGCCGACGTTGACGTTCAATTTAACCCCGAAGCCATTCAAACATTTTTCCAAGAATATCAAGTCCCCTATGTCACATCGGCGGCCGAAAGATCCGTCGTTTTTCCGCTGTATCGCGAAAGCCCCGCATCGGCACCGCTGTTATGGCAAGACACCAATCCTTGGGCACGCACACTGTCCCACGTTTCAAAGAAAAGCGATTTAGTTCCATTCATTGTTCCGTTGGGTGACTTGGACGATATGTCCGTTATCAGTGAGGACAACTGGACAAATGAAGATACAGACATAACCCCCCTATTAAACCGTTATCAAAGTGCATCTGCTTTGGTGATTGAATTGACGGTGTTAAAAAACGAAAATGCTTTAAAGGTTTTCATTTACCCGTTCCACAACAAAAAATCGGATATCGGAGAAATGAGCTTAACCGAACCGATTAACGCGCCTATGCCGGAGGTTTTAAGACGCGCCGCAGAAAGAGCCGTTTATTTATTGGAGCAAGCTTGGCGCGAAAAAAATGCCGTCCGTTTTGATAATCCGACTAAACTATCCGTTCGCGTTAACATTCAAAACTTGGCCGAATGGATTGCCATTCGCAAACGATTGGATAAAATTAAGTTAATCAAGCAATATGTTGTCAAAGCGTTGCGCAAAGACCAAGCGGAAATTGAAATTTTTTATGCCGGTCAGATAGCTCCGTTTAAAGACGCTTTGAAAAAAGAAGAACTGTTTTTATCCCAAGCGCCCGAGGATACTTGGTTATTGCGTAACATCAAAGACGTTCCTTTGGCAGAATTAAATGCGGATAATGCAACGGCGCAACAATCCCCTGCCCCGATTGAACAAGAAATCCCCGTTTTGGAAGATACGGTTTCAAATGAAGGTGATGTTGTTGCTCAAACCGATCAGCAATATATTCCGCCGCAGGAAAATAACGAGCAAATCCGCACATTCGATCCGATACTATATCAATCGATTGAAGAAAGCCAACCGGAAAGTTTGCAGATGTTGGAAGAAATGAAAGCAAATGCTTTGCCGGCCACTTCTGATATGCCGGCTCAACCGGCAGCGCCGGCAACTTTGGCTCCGACACCTTCGGCACCGAGTACACCGGTAAAAACACAAGAATAATTTAAGAAAGGACAAAAATGCTTTTCCAAAAAACGACTTGGTTTTGGATCATCACGACTGTTGTTATAGGCGCGCTGACGTATGTATTAAGCGGGATTTTATTCCCATTTGTTTTGGGCTTTATTTTGGCGTATGTTTTAAATCCGTTGGTGGCCAAATTGGAAAAACATCGCTTTAATCGTACTTGGGCTACGGTGACGGTTATTTGCGGTTTATTATTAACCGTCTTATCCGCCATTTTGGTTTTAATTCCCGTTTTGGAAGCGCAGGCGGTTTCTTTTATTGTCAAAGTACCGACTTTGGCAAACACGTTATGGACACGCTTACAACCCGTTTTTGATATGGCAAAAGAACACATATCCGAACAGCAATTGACGTATATCAAAGAAGCTCTGTCAAGCCAAACGTCAGAGCTGATGAACGAAGCCGGCACCGCTTTAATGGGTATCTTTACCGGTTGGTCGGCGCTGTTTAATATTGCGTCTTTTTTGGTCATTACTCCCGTTGTGGCGTTTTACTTATTGGCCGATTGGAAGATCATCACCGCCAAAATAAAAGATTTAATCCCGCGCCAAAATATGGACTTTATCATGGCAAAAATTCGCGAAACAGACACGATTTTATCGGCGTTTATCCGCGGTCAAGCCAGCGTTTGTTTATTTTTGGCTTTATTTTACGGATTGGGTTTGACCGTTATCGGATTAGACTTTGGATTCAGCGTCGGTTTTATTGCCGGATTGTTTTCCTTTATCCCTTACGTCGGTTCTTTAACCGGATTTTTAATCAGCTTATTGTTGGCCTTTACGGCCTCTGCATCATGGGCCTTGTTTGCGGGCATTTTGTTGGTTTTTGGGATCGGACAATTCTTGGAAGGATATGTTTTAACGCCTAAATTGGTCGGCGACAAAATCGGATTACATCCTGTTTGGGTTATTTTTGCACTGTTTGCCGGCGGTTATTTATTCGGATTTTTAGGCGTGTTATTAGCCGTTCCGGTTTCTGCCGTTTTGGGTGTTGTCATCAGAACATTGCTTGATTTTTACAAAAACAGCATTTACTACAAAGGAAAAGCATAAGTGGATAAAAACGCGCAAATACCTTTGCCTTTGACGTACCGCAACGCCTATCAGCGAGAAGATTTTTTGGTCGCCCCCTGTAATCAAGACGCGATTACTTGGTTAGATTCGTATCCGAATTGGCCACACCCGATGTTGTTATTATTGGGTGCACCGGCCAGCGGCAAAACCCATTTGGCGTCCGTATTTACAAAAGATTTATACCGCGCAAAGGATTTAACCTTTGAAGACATTCCGTATCTGCCCACAGCTTGCGCCATCGAAGATATCGATGAGGTCGGTGTTGATGAGACGACTTTATTTCATTTATATAACTATACGGCCGAAAGCAATAAAAAAGTATTATTGACGGCCCGATCGATGCCACTTTGGAAGTTACCGGATTTGAAAACCAGAATGAGCACCATTCCTACCGTAAAAATCGGCTTACCGAACGATATGGTCATTATCTCATTGATTTTAAAAGGTTTATCGGAACGTGAGCTCAACATTGAATCGGGAGTTATCGATTATGTTTTAAAACGGATCGAGCGTTCTTTTTGGGCGATTCAGCAATTTGTTGAAACGGCGCAAAGTTTATCTTTGGCTACGCGTCGTTCTGTTACCATACCTTTGGCCAAAGAAGCGTTAGAACTCATCGCAAAGCAAAAACTGGTGTAAATTTTTGGCGTATGGTACGGACTTTGCATTTTTTTTAAGTCTGTTACAGCTAAAATGCCCTGTCTTTTGATAGCATTTATCCCGGCTCGACAATACTTATGGCAGGACGGTGTGTTAAAATGCACTGTCTTTTGATACCATTTATCCCACCGGTCATTCTGAGCGGCTGCGAAGAAACTTTTTAAAGTGATGGCGTCATTCTGAGTTTTTTCTCCGCCCGCGTCATTCTGAACGTAAGTGAAGAATCTCTTAGAGTTCCCGCATATCATTTTCCCCCCTGTTCAAAAAATGGTTTTTGCGCGTCCCAAACCTCAATCAAAAATCATTTTTTTGAAGCTAAAAATAGCTTTGTCAATATATAACAAAAACGATCGTTTAATGTCAATAGATTTTTTTGCGATAGGACCCTCTATAACCCACTGAAAATAAATAAAAGGCATTTTTTACATTTTCCCAAAAAAGCGACGAACACAAACGATCGTTTATGTAATATATAAAAGAATCGGTTTTTTGATTTAATTTAACAAAGAAGAAAGGAAAAAAATGAATTTAACACAAGAACAACAAAAGACTTTTGAGGATTTGCAAAAACCAACAATGGCATTGATTGGTTCGTTTTATGAAATACCTGCACAAGCAAAGGGTATTTTCGAGGACGTAATGGCTATCTATGAAGCCAATCCGACAGAGGAAAATGCAAAAGCTCTTTCCGATAGAATCAAAGAGCATGATAGCGCTGAAGACAAGAAAAAATGGATTAAAGAAACTGTTGCTGCTGTTTCGCCGATGACACGTTTGGCTGTCAAGAAAAAATATATTGATGAACAACAAGCGGTTCCAAAGGGTGTTCCGACTTCTGGGATGCTTCTTTGCGGGCTGGATTTTGTTTCAAAAGCTGAAAAGGATGCTTTGATGGAAGCACAAGCAGCTGCTCATTTGATCTCCCATGTTGATGTCTTAGACAAATACGCACCAAAAACAAATTATCAAAACGCCGACGGTTCTTTTGAAAACGCATTTTTGGATAAACCATTTGCGACAAAAATGCAACGTTTGGAACATTTGGTAAATGCTCTTGTCAATGACAGCTACACAAAGATAGATGATTACGCAAATGAACATAACAAGTATCTAAGAGACGGAGATCCGTATCTTGCAGAAAAAAATTATACAATCCCGCAGTTAAAAGCATTTTGTCAAAACGATATTTTCCTGCAAAAAGCGCGTAATGAAGCTTTAGGAACGTTGAGGAATGTTGCTAAGAAGTTAGAAAAGACAAATTCAACAGGCGCTGAAAGAATTGCTAATCTGGCAGATGCTCTGGATGTGGCAAAAGGCGTAGATGTTGAAAAGAGTTTATCTGAATTTGCAAAAATAGAGTCTTTTTACGGGAACATTCTGAAAACGGCAAGTCTTACCCCATCGCTTGGCTGGGCTACAGGATTGAAAGCTGTTAAGAACTTGAATGAAGAATTAACTCAGCGGTTAAAAGTGATGAAAGCTGCGGAAGAACCTCTGACAAAAGACGATTATGCAGCGATGGAAAAACAAGTCGCGGGTCGTCCAATAGAAGGACTTGTCAAGCATAGAGTTGGGCAGATTTTAGCAGCAGATGCCGCCCGTCAAGCTGTTTTAGCTAAAAACAAAGTAAACGGTTAAGCTTGCATTCTGATTAAAGCGTCTTTATCAATCGATAAGGGCGCTTTATTTTTTTTGCCGAGTGTGCGGGAAGATTTACAGAATCTATGCTAATCGCGTGCGCAGAACGCCGTATCCGACAAAAAACATACACATTGAAGGCGGTTTATGGCTTGGCGAAAGGCCATGACAGCGCCGATTGATAAGACGCCGATGATTGCCAGCACGCGCAGTATTTCAAGCATTGACCGACCGGTTTGAGCGTACCGTCATTCTGAGCCTTGGCGAAGAATCTCTTAATGTGGAGTGTAATTTAAGAAAGAGCGGTAGCGATTGAAGAATCTTGTGACACAAACAGATTCTTCACTTCGTTCAGAATGACGTGGAAAAAAAACAGCTTATCAAGTGGGGGACGCGCGGCGCGAAATTTTTCGCGTCCCCCACTTCGGGGCCCATTAAAAAAGATTCTTCACTTACGTTCAGAATGACGGAGGCATCGCATAAAATAAATTTACTCTTTTTCCTTCGAGTCGCTCTATGATAAAACTATAAAGACACTTGTTATCAACCCGCGCGCGCATACAGATTTATGTATTTTCTCTTATTTTCAGTTATTTTTATGTTTTGACTTGAAATATACCTGATTATGGACTATCTTTATAATTGTAGACATTCGGCCTATAACTTTAAACTCTTGAAAGGATTTTATTATGCTTTTGTGCAAAAACGTAGTCGTCAACGGACGCAGAACCAGCATGAGATTAGACAAAGAAACTTGGATCGCTTTATCCGACATTTGCCGCAGAGAAAATATCGCACTTTATAAATTGTGCTCGTTGATCGACAGCGCCAAAGGCAGTTCCGGATTGTCTTCGTCCGTGAGGTTGTTCGTGTTGACGTATTACCGCAGGTCCTTGGCCAAGTACGAAATCGGCGTCCGAATGACAGAGCAAGCCGCCCCCAGTTTCAGAGTCGAACAAGTCTTAAACTCCATCCGCGCTCAGTAAATAAAAAAAGACGCCACAACGCTAAAATAATTTTTTAATGTTTTCCCAAAAAGCATTTGTTTTGGGTGTCGATTTGCCGGTATCCTCGGCGTCAAATTCTTCCAATAATTCTTTTTGACGCTTTGTCAAATTGGTTGGCGTTTCAACATTTAACGTGATGTATAAATCACCCCGTGCAGCACCACGCATTACAGGCATTCCTCGACCTTTTATCTTTACTTCGGATCCGCTTTGAGTCCCGACGGGGATCTTGATCGTTTCTTTTTCATTGCCTCCGTCGATCGTCGGTATTTGAATCGAACCGCCCAAAGCCGCCATCGTCATTGAAATTGGAACCGTGCAATATAAATCTTGCTCATGACGCACAAATAATTTGCCTTCTTCAACGGTTATAAAGATGTATAAATCGCCGTTCTGACCTCCATTTAAACCCGCTTCGCCTTTGCCGGCCAAACGCATACGAACACCGGTATCCACACCGGCCGGCACAGATACTTCCAACACTTGTTTTTGCTTGACACGACCGGTGCCTTTGCATTCAGCGCACGGCTTTGTAATAACATGCCCTGTGCCGTTACACGCCGGACAAGGTGCTTCCACCATAAAAAAGCCGCTTTGACGGCGCACGCGCCCCGTACCGGAACAAGATGAACATTTTTCAATATCTTCACCACCTTTACCCGCACATTTTTCGCACGGCACAAACGTGTTGATTTCAATTTGTTTTTTTACGCCCGTAAAAGCCTCTTGCAACGATATCGTCAAATCGTACCGCACATCATTACCGCGCGTACGCATATCGGCTTGACTGCGAGCCGAACCGCCGCCCATAAAGCCATTAAACACTTCTTCAAACAAATCCGAAAAGCCACCGGCTCCGAAACCAGAAAAAGGATTACCGGCACTACCAAATCCGCCGGCACCTTGTTCAAACGCCGCATGCCCGTATTGATCATACGCCGCGCGCTTTTGCGTATCGGATAAAACTTCATACGCTTCGGTAATTTCTTTAAATTGAATTTCCGCATCTTTATCATTGGGGTGCAAGTCCGGATGGCACTTTTTCGCCTTTGTCCGGTACGCAGATTTAATTTCGGTCATCGTTGATGTACGAGCGACACCTAAAACTTCATAATAATCTTTCTTTGCCATAATCAAACCTTAAATTCAAATGTTAAAGCATATATAGGTATTGTGTTATCATAAAAAAAGCCCCTAAAACAAAAAAATATATCTTTTTGTCAGGTTGATTTAAAATTCACAGCTATTCTTTTCGTGACGGGAACTTTCGCCCGACAGCTTCGCTGACACAACGATATCCGTTCTTTTTTAATAAATCGGCCAACCCGCTGTTGATTCGATTAGCAATGCCAGGCCCCGTATAGATAATCGCAGAATGAATTTGTACCAAATTCGCACCGGCTTTTATTTGTTCAAACGCATCTGATGCCGTAAAAACACCACCCGACGCGATGATAGGAATACGTCCCTGTAAAATGCTGTAAAACTGTCCGACAAGCTGGGTTGTCGCGTCCTTTATCGGCCGTCCGCAAACATAGCCCGGAAAGTATTGACGCACAACTTGCCGATTGACTCTGCGTGCATTTAAATACCCGCCGACAATCACACCGTCCACCCCCGATGCAATAAAGCTTTCGCACAACAAAGGAATGTTAGCCGACGAAATATCCAAAGGCACTTTGACAAGCAAGCGCGGATTTGAAATCGGTGCAATTTTGTGAATCACTTCCTTTAAACGAACAACGAAACTTTCCAACATACTGCCGTTTAACAACAAGTTTGAAATTGGCAAGTTCGGATGTGATAAATTCAATACAATATAGTCGCAATAAGGAGCTGTCCTTTGAACAATTTCAACCAACTCTTTTTCTATACGTTCAAAGATTAACTGATTGGCTTGGCCTTCTTCGCTGGCCTCCACGTTCGACGAAATGCTCAATCCCGCGACATAAGGAAAATGTCGCCGATCAATCAATGCTTTTTGTGCATACTTAACGCCGGGATTGTTAAAACAACTTTCATCAACGAAAATGCCCTTTTGGCTGGACAAATAATGCAATTTGACCGGGCATTTTTCGGGCGCAGCGGTAATCGTGCCAAACTCTTCAAAGCCAAAACCATAATGCATCAACTCATCATTATATTTAAAGGTTGTATCAAAACCGGCCGCAACTCCGATCGGGCTGGGAAAAGTTTTTCCAAGCAACGACGTATTTAAAATCGGATCGGAATAACAATCCTCATAGATGCTTTTGTCTTCTAATCCGATATATAAAAACTTGCGTCCCCAGTTTAAACTGATCCCTTGAACAAGGCGGTAGAAAAAAGCAAAATTGTATTTGCCAAAAATACGCCACCAACTTTTCCCAGCATCGAACATCGATTTTAACCTTCTTTCTTTTCTTTATAGCGAACGGACAATTCTTCAACACGTTCCGGAGCTATTTTAGAAAACAGCAATTCCGGCGTATTAAATTCGTGTCCGGCTTTTAAAACAGTCAACACTTCGGCCATCGGAGCCGTCACCCATTCCAAATCCGATGTCGGCAAGTTTAATAAAGCCAACATTTTTTCGCTCGTTTTCGGCATAATCGGAGCCGATAAAATCGCAAACAAACGGATCATATTGATTGCGGTACGCAAAACAACCGCCGCCCGATCTTTATCCGTTTTGACGACTTTCCACGGTTCGTTGCGCGCGATGTAGTTATTGCCTTCAACCCAAATTTCACGCAACGTTGACAAAGCTTTACGAAATTCCATTTCGTTTAAATAGGCGGTATAATCGCCAACCAACTCGTCCAAACGCGTATAAAGCGCTTTTTCATCATCGCTGACATCGCCACCATCTGGAACTTGCGTACCAAAATTGGATCCGGTCATTTTTAAAACGCGGTTGATGAAGTTGCCTAAAACGTCGTTCAAATCTTTGTTGATGGTATTGGCAAAGCCTTCAAACGTAAAAGAAGAATCGGACGATTCCGGCGCATTTGCCATTAACCAATAACGCCAATAATCTGCCGGAAATTCTTCCACTGCTTGGTCACAAAAAATGCCGATTTTTTCAGACTTTGAAAACTTTCCGCCGTTAAAGGTTAAATAGCTCATACCTTTTAAGTAATCGACCAACTTCCAATTTTCACCCGTTCCCATTAATGTTGCGGGGAATGTGATCGTGTGATAAGGCACATTGTCTTTGCCCATAAATTCCACATAGTGAACATCATCGGGTTTTAACCACCAATCTTCCCAACTGCGCTCTGTCGGTTTTTCATCGCTCCATTGCTTTGTAATACCGATATAGCCGATCGGTGCATCAAACCACACATAGAAAACTTTGTTTTCGTAACCTTCTTTATTGACCGTAAAGCCCCACTTTAAATCACGCGTAATACAGCGTGGTTGCAAGCCTTCCTTTAACCACTTTTGCGCAATCGAGTAAGCCACTTCCGGCCAAGTAAATTCTTTGGTTTCCAACCATTTTTTAAGTTTCGGCTGCAAAGCTTCCAATTTAATAAACAAGTGCTTTGTTTCGCGCACTTCCAAGTTTGTCGATCCGGAAATCGTACTTTTAGCATTGATCAAATCCGTCGGCTCCAACACTTTTGTGCAATTTTCGCATTGATCGCCGCGCGCTTTGTCATACCCGCAGTACGGACAAGTTCCGGTAATATAGCGGTCTGCCAAAAATTGATTGTCATCAACCGAAAAAATTTGCTTAATCGTTTTTTCTTCGATATAACCGTTTTTATCCAATTCGGAAAAAATGCGGTATGTCATTTCTTTGTTTTGCTCTGTGCTGGTGCGCCCCAAATAATCAAAAGATAAATCAAACGCTTTATAAATTTCTTTATGTTTTTCGTGGTAACTGTCGCAATATTCTTGAACGGGCATACCGGCCTTTAAAGCGCCGACTTCCGAAGCAGTTCCGTGCTCGTCCGTTCCGCAAATATACAAAACATCTTTGCCTTGCATTCGCATAAAACGCGCATAAACATCGGACGGAAGCAAGCAACCGACCATATGCCCCAAATGAGGTAAGCCGTTAATATATGGTAATGCACTGGTAATCAGATATTTTGTTTTATTCATCATTTTTAATCCTTCATATTTGTTTAAAAAACAAAATCATCATACGCTATAAAAAAAATAAATGCAAGAAGTCTTGATTTTTTTTTCAAAATATTGTATAAGAAAAATCTGTTTAAACAAGAATCTAATTATAAAAGGTTAAAAAAATGGCACGTGTAACAGTAGAAGATTGTGTAGAAAAAGTTCCAAATCGTTTTGAATTGGTTTTACTTGCAAGCCAAAGAGCGAAAAATATCTCCGCCGGTGAACCGTTGACGGTTGACAGAGATAACGATAAAAACTCTGTTGTTGCTTTGCGTGAAATTGCAGACAGCACAATTTGTATTGAAGACTTGGACAATATGTTAATTGCCGGTTTCCAAAAGACCGCTCCGGTACAAAAAATGGCTTTGGAAGATGAGGATTTAAAGGCTGTTGACGCTGAATTGGCATCGGACGAATATGCTGATGAAGCAAAAGAAGCAACCTCCGAAGTGTTGGCCGAAGAAGCTGCCTTTAACGACGCCGAATCATTCCAAGTGACCGAAGATTTAGAATCGTAAGTCAAAAGAAAGAGGCTGTATGCTCCGACAGTTTGAACTTGTAGAACGCGTAAAATCCTATGATCCCAATGCGGATGAGGATGGTTTGAATCGCGCCTATGTTTTTGCTGTCAAAATGCATGGCTCTCAAAAACGCGAATCGGGAGATCCGTATTTTTCTCATCCTGTTGAAGTGGCCGGCATTTTAACGGAATATAAGCTGGATTATGCAACAATCGTCGCGGCATTATTGCATGACACGATGGAAGATACGGCTGTCTCTTACGAAGATATTGAAAAATTGTTTGGCGCCGAAGTGGCTCAATTGGTCGAAGGCGTCACTAAATTATCCAAAATTCAAGCTCAATCCGAACACAATAAGCAAGCTGAAAACTTTCGAAAACTCGTTTTGGCGATGAGCGAGGATATTCGCGTTTTGCTGATCAAGTTGGCCGACAGATTGCATAATATGCGGACGCTGCACTTTTGCAAAAAAGAAGAAAAGCGTTTACGCATTGCCCGCGAAACATTGGACATTTATGCACCGCTTGCCGAACGAATGGGGATGAATAAGATGAAAGATGAATTGGAAGATTTGGCTTTTCATCAATTACACCCCGACGCGTATCAATCTATTATTTCCAGATTAAACTTTTTGCGTGAAAAAGGCGGCGATTTAACGCAAAAAATTATCGAACAATTATCAAAAGATGTTGCTGAAATCGGCGACGATGTTGAAGTATACGGACGCGAAAAACGTCCGTATTCTATTTGGCGCAAAATGCAACGTCAAAACATTTCTTTTGAACAAATCTGCGATATTATGGCTTTTCGCGTGGTTGTGCCGACGGTTGCAGATTGCTATCACGCTTTGGGTATCGTCAATACAAAATACCCGATGATCCCCGGGCGATACAAAGATTATATTTCGACGCCTAAAAGCAACGGTTATCAATCGTTGCATACCGGTGTTATCGGCCCTTTCCGCCAACGTATCGAGGTGCAAATCAGAACAAAGGAAATGCACGAAGTGGCCGAACTGGGCGTTGCGGCGCATTGGGAATATAAGCAAAATATGTCGTCCAGCGTTGACGGTAAAAAGTTCAGATGGATGCGCGAATTATTGGATTTATTGAACAATTCATCGAATTCGGACGAATTTTTGGAAAACACGAAAATATCGATGTATAATGATCAGATTTTCTGTTTTACTCCCAAAGGTGACTTGTTCAATTTACCCAAAGATTCAACAGCGGTTGACTTTGCGTATGCGGTGCATTCGAATGTGGGCGATCATTGCGTCGGTGTTAAAATCAACGGAGAAATCCGTCCGGTGCGGACTTTGTTGCAAAACGGCGATCAAGTCGAAATTTTAACGTCTAAAACGCAAACACCGTCCCCCGAATGGGAACGTTTCGTTGTGACGGCAAAGGCTAAATCAGCAATCCGCCGCTTTATCCGCAATCAAAAAAGATTGCAGTTTATCGAGTTGGGAAAATCCTTAATCCAAGGATTATATAAAGAGCACAAAGTTGCTTTTAATGAAAAAGAAATCGAAACGGTTCTTCAATCATTCAAACAATCCGGCTTGGATGATTTATATGTTATGATGGGCGAAGGCCTCATTTTAGCGGCTGATGTTTTTTATAAAATCCACCCCGAAAAGCGCACAACATTACAGCGCGTTGTTGATATTTTTAAACGCAGCAAACCCAATAAAATCAATAAAAATGAGCAAAATACTTTGATAAAAGGTTTAGTGTCCGGAATTGCTTTGCATTATTCCAGATGCTGTCACCCTGTGCCGGGCGATAAAATTGTGGGAATTGTCACGACCGGAAAAGGGGTTGCTATTCATCGCTCCGATTGCATTATGTTGAAAAAATATGCGCACGAACCGGAACGTTGGTTGGACATTGAATGGAACGAAAATGCTGTATCAGAAAATGTGTTTCCGGTGCGTTTATCATTGACGATTGCAGACAAACCCAGCGCATTAGCAACCATTTCAACCACCGTATCCAAAGCGGGCAGTAATATTTCACATATTTTCACGCCCGGCGGTCGCAGTGCGGGTTTTGTCGAATTGGTAATGGACGTAGACGTTAAAAACACCGCGCATTTAGAGGAAGTCATTTCCGAATTAAAGGCTTTGCCTTTTGTTGTTTCATTGAAAAAAGAAAGTTAAATATTTTCCAATTTCCATTTCAAAAGGGGCGAAAGAGAAAAAGTTTTTGAAAGCTGTTTCCAATCATCGGGCAGTTTTTTTTCGGCCTTTTTAATCTTTTCGGTGTCATTTAAAATCAATGCCGTCAAGTATGCTTGAACAGCGGCTTTTTGTTTAAATGCCGCATTGGAATGATCGCTTAAATCCATCGCCAAATCATAAGCGTCGGGCAATAAATCCAAAGCGATAAAATCATCAATTAAGTGTTGTTTGATTTGCGCACCCTTTATACCGACGGGCATCAATTCTTTGAACTCATTGTAAAGCGCCACATGTTTAAACGGATTTTGCTGCATATGAGAAATAAAAAAACGTTCATAGCGGCGTTGCATTCGCTTTAAAATCGCAACGTCTTGCGTAATCGAAAGCAATTCTCGATCGATGCGTAAAGCTTGCAAAGGATCGTTTTGCTCATTATAAAGCAGGCTTAATGTTTGCAACAACGGGATTTCAAGTTCGGTAAAATCCAACAGCGCGCGCATTTTTTCAAACTCTGATATTGCTTGTTTTGGGGTAATTTTAAAAGCGTTCAGCTCGACATTCGTTTTGGCGAACGATATTTTGCCGTTCATTTGCAGATACGGCAACGCCAACGCTTGGTTATAAAATTGTAAAGCAGACGCGGGATCATTTTCCTTTTCGGCAATCTGGCCTTTCAAGTACAAAAAGGTTTGTTTTTCATAACCCGTCAAGGGGAGCTGTTCCAACTTATCAACCGCCATTGCCAACAATAAAAAGTTGTTTTGTGCATCGGCTTTTTGGGCAATTTTCGACCAAAAGATAACGGCCAATTTATCCGGTAAAGATAGGGTTTCAAAATCCTCTATTCTGGACAATGCCTCATCATCAACGGCACTTTTCCACAGCTTTAAATAAAGCGGCGGATTTTCTATTTTTGCCCATTCTTTTAACGCCGGCTTTGGTTTATCCTGTAAAACGTATGACAAAAACATCAACTCTGTTTTTTGGGGGCTTTCCAGTGCTTTCGACAGTATTTCAAGCGCCGGCTCAACAAAGCCTTGACTTAAATAAATCAGCGCCATTTCTTGGCGCAATCTTTCTTGTGCCGACGGTTTGACATAGAAAATAAAATCTTTAATGCTTTGAATTTCCCGATCGACATCTTGCGGCGTCAACGTTTTGTAAGCATTCCAATTTATACCGGCCGCAGAATCGTTTTTGACGGACTTCATCGGCTTTAACGATTTTGGGTTTTGCGGAAAAATGACAAACCCTTCTTTATCACTTAACAAATTAAAAGCCGTTGTTTTGGGATAGATGGCAACGCCTTGAAATGTTGGTAAAACAGTCATTTCCGGCGTATCATATTTTTGCGTGATAAACACCGGCGAAAACGGCGTTAAAAAAACAACCAGATTTTCCAACGTATTCGGATCCACAAAATCAATCACTTCGGCGTTGTTTAACTCCAACAACAAACCATTTGGCACCCACTTTGTTTCAAACAAGCTTTTTTGTGGCAGCGCTTCTTTTTGCATTTGCAATCGCAAAATATGATTTTGAGCTTGCACAACCGGCGTCATATCAGGCGCAAAAACACCCCTTAAAATTGTTGAGGACGTATGCGGTATTTGGACAATCGGCAAGCCTTCCAATTCGTTCGAATTGACGGCAATATTTCTGTCGGATTTGAAAATAAAATAAGTGTATCCGTTGCGCTGAAACAACGCCATTTTTAAATCCGGCGATGCAGGAAGACGCATTTGCATCGTCTCGGCCCCATCTTCGCGCCACAAAGAAGACACTTGCAACCAAGCAGCCGCATAAGCGGATCGCACGAAAAGCAACAAAGAAAAAATCAAAATAAAGCGTTTCATTTTCCCTCCCGCAATTGAGAAAAAATAACAATTTGGATAAAATCATTATCCTTATCGGTGCTTTGAATAACGCGTAAGTTTGATGTATATCCGCCGCCAAGCAAAGCATTTGCCACTTGCATTGCAAGCAATAAAGCATCTTGTGTTGATGCCCGCTTTATATTTGCTTTTAAAATAATTTTGTTGGATATATTGTTTAATTGTTCACCCAAATCATACAACCTTTTTTTGTCCGGTAAATTGAGCTGGCGATTTACGGGGTCTTCAAAAATTGTATGGGGCAATTGAATTGTTAATTTAAAGCCGTCGTTTTTAATTTGATAGCCTTCGAAAAGATCGATTTTTTGCGACAATATTTGCGCCAAATAATTTAAATTGATGCCGTGATGTAAGACGGCTTGCTCGTTAAAGGCGGGGGCTGGCTGATTGGAAAAAGGCGCGCGATTTTCATCTGTCGGAGCAACCATTGTCGACATCGCAAAAAGCATAATAAAAAACGTCAACAATAATGTCATTAAATCAAGCAACGTCACTAACCACGCTTTTTGTAAACTGATATTTTTGAATAAAGGACGCGTCATTTAAAACCTCCTTTTACGAAAATGGAGCTTAAAAAGCTGGGCATTTCCCTTTTCAATTCCCACCGAATAAAGCGTATCCGATACACCGATGCGTTGGAGTTTATCGTGGATTTGCTGTGCGCGGTTCGTGGTCAAGTTGCTAAAAATCGGATAGCTTTGCGTTTTTGTTAAATCTTCAAACACAATAAAATCAACAACGTATTTATTTTTAACAAACGGCGCATTTAACAACGACTTTAATTGCTGAAAGAAAATGCTTGAAATCGGCGTAAAATTTGCACTTGTTTTTTCAAAGATGTTGTCAATCGGCAAATAAAGAGATATTTCATCATTGACTAAATCTTGCGATATTTGCGAGGCAGGAAACGTTTTCGCAATCAAACTTTGATGATAAATCGCTACTTGACTGGCTTCAAAAGACGGCTTTAAACTTTGAAACAAAGGCAATGAAGAATTAAACGACGATTGCAAACTGGTGCGGACGGCATCGACTTTGACTTTTTCAAAAGACGATTGACTCAGCAGATAAATAAAAAAGCATAAAATTGCCAATATCAAAGATAAAAAAACAAAAGAAAAATGTTTAAACGGCGCTTTTTTTTGTGAAAAGCTTTTTGTTTTATGTTTTTGAAACAGAATATTGTTTTGCATTTTTACTCCTTATCGGGGCTTTGCGGATTATCCATATTCTGTAAAATAATTTTGGCGCGCTCCATGGGCATTTTATCAATTAACCGTCCGGAAACGGCCGGCGGCATAGAAGACAAGATTTGCACAGCTTTTGGCACAGGCAATTCGGACAATAATTCGGCCGCCTTTGACGGTGGCAATTGCATATAAATTTTGGCCGGCGTTGATTTTTGTGTGCTGGGCGAAGGCACATTGTTGCGATCCAACAATGCTTCGCGTTCGTTCAATTCTTGCTCTTTGGCATTCAGTTTGGCTTCTTTTTTTAACAATTCCAAATGACGATCGGACAGCTTATTTAATAATTGCAATTCTTCAGAGCTGTAAAAATCATAGCCCGTTACAACGTCAACTTCATCGGCATAAACCGGTGTAAAAAAAATCAATGTCAAAAGAAGTGCAATTCCTTTTTTCACGATTGACCTTTCAAGCGCTGCAACGCTTCATAAAGTTCTTTTTCTGCGTCGGATTGATAAATGTTTACCGGCTGATTTTCCGGTGTATGAGGCTTTGTAAACGCGCCTTTTCCGGCGGCGGCATAAGTAAACGTCGGCACCGTTTTTCTTTCCGGCGCTTTTGTATTTTTATCCAAAATTAAAACCAAATCATCGCGCAACAAATTGGCTTTGTTGATTTCGATTTTTAACTGTTCAGCGATGTTTTGTGTGCTTTTTTGCAACTGCGATAAAGTCGTTTCCGCATTTTGCACCACTTGATTAAAAGCATAAATTGTTTTGGTGATTTCTTTTTTGCCTTCCTTAAACGAATTGAGGCGATGATTTAAAATCATAGCGTAAATAATGGCTACCACCAACAAAGTAATAATCGCTAAACTTAATATGTTTTCCATTTAAATATCCTCTGACAAGACTTTTTCTATTTGAACGGAAATACTTTTTTTGACAACTTTTAAGCTGGCTTTGAACAAAGCTTGATTTTCACAATCCAACTCAATCGGCTTATCTTCAAAATATGAAAGCGGTAACATATCTCCGACTTTCCATTTAGTTACTTGCCCCAACGGGATTTGCTTTTTATCCAAAACGGCCTTTAATTCCAACGGGACTTGGGCAACGGCCAAAGCCAACAATTCACCAAATTCGGCATGCTTTTCATTTTCATCGGCAAAGGCATCGATTTGATTTAACAAATGCGCCGGCAAGATAACGTCCATTATGCCTTTGCGTTTATCCAGCACAACCTCTAACCTTGAAATAATAATGTCGCAAGCCGGCGATGCAATTAACGCCGTCTTTGGATTCGTATCCATATTTTCAAACACAAAATTTTGATGAAAAGATTTATCAAAATCGTTTGTAAAAGACTTTAAAATTTTTTGGATAATGCCTTTTTCAATGGGGGTGTAAGCTCGGCCTTCCATTGTCATAGCCGGCGTCCCGCGTCGCCCGCCCAAAGTCATATCCAACAAGCAATAGGACAAATTAAAATCCATAGAAATTAAAACAGATTGCCGCCATTCTTCGACTTGATAAAATCCCAACATCGACGGGGTTGGCAACGTGTCCAAATAAGCACCCAACTGTCCGAAAATAAAGCTTTGAATATCAACGCGGATATTTTCGCTTTGTGTTAATTGATGCAGCGATGTCGTCAATGCGCGACAAAAGGCGTCCATATTTTTTTCAAGGACGGGATATTTTTTCGGCGGCTGCGCTGTTTTCAACAACTCCAACGGATTATTTTTTTCTTTTTGCGCTTTGGGATTTAACAAAGCGTCAATTTCTTCTTGGGTTAAGATGTTGCTTAAAGAGGAAGTTTCTTGCATTTATTCGACCTCTTTCACAACAATTTTTTGAAACAATACGTCTTGGATTTTCGTCGGAAATAACAAAGTATTAAAACGTTCTAAAAGAGCTTGCTTTAAATAAAACAGACGTCCGACTTCTTGCAATTCTTCCAAATTCAGCGTGCGCAAATACGTAATCAGCGTGTCTTGAATGGCCGGCAGCATCAAAGATATTTGAGCTTTGTCCGCACCGGTGCTGACGACAAGGGCAATTTGCACGTCCAAAGAGCGAACAGGCGTAATGCTTTCAATTAACTGGATTTGCTGTTCCGGCAAGCTGACAAAATACCTTCCGTCTTTACCGGTCAGCGTGATACCGTCGCCTGTTTGGATTTGCGGGCGTAAAATGTAGGGTATTTTTTCCGCATTTAAGTAAGAGGCTATTCCAAAAGCTCCCCAAAAGATCGCAACAGAACCTAAAACGGCCCCAAAAAACAATTTCACCCACGAAAAATGTTTTTTCGTCTCATTTTCGAAAGTTTCATTTTTTGTTTCGTTTGCCATTGATGTCGCCCTTTTGTACACGCCTTAAATCAAATTTTAAACACAATATAGTTAACAACTGGTTATGAAAAACAAAAAATCCAATTTAATGCGCACAAAAAAGCCTATCTTTAAACTTTTGTAATGACGTCATAAAAAATGTTATTCTTTTGCCGCGTGATTTTTTTAATCTTTTTAGGTTTAGGCGGTTTTATTTCGGGCATAAATGTCGGACAGTCTTGATAAAACATTTCTAAATTTTTTAAGAATCTGGAATACAAAAAGAATTGATCCATCGATAATTTGTTGGCTTTAACCATTTCGTTATAAGTAAGCTCATTTTTGACCAAAATAGGCAAAAGTATTTGCAACTCTTCGCACATTTTATCGAACGTATGAAAAAAGTTCGGCGTTCTGATCAAATCCGCTCCCGGAACGGATTTTTTACTATAAACTTGGAAGGCCGGCGTTTTGACATAAGGGGCAAGTGCGCCAAGCACCTCATAAGTGTTTGATATCAAGCAAAAGCTTTTGGCGATCAAGGCAAGTTTTTCTTCGAAAACCCTATTCGGATCGATCTTTTTGATGCAAAAACCCGGTATATTTTCAAGGCATTTTTTTAATTTTTCCATCTCAATATCAGAGCCGGAAGACAAAAGAATAACTTTTTCTTTATTTTGAAAAGAGAAAGTGGGAATGCCCGTGCAATCGTGGTAATTTGACAAGTAGTACGTCGGCAGTTGAGTGTGATTTACATAAGCTTGCGTACAGTGCCTTGGCGAAGACATCGCCATCGATAAGTCGGTTGTTAAAAAATTGAAAAGCTTTAAATCAGTAAAACCGTGAAGCGACTCCTTATCCCAAACCAAAAAGTTTAAACGAAACTTTGCAACGGATTTTAATTTTTCTTTGTGCTGTGGTGTTAAGCCTTGATAAAAGTCATGAATCAAGCACTCCGGCAAATGTATAATCAGATCTGTTTTCGGGGTAAGGCTGTCGATGATTTCATCAAAGCCGTATACGCGCTCGTGATTTTTCACCTGCGTATATTTTGAAAACTTTTTTTGTCGCGGCAACGTGCTTAACGCAACAAAAGCCGCCGGCAAAACCTCTCGAGAATAACGACAAATATCAAGCGTCCACAGCACGCCATCGTTAAAAATTTCTTTGGGCGGCACCAAAAAGATAACAACTTTTTGTGTCGTTTCTGTTTCTTCACTATTGCCTTGCGCGGGCAAAACATGACCGGTTATTTTGTTATATAACCGTTTGATTTTGCTGAACAACATTTTTTATACTTATTTTAAATACCACTCAACCGTTTTGACAATGCCGGTGTCGAACGTTTCATCGGCTCTCCAACCCAATTCAGTTTCCAATTTATTCGCATCGATTGCATAGCGGAAATCATGACCGGCACGGTCTGCAACAAACGTGATTAACTCCGCATATTTAGCACCGTTGGGACGAGGCCGTTTTTGATCCAAAATCGAACAAATCGTTTTTACAATAGTGATATTGTTGCGCTCGTTATGTCCACCGATGTTGTAAGTTTCTCCGGCTTTTCCTTTGTGGAAAATCAAATCAATAGCTTTGCAATGATCCAACACATACAGCCAATCACGAACATTTTCGCCTTTGCCGTAAATCGGTAAGGGCAAACCTGCCAAAGCTTGTGCAATAATGTGCGGGATCAGCTTTTCATTATGTTGCTTGGGGCCGTAATTGTTCGAACAATTCGATGTTGTCACATTCATTCCAAACGTGTGGTGATAAGCGCGAACAATAAAATCAGAGCCGGCTTTACTGGCCGAATACGGGCTGTTCGGAGCATAGGGTGTTGTTTCGGTAAAGTACCCTTTTGCCCCCAAAGTGCCATAAACTTCGTCGGTTGAAATGTGGTGAAAACGACAATTTTCATAGCCTGTTTTAGGCTTGTTCGGCGCGTCAAACCAATGATGATAAGCGCAATCCAATAACGTAAAAGTACCTTCGACATTTGTTTGAATAAACGCCATCGGATTTTTGATTGAATTATCAACGTGACTTTCGGCCGCAAAATGAATGACACCGCGAATATCATTTTCTTTAAACAATTTTTCAACCAAAGCGCGGTCGCAAATATCGCCGTGAACAAACGTATAATTTGGCATACTTTCACATTCTTTTAAATTGTCCAAATTACCCGCGTACGTTAATTTATCCAAGTTTATAATATGATATTGCGGATATTTTTGCGCAAAATACGGCACAAAGTTTGAGCCGATAAAACCGGCGCCTCCGGTCACTAAAATTGTTTCAGACATTTTTTTTAAGTTCTCCTTTCAATACGGGATATTTATTTCGTGTGGGCGACAAAAGCCCCAAAAATCATTTTAAAAATTACCGTGATATTCTTGATACACCTTTTCTAAATAAGTTTTATACGTACCGTCTTTCAGCTCGTCAATCAAAAGACGCATCTTTTGGTCGTTAATAAAGCCTCTGCGATAGGCAATTTCTTCGATACAAGCGATTTTTAATCCTTGCCGTTTTTCGATGATTTGAACAAATGTGCCCGATTCCATCAGGCTTTCAGGTGTTCCCGCATCTAACCAAGCATTCCCGCGTTTCATCGGAACAACCGCCAAGCGTCCCTCTTTTAAATACAGGTTGTTTAAATCGGTGATTTCAAGTTCACCTCTGGCAGACGGTGTTAAAGCCCGTGCTTTTTGAACAACATCGTTCGGATAAAAATAAAGTCCGACAGATGCATAATTTGATTTGGGATTTTCGGGTTTTTCTTCAATTGAAATAGCGTTATAATTTTCATCAAATTCGACAATACCAAAGCGTTGCGGATCGGATACATGGTAAGCAAAAACGGTGGCACATTTGCCTTTGTTTTGCTCAACTTGTTCTTTGAAAGAGTGGAATTGTTCGCCCATATAAAAGATATTGTCGCCCAAAATCAAGCATACATCATCTTTGCCGATAAAATCGGCACCCAAAGTAAATGCTTCGGCAATGCCTTTTGGTTCTTTTTGAACAACGTATTTGATTTTCAATCCCAACCGTTTACCGTTGCCGAACAGCTTTTTAATGTTGGGCGTATCATGCGGGGTCGATATGATTAAGATGTCTTTGATCCCAAACAACATCAAAGTCGACAAAGGATAATAAATCATCGGTTTGTCGTATACAGGCAGTAATTGTTTCGAAGTCGTCTTGGTTAACGGATACAGGCGAGTACCACTGCCTCCGGCTAAAATAATACCTTTCATTTTTGTTCCTCAAAGTTTGCGGCGAATTGTTTTGTTTATGTCGTTTTTACTCATACTTCATTCCGTCTTCAAAGAACAATACACCAAATTAAACAAAAAATCAACTAAAAAAAAGCCCTTTTTATGCGCAATTTTCTTTTTCAAAATAACCTTTTTTATAAAGCTTGTCCAATAATGTTGTACGCCCTTGTTTAGTCAAGTATGCTTCAACGCGTTTTTGAACCTCTTGTTTGCCGCGCAAATAGGTACCTAAACGTAAGCTTTCCGCCGGACAAGACATTGCATACAATCGGCGAGCGCGCAAGTTTTGCACAGATAAGTTGAGCCCCATCGGTCGTGTCAGCAAAATGCAACGCAGCGCATCCGTCGCGGTTTCTTTTTTATTCAACCCGACTTGCCAAAAATGATGTGCGTGATGATTTAATAAAATCTGCGCTTTATAAATGACATTTTCGGGTTTGACCGCCAACAAGTTAGGTTGCTTTTTCAAAGCAACGGAAATTTCGTTCATCGTAATGCCGTATCTGGAAAATGTGCTTTGTAAAGTTTGGATTTTTCCGTGCAACGTTTCAAAATCATATCCGGCCAAATTAGGCTCTTTTTTACACATTTTTAAAAAGTCGGCACCACTTAATCCTTGCGCTTTATACGCCTTGTCCATAGCAATTACATTGCGTTTAAATTTTTCAGCCCCGATACACAACAAAGTCGGACACTTTAACGCCGTCGGCAAAAAATCGTTGCGGTTAAATCCGTATTGCGACAATTCGCCCTCTAAATATTGCAATTTTCCTTTCAGGTCGAAAAAATCGCTTTTCACTTCGCCGGACAAAGTGCTTTGCCGAAAGATTTCAATCATTTTTTCGCGGCGCGGCGGATCTTTTTCCTTTGAGAACATAGATAATAAAGATTTTTGTGCGACCTCTTTTTCAACGCCCAGATCTTCCAACTGATGTTGCATTTTTAAAATCTTTTGAGCCGATACAAAATCTTTTGCCGGGAAACCAACCTTTTCCAAACTATCTGCGATTTTCGATATTTCCTGCATACAGCACTCCTTTTATCTTTAAGGTTTTTATTATACCACAAAAACACCCGAAAAACAAATGCTTTTTTTAAACGCCGTCAAGGCCCGTTTCTTTTTTGCTTGACTTTTTTAGAAAAGTCGTTTAAATATAGTCCATCGTCATAAAAAAAAGGAGATTTAAAATGCCAAATATTATTTTACCACCGGATTACAAACCATCGGCAAACGAAGAATATATGAACCCGATGCAATTGGAATATTTCCGCCAAAAATTGGTTGCTTGGAAAGAAGAATTGTTAAAAGAATCCGGCGTGACTATTGAAGATTTAAAAGAAGGCGGATTGAATGAACCGGATTTAAATGATCGCGCTTCGAACGAAACGGAAAAAGCGTTGGAATTGCGCACCCGCGACAGAATGCGCAAATTAATTAAAAAGATCAATCAAGCGTTGGAGCGAATTGAAGACGGCTCTTACGGTTATTGTGAAGAAACAGGAGATCCGATCGGATTAGATCGATTGGAAGCGCGTCCCGTAACCACGATGACGATTGAAGCGCAAGAACGTCACGAACGTTTGGAAAAAACGCACGCCGACGAATAATGTTTTACGCATTAAAGACTTTTTTATTTGAAACAACGGTTGTTTTATCGGATAACGACAAACAACCGTTTACTTTTTATACGCTGCGTTCAGAGGATATCAATTTAGGCGATGTCTATATTGCTCAAATAACACAAAAAATGCCCGAACAAAAAGCTTTCTTTGCCGACATCGGAAATGGCAGAAGCGTTTATATTGCTTGCGAAAGCGCCTTAAAAATCGGCGATCGGGTAAAAGTCGTTATCATCAAAGAACCCAGAGCAGATAAAATCGCACAAGGTAAATATTGCATTGACTCGACCGGCGAAAAAATGCCTGTGGGCTTATATCAAAAGGGTGATATTTTGGCTGGCATTCAAAACCCTGATGATTGGCAGCAAATCGATTGGCGCGAAGAATTCGACGATATGATTGCCGAAGCCGCAGATGTATTTGTACCGTTTGCGAACGGTGCTCAGGTAATCATCGAGCGCACGCACGCGTTTTACAGCATTGATGTAGACAGCCATACCAGCACGGCCGGACTGCATAAGCTGAATGAACAAGCAGCCGTTGTCATAGCCAAAGAAATAATCAAGCGTAATATGTCCGGAAATATTTTAATCGACTTTATTGGCAGCAAGCGTAAAGACGAAATGACAGCGTTAAAAAATATTTTATCAGAGCAGTTAAGCAAAAGTCCTGTACCTTATCGGATCTTGGGCGTATCGCCTATGGCTAATTTGGAAGTGCGCCGGCAACGTATGCGATCCGGCTATGATGACGCCAAACGTTTAGATTCTTTTACGGCTTATACACTGTTTAAAGACATTCTTAAACGCCCGCAAAACATCGAACAAATTCGTGTCGGTTTGGGGCTTTACGCCGCACTGACGACCTTGATGCAAAAAACGTGGGACGTCGTGCAAAATAAAGCCGGATACAAATTATCGTTAATTGCTGACACAAAAATAACTGATTATAAAATAGAGTATAAATAAAATGACAGAAGATAAAACAATCCCAACCATTCATTCAAAATGCCCGATCTGTGGCAAAACAAGTGATTTCAACTATCGCCCTTTTTGTTCAAAGCGCTGTGCGGACATTGATTTAAATCGTTGGCTGTCCGGCGTATATAAAATTGAAACGGACGAAACGCCCGAAACAGTAATCCCCGACGATCAAGAATAATAAAAACATCGCCGAAAACGGCACTTTCTCTGAATTATTTTATGTGGTATTATAGTACCACATTAAAAATTCGCAAAAAAGTGCTTGACAAAGCGGATAAATGTGATATATTACACACCGTGTTTTAACAAAAAGGATTCGAAAATGAAAACTACAATAAGTGCAAAGCCCGCAACAATTAAGCGTGATTGGTACTTGATTGACGCAACGGATTTAGTGTTGGGTCGTATGGCAAGCCAAATTGCAACAATTTTGCGCGGTAAAAATAAAACTTCTTACACGCCTCATATGGACTGCGGTGACTATGTGGTTGTTGTCAATGCGGACAAAGTCGCTTTGACGGGTAAGAAATTGGAAAAGAAAATGTATTATCACCACAGCGGTTACATCGGCGGTATCAAAGGCATTTCTGCTGAAAAGTTATTGGAAAAGAAACCGGAAGATGTAATTTACAAAGCTGTTGAACGTATGATTTCCCGTAACAAATTGGGTCGTCAAATGATGACAAAGTTGCGTGTTTATGCCGGTGCTGAACACCCGCACACAGCGCAAAACCCGATCGTTTTGGATATCGCTGAGAAAAACCCGAAGAACAAAAGGAGTGACGTATAATGACTGAATTAAAAGATTTGAAAGCTGAAGCTCCTGTTGAAGCAAAGCGCGAACCGAAAAAAGACGCTTTCGGCCGTTCCTATGCAACCGGCAAACGTAAAGATGCTGTTGCTCGTGTTTGGTTGAAAATGGGTTCGGGCAAAATTGAAGTAAACGGCAAAGATTCCGTTGCTTACTTTGGTCGCCCGGTTTTGCAAATGATCATCAACCAACCGTTTGTTGCAACGGCTCGCGAAGGTCAATTCGACGTCGTTTGCACTGTTTGCGGTGGTGGTTTGTCTGGTCAAGCTGGTGCGGTTCGTCATGGTATTTCCCGTTGTTTGGACTTATTTGAACCGGAATTGCACAAAGTATTGCGTCAAGGTGGTTTCTTAACACGCGACAGCCGTGCTGTTGAACGTAAGAAAGCCGGTCGCAGCAAAGCGCGTAAACGTTACCAATTTTCAAAACGGTAATTGGAAACGATATAAAAATCGTTATTTTTCAACGGGTTGTGTATTTTTCACAACCCGTTTTTTATATTCAAGACAATTGTCTTTTGTTTTGTTTGGAGGGCGAAATAGCTGCTTTAAGGCAGATTTGCTGTTATGGTAATTTAAACACTTTTTCTGCTTAACGATCCAACAGATGCAAAATAATTTTTTCAAAAATCATATAAAAAAAGCCCTCTGTTGATCAGGGGGGGCTTTTTATTATATAAGACAAGAAAATTAGTTTGCTGTTTCGTATTTCTCAAAACAATAATCTCCAAACGGAGTCGCTGTGTCATTTTATACCAAATAAAAAAGGTTGAGTTTTTGGCTCAACCTTTTAAATCTATTAAATCTATTTAAATTTAACTGCAAGAATAGCTCTCAGAATTTTTCGAAGGGTGCGGATCGCCTGAAGACGCACAAAAACAGGTATTGATTTCTCCAGTAGTTGGATTGTACTGGCACCATTTACTATCGCTTACATATTCGTTACGATAGTCGATTCCGCTATCTGACTGTGAACAATAAGCGATACTGCCATTCACGCGAATTTTATAGTTATAAGCTGCTTTGGCCGTATAGTGTTTTTCTCCATCGATGGTATACCATTCTTCCCAAACACTGTATCCACCACAGCATGTGCCATTTATTGCGCTATCCACTTTATAATTTTTATACAATCCACCATCTAGGTCATCATCTGACCCAATATCTTCCTTCACTTCGCAGCATGTTGTGCCATTTTCTGAACCATCGGAATTGTAGTTCGTCACACTGACTTGGCCTTCACCACACGGATTGGCTTCCACGCACTCACCAGCGGCGTTCTTTTCGAATCCGTCTTCGCAAAGGTCGCACTCACAAGTCAAGTCATTTTGCGTTTTGCAATTGGCGCCTTTGGCCGGACATTCGCAAGCTGTCCCATCAGAATTTGCGATCATCGGTGACGAGCATTCGGAACAAGCGCCGTTCGTGCAAATACCATTTGAGCCGCATTTGCCGGTAACGTTTACAATCGCCGGGCAACCGTTCTGCGTTCCGGTTGTTTGGCAAACGCCCGGAGTGCCGATGCTTGGACATACACAATGGTAATCCGTCGAGCAAACTTTCGGACTGGC
>CAKPYQ010000009.1 GCA_934203105.1 uncultured Alphaproteobacteria bacterium
AAAATCTATTGACTTTAAACGATCGTTTTTGTCGTATATTGACAAAGCTATTTTAAGCTTCAAAAAAATGATTTTTGAGTTAGGGGTTGGTGGGCGCAAAAATTATTTTTTTGAATGAGTTATAGGAGATTTTTTTATTGAGTTGATGATGTGTCATCAAACACGGGGGAAATGTGCGGCGCGGGCGCGCGAAAAATTGCGCGCCGCACATTTGACATTGCGATGAGATTAAAAGATTCTTCGCTAACGCTCAGAATGACCCGTAAACCCTAACAGATTCTTCGCTATCGCTCAGAATGACGAGTGGAAAAAAACAGCTTTTTTTAGTGGGGGACGCGCGGCGCGAAGATTTGCGCGCCGTACATTTGGCGTTACGATAAAATAAAGAGATTCTTCGCTTCGCTCAGAATGACGAGTGGAAAAAAACAGCTTTTTTTAGTGGGGGACGCGCGACGCGAAAATTTCGCGTCCCCCACTTCGGGCGCAAGGCCACATATTAAGAGATTCTTCACTTACGTTCAGAATGACGCCGTTTTCCGCTTTTCGATTTTTGAAAAACCCTGTTCTGTTTTTTGCTCATCGGCACAAACAACAGGCCTCCCGTTAAAGGAACTGCTTCCTTTAACACCGCGTCCATTATCTGCCCGCGCATAAAAGTCCGTCCCGAATTCGTCCCGTGCAAAGTTTCGGTGTTTTCATCAAACACATAATAATCATTAGGCAGAACGCTGATCGGCATCAAACCATCCGCGCCATATTCATCCAAAGCCACAAACACGCCAAACCGCGTCACGGACGAAATACGCACTTCAAAAACTTCACCCACCCGATCAGCCAAAAAAGAGGCCACATATCGATCAACCGCATCTTGTTCGGCGGCGGCAGATTGACGTTCGGTTGCGCTGATATGCTCGGCCGTTTTTTCAAAAGCTTCTCCTTCTTCCGGCGTTAACGCCCCTGCGCCTAACTTCAATCCGGCAATCAAAGCACGATGTACCAAAATATCAGCATACCGGCGAATAGGCGATGTAAAGTGCGCGTACTTATCCAAAGACAAACCAAAATGTCCGATATTTTCGGGACTGTATTCGGCTTGCGATTGCGAACGCAGGACCATTTCATTTACAACCGCCCAAGACCGTTTAGCTGCCGCTTTGGATAAAATGTCATTAAAATCCTTTGGCTTTGGCGCACTTTTCGGATTAAAAAGCAATCCGTATGACTTTAAAAAGCTCTGCAAACTGGCCATTTTTTCTTCGCTTGGCCGATCGTGAACACGATACATCGTCGGCAATTTCAACTTTTCCAAAGTTTCCGCAGCCGCAACATTCGATAAAATCATAAACTCTTCAATCATCTTATGACTGTCAAAACGTTCGCGCAAACGAATTTCAACAACTTGACCTTTGTCGTTCAAAATAACTTGACGTTCCGGCACGTCCAATTCTAATACGCCACGCGCCGTACGCGCTTTTAATAAAGAATCATAAGCTCCTTTTAAAGAGCTCATCAAATCACCCATGCCGGCAATTTTGGTTTTGCCTTGAAAATCCGCTTCAACTTCATCATAAGTCAAGCGCGCTTTGGACTTAATCATCGCCCGCAAAAAATGCGATTTTAATTTGCGCCCCGCGTGATCAATCCACAATTCACACACCATTGCCGGTCTGTCTTCATTCGGGTTCAGCGAACACAAGCCGTTTGACAAAGCTTCTGGCAACATCGGCAACACCCGATCCGGAAAATAGGTCGAATTCCCCCGCAAAAAAGCGTCCTTATCCAGCGCATCGCCAAAGCGCACAAACCACGCGACATCAGCGATAGCCACATAAATATGCCACCCGCCTTTATTTTTAGGGTCTGTATCCGGTTCAGCAAAAACAGCATCGTCAAAATCACGCGCGTCCGCTCCGTCCACCGTGACAAAAGCGACATTCCGTAAATCCGCTCGCTTGTCCAATGGCGGTAACTTCGCGCGTTCGGCTTGATGCAAAGCCGCTTCACTGAATGCCACCGGCAAATGATGCGCAAATATCGAAATCAAGCTGGCCGCATGCGCATCAGTCGATTTGCCGATTTTTTCAACAAAATGCGCTTTGGGGTGCTGAGAACGTAGCTCGGGGATTTCAACCACAACCAAGTCTCCAGCATTTAAATCTTTCGGAAAGCTGTCGTCCATATAAAAAGCTTCTTTAAACCGCCGATCAACAGATACAATTTTTCCATCAAACAATACTCCCACCATACGATTAGAAGCCCCGGCCAATAATTTAATTGCTTCACCTTCGTATAAATGGCTGTTCACACGGTGGATTTTAGCCTGTACCACATCGCCGATTTTTGGAAAAGGTTTAACCCTATCGGCCGTCAACAAAATTTGAGGTGCCTGTCCTTCTTGATCCCAATGCACGGGACGCGCCACCAAAGTCCCGTCCGAATCTTGTCCCGTAATTTCAACGGCCAATCGATCGCGTAACAGGCCCTGCATCATAAAGCGACGACCTTGACGCGCCACTAAACCTTGACTTTCAATTTCTTTCAACAAATGCTTTAAATAAGCCCGCGCATCGCCTTTTGCGCCAAATTGACGAGCAATTTCACGCTTGGACATTTCCCGACCTTGCTCATTTAAAAAAGCAATCAATTCGTCTTGCGTTGGTAAATGAGGGGCTTTTTTAACCATAGGGACATCTCCTTATTCATTGATATAGTGCGCGGCGCAAACAAAAGCCAAACACACTATTGATCCTTTGCCAAATTGCCAAAGAACGTGTATTGACCATCAAAGTACAAATTGACCGTTCCGGTTGATCCATGACGTTGTTTTGCAATAATTGCTTCGGCTTTTTTGGCCAAATCCACTTTCTTTTGCTCCCATTCCTGACAACGTTTTTGAAAAGTTTCACTGCTTTCGCGTTCCTTTTGAATAGGTTGCTCGTTCGCCAAATAATATGCTTCACGGAAAACAAACATAACAATGTCGGCGTCTTGCTCAATAGATCCCGATTCACGCAAATCAGACAACTGCGGACGCTTGTTGTCGCGCGATTCGACTAAACGACTTAACTGAGACAGCACAATCACCGGCACATTTAATTCTTTGGCCATTACTTTTAACGTACGGGTCATTTCTGACAAAGCCTGTACACGGTTTTCGGCACGGCCGCTTTCTTGAATTAACTGTAAATAGTCAATCACGATCAAACCCAATCCGTGCGTTTTATCCCGTTTCATACGGCGCGCACGGTTTTTAATCGCCGTCACCGTCACCGCCGGCGTTTCGTCCACCAACAAAGGCAAATCATTTAAGTTCTTAATCGCTTCGGCCAACTTTTCAAATTCCGGTATCGTCACTTTGCCCGATGAAATGCGGTTGCCTTCAATTTGGGTATAGTTCGACAAAATACGGCCCGCCAATTCCGATGCTGACATTTCCAGTGAAAAGAAAGCAACGCTCTTTTTTTCTGCACTGGTTTTATTGTGTTCTTTAAAGTATTCGGCAACATTCGCAGCAATACAAGTCGCAAGCGCTGTTTTACCCATTGCCGGACGCCCCGCGATGATAATCAAGTTTGAATTATGCAAACCGCCCAACAAAGCATCCAAATCAACCAATCCGGTCGGTACGCCACCGACCCCGTTCGGATTAGCCATTGCTTCTTGGGTCGTTTTTAACAATTCGACCGCACCGACAGATAATTGTTGCGGTCCGCCTTCCAATTCGCCTTCATTAGCCAAATCATACAACATTTTTTCGGCGTGCTCAATTTGCCCCACTGCCGAATTATCCAAAGAAATTTCAAAAGCATCATTAACAACATCTGTTCCCAATGCGATCAATTGTCGACGCATATAGCGGTCAAAAATTTGCGTTCCGTAATCGCCGGCGTTGATCGTCGTTGTCGACGAAGCCGCTAATTGAAACAAATAATCCGCGCCGCCGACTTCGTCCAAAGCCCCCTCGCCTGCAAAAAAATCCTTTAAGGTAATCGGATCGGCCAAACGCCCCCGCTCCAATAAAGTTTGGCACGCTTTATAAATCTTGCCGTGAACAGGGCTTGCAAAATGTTCGGGCTTTAAAAACTCAATCACTTTTTCCATAGCGCGATTGTTCGTCAAAATCGCCCCAAGCAATGCTTGTTCGGCTTCAATACTTTGCGGCAACAAGCGCATATTCGGGTTTTCCGTGGATATTTTTTCGCTTTCCATTCTATAAACTTCCTTTAATGTTTTGTTTTCGAATATCCTACAAAAGAAAGCGTCAAAAGTAAATATTTTTTATCATAAAAGAGTCGATTTTTATTGACACCCATCAAATCCCATGCTATCCCATAAGAAGACAGAAAGGCAAAAGTTCGAGTCGTATCAAACAAATGCCAACGGTTGGAAGGAAGTAATATGAAGACGGCTTTATTTTTAAGCACTGTTCGCAATAAAATCGACGCCAAGTTCCGTGTGTCGATTCCTGCGGCGTTCCGCCAACTGATTGAAGATAAAAATGCCGATTTGATTTTGTATCCGTCTTTTCAATTGCCTTGTATTGAAGGCTGCGGCGGAGATGCTTTAATGGCGCTGGCCGAAAAACTGGATTCGCAAAGCGCATTATTTACCCCAAAAACCCAAGACATACAAAGCTTAATATTCGGTTCGGCAAAGGCTTTCGTCATTGACGCCACGGGGCGAATCGGATTAACAAAAGAGTTAATGGATCATGCCGGCTTAAATGATGAAGCCGTTTTTGTCGGTTGCGGTAAAACGTTTCAGATTTGGAATCCGAAGCTTTGGACGGCGGAAGAGCAAAAACGCCGCGCAAAAATCAAAGGAGAATCGGTTAATGGATAAGCGTCCCCACATACCCGTCTTATTACACGAAGTGATCGATTCGTTGCACATTTGTGCGGGGGGCGTTTATGTTGACGGTACGTTCGGCGCCGGCGGCTATACCGAAGCCATTTTAAATGCTGCGCCCGATGTGCGCGTGATTGCAATTGATCAAGATGAAACGGCGATCGCGGCGGGACAAGCTTTGGTCAAAAAATACGACGGCCGACTGACTTTATTACACGGGCGTTTCGGGGATATGGATCGATTGGTAAATATACCGGCAGACGGCGTTGTTTTGGACATTGGTGTATCGTCTATGCAAATCGATCGGCCGGAGCGCGGATTTTCATTTCAAAAAGACGGACCGCTTGATATGCGTATGGGGCAAAGCGGGCAAACGGCCGCCGATGTTGTCAACACTTATGACGAGCAAGAATTAGCCGACATTATTTACAAATATGGTGAAGAACGCTTTTCGCGCAAAATTGCCAAAGCAATTGTATCTGAACGCGCAAAAGCCCCTTTTTCAACAACGTTGCAATTAGCAAATGCTATTCATTCGGTGATGCCGCACAAGCCGACGGACATCGACAGCGCGACACGAACTTTCCAAGCTTTGCGCATATTCGTCAATGACGAACTTGGGCAATTAGAGCGCGGATTGCAAGGTGCTGAAAACATTTTAAAAGACGGTGGCATTTTATCCGTCGTCACTTTTCATTCTTTGGAAGATCGTATTGTTAAAAACTTTTTACAAAATGCTTGCGCAGCCGCTCGGCATATAAACAAGTATAAGCCGCAAGAATCCGAACATGGGCGCTTTGAATTGGCGTTCAAAAAGCCTCTGTCGGCCAGTGCAGCTGAAATGCGGGAAAATCCGCGTTCCAGATCGGCAAAGTTGCGCAGCGCTATTCGGAAAAGGCAGGAAAAATGAAACGATTTATATTTTACTTTTTGTTTGCTTTGATGGCCTTTTGCACCACCAGCGGCATGTTTGTTTTAAAATATCACGTTGTGGGCAAAGAAGCATCTTTGGCGCGTATGCACCGGCAGATCGTCCGCAACAACCGCAGTATTCACATTTTACGCGCCGAATGGACGAATTTAAACAATCCAAAAAGGTTGCGTGTCTTGGTGGATAAAAATACATCGCTTCAAAAAGTAAAGCCGTCACAAATCATCGATTGGGAAAACGTTGCCTTAAAACAGTCCAAAGAAAAAGGAGGCGTTTAAAATGTTTCCCTTTGGACGCAAAAAAAAAGAAGAATTGTATCCAATCGGCAAAGAAATCCCAATAAAAGATAACGACAATTATCGATTTTTGGATTCAATCACCGTTCACGCATTAAAAACGGGGCGAATGCGTATGATGATTTTGGCCTATATTTTCGTAATTGCGTTTTCGATTATCGGCATTCGGTTATTTGAACAAACCATTTTAAAGCAAAACATTCGATTGCCTCACAAAAGCACTTTAACGATGACCAGCCCGATCAAACGCGCCGATATTGTCGACAGAAACGGGCGCATTTTGGCAACCAGCTTGCCAATCGTGGATTTATATGTAGATGCGCGCTATATGCCGCACCCCGAAAAAATGGCCGATGCGATCATTTCCGTTTTTCCGGATATGAACAAAGCCGATTTAATGGCAAAACTGCGTTCAAAAAACGCTTTTAAATACTTGCGCCGCAACTTAACCCCAAAAGAACAATATGCAATTAACCGCTTGGGTTATCCGCAATTAAACTTTATCGCCTCTGAACGGCGGGTTTATCCGCAAAGCCGTTTATTTTCGCATTTACTTGGCTTTACCAACATCGACAACCAAGGCATTGCCGGTTTGGAAAAACAATATGAAAAACGCTTAACCGAATCAAATGAAGCGTTGGTGTTGTCGGTCGATTCGCGCATTCAAGACACGGCACGATCGATTTTATCCGATGCTTTGCAAAAATTCAGCGCCGACGGTGGCGTTGCTTTGGTTGTCGACGCACAAACAACCGAAATTTTGGCGTTGGTTTCACTGCCTGATTTTGACTTAAACCAAATGCCGATCGACCCCAATAAAATCCCACTGAACAAAGCCTCTGTCGGTATGTATGAATTGGGCTCGGTGATGAAGCCCTTTACAGTGGCTTTCGGGTTGGAAAGCGGGCAAATATCGCCCACGTCAACGGTTGAAGCCTATAATCCTTATAAATTGGCGCGCGGGCGAACAATCACGGATTTTCAAGCCGAAAATCGTATTTTAAGCGTGCCGGAAGTTTTAATTTATTCCAGCAACATCGGGACCGCTAAAATCGCGCAAATGTTGGGCCCTGCCACGCAAAAAGAATTTTTAGGTAAGTTTCATTTTTTATCGACTTTGGATATCGATTTGCCCGAAAAAGGCCGGCCGATCGTTCAAAAAAAATGGGACGATGTCGAAACGGCAACCATCGGATACGGCTATGGGTTGGCGGTTTCTCCGCTGCATTTAGTCAGTGCTTTTTCGGCTTTAATCGACGGCGGACTTTACCGATATCCGACTTTTATCAAAGACGGAAACAAAGACGCTTTTTATGAACAAGTCATCAGCACCAAAACATCACAGCGTATGCGTCACATGTTGCGCGCCGTTATCGAGGTCGGTTCCGGCAAGCGCGCCAACATCAAAGGTTTTAACGTCATCGGCAAGACCGGAACGGCGCAAATGCAAAACCCGCAAACAGGAAAATACATCGAAGGAAAAGTCAGAACTTCATTTATTGGTGCTTTTCCGATAGACAATCCGAAATATATCGTGTATGTTATGATAGAAAATCCAACCAAGCGAAAAGAAGATTGGTACTTTAACACGGCTGGTTGGAACGCTTGTCCGACGGGCGGCCAGATCATCGAATCGATTGCTCCCATGCTGGGCGTCGAACCGAAAGAAGACCTGGAAAAGCCGGCCTATATGGAAAGCGCATATACTTATATTCGGGAAAAGAAGAAAAGGTAAAAAAATGATTTTATCACAATTGTTTAAACAAGCAAATATCGCCACCCCTTTTGAAACAGACATTGAAATCACGGGACTTGCCTGTGATTCCAGAAAGGTACAACCCGGCAATTTATTTATCGCTTTGCACGGCACAAAAGAAAACGGAGAACAATATATCCCTGCCGCGATCAAAGCCGGTGCCGTTGCGGTATTGGCCGAAAACACCGTTGACGCCGAAGTACCGGTTTTTAACGTGGCAAACATTCGCAAAGCTATGGCGGATTTGGCGGCAGCTTTTTACACACCGAAACCCGAAACTTTATTGGCCGTCACCGGCACAAACGGCAAGACCTCAACCGTCTTTTTTGTACGCGAAATTTTGCAAGCTTTGGGCAAAGACGCTGCCAGCATCGGCACACTGGGCGTTCAATCGGACAAATATAAATCCTATGCCGGTATGACGACAAGCGACTCGGTAACGCTCAACCAAGACTTAAAAGCTTTGGCCGAAAACGGCATCAATTATGTTGCGATGGAAGCGTCCAGCCACGGATTACATCAACATCGATTGGACGGATTGCATTTTAAAGCAGCCGCTTTTACAAACTTAACGCGCGATCATTTGGATTACCACCAAACCATGGAAAACTATTTAGCCGCCAAGATGATTTTGTTTACTGAATTGACGGACGAAACCGCCGTTTTAAATGCAGACATCGACGTTTTTGAACAAGTCAAACAAATTTGCGAGGCCAAAGGATTAAAGGTAATTTCTTACGGCAAAAACGGCACGGACATTCGTTTATTGGACCAACAATTATATGAAACGGGACAAAAGTTATCGATTGAAATATTCGGCACTCATTACGACATTGATTTGCCGGTAGCGGGCTCTTTCCAAGGCATTAACGTTTTGACGGCATTAGGCTTGGTTTTGGCGTGCGGTTTTGAAGTCAAAGCCGTAGTCAAAGCATTGTCGACATTAAAAAGCCCCGCCGGACGTATGGAGTTAGTCGCAAAAGCACAAAACGGAGCGACTATTTTTGTTGACTATGCCCACACGCCGGACGGGTTAGAAACGGCATTAAAATCGTTAAAGCAACAAACAAAGGGGCGTTTAATGGTCGTATTCGGTTGCGGAGGCAATCGCGACTCCGGTAAACGCCCGATTATGGGCAAAATTGCGGCGGACTTGGCCGATTATGTTATTGTCACCGATGACAATCCGCGCTTTGAAAATGCGGACGAAATCCGCGCCGAAATTATGGCTGGTTGTCCCAACGCCGTCAACATCGGCGACAGAGCCAAAGCTATTTACCACGCAATCCGTGAATTAAAGGAAAATGATTGCTTGCTGATTGCAGGCAAAGGCCACGAAGAAGGCCAAATGATCAACGGTTTTAATCACCCGTTTAACGACAGAATACAAGCCGTTACCGCTTTGCGCAGCCAACAAGAAAAACCGCTTTGGACAAGCGACGAATTAACAAAAGCAACGGGCGGCAAAGCATACAAAACATTTATCGGTTATGGCGTTTCGATTGACACGCGCACCATTCAACCGGGCGACATTTTCATTGCTTTAAAGGGCGAAAAAATCGACGGTCACGACTATGTACACGAAGCTTTGGCAAAAGGCGCGGCCGCTGCGATTGTCAGCCGCGACATCGAAAACGTCATTCAAACGGACAAACTGTTTTTTGTTGTCAACACAGATGAAGCGTTGGAAGATATGGCGCGTTATGCGGCGCAAAATGCACGCGCTTTAAAAATCGGCATTACGGGCAGTTCGGGCAAAACAACGTCCAAAGAAATGTTAGCATTGGCTTTAAAAGGTCAAGGATCTGTTCACGCCACAAAAGGCAATTTGAATAATCAATGGGGTGTTCCGTTGACTTTGGCACGAATGCCACGTTTATCCGATTGGGCAATTATCGAAATGGGTATGAATCATACGGGCGAAATGGAATATTTATCTTACTTGGTCAAACCCGACGTTGTTTTGATTACAATGATTGGTTCGGCTCATCACGAATTTTTCAAAGATTTACAAGCCATTGCCGCCGCCAAAGCCGAAATCTTTACTCATATGAATAAAGACGGTGCGGTCTTTTTAAACAAAGACAACGCGCAATTTGACTTTTTAAAGCAAAAAGCGCAGGAAAATCAAGTTGCTCATATTTATTCTTTCGGTTCAGCGGACGGATCGACGGTGCGCTTATTGGACTATGTCACCGATGAAACCGGTTCCAAAGCCACAATCCAAATCAACGGACAAACAAAGCTTTTACAACTGCAAACAACCGGATTGCACTTTATCCAAAATGCATTGGGCGTGTTGGGGGTTGTCTTGGCTTTGGGGGCAGACGTGGACAAAGCAATTGAAAACTTAAAGACGATGCAACCGCTGAAAGGCAGAGGCGCACACATCGAAAAAGAAATCAACGGCAAAAAAATCACATTCATCGATGACGCATACAATGCGAATCCAAGTTCTATGACCGCTTCAATTAACGTACTTGGCACACACAGCGGACGCAAAATTGCCGTCTTGGGAACAATGGGCGAATTGGGTGAAAAATCCGACGAATTACACATCGGATTAAAAGCGCCATTAGAACAAAATCATATTGATTTAGTTTTTGCAGTTGGCGATCAAATGAAAAAGTTGTATGATGTGCTGGATCCGAAAATGCAAGGCGCTGCGGTTTCAACGGCAAAAGATGTTATTACACCTTTAAAACAAGCTTTGCAGAACGGTGATACTGTTTTGATAAAAGGATCAAACAGTATGAAAATGTATACAATATTAGAGGCATTAGATGATTAACTTATTTACTTTTATTTCCCCTTTGTGGAGCGCGTTTTTTGCTTTGCTGACGGCTTTTGTGCTTTGCTTTTTGACGATGCCGCCGTTCATCAATATGATGCACCGATTGAAAAAAGGTCAACCTATTCGCTTGGACGGCCCGCAAACACATTTGCAAAAACAAGGCACACCCACAATGGGGGGCGTTGTTATTTTGTTTTCCGTCATGCTTGCCACGTTTTTGTTTATGCCTTTATCAAACGGCTTTGTTTGGATTTTGCTGGGCGTTATGACGGCCATGGGCGCATTGGGGTTTTACGATGACTATTTGAAACTGAAAAGCCATTCTTCAATGGGTATCACCGGCCGTCAACGTTTATTTGTCGAATTTATTACCGGCACGATTGCCGTTTTGGGCACGATGTACTTAACACCCGAAGATTATGCGACGGCCGTCCGTGTTCCGTATTTAACTTATGCATTTATTCCGCTTGGGATTTTTTATGTTGCGTTTGCGGCCGTTGTATTCACCGGCACAACAAATGCCGTCAACTTAACCGATGGATTGGACGGATTGGTCAGCGTGCCTTTAATCATCGCTTTTTTGTGTTTCGGATTATTCGGCTTTATCGCGGGCGACAGCGATTTAGCGCATTCAATGCAACAAATCTATTTGCCGAACGCTCAACCCGTATGCATATTTGCCGCCGCTTGCATTGGCGCTTTGTCGGCGTTTTTAATTTTCAACAAAAAGCCAGCAAAAATCTTTATGGGTGATGTGGGCGCTTTGGGTATGGGCGCCGCTTTGGGTATGATTGCAATCATCACGCGCCAAGAGCTTTTATTGGCCATTATCGGGGCGTTATTTGTGATCGAAGCGCTGTCCGATATGATTCAAGTAGCGTCCTATAAATATCGTCATAAACGCGTTTTTTTAATGGCGCCTATTCATCACCACTTTGAAAAAATGGGGTGGAGCGAAGTCAAAGTTGTTCGCCGATTTTGGCTTTTTGCTTTTGTTATGGGGTTGATCGGATTGGCCAGCCTGATATGACATTAAAAAAGCATTACTTGAAATTAAAAGCTTTTCTGATCGAGTGGGCGCGCACGCTGGACAGAGGTTTGCTTTGGGCGATTTTAGCCATTATCGCATGCGGGATTTTCTTAACTTTTTCAGCCTCGCCTTCTGTTGCCGAACACGTTATCGCGTCCAAAGATACTTTTCACTTTGTTAAACGTCAATTGTTCTTTTTAGTGCCTTCCGTTGCCGTTATGTTTGGCGTATCTATGCTGTCACCAAAGCACATTCGGCGATTATCTATGATTGTTTTTTTGATGTTCTTTTGTATGTTGATCTGCACGTTATTTTTGGGCAATGAGTACAAAGGCGCTAAACGTTGGATCCAATTACCGGGTTTGACTATTCAACCGTCCGAATTTATCAAACCGGCATTTGCGGTTATTTGCGCGTGGATTTTTGCATCCGGACGATTGGTCAAAGGCTTCCCCGGCATTCCCATTGCCGGAGCAATTTACGCCGCTGTTATCCTTTTTTTGATGTTGCAACCCGACTTTGGTATGTCAATAACGGTTTCCGCCATTTGGGGCGCGCAATTGTTTTTGGCGGGCATTTCATTTTTATGGATTATCGCGTTGTCGTTATTAGCCATCGGCGGCGTCGGTGCGACATATATTCTTTTGCCCCACGTTCAAAGCCGAATTGACCGTTTTTTAAACCCCGAAAGCGGTGATTCGTTCCAAGTCGATACGTCTTTGGAAGCATTTCATAACGCCGGCTGGTTCGGCAGAGGTCCCGGTGAAGGCATTATCAAAAGCAAGTTGCCCGACGCACACACAGATTTTATTTTGGCTGTTGCCGCAGAAGAATACGGCTTTTTGCTGTGTATTTGCGTTGTGGCGTTGTTCGGATTTATCGTATTTCGTGGCTTTTACATTATGAGCAAAGAAAAAAATCTGTTTAATATGCTTGCAGTGGCTGGACTTTTGACTCAATTTGGTGTACAAGCATTTATAAATATGGCATCAACGTTACATTTGATACCAACAAAAGGAATGACTTTACCATTCATATCGTATGGCGGATCGTCATTGCTTTCTTTGGCATTCGGGTTTGGCGTTATTTTGTCGTTAACTCGCAGACATCCGACACAAGGAGGACTGGAATGAAAAAAGATTTAATCGTATTAACAACGGGCGGTTCCGGCGGACACGTTTTTCCGGCCGAAGCCGTTGCCTCTTACTTAAAAAAACAAGACGCTTGTGATATGGCGTTTATCACGGACAAGCGCGCACAAAAACGGGTAAATGGTACTTTGGCCGGCTTACCGGTTTATTTTGTATCAGCGTCCTCCGTTACAGGCAAAGGATTGGCCGGAAAAATGGCGGCGGCCTTTAAATTGATGTACGGAACAGCGCAAGCCGTTCGGATTTTGTTAAAACTGCGTCCCAAATTAGTAGTTGGTTTTGGTGGGTATGCCTCAATTCCGGCAGTGTTGGCGGCTCAATTTTTGCATATTCCGGTCGTGTTGCATGAACAAAATGCTATTTTGGGACGGGCGAATCGACTGCTTGCGCGGCGTTGCTGCTTAATTGCGACCTCTTTTACCCCGACAGAGCAAATCCCAAGCGATATAAAAACCGTTCAAACAGGAATGCCCGTGCGAGAATCGATTATCGAAAAAGCAAGAACGCCTTATCCGACAGATACAGAAGAATTCCGCCTGTTGATAATGGGCGGCAGCCAAGGCGCACATGCTTTTTCGGATTTGCTTCCCAAAGCATTGGTTGCATTGCCTCCCGAATTAAAGGGCAAGTTGGTTTTGACGCAACAAGTGCGTGCCGAGGATATGGAAAAAGTTCAGGAAGAATATCGCAATTCAGGCATTAAGTCTTTAAATCTGTCTCCATTTTTTGACAACGTACCGGAATTATTGGCATCGGCGCATTTGGTAATTTCGCGCTCCGGCGCGTCCAGTTTGGCCGAATTTTCAATGTTGGGGCGTCCCGCCTTATTGATCCCATTGCCCACAGCGGCGGACGATCATCAAACGGCAAATGCGCGTGTGTGGACGGCAAGCGGTGCGGGTTGGCTGATGGTCGAGCGCAACACGTCGGCCGAAGACATCACCGAACGCATTACAGAATTGATGGAAAATCCGGATATTTTAAGACGTGCGGCATCTTGTGCAACAAATGCCAACAGCAAAACAAAGGCTGATGAAGCTTTGGCAAATGCGATTATTGATATTTTAAAGGATCAAAAATGATTTATTTCAAAGACAAAGTTGTCCATTTTATCGGCATCGGCGGCATCGGAATGAGCGCGATTGCTGAACAATTAAAGGATATGTCTATTCAAGTACAAGGTTCAAACGATGTTGAAAACGATTCGACACGTCGCCTGCGTGCGCAAGGGATTCCTGTTTTCTTTGGGCAAAAAGACCCGTCTGTATTGGACGGCGCCGATGTTGTCATTATCTCTTCGGCCATACATTCGGACAATGTTGAATTAAAAGCGGCGATTGAACGCAAAATGCCGATCGGCCACCGGTCGGAAATGTTGGCGCAAATTATGCGCTATAAACAAGGCATTGCGGTTGCCGGCACGCACGGAAAAACAACGACGTCATCGATGATTTCACACTTGATGATCGAAGGCGGATTTATGCCGTCATGCATTATCGGCGGCGTTATGAACAATTACGAAACAAACAGCGTACTTGGAAAAAGTGATTGGTTGGTTGTTGAAGCCGATGAATCGGACGGCAGTTTTTTACGCTTAAATAAAATGGTCGCGGTTGTGACCAGTATGGATCCGGAACATTTGGATTATTACGGATCTGTCGACCAAATGAACTTGGCTTATTTGCATTTTATGCAAACGACTTCTTTTTACGGTTTTTGCGTTGTATGCACCGATCACCCGATCGTCAAAGAAATGGCGAAAAAAGTAAAACACCGCCGTATGATTTCTTATGGGTTAAATACAGATGCGTTCATTCATGCAAAAAACATTCGCATTGGTCAAGGAGCTTTGCATTTTGATATCGTCAAAGGCGATCAAACTTATTCAAACTTTGTTTTGCCGATGTTCGGGCGACACAATATTTTAAACGCTTTGGCGGCCTTTGCGGTGGTCAGCGAGTTGGGTATGGAAACGGACAAAATCCGTAAAGCTTTTGCCTCTTTTAACGGCGTTCAAAGACGCTTTACAAAACGCGGAGAAGTTGACGGAATTTTAATTTACGACGATTACGGTCATCACCCGGAGGAAATCAAAGCGACTTTACGAGCGGCTAAGGAAGCCACTCCGGACAACAAAGTTATTGCCGTATTTCAACCGCATCGCTATTCGCGTTTTGCCGACCTGATGGACGATTTTTTAACGGCGTTTGCAGATGCTGACATTTTATTGGTTGCCGATGTTTATGCGGCGGGTGAAGAGCCGATCGAAGGCGTCAATAAAGAAGCTTTCATTAACCGGATTATGCACCCGAATGCAATGACGATCAGCGATGAAAATGATTTAGCCGATAAAATCGCCTCAATGGCAAAAGCCGGCGATTTGGTTATCGGTTTAGGCGCAGGAAGCATTTCAAAATGGGTGCAGGCTTTGCCGGATAATTTGAAAAAAAGAAAGGGTTAAAAATGCTTTTCAACATCTTTAAAAAATTGTTATCGAAACACGTTCATTTTGTTTTTCCGCCTACAAAAGCGGAAATAAAAACCAATGTTTCTTTGGCCAAAAAAACATGGATGGGCGTCGGAGGAAATGCCGAATTTTATTTTGAACCGGCGGACGAAAAAGATCTATGCAATTTTATAAAAAACAAACCGGAAATCCCGATGTTAATTTTGGGCGGCGGGTCCAATATTATCGTGCGCGACGGCGGCGTTCCGGGGGTAACTATTCATTTGGGCAAACCCTTTGCCAACATTGAAATAAACGGCGACAATATTATTTGCGGAGCGGGCTTGTTAAATATGGATTTGGCGCGCTTTGCGCAAAAAAACGGCCTGTCCGGTTTTGAATTTTTATCTGGAATCCCCGGCACGGTCGGCGGCGCTTTGCGCATGAATGCCGGCGCATACGGATCGGAAATCAAAGACATTTTAGTATCTGTTCGTGTCGTGGATAGTTGCGGACAAATCCAAGAAATGACACCGCAATCGGACTTTTTTAAATATCGGCAAAATGCCCTGCCCGATGATTGGATTTTCATCGGCGCCGTGTTCAAAGGTACGCCCCAAAAGCCCGAAGAAATCTTATCCACCATGCAAGAATACAAAGCCAAAAGAGAAGCCGGACAACCTCAGGGCATTAAGACTTGCGGTTCGACGTTTAAAAATCCGGACGGATTAAAGGCATGGGCTTTGATTGACAAGGCCGGTTGTCGCGGATTGAAAAAAGGCGATGCCAGCATATCGGAAAAACACGCCAACTTTTTAATCAATAACGGCAAAGCCACCGGCGCCGATGTCGAAGGATTGGGCGAGGAAGTCCGCAAACGCGTTTATGAGAAATGCGGTGTGATGTTGGAATGGGAAATTAAGCGCGTCGGCTTACCCAAACAACCGGAGGAAAATTAAATGAAAAAAGTTGTTGTTTTAGCCTATGGCCTATCGGGTGAAAAAGACGTTTCTTTGCAAACCGGCAAAGGCGTCTTTAGTGCGTTATTAAAAAAAGGATATGATGCGCATTTAGTCAAAGTAACCGATGATATTTCAGGCTTGGTTCAAACATTAAAACAATTAAAACCGGACGTTGTTTTTAATGCGTTGCATGGAAGATTTGGCGAAGACGGCAACATTCAAGGATTACTTAATTTGATGGGAATCCCTTACACGCATTCGGGTGTATTAGCATCGGCGTTGGGTATGGATAAACACTATGCAAAAATGATGTTTACCATGGCGGGCATTCCGGTTGCTCCCGAAAAAATCGTCACCATTTCGGATATGAAAAACGGCAATACAATGCCCTATCCGTACGTCATCAAGCCGTTAAATGACGGATCGACCTTAGGCGTACACATCATTGAAAATGCGGATCAAGAACAAAACTTAATCCAAACTTGGCCGTTTGCCGGTGCAAGCGTGATGATGGAAAGCTATATCCCCGGCCGTGAAATGACGGTCAGCGTTTTAAACGGCAAAGCGTTGGGTGTTACGGAAATCGTTCCTCGTTTTGGCTTTTACGATTATCAAAACAAATATCAAGCGGGGCGCACAGATCATTTAATCCCCGCGCCTATACCGCAAAAAGATGCCGATTTGATGAAAGATTATGCCGAACGCGCGCATAAAATCTTGGGTTGCAGAGGCGCAACCCGAACAGATTTTCGCTATAACGACACATCTGCGGACGGGAAAGTTCATATTGTGGCATTAGAAATTAACACACAACCGGGAATGACGGAATTATCTTTATTGCCCGAAAGTGCAAAATATGCTGGTATTTCATATGAAGATTTGGTATCTTTGTTGATAGAGGAAGCCGTATGCGAAAAATAAAAAAGACAACTCAAACAAAATCTTTTTCTATCCAAAAGTGGTTGCGCCGTATTTGGATCGGTTGTTGTATTTTGCTTGTGGCTGTTTTTTTGGGCTTTTGCGTATGGGGCTATCACAGCGGATTTTTTCAAAACAAATGGAAAACTTTGACTTTTGACTTTCATTCGGCGATGGGCGACATCGGCTTTACATTAGACGACATCTTTGTCGACGGACGCAATCGCAGCTCGATTGTCGACATCAAAGCGGCTTTGAATATTCCCGAAAACCGCTTGATCACGACGCTTGATATGAAGCAAATGCAGGAAAATTTAAAGGCTCTTCCTTGGGTCAAAGACGCCATTGTAATGCGCCAATTGCCGAACATTTTATACATTAAGCTGATCGAACGCAGGCCGATTGCTTTGTGGCAAAAAAATAAAAAGCATTATCCTTTGGACGAAGAAGGCAATGTTGTTGACGCTATGTGCGACGAATGCCCCTATCTGCCGGTGGTCGTCGGAGATGATGCGCCCCAAAAAGCCCCCGAATTTATCAGCGCGTTAGAAGAACACGAAACGCTTTATATGCGTACTATTTCGGCGGTTTTAATCAACGGCAGACGGTGGAATTTATACATCGATGACATCGATACGGGAATGTTGGTTTTATTACCGGACATCGATTTAAACAATGCTTTTAATCGATTGGACGAATTGCAAAAAGAACACCAAGTTTTGGATAAAAAAATAAAAAAATTGGATTTGCGTTTCAAAGACAAAACCATTGTTGAACCCAGCGGCAAAGATGCGGTTTCTTTGCCTGAAAAGAAAGGTAAATAATGGCAAAGAATTCTTTAATTAAAAACGGGTATGTAACGGCGCTTGACATCGGATCTGGCAAAATATGTTGTATGATTGCCAAAGTTTCCGAAGATAATATGCATATTGTCGGCATGGGCTGTGCTCAAGCGCAAGGTATAAAAAACGGTGTGATCGTCAATTTAAACCAAGCGGCCGGATCCATTCAAGATGCGATTATTGACGCCGAATCGAAAGCAAAAAAACGCGTCGAGTCGGTAATTGTGAATGTATCGTCTCCGCAAATGGAATCGATTTATGTATCGGCCGAAATATCCATACCGGACACGCGCGTCATTATTCCGTCCGACGTGCGCAAAGTCATTGATGCCGCTTTGGCAAAAGTGGATTTAAAAGAAAAAGAAATCATTCACCAAATTCCAACCGCTTATACGTTGGACGGACAATCTGATATAACCGACGAACCAACGGGATTGTCGGGCAAAACTTTGGGCGTCACATTGCATTTGATCACCGTTCCGTTAACGCAAATCCGCAACTTATCTATGGCATTAGAGCGTTGTCACGTTTGGATAGCGGCCAAAGTTGCAACCCCTTATGCATCGGCGCTGTCTGTGCTAACCCAAAGCGAAAAAGACAACGGCACAACGTTGGTTGATATTGGCAGCGGCATTACATCGATTGCCATTTTTTCGAACGGCTTTATCCGATATGCGGGCATTTTGCCTTTGGGCGGAAACTACATCACAAAAGACATTTCCTATGTTTTAAAAACGCCGGTCAAGGACGCTGAACGCGCCAAGACATTAAACGGTTGCGCCTTTGTTTCGCCAAGCGATGAAAAGGCCTCTGTCACACTGCCTTTAATCGGCGAAGAAGACGAAGCGGCAACAACAACGGTTTCCCGCGCGACGTTAATTTCAATTATGGTTGCGCGAATCGAACAGATTTTTGATTTTTTAAAAACCTATCTGATGGCACAAGAAATGGAAGAAGATTTTGCGACTCGGCGCGTCGTTTTATGTGGCGGGGTCAGCTTAACAGCCGGTCTGCGTGAAAAATCCGCTGCACTTTTAGATGCACAAGTTCGTTGCGGAAAACCGATTTATATCAAAGGCTTATCCGATATTTTACCGATGACGACGATGTCAACTGCAATTGGGCTCTTGCTTTATGCGCTTAATCATCGTATACAGAAAGAAGATAAAAAAATAAAAAACCAAACCAACAACAAAAATAATTGGATTAAAAAGGTGTTAAAGTGGACAATACAGAATTTTTAATTACAACGGCGGACAAAGACCAACAAACAAATGATTTAAGCATCGGCTTGCCAGAGGTAGTGCCGGAAGTATTGATGACTCCGAACATTTGTGTCATTGGTGTCGGCGGTGCCGGCGGCAATGCGATTAACAATATGATCGAATCGGGTTTGACGGGAACACGCTTTGTCATTGCCAACACCGACGCGCAAGTTATGGCAAAATCTTTAACACACGAGCGGATTCAGCTGGGCGCCGCTATTACGCAAGGCTTAGGAGCAGGCTCTAACCCCGAAATCGGAAAGGCAGCTGCCGAAGAAAGTGCCGATAAAATCAAAGAAGCATTGCAAGGCGTCAATTTATTATTTATCGCGGCCGGTATGGGTGGCGGAACCGGAACGGGAGCGTCTCCTGTGGTTGCCAAAATTGCCAAAGAAATGGGCATTTTAACGGTCGGCGTGGTCACAAAGCCGTTTCGTATGGAAGGCAACAAACGTATGCGTGTCGCCGAAGCCGGCATTGAAGAATTATCCAAATATGTTGATACATTGATCACCGTCCCCAATCAAAACTTATTTTTGATTGCCGGCCCGCAAACCACGATCAAGCAAGCCTTTAAAATGGCCGACGATATTTTATACCAAGGCGTTAAAAGCATTACGGATTTGATGATTACAACGATGGACATTCACGTTGACTTTGCGGATTTCAGAACCGTCACGCAAGGAATGGGCAAAGCGATTATGGGCTCCGGCGAAGCCAGCGGTGAAAACAGAGCGTTGATTGCAACGGAAAAAGCGATTGTCAATCCGTTGCTTGATGTATCGATGAAGGGGGCAAAAGGTGTTTTAATCAGCTTGTCCGGTAAGGATATTTCCCTAACCGAAGCCGAAGAGGCAACCGAGCGCATTCATCAAGAAGTCGACGAAAATGCGAACATTATTTTCGGTATTTGCACGGACGAAAGCTTGGGCGATACGATCCGCGTTTCTGTTGTCGCTACGGGTTTGGAGCACACAAAAGACCCCAATGCGCCGGAAACAATGCGCCTGATGACGCCGGAGCAAGAACCGGTTATCATCACACCGAGCAAACCGGAAGAAAAACAAGAATTAAAAAATACTTTATCGGCGACGACAGAAAACAAATCGGTTATGGACGGGGACAATTCCAATCCTGCGGCTATTTTTGTACCGGCAGCGCATGAGGCGCAAATGAAAAATGAATCCCTTGCCCCCGAAGAGTTGGCTCAACCGATCCCGCCACAAAGTATTGATGCTTTTATTCCGCCGGCTCCGGTTGAAGCACCGATCAACGATGAAGAAATGGAACAGCAAGCGCCACAAACAAGCGATCTTTTCGTTCCGTTATTAAATTCCTTGTCGGTCAGCGAAAATGACACGCCGGCCCCACAAGAAAGCGTGACAGCTCAAACGGAACAAACATCAAAAGAAAAGAAGCATTCTTTTTTCGGCGACAGCTTTTTACCCGGTTTTTTTGGCGAAAAAAATCTGATCGAAAAAAGCAAAAAACGGATTCAAAATGAAGAAAAAATCCCGTCAACCGAGCGCACTATTCCCAATTTGCCGGACGAAGAAGAATTGAATATTCCGGCGTTTTTACGGCGTTAAAAAATGGATATAGAGGTTTTACAATCGCGCAAAATTGCTTTGGATATTTTGGTACAGGTTTTGTATAAAAACCAAAACTTGGACGATGAATATGACCGTCTTGCAAAGGATTTATCCCATGCGGACAAAGCGTTCGTACGAATGCTGACAACGACTTGTTTACGGCGCTTGGGACAAATCGATGCGGTGTTGGAAAAGCTGTTGGAAAAGCCTTTGCCATTCAAAGCGCGTATGGTTCAAAACATTTTACGATTGGCTGTATGTCAGATTTTGTTTATGCAAGTTCCGGCACATGCAGCTGTATCGACGGCGGTTGATTTAACCAAGCTTTCAAAGCTTGATTTTTATACAAAGTTGGTCAATGGGGTATTAAGAAATCTGTGTCGCGCCCCACAAAGTTTTACCGCCACAGATGAAACTTTAAACACGCCGAAATGGCTGTATGACAGTTGGGTCAAAGCTTATGGCATAGAAAAAGCCCGCACAATTGCAATTGCTAATTTAACGCAACCGGCGACCTATATCACTGTCAAAGAAAACCCGAAACATTGGGCGACGCTTTTAGGTGCTACGGTCAACGCAACCGGTTCGGTCAAATTGCCGGATAACGTTTATATTCCCGATTTAGCCGGCTTTGCACAGGGAGCTTGGTGGGTGCAAGACGCAGCGGCTGCAATACCTGTGATGCTATTCGATGATTTAAAGGGCAAAAAGACAGCGGATTTTTGCGCTGCCCCCGGTGGAAAGACGGCCTGTTTGATTAAAGCGGGAGCGTTGGTTGATGCTTTTGATATATCCGAAAAGCGTATGAAACGCGTCAAAGAAAACTTGGATCGCTTGCATTATTCGGCCGATTTAAAAGTTATGGACGCCAACAAAGCGCCCGAAGATAATCTTTACGACGCCATTTTAATTGATGCGCCGTGTTCGGCAACCGGCACAATCCGCCGTCACCCTGATTTATACTTTCATCGTTCGGCGCAAGACGTGGCAAATTTAAATGCCGCGCAATTAAAGTTGTTAAAAACAGCACATCGGTTATTAAAACCCGCAGGATACGCCGTTTATTGCACATGTTCTTTGCAACCTCAGGAAGGCGAAGACATCATCAAAAAAGTTTTGAATTTATTTGATGTTTTACCGATTACAAACCCGCTTTTAAAGCCCTTTGTCCAAAAAAGCGGATTTATTCGCACGTTTCCCGATCAAGATATGGACGGATTTTTTATGGCTTTATTGCAAAAAAAATAACGGTTTCATAAAGGGGGTAAAATATGGATTATATACATCATTATCAATCACCGATCGGAAGCATTACAATGGCCAGCGATGGAGATGCTTTGATCGGATTGTGGTTAGACGGGCAAAAATATTTTGCCGATACAAGAACCCCAAAGCCCCAAGAAAAAGACTTACCGATTTTTAAATTAACCGATCAATGGCTGGATATTTATTTTTCCGGTAAAGCGCCCGACTTTACACCGAAAATAAAAATGAAAACAACACCTTTTCGCAAAATGGTATGGGAAATTATGTTGAAAATTCCTTTTGGCCAAACAATGACTTACGGCCAAATTGCCACCCAAATCGCCCGACAAAAAGGATTAAAGCAAATGTCCGCTCAGGCAGTAGGCGGCGCCGTCGGTCACAACTCGATTTCCTTGATCATTCCATGTCATCGAGTTATCGGCACCAACGGTCAATTAACAGGCTATGCCGGCGGATTGGATAAAAAAACAAAACTGCTTCAACTGGAAAATATCAAAATAAAGGCATCAAAATGAATGAAATCACCATAACGTTTGAAAAAGAAAATAACAGAAGCGCAGCTTATGACGATGGCAAATTGATCGGCGTTTGCGAATACGAATTAAAAGAAAATGATTGGGTGGTTTATCACACCGCAGTAGATACTCAATACACGGGGCAAGGCATCGCAAAACGTTTATTGCAATCCGTTATTGACAATGCCAGAGCCGCCCAAGTTAAAATTATTCCCGAATGTTCCTTTGCCGTAAAAGTAATGTCGGAAAATCCAAGCTATGCCGACGTCATAGCCAATCAATAAATATTTACATCCCCAGTTTCACAACCTGCTTGCCATAACGTTGTTCAAGTTCGTCAATCAAATGCGATAATTTGTCGTCCTCCGGCCGAACAGAGTCAAACAATGATCCTTGCTGAACTTTTCCAAAAGTTAAGTTTTTCAAAGTCACCCCGACAGAGCGATATAAAACGCGCGGATTGTAAATTTTCTTTATTAAAATATGCGCTTGCCTTAACAAAGTTTGCTCCGAATTTGTGGGATTGGGTAATTTTATTTCGGCTTCCTGCACTTTAAAATCTTTTGTACGCAACATCACTGACAGCACAGCGCAATAGCCGTCCCATTTTCGAAGCTTTTGCGAAGATTGATGTATGTGACAAGGTAAACACCGCTCCAACACCTCCAAACTGCCGGTAAAGTCCACCAAAGAACGCGTATCTTGTATCGATTGCGGCGCTTGTTCAACGGCATTTACCGGCGACACACAAACGCCCGATAATTCATAACGTAACCGTTCACCGGTAATGCCCAAAGCTTGCCTGACCCAAGCGGGATCTTTATCCAAAAACTCATTCAATTCGAACACGCCTTTTTTATAAAAGTTTTTTACCGTTTGGTGACTGATACCGCAAACTTCATCCAACTTAACGGCGGATAAAATTTCCCGTATTTTTTGGGGAGCAATAATGAAAACGCCGCCATTTTTTTTGGCTTTATCGCTGGCCAACTTTGCCAACGTTTTAGAAGTCGCAACTCCGATTGAAACAGGTATTTTTGTTTTTTCAAACACCCTTTGCCGTATTTGATGAGCAAGCTTTTCATAACTGAGGCCATACATTTTGCTCATACCGGTTAAATCCAAAAAAGCTTCATCAACAGAAACTTCTTCCACATCAGGAGAAAATTCACGAAAAACGGCCATCACTTGTCTTGAAAGCTCTGCATAGCGTTTATGTCGGCAAGGAATATAAAAACAATCCAAATGACGTCCGTTTAATTGAAACATCGGTTGACCCATTTTGATCCCCAAAGCCTTTGCTTCGTTAGAACGCGACAACACAATGCCTTTATTTGTCGATGTCGTCACCACGCACACCGCCCGACCGTTCAAGTTAGGATTATCCACCCGTTCACAGCTGACATAAAAACAATCGCAATCGACCAAAGCAATAACATATTCTTTTCCCAAAGACATTTTTTTGTTCTCCTTTTGTTCTTATTTTAATCAAAGCAAAAGCACTTGTCAACGGGAAAAGCAAAAGTTTTTTTAGATATTCTTTCCAAGCATATAGGCTTTTTGCAAAAGCGCCGAATTTGCGGCGGCTGCTTTGGCATCGGTTAAGCTTCCCCCGGCCAACACACCCGCCAAATGCGATTGTTCAAAACACGCAATCCAACCTTGCAATCCGGCTTTGGCTGTATCCGAAGCATGCGCATCATCATCGGCCGAAGTCGTTATTAAATACACGTCTTCAAATCGATTTTGTTGGCAAAATAAAGGATTGCACCGATCCAAAAATGTTTTTAATTGACCGCACAGCTCGTAATAATAAATCGGGTTTGCAAACACCAAAACGTCCGCGTTTTTCACCTTTTCGATCATATCCGCCATATCGTCTTTGATGACACATTTCATTGTTTTTTGACATGCTAAACACCCGCGACAAAATTGAATGTTTTTATCTTTTAGGCAAAGAAATTCAACGTCATGTCCGGTCTCTTTTGCGCCTTTTTCGACTTCACGCGCCAATATTTCAGAATTGCTGCCGCTGCGCAAACTGGACGAAATAATTAAAACTTTTTTTGTCATTTTTTCAACTCTTTTTTATAATCGTTCAAGTTATCCAAATACATTTGCCAAAACATTTTTTCTCCGGTATGCCCCCGCGCGGCGATCATATGCAGCTTTGATTTAGGCAATGCTTTATGCAATTCATAAGCTTGATACGGCGGACAACACGGATGTCAATGATTTTCTTTTTTTTGTATATAAGTATATAAAAATAGTTAATAATAGCCTGATTAAAACAGCTATAATCAAAGCCAACCTAGCAGAGTACAAATCGGCAAGGAAACCAAAGAATAGAAATAAAACACTGCTTAAAACTTTCTCAGCTAAAGAAAGTATAGAGCGCATAGTGGCTCTTTGATTTTCTGAAAAATTCTGTTGTAATATATCTGTTTGAATAGTTGTAGATGAACCATAAAATAAATTAGATGCAGACATTATAATTGGGCTGAACATATTATTTAATAATAAACCTAAACTTCTAAAGACAATATTTCCTAAGAACGAATAAATCAAAGTATATAAAGCTGTAAATTGTTTTATTTTTGAGAAAAGAGAAAAACTGATTGTACTAAATATCTGTTTAAGAAAACGAACAAAACTAATACTCCAAAGAGGAATGAGTTTTTCAAAATAAACACCTTCGAAACGAGAAATTGGATAGCTGATAGCATTATCAACAACATTTATAATTGAGAAAAAAAACAATTTTTTATTGGATATAATATCTTTTAAGGCTTTTTTAAAGTGTTTAAGTATAGAAATACGGGGTTGAGAAAATGTTCTTTGAGGTTCTTTTAATAAAAAAATTGAAACAAAACCCAAGAAAGCAGGGATTACGGATATCCAAGCAAGAATTTGCAACGATGTAAAATAAACTATACATCCACCAATAATCGCAGATAGAGCTAATCCAAATTGGTTCCACGCACATGCTTTTGCAAAAAAAGAATTAAAATTATGTTTTTCACCTAATTCTTCCATAGTTTCGAACATCAGCGCTTCATCTGTCCCAGATAAGAAAGCATCACTAGCCCCCCATAAAATAGATCCAAGAAATAATAATGTGATACTTTTAAATTCTCCTGCTAAAGCCCAAAAAACAAAACAAAATAAACTTAATAACCCACAAACAAGAAGTGTTTTTCGTCTTCCTAAAAAATCCGATAAAATTCCAGAGGGGAGTTCTAATGCAATAGTTGAAATGCTGGCGATAGAAAAAACTAACATTGCAAGAGTATAGGAGTCGGTAATTTGTTGGAAATAAATAATAACAAGAGGAGCTAAAAGCCAAAACCCCCCGAAGAAATAATCCAATTTTAATAAAAAGACATTCCGTTTCATAGAGGTATAGTATAATAAAATAGATTTTTTGTCATTTTTTCAACTCTTTTTTATAATCGTTCAAGTTATCCAAATACATTTGCCAAAACATTTTTTCTCCGGTATGCCCCCGCGCGGCGATCATATGCAGCTTTGATTTAGGCAATGCTTTATGCAATTCATAAGCTTGATACGGCGGACAACACGGATCCCATCGGTTTTGATATATTTCCGTCGGAATATGTGCAATTTTTGACGCGTTTTTCAAAAGCTGATCTTTCTTTAAAAAAGCGCCATTGATTTGATAGAGCATAAAAATTTTAAATTTCGTAATATCTTTATCGGTATACTCGGCGTCCTTAAAACAATACGACAAAGCGCCCCGCCCCGTCACACGTTCAAGCGTTTTATAATACTTCATCGCCTTTATAACGTCTGCATTTTTATCGGACATAATCAAACCGGCAAAATACGTATCTAAATCCTTTGTTTTTGCGATTTTATATAAATCATTCAGCATATCCGGATAAAAATATTTAGAAATTGGGGTTAAGTATTCACTGTCTTGCGAACGCGCCAAGTAAATTGCATTCACCAACAGCAAACGCACGATTTTAGGATACGTTTCGGCAAACAAAACCGCACAAGTCGACCCAAAAGAACAACCGGCAACAATGACTTTTTCTTTGATATTTAAGTAATCCAGCAGCCTTTTGGCGTCTTTTATTGTCTCTTGTATTGTGTTTTTATAAAGCGGATCTTTTGATTTTGTCAAACCGCACCCCCTTTGGTCGAACAAAATCACCCGATACTTTTTCAAATTATACGAATATGCATAGGAAATGCCGGCACTGCCACCCGGTCCACCGTGAAAATTAATCACAGGAATGCCCTTTGGATTTCCAACTTGCTGAAAATAAATTTCGTGACCGTCTTTTGGCGGTAAATATCCCGTATGAAACGGCTTTAAAAAGCGATTACGCAGATTGTATAAAAACTTTGATGGCATTTATCTCTCCCATAGCCCTATTTATAATAACAGCCCATTTTATCAAAACGCAAAAAGCCTGTCAATAGCGGACGTATTTAATTTTTATTTGCTTTTTTTAAACTCCGGCATTTTTTAATGATGCGGGCCCGGATGTGGGGCTGGCTCAAAGACGGCAAAGTATTGATCGGATCGGTTGAACGCCGGCATTTTAAAAAAGATATGGAGCCGACTGACCAGCTTTAAAACATAAGAAAACCGGTATAAAAATACCGGTTTTATCAATTGGTGGAGGTAAGCGGGATCGAACCGCTGACCTTTTGAATGCCATTCAAACGCTCTACCAACTGAGCTATACCCCCAAGGTCTGGAAAAGACTATACACGGATTCGATTTTATTTGCAAGAAAAAAATTTTCCAACACACAAAATACCGTTATTTTATAGCCTTTCCAACCCAAAATGCATTACGCAACATTTACTTTCGGCACTTGTTTCAAAGGCACTTTGTAATCCCGTACGACATTTTCGCATTCTTCGTCCATTTCGGATACGATAACAAAGCCCGATTCGAACAATTGCTTTTGAATTGTCGGATTGATATAATCAATCAATATCGTTTGCGAGGGCATACGCAAAAACAAAGCCGTATCATTTCCGTCATATTGAATCAATGCGGCCTGCGGTTCTTCCTTTAACGCTTTTATCAAAAAGATGTAAATCCCTTGATGCGTCGGTTGAATATAATAACTTTTGTATTGTAAAAAATTCATTCTCGACTCCCCTTTGTTGCTAATAAAGTTGCAGTTACATCTTTGTCTTTTGCCGGCGAAATCAAATCACCTTCAAAATCCAAACCATATTTTTGTTTCATATGATCTTTTAACTTTTTATATGCCTCCGGTTTCGGTTCAGGAAGAGCTCCTATTTCTTTCCACTTCGGATCTATGCCACCTGGACCAACCGGTTCAAGCCAATACGGGTTCGGCATTGGCACCGGTTTTGGAATCGGATCGAAGTCAATTATTTTCGGATCATACGGATTCGGCGTCGGATCAATAATCGGATCAAGCGGATACGGTTTTGGCACCGGCACCGGCTCCGGCATTGGAATCGGATCAAACGGATGTGGGTCCGGATTCGGTTTCGGATCAAAAGGATTCGGCGCCGGATCAATAATCGGTTTTGGATCAAACAGATGCGGATTGGACTTTCGCAGATCTTCAAGAAGTTTATTTATATCCAGTTCGCCTGTTTCGTTTGTATCCGTTTTGTTGTCATCCATTTCCAACGAACGTTTTGCGCCATATTTATTCATCAATCTTGCCAAACGCTTTTCACTGTCTGTGACTGGGATTTTGGGCAGCAAATCCAAAGCCGTTTGACCGTCCGCATTCAATGCATTAGCATTAGATAATTTTAAAGCGGCCTCGACTTCCTCATACTTAATCGGTTCTTTGCGCAAAGCACGGAACAAACACCCTTCCGAATTTTCATCTAAATAAGCACAATCTTCAGTTTGATATTTTTTCAAAATATCGATTGCAGCCAACTGTTTCATCAAATACTCTTTTCTAGCCTCGTTTGCCCGCCTTTGTTCACCGGGGACATAATGCCCAACGCCCATTGCATATTCTGGTCCAGCTAAGGCACGTTCTACGTTTTCAAGTTCTTTTCTATATTTTTCTTCAGTAGACAACTCATGTGATATTTTTTTCAGTTTTATATCTGGAAGTTCTATATGAGAAAACGGATTTTCCTTTGTTTCTTGACGACCAAGAATCTTGTCAAGGTCATAAGAAACACCCTTATTTTCGTCAAGAAGTTTTTTAACCGGATCTGCCACCGGCGGAATCACGGGCGGTTCAACCACGGCCATTTCGGGCTTATCAATCAACCCGATTTTTTCCAATACTGTACGAAGTAACTTTTTAAATTTTTTAAACATTCATTCCTCCACTTGATTTAAAGGATTCATACCCTATACTTTTAAGTATACCATCGAAAGCCCTATTTTGCAATAAAATTTTCTTAATATAGCTCCGATATTGCCTCAAATCGTTGTATCTGTCCGCCACCATAAAAAAGCATTCAGGTTTATGTACTAAAATCCTCTTCACAGCCCTTTATTTGGCCGACAGATACAATTCTTTGACGCCTTAAATTAACCGCGCGTGACTTGAACCGCCAAAGCGACTTTAACAGATGTTACTTTCTTTTTTCCATCTGTTTTTTCATCAGGGTTGGCTTGATCAGCCTCTTTTTGCTCCGGTTGTGTTTCAACAACTTGCGTGTTTTCGTCCGGCATTACAACGACTTGCTTGTCATCCGCCGGCTTTTCATCCGCAGGCTTTTCATCGACCGGTTTTTCGTCCGCAGGCTTGTCGTCAGCCGGTTTTTCGTCCGTCGGTTTTTCATCCGTCGGCTTGTCATCCGCAGGTTTTTCATCCGTCGGTTTCTCGTCCGCAGGTTTCTCGTCTGCAGGCTTTTCATCAGCGGGCTTGTCATCCGCTGGTTTTTCGTCCGCCGGCTTTTCATCCATCGGCTTTTCGTCCGCAGGCTTTTCATCCGCAGTTTGTTCTTTGCCTTGCTCTGTGTCGGATTGTTTTTGCAACGTTTGCACGTCCAACGTTTTTTCGCCACAAGCCAAAGCTTCACCTTCGGGTTCATAACCCTTATCTTTCAACTTTTTATTCAACCATTTTTGCGTTTTTTTGCACAAAAACCAAATTCCGGCCGTCACCACCATCACGGCACCAACAGCACCCAAAGGCGCCAGAGCGGTAGCCACAGCGGCAGAAAGCCCTGCCGCTTCAAGGGATGCACCAGCACCTATTACCGTTGCAATTTTTTCCAGTATAGCTAACCCGGCCGCGGAGCCCAACAACCAAGCTCCTGCCGTAACGGCAGTATCAAAGGCTTCGCCCAACTCTTCATCGCCCGTTTTTGCTTCCAAATAATCGCCACCCCGTTTAATCGCACGCATAGCGGTGCCGGGTTTGGTGCTGCGTTCGGCCAAAGCATCTAATTCATCATGAGACGAAGTTATAACTTTTTCGCCTAAATCCATAATTTGTTGTTGAAGTTCCGGATCATCCTTCACAATCAAAATCAATTTTTCCAATGCCTTTTGGCGTTCTTTTTCTTGCTCTTCCGGCGTCTTATTTTGCAAATCTTTACTTTGAAAATCTTTACAATAATCTTGCAACTGTTTTTGAACTTTCAGATTGTCTTTGGCAATTTGAACCATCTCTTGCAATTGCGGGTTAATCCGCGTTGCTTGCTCTTTTGCTTCTTCGGGCATCGCTTTTTCTTCGGACGCCGGCATTACCGCCTCTTGCAAAGCTTGTTCTTTTTCGGGCGCATTTTCTTGCTCGGACACCTTTTTTTCGTCCGCAGCAAGTTGTTCATTCAAAGTTTCTTTCAACGGCATTTTTTTACTCCCTTTCCTTGGCGGTACTAAACATTCTGATGTCTAATTTTTTGACATGCTTAATCGGCACACTGTAAATGCGCACGATGTCTTCTTTTTTGGCATCATATTCGCAAAAATCAACCGTTTGGGCTTTGAACAAATCCGATCGGATTTGCGGATTGATGTAATCCAAAATTAAACCTTTTTCCTGATTACGATAAAGGACGGCGTGTTCGTTTCCGTCATAAACCAACAAAGGATCTTTGGGTTCATTTTCGTCGATGGGTTCGACTTCGAATACCAACTGACTTTGTTTTGTTGGCTGGATAAAATACATTCCGGCTTGCACCCACTTCATTTTTTCTCTCCTTTTTTAAAGCAAAGGGAAAAGCCTTTGTAAAGACTTTCCCCTTTTTTTGTAATTTAACGTTGTTGGTTTGCTTTGATTTTGGCTACCGCAGACTGCGAAAGATTTTTTTCTTTTGTTAATTTTTTATCCTGTGGTTTGGAATAGTGGGCATCAGGTAAACCGTCGTTTCTGCGTAAATTAGGCGACACGTCTTTTTCTCTCACAGTAACAGTAGTAGTCCTTTCTCCTTCGCGACCGATCTCAAAATCACTATAATCCTTAGCATTATATTTTAAATCAAACGTGGGTTCTGCCCAGCTATTATTAGAGTATTGTCCAGATACGTGACGAGTACGATATTTTTCTGAAGTACTTTCTCTGTAATCTAGGTCTCCGTTCTTAGAAAAAGCAACACTATCTTTGATGTTTTCCTGACTTATCGCCCTGCGTGTAGCTTCATCTAACTTTTCATAGTCGTTGGTAATTAACTTTCCTGAGCCGTCAAATACAAATACCTTTTTGTTGAATTCGTTTTCAGAAGTATAAGGACTATCATCAGTAGCACACTCTATCACAACCTGTCCAGTTTTGAAAGTCGCAATGTATATATCATCAAACGAAGCTAATTCCGCATTATCTATTCCCTGTGACTTCAATAAAGCTTTCATTTTTTCAAGAGAAACTTCAATTTTTTCTGCATCTTCGTTTGCCATTCGCATCACACGAATATCATCGTCGGTAAGGTCTTTTGTCTTTGCAAGTTTGTCGATACTCTCATCTCTTAATTTTTTCTTTTTATGAATCTTATTTTCCTGAATTTGCTCCATCTTTTGCGGATTTTGTTCTGCCTCCGGCTTTTCCGCACCTTGCGTTGCAACCGGCGTCAACAAGGTAGCCGCAGCAACTGCAATCGGCGCAACCTTTTTCTTTAATGTGTCCTTAACTGACATTTTACTCTCCTTTTTTTATAATAATTAAAACCACCTTGATCAAAAGGTGGTCGGAGAGTTCAGAAATCATAATATAGGAATGATTCTTATAGCCTTTAAGAGGGTACGAATCTCTCTGAACATTCGCTACAAGCTCCCCGACCGTTGAGTCGGGGATAGTTAGTGCAGCTATTTTGCCGCCTGTCGACACCTACCCGATGCCGCCTATATTTAAGAGCTTCTGACAGCCCCGCACCTTATATCAAGGTACTATAATCACACATTTCGTGCAATTACGCTTTTAGTGTATCACATAAAGAATACTTTTGCAATAAAAAAACATGCTGTTTTAAACTTTTTTTCTGAAATTGGGCCGCTTTTTTGAAGTATAAAATCAAAAATGCTTAAAATTTAAGCAACTTTTTATCGATTCGCTTTTTGCTTTTAATTCATCGGGCGGCCAAAACCGGCAATAAAAAAAATTTATTTGCTTTTGGGTGGCGGAAAAAGGCGCTTTTTAAGTGTTTGGATTTATTAAAAAATCGCCGAAAGTCTGAACTTTCGAATACTTTTTTGCAAAATTTAGTGCTTTTTATTAACCGTTTGTTAATTTTTACTTGACAAGAATGCACGCGCTCATTATAATAATGTTTTTGGTTAAAGGGAGTAATTTTAAAATGACACTTACGACTACGTTATCCGCAGGCATGCAAAAAATGGATACGAATACTTTGTCAGAAGATCAGTCAAAAGCCGCTTGGGTCAAAGTGGCTGAAAACAATAATGTCTTAAAGTGTGCTCAAAATTACTTGCAATTATCCGAATCATTTGCACAAAAAGCGGCGGAATATGTCGCTCCAAGTATGCCTTTGCCGGCGGATTTGGCGGGCGTAGAACACGGCGTTTCGGTTATGTGCACTGCTTATGCTGCGGCAAAATCAAAGCAAAATGCGGCCGTTTGCGACGATATTGAAAAGCAAATTAAAAGCTTGTCCGGATTTTATCAAAAGAAAGTGGCGCAGGCTTATTTTTCGGCCAGCAATATTTTATTGGACGCGCACGACTCGTCGGCGGAGATTTTAAAAATGTTGGTCACGAATCGCGATTCGTTAAAAGAGCTTCATTTAACGTGGCCGACGGACGAAGATGACAGCAATTTGCCGAACTTTTTGGAAAAAGTTGCGATGTATGAGCGTGATTCGGAAAATTCAATTCATCCAGAGAAACGGACGGTTAGAGTGCCTTTGATGGGGCGTTTACCGTCGAATTTTGCCACGCGTCAACGCACTGCATAAAAAAGTGCTTGCATTTTAAAAACGAATCGGTTATATTAACTTTCGTTTTCAAACGATGCGCCCATAGCTCAACTGGATAGAGCATCTGACTACGGATCAGAAGGTTGTGGATTCGAATTCTGCTGGGCGCGCCAAAACTTAAAAGCTCACCTTTATGGTGGGCTTTTTTTGGCTGTGCCGGGCTGGATGAGAAGCCACAACGTGGATTCGGTGGCAAGGCACTTTAAAGTGCCGATGACACGACGTCACATTTGCGACGGTCCCGCAGGGACGAGGGATTTATCCCGAGCAATTCTGCTCAAGCGCGCCAAAACTTAAAAGCTCACCTTTATGGTGGGCTTTTTTTTGGTTTTATAGCTATTTTGAGGATTATTTTTTTATGTGTCATTCTAAACGCAGTGAAGAATCTCTTAACACAGGGTGTCATTCTGAACGTAGTAAAGAATCTCTTTAATGGGCTCTGAAGTGGGGACACGAAAATTTTCGCGCAGCGCGTCCCCAGTTAAAAAAATGCTGTTTTTCTCGTGTTTTTCTGAATTTTTCAGAATGACCGGTAAAAAACAAAATCAAAATACAGCTCCTAAAAAAACGGGCTGACGATGACAACAAAGAAAAAACAAAAACGCTATTAACTCAAAGAAGCCGACAATAAAGTCTTTGTATAATCATCTTGCGCCGATGCGAAAATTTGATCGGCCTCGCCGCGTTCAACCAAGACCCCCTCCTTCAACACCAACACATCATCAGCCATTTGCCGAACAACATTCATATCGTGCGTAATCAACACATACGCTACTTTCGTTTTTTGTCCGATCCGTACCAACAAATCCAAAATCAAGCGCCGATTTTTTTCATCTAACGCGCTGGTCGGCTCGTCCAACACCAATACTTTTGGCTTTAATATCAACGCTCTGGCAATCGCAATCCGTTGTCGCTGGCCTCCCGATAATTCGTGCGGATAGCGCGTCAAAATATCTTTGGATAAATCGACCAGCGATAAAGCTTTTTCAACCTGTTTTAACTTTTGCCCCGCCGTTAAATTACCGGCGTGAACATTCAATCCTTCGGCCACAATTTGCGCCACAGTCATACGCGGGTTCAAAGACGAAAAAGGATCTTGAAAAACAATTTGAATTTGGCTACGCAGCCGGTTGAATTTACCCGACGACAAAGCCAAAATATTTTGCCCGTTCAAAAGCACTTGCCCCGACGCCGGTATCAAACGCAACAAAGCCATTGCCAAACTGGTCTTACCACTGCCGCTTTCGCCCACCACAGCCAACGTACGACCCGAATACAAATCAAAATCCGTCGGTTGCAAAGCCGTTAATTGACCATAGCGAACGCTTAAACCTTTCACGGATAAAATCGGGGATTGCACGGGCTTTGCTCTGTGTGACAAAATGGGTTTTGCGTTGCTCAAAACAAAGGGTGACAAATGCCCTTTTTCCATTTTATAAATGTGTTTAGTCATATACGAAACAACGGCCGCATCATGGCTGATAAACAAAATTGAAAGCCCAAGCTTTTGCTGTAAGCTTTTCAACAAATCCAAAACCTGCCGTTGCAAAGCAACGTCCAAAGCGGTCGTCGGCTCGTCCGCAATCAACAAGTCCGGCTCTCCCGCCAAAGCCATTGCAATCAAAATCCTTTGGCGCTGACCTCCCGACAATTCGTGCGGATAGCTGTTTAAAATACGCCGTTTATCACGCGTCAAACCAACCAAATCCAATAATTCAAAAATTCGTTTCAAGGGTGCTTTTTTAAAATGAATTTGCATCACTTCTGCAATCTGCTTTTTCACTTTATGCAAAGGGTTTAAGGCGGTCATCGGCTCTTGAAACACCAAAGCGATTTTTCGTCCCCGCACTTGATACATCAATTGATCCGGCGCACCGACTAACTCTTGTCCGTTCAGTTGAATACTGCCTTGAACACGCGCACCGAAAACCAAACCCAAAATCGACAAAGCCGTTATCGACTTACCGCTGCCGCTTTGCCCGACCAAAGCCACTGTTTGGCCTTTTTGAATATCAAATGAAACGTCTTTTACAACCGCACGGGAGCCAAAAGAAATGCTTAAATGCCGAACGCTTAATAAAGCTTTTTTTGCCGGTTGCGCCACAGGTTTTTGCGCCTCGTCGAGCACAGCCCTTTGGCGCGGATCAAAGACATTGCGAACGCCCTCTCCGATAAAAACCAAGCACACCAACAAAACCCCCATCGAAACAAAGGCCGAAAGCCCAAGCCATGGCGCAGAAATGTTTTCCTTTCCTTGCCGCACCAGCTCACCCAAAGACGGCGAGCCGGCCGGCATTCCAAAGCCCAAGAAATCCAACGCCGTCAGCGCCACAATTCCCCCCGACAAAATAAACGGGATATAAGTAACGGACGCCACCAAAGCATTTGGCAAAATATGACGTATAATAATACGGGTATCGGATACGCCCAAAGCTTTTGCCGCCTTGACATATTCAAAGTTGCGGCCGCGTAAAAACTCGGCACGCACGACACCGACCAAACTTGTCCAACTGAATAACAACAAAACAATCAACAAAGTCCAAAAACCGGGTAATAAAATGCTGGACACGATAATTAAAATAAACATTTGAGGCAAACTGCCCCACATTTCCAAAACGCGTTGCAAAATCAAATCCGTTTTGCCGCCAAAATATCCTTGCACCGCTCCAACAAAAATCCCGATCACTGACGAAATCAACGTTAAAATTAAACCGAATAAAATGCTGATCCGAACACCATAAAGCAATCGCGCCAACACATCACGCGCTTGATCATCTGTGCCAAGCCAATTTTGAAGGCTGGGCTTGGACGGCGACGGGCTTTGCAAATCATAGTTAATCGTATCAAAAGAAAACGGAATAATCGGCATTATCATAAAACCGTTTTGCTTAATTTGATCCACCGTATAGGGGTCTTTATAGTCTGCATACGTCGGCAATGAGCCACCGAAAAAAGCGTCTGTATAATCATGCACTATCGGGAAATAAGCACCGCCTTTGTACCACACGAATAACGGTTTATCGTTTGCGATAATCGGGGATAGCAAAGACACAACAAAAATACCGACGAACAAAATCAAAGCCACATAAGCGCGCCGTTGTTTTTTAAAAGATTGAAAACGATCTTTAATCATTATGCTTTTCTCCGTTCAAAATCGATACGCGGATCGATAAGGCGATAAGTCAAATCGCTGATCAAATTTAACACCAATCCTAACAAAGCAAACATATAAAGCGTGCCAAAAATAACCGGATAATCGCGATTCATCACCGATTCAAAGCCCAACAATCCCAAACCGTCCAAAGAAAAAATAACTTCGATTAACACCGATCCGGTAAAAAGCATTCCAACCAAAACAGCCGGAAATCCCGCAACAATAATCAACATCGCATTGCGGAAAACATGCCGATATAAAACTTGGGTCGGCGTCAAACCTTTTGCCGCCGCCGTGATGGTATAGCTTTTATGCATTTCGTCCAAAAACGAATTTTTCGTCAACATCGTCAATCCGGCAAAGCCTCCGACAACCATCGCAAAAACCGGCAAAACCATATGCCACAAATAATCTTTTACTTTTCCAAACGCCGACAATTCGTCCCAATTATCCGACACCAATCCACGCAAAGGAAACCAATCTAAATAACGCCCGCCGGCAAACAAAACCACCAAAAAAATAGCAAATAAAAACGACGGGATCGCATATCCGATAATGACCGCCCAACTTGTCCAAATATCAAACGGCGTTCCGTCTTTTAAAGCTTTGCGTATCCCAAGCGGAATAGAAATTAAGTATATAATCAGCGTTGAAAAAACACCCAAGGAAATGGAAACGGGCATTTTTTCCATAATTAAATCCGTGACTTTTTTGTCTTGGTAAAAGCTTTTACCAAAATCAAATACAGCATACTTTTTCATCATCAACCAAAAGCGAACCGGCAACGGTTTGTCAAACCCGAATTGATGTTCCAATTGCTTTTTCAATTCTTCACGCACCCCTTGCGCCCCTTGATATTTAGAATCAGAGGAAACAGCTTCGGCCGCCGCACTGCCTGCCCCCGAAATACGCGCCGTCGCAGATACGGCGTTGCCTTCCATTTTCATCATCATTTGTTCGACGGGCCCACCGGGGGCAAGCTGAATAAATAAAAAGTTGATGAGCATAATGCCAAACAACGTCAGCGGTATCAAAAGCAATCTTTTTAAAATATATTTTTTCATTATTTTGCCCACCAAGTCATTAAACTGATGCCGTGCATAGGCTGAGCTTTCGGCATACCGAATTTATTCCAATATACAACGCGCGTTTCGTTTGTATACCATTGCGGGATTACATAAAATCCCCACATTAAAACGCGATCAAGCGCGCGGGTAGCCGTCACTAAATCTTCCCGCGTATCGGCGGCAATAATGCGCTCAATCAACGCGTCAACCGCCGGATTTTGAATGCCCGCAAAGTTATAACTTCCCTCTTGCTTTGCGGCATCAGACCCCCAAAAATAACGCTGCTCGTTGCCGGGGGATAAACTCTGCCCCCACACCATCACAAACATATCAAAATCAAAATGATCCAATCGGTTTTTATATTGTAAAGCGTCCATCACCCGAATGCGTGCGTTAATCCCGATTTTCTTTAAATTGCGCACGAATGGCAAAGCTATACGCTCCCACGCGGCTGCACCGCTGGAATCCAGTAATATTTCAAATTCAAACAGCTGTCCTTTGTCATTTTGCAAAACGCCTTGTTTGACATGCCAACCGGCCATCGAGAGCAATTCCAAAGCTTTTAACAACTGCGGACGCGGGTTTAAACTGTCCAACTTTGGCACCAAAACGGGATTTGAAAACACTCTTTTATCCAGCTTGTCTTCAAAGGGTTTAAGCAATGCCGTTTGCGCTTTATCCGGCAATCCTTTGGCGGCCAATTCCGAATTATCAAAATAACTGGTTGTCCGGTGATACGAGCAAAAAAACAAACGATCGTTCAGCCAATCAAAATCCAACACATATTGCATCGCTTCGCGCACTTTTGGGTCGGCAAAAATGGCGCGTCGCGTGTTCATAACAAAGCCTTGCATACCGCTGGGTAAACCGTGTGTAAAACTGCGCCGGATCAAGCGCCCGTCTTTAAGCGCCGGCACATCATAAGCCGTTGCCCACTTTTTGGCTTCGTTTTCCACGCGCACATCATAAGCTCCGGCTTTAAAAGCTTCCACCGCAACGGCCGTGTCGCGATAAATATCGTACCGGATTTCGTCAAAATTATATTGTCCTTTGTTGACCGGTAAATCTGCCCCCCAATATTCAGGGTTACGCTCGTAAATAATAAAGCGGTTGACTTCAAAGCTCTTTAATCGATAAGGCCCCGACCCCAAAGGCATTTGCAAAGTCGTTGCTTCAAAATCTTTATTTTGCCAATCTTTTTTGGACAAGACCGGCATTTGCCCCAAAATCAAAGGCAATTCTTTATTCGAACCTTGCTTAAACGTAAACAACACACGCCGATCATCGGTCGCCGTTGCTTTGTCCACGTTGCCGTAATAGTATCGATATTGTGGCACACCTTTATCACGCAACATTTCAAACGTAAAAACGACGTCTTCGGCCAATACAGGCGATCCATCGGAAAAGCGCGCTTTTGGATTTAATGTAAAAGCCACCCAAGAACGATCTTTTGGTACTTCCACCGATTCGGCCAACAATCCGTATTCCGAAAACGGCTCGTCCGCCGATGAGCTCATCAGTGTATCAAAAATCAATCCTGTCCCGGGTGCGCTGTTTCCTTTAATCGTAAAGGGATTAAAGGTATCAAATGAACCAAACGAAGCCTGGCGCAACACCCCGCCTTTTGGCGCGTTCGGATTAACGTAATCAAAATGCGTAAAGCCGGCCGTGTACTTAGGCGTGCCGTGCATCGCTATCCCGTGCAACACCTCGGCCAAAGAAGCGGAGGATAAAAACATCACCAACAAAAATGCAATAAACTTTTTCATCCTTTAAAATGCAGCTCCACATCTTCGGGCAGTTCCATATTCTGGTATTTGGTAATCGGCTCGTCCTTGGATATGTTTAACACAGCCGGCGCTTCGGTTTGCTTTAACTGTTCTTGCACCATTTCACCGATTTGCTGATGCACCGCAACCGGATCATTTAAAACATCGCATTTTAACGCTTTAACCCAATCGTTAATTCTTAACTCCAAGCGCTTTATTTCCAACGCCATATAAACAAAAGCCACCGCAAACGCGACAATGACAAGAGGCAAAAACAACCCCATTAACGTTATGATATATCCTGCATTTGATGCAATTTGGCCTGAGCTTAAAAAAGACACTATAAAGCCAATCCATAATAAAACCGCAGCCACACAAACGCTTAAAAAACTGACAAGCAAAATCATTTTTCTACCTCATAAATCCCGCAATCCAAAACAAATAAACAAAGAAAATGATCAACACTATAATAAAACGCCAAAACATAATTGTTTCCTTTCTGTCACAAAAGTTGATTTGCTGATTTTCACAATATCATATATTTTATAAAAAAACAGCAAAAAAAGTACAAAAGGAATGATTTTATAAAAATGAAGACGTTGGATTTTGAAAAAACAATCGGTGAGGTCGAAGAAAAAATCGACGCTTTACGTACGTTAAGCCAACCGGAAGGCATCGATATTGACGCCGAACTGACCCGATTACAAGCCAAATTGCAAAAGCATTTAGAGTTGGCTTATACCCATTTAACGGCATGGCAAAAAACGTGCGTCGCGCGCCACGAAGACCGCCCGCATATGATTGATTACATTCACGCTTTGATCAAAGATTTTGTTGAATTACGCGGAGATCGTTGCTTTGGGGAAGACGAAGCGATTATCGGCGGAATCGGTCGCTTTTATGGGCGCACGGTAATGATTTTGGGGCAAGAAAAAGGCCGTGATACACAAACACGCGTTCAACATAATTTCGGTATGGCGCGCCCAGAAGGGTACAGAAAAGCCACGCGGCTGATGCAAATGGCCGAACATTTTCAAATTCCCGTGCTGACTTTTGTTGATACAGCCGGCGCTTTTCCCGGGGTCGAAGGCGAAGAACGCGGGCAAGCCGAAGCCATTGCAAAAGCGATGGATATTTCGTTTGATTTAACCGTTCCCGTCATTGCAACTATTATCGGCGAAGGCGGATCGGGCGGAGCAATTGCGCTTGCCACGGCCAACACCGTTATGATGTTAGAGCATTCTATTTATTCGGTCATTTCTCCGGAAGGGTGCGCGGCGATTTTATATAAAGATTCGTCCAAAGCCGAACAAGCCGCAAACAGTTTGCATTTAACGGCGCAAGACTTAATGGATTTAAAAATCATCGATGAAATTATTCCCGAACCATTCGGAGGAGCTCATCGCCACAAAGCCGAAGTCATTGACGCTGTCGGCAAAGCCATTGAAAAACATCTGCAAGTCTATGATAAAATGGACGGCAACACCATTCGAATGACGCGTCAACAAAAATTTATGACAATGACACGCTTGCCGCTGCAATAAAACAGACATAAAAAAACTTGACAAACAGACACCGTTCTGTTATATTAAAGCTTTCTTTTTTATAACAGGAGTTATAATGTTTGATTGGAATAATATTTACAGTGAAGACGATTTAATCGAATTAAAACAAAAAGGGGCAAGTCAGGAAGAGCTTTTAAAAGCCTATGCCATGATCCCTCAAAACAACCAACGCCGCCAAGAAGAGCAATGTCAAGAACGTATGGCTTTGCAAAAAAAGATGCTTTCAGAGCGTGCTTTTGCTGCCCTGCCACCGCATACATGGTCAAAGATGACCTTATTCAAAGCGCGCAAAATGGTTTGTGCGGGCGCCGATATCGAAGCAAAAGATGTGTTCGGATCAACGGCTTTGATCAATGCCGCCAAGCATAATTTAACGGATATTGTTCAATATTTTCTTTCGCTGGGCGCCAAAGTCAATGCGCAAAACAACTCAAAAGAAACGGCTTTAATGCTGACTGAAAAAACAGAAATCGCACAAATGTTAATCGATTACGGTGCTGATGTTAATTTGAAAAATGTGACAGGAAATTCAGCGTTAAACACCGCCACGTCCAGAAGCAAAATGTTGGTGTTGATTCAAAATGGCGCTGATGTAAACGCGCCCGATTCCACAAATCAACCGCCATTGATAAAAGCGATCAGCTTTCCGGCTTATTCCAACGACAAATTAATTAATGAAATGATTATAAACAAAGTCAATTTAAATGCCCAAGACGGCTTTGGACAAACAGCTTTGCATTACGCCGACGATCCGCGTACTGTTTCCACTTTGTTGTTATTTTCGGCTGATCCGAATATCAAAGACAAACAAGGACGCACCGCATTATATATCAAAAAACCGATTGATTGCGTCAAAATGTTATTGGAAAAAGGCGCCGACGTCAATGTTCGCGACAAATCCGGTTTAACCCCGTTGATGGCAGCGGCCGGCGAAGGCAATTTTGAAAAGACGGCGTTATTATTGGATAACGGTGCGAATGCAAAAGCCGTTGATTTTCAAGGGCATACGGCATTATCTTTGGTTCCGTTTAATCGTCAAAACTTAAAATTGATTTCTTTATTGGAAGCCCGTACGGGGATCAGTTACGCACAATCGCGTCAAATTGCTACAATATTTGAAGAACGCAGCCAAAAAGCGGAAGAGATCTTAACCGTTAAAAATCACGCTTTACGTCGCGATTTATTCAAAGGTGTTTCGCACCAAATGCCAATCAACAAATATCGTTTCGAATTGCAACGAAATTAAAATATCGATTATTGTTCCGGTTGAAAAGCGGGTAATTTTTCCGTCATAACAACCGGAACAAAATAATTTGTTACGACTGTTTGACTTTTTAAATCCACTTCAAATAACAAAACTTTTCCGGCTTGTTTTAACACCACGACAGCCGCATCATTCAAATAATCCAAAACAATGGTTTCATTCGGCCGACGGTAAAATAAAGCATGCTCTTTGCCGTCATATAAGATTTTCGGGTGTTTTGGTTCTGATCCTTCCACAAACGGAATAACAATGACTAAATCCCCCTTTTCCGTTAAAAAAGTTGTATAGCGTTTCATTTGTTTTATCATCATCGACCCGCTTTCAAATCCCGCGCCAACAAAGCGCCGTCAATTGCCAAAGACGTTGCTGTACCGGCTCCGGGAAAGCAACTGGCCGCACCCGAAGACAATTCCATTCCAGCCCCCGTCCAATCGCCGTCCATGGCTCGGCCGGTTGCAAAAGCGGCACCAAAAGCCAAACCTAAAACAGGGATCTTTTTTGCACCAACTTTTAGCGCGGCCTTACCGGCCAATTTGGCGCCGGTTTTTTGAACTGTTTTATCGCTGATTTCTTGCACCAACTTTGGCGACAAAGGCAAACGTGCACCAGCCTTAGCCGCCGCTTCAAGAGCCGGCTTTTCGGCCTTTTTTACAACTGTTTCAGACGCTGTTTTGCTAACTGTTTTGGCAGCGTCGGCCATTAAAGATTGCTCCATCTTTTTGACCGATACTTCGCTGGCGGCCACGGCTATAGATACAGGTTCGGCGGTGGCTTTTTGGGCGCCTTTTGCAAAAGAAAAAAGCTTTTTTACACTGCCGATTTTCTCGCTTGCATAATCTTTGATATATTGCCCCAATAATTTAAAATGCGTCCCCATATTTTTATTGGCGCCGGAATTGGCCAAACGATTTATATCCCGATCAAAAGCAATAATGCGATTTTGATTTTTGGGAACAACCAATCCGTCGCGCAAACGATCCACTAATTCAGGGTGTTTTTTTATGTATTTTTCCGCAGTAAACGCAGGACTGTTTTTCAATAAATATTTTTCAATGGCCTTTTTGCGCACCGCTTCCGGCACGCCGGCTTTTACCATTTCGCTGCCGAACTTTGAAGCGCGTCCCAAAGTAATATTTTGCAACATTTCAACGTGACCTTTTGAAAACGCATGCAATCCGCTTAACCCCAAAAAGCTTGGCACGACCACAGGCAATGAAGCGGGATTGATAACGCCAAGAGCAATCAAGCCGGCTCGACCAGTTTGCAGCAAGCTTTTTGATGCCGGCCAAAAGACATTTCCCATGTGATTGCGCAAAACATCAAGCCTTTTTCCCGAAAAAAAGCCGATCTTTTTTTCTTTATCAAATCGGGCGGCCGTTTCGTAAGTTTCCTTTGCGAAATCGCGAACAAGCTGTGCTGCATATTTATCAATCTGTTTGTCGTTCATCGGACCCACCTCATCATATATTATTATATCAAAAAATATGCTTGAAAGCAAACTTTTTTAAAAAAAGTGCTTGCAAAAGCTTTTTGGATATGATATAAGAGTTTTGTTTTTGAAAAATGGGTGTGTAGCTCAGGTGGTTAGAGCGTTACGTTGACATCGTAAAGGTCAGAGGTTCGAGTCCTCTTACACCCACCAATTAAGACCGTCCGGTAAGGGCGGTTTTTTTTATAAAGGAGGAGGAAAAATGCAACAATTAAAAGCCAATCCGACATTAAAAGATTTTCAACAATACGTTTTGCAAATGAAGCAAGAACGCGGATTTAACACAACGGATAAGTTTTATGAATGTTGTTTATTGGCCGAAGAATGCGGAGAAGTTATTTCCGCCGTGCGCAAAAACAACAAAGGCGGATCCGTCGGTGACAATTCAAAAGTCGGCGATGTTGCTTTGGAGCTGGCCGATGTCTTTATTTACATTTGTTCTTTGGCCAATATGCATGGCATAGATTTGGAAAAAGCTTTTCGCGACAAAGAAGAAATCAACCAAAAACGCACTTGGAAAAGGCTGTAAACTTTTTATAAATCAATCGAAAACACTTGCGTATTGCCGATTTTCATCGGAATATAAAGACGTTTAAAATCATCTTGAACAAATGCTTTGTCCGAATGCCGAGCATAATACAATACCATTCGTATAATACCGCCATGCGTTAAAACTAAAATGTTTTGTTTTTCTTTTGCCAAATCATCAAAAAAGCTTTTCACTCGATTAAAAATATCAATCATCGCTTCTGCTTTTATTTTGTGGGGATTTGTCTGGTAAAGATTCCAAAGCCCCTGCGGCAAACTATCGCGGACTTTGCCTTCAATCAATCCATAATTATACTCGCGCAATCGCCGATCCTGCAACACCGGCACATTCAATTGCGGTTAATAATTTCGGCCGTTTCCTTGCCTCTGGATAAATCAGAGGATATTATTTTTTGAATATTAAGTTTGATAATTTTTCGGATAATTCAACGGCTTGCGCTCTTCCGGCGGCATTTAACGGAATGTCTGTTTGTCCTTGTATTTTGTGTTCGATATTCCAATCGGTTTGACCGTGACGCACCAAATAAATCATAGTGTTGCCTTTTTGGATAAAAAAATGGTGCCGGTTAGGAGACTCGAACACCCGACCCACGCATTACGAATGCGTTGCTCTACCAACTGAGCTAAACCGGCACATAACAATGCTTATAACTGATTTTAAAATAAATTGCAAGCACTTTTTAAAGTTTTTTTATTCTTTTTTATCGCGCAGTAAAAAGTTTAAAACGCCGTGCAAAGTGCGAACTTCTTGCCGCTTTAAACCGGATTTTAAGAAAATATTGTCCAAGTTCTGTTGCATTTTCGGGCGCTTTTCGGACAAATTATAATAGCCTTTTTGCGTTAACGCCGCATTTAACTTGTCCAAAAAAACTTGGATTTCCGCCTTGCTGGCAAGCGGATTTTCCGGCGTTTTTGCCGCCTTTAAATCCCCTTTGTGTAAAGCCTTTAAACACTCATAGCCCACCAATAAAACAGCTTGCGATAAATTCAACGAAGTATGCTCCGGATTTAAGGGAATCGTCAACAAAACATCGGCACATTCCAATTCGTCATTTTCTAATCCTGTGCGCTCGCAACCAAACAAAATGCCAGCTTTGGCCGGATCTGTTTTACCCAAATACGCCCCGATCTCACCGGCTCTCACAACCGTTTTTGAAATATGGCGTGCCCGTGCCGTCGTCGCCAAAACAAAGCTTAAATCCGCCACAGCCTCGTTCAAAGAATCAAAAATTTTAGCCCCTTTTAAAATCGGATCAGCCCCCGAACTGGCCGCAAGGGCTTTTTCATCATCGGGCAATTCTTTAGGCGCCACAACGCGCAAATCATAAATACCGCAATTCATCATCGCACGCGCCGCCATTCCTATGTTTTCCGCCATTTGCGGACGCACCAAAATAAACACAGGCGCAGGCGGCACTTTGCTTTTCAACGCCGACAAATCTTTTTGGCGTTTTGCTTGATTTTTCAAAATCACCCTCGCCTATTTTTGGGGTTGCGCCGCACGTTTCGACGGTGCGATACGAATCATCGCGCTTTTATTATCAAGCTTTTCAACCGCCACCTCTTTATCGGTCTTTAATACCGGAAAAGAGTCGGCCTTTTCATCTTCGCTTTGACGCATTTCAAGTTCGGCTTTTGTTTGTTCGGCCGCCGCTTTTTCATACTCCTGAGGCGTCATTCCCGTGCGATTGATAAAATCGCCTTCCAAGCTTTCCTTGACATATTCGGAATATTCCGGCGTCGATTTGTCTTTATCCAAATACGTTGTTCGATCCGACATATCCAACATCGTGGCGCGCGGATTTTCATTTTGGCGTTTTTGCAAATCTTCGGGCGCATCGGCGTAATCGTCAAAGTGAATTAAAGCCTGTCCCTTTATTTCCTGCAAAGCTTGTTCTTTGGCTTGTTCTGTCGGATACTCTTCCTTCTCCAATTCTTCTTGTTGCCGGCGATCAATTGCTTGTTGCAAACCTTTCATCTTACCGTAATATATTTTTACAAAACGCGGATTGTCAAATTCGTCAATATCAGCCGTTTTTTTGGCCATCAGCTCTTTTGGATCGACGGCAAATTTATCGGCAGAAAGCTTTTGCGTATTACTTTCATCAACCGTTTTGGCTGGCGCTTCATCTTGTACAGGAGCTTCGACCTTTTTAAAGCTGACCGCCCCCGAAAGGGAAGAAGCTTGCGCTCCACCGATTATGCCAAACGTCAGCACGCCCAAAGCAAATAAAATGTTTTTTTTCATAACGACCTCCCCTTTTAGTTTTTATTGCAAACAGCGTCTTCTTTCACGAATAAAATAAATAATTCCCAGCGGAAGCATAATCAAATAAATAATTCCGATAATGCTGACCACCGCCCAAAAATCGCGTACCATCAACGAAACCAAAATTGCAATAACAGCAACCATTATCAACATAATAACGCCGTCACCGTTTTTTGTCATCTTCGGCAAGTGTAATTTTTTAAAACACGGCGTCGGAATGCGGCTTGCCATCAAAATAGCGCTGAAAATCATAAAGAAAGCCACAATATAGGTATTGCGTAAAAACTCTGCCCCAGTCCACAAATAGAAAATCAACGGGAACAACGCAACATATGCACCGCCCGGAGCCGGCAAACCGGTAAAAAAGTGCGTCCAATAAGGCGGCTGTTTCGTTTCCAACATCGTATTAAAGCGCGCCAAGCGCAATGCACAGCACATTGCCAAAAACAAAGCGACGACCCAAGGCACACCAATCGCCGCAGCATCTTTTCCGCCCAAAACAATCGCGTCTTGTGCCATACTCCAACGATATAACAAAAAGCCCGGTGCAACACCAAAACTGACCAAATCAGACAAAGAATCCAATTCGGCACCAAACTTTGAAGACACATTAAACATACGGGCAACGCGTCCGTCCAATCCGTCAAAAACAGCCGCTAAGGCAATACAAATAACCGCCATAGCCCAGTTGCCCCAAAAAGCAAACTGCATTGACGACAACCCGCATGCCAAAGCCGACATAGTCACCATATTTGGAAACATCGGCCGTATGTCAACATCTTTTAACTCCGACATCGGCGCTAATTTTTCTGCAATTTTCTTTTTCATTGTTATTTCTCCACTCCTTCAATAGGTTCTTGTTTAGCGTTCAAATCGGCCAAAATTGTTTCACCGGCAACGCTGATTTGTCCCAAAGCAACTTTGGGAGCAACGCCTTTTGGCAAAAACACGTCCAAACGGCTGCCAAAACGAATCAATCCAAAGCGTTGACCTGCCGTCAACTCATCGCCTTCTTTGACAAAAGAAACAATGCGACGCGCAACCAATCCGGCAATTTGAATAAAGCCGATCTTTGTTCCGTTTGCCATAACAACAGAATATTCTTCGCGTTCGTTATCTTCACTGTCTTTATCGGCAACATTTAAAAACTTTCCGGGTCTGTAATGGATTTTGTGGATTTTTCCCGACACAGGAATACGATTCACGTGAACGTTAAAAACGCTCATAAAAATGCTGATCCTTGTCAAAGGTTCGGATCCCATATCGATTTCAGCCGGTGGCACAATGTCAACAATATTGCTGACAATTCCGTCGGCAGGAGCAATCACTAAACCATCACCTTGCGGAACAACGCGATTTGGGTTGCGGAAAAAGTAAAAACAAAACGCGGTCAACATCACGCCCAACACGCCCAACGGCGTCCAAGCCCACCACAGGAAAATGGCCAACGCCGCAAAAGTTAAAATAAACGGATAGCCTTCCTGATGAACGGGGGGCAAAATATAACGTTTCCACGATAAATCGACTCTCGGATCTTCATTCTTTGGGTTCATTTTTATAACTCCTATTGTTAATTTTCTTTAATTTAACCGAAAATGAAAAAAGAATCAAAGGCTTTTTTATAAAAAACATATAAAATCGTACTTGCCAAACAAACGCAAATGTGTTAATGTGACTTTTGTTTTTCAAAGTCCCTATCGTCTAGAGGCCTAGGACATTGCCCTCTCAAGGCAGTAACACGAGTTCGAATCTCGTTAGGGACGCCATCTTTTATTTAAACACTTATCAATTCTTTTTTAATTTTTCCAACACGGCAAACGGATTTTCGCGTTTTTCTTCGTCCCCCGCAACAACCAAAGGAATATCCGATTTGCGCGGGAAAGGATTAAGCCCTAAAATCAAATACTCAATCACCAATTCGCCAACGTCAATGCGACCGTCTTCGATTGCTTCAATGTCGGGGCTTTCCATATCCAAATCAATCGGCACATCGTGACGCGAATGCAAGCAAAAAAATTCTTCAAAAGAATCGCTGACCGCTTCTTTAATCGGTTGCCCCGTCACAACACACGATTGTGTAATATGGGCATCAAAATGGCCGTTTACTTGAATTAAATCACCCTTTTGCAGTTTAACTTCGGCCGTCAAATCATCAACAGACAACACATTTAATCGCTTTGCCAGCGCCTTTAATTCTTGGGCCTCTGCGCTCCATTTGATCTCTTTGGGCTTATTGGATAATTCGCGCACCTCAATAATTTTCGGCATTTCGGAACTTTTATTCATTTTTTGCTTTCCTTTTTCGGTAAAATCTATTATATCTGTTTATTATACGAAAGAAGGATCGAATGAGCAAGTACAGAAATTTATTTTTTTTCATTTTTGCCTCCGCGATGATTGGCGGTTGTTCTGTGTTTGGAACGAATCAAGTGGGCGACACGCCGCCGCAAGTTCGCGTCAAGGCCATCAAATCCGGCACACATACAAAAGAAGATGTGACACGTCTGTTGGGATCACCGACATCAATTACGTTGTTTGAAAAGGAATCTTGGCTGTACATTCAATCCAAAGAGCAAACAAGAGTTTTCTTACCGGCAAAGGAAATTGAACGCAACATTGTGCAAATTACATTCAATGACAAAGGAGTCGTGACAAAGGTAAAAGAATTATCATTAGCCGACGGGCACGACATCAGTATAGACGAAACCGTCACGCCGGTCAGCGGTAAAAATTTAAGTGTTATTGATGAGCTAATCGGCAATTTCGGACGTTTTCCGGCCAATAAATCAAACGGCCGCCAATAATTGATCGGGGCTTATCTTTAATTGATTAAAACCTGTTTTAAATAAAAAGGGGGCGACTTACCGCCCCTTAAAAAAAATTAACGCAAATCAAACGGATTGATCACATGTCCGAAGCGAACCTTAAACTTCGGTTGCTTGCGGATTTCGGACGATTTCATCGTCACCTTTTCCCCATAAAGCGTTTCATAAGAAATAACACGGTTGGGAATTGCTTTGTTAATCTTACAACCAAAAGAACCGTTTTCTTTATCGATGTTCCATTTTAGGATTTTCATTTTCCCCTCGCTTTCACCATACTTTATAATATAGTCTTTCTTTTTGCTTCTTGCAAGCGCTTTTTTAAAGGTACTTTTTCAAAAATGAACGCACTTTATTTAATGTTTCCTCTTTTGCGCCGGAAGTATAAATATAACGCCAATCAACGTCGCCGACATCTTGGCTTAATTGATCCAACAAATCGGCTTCGTCTTTCATATCGGAAGGATTATTTTTGCGCTCTTTAACCCGCCGCACACGCGTCATCAAAGGCGCTTCCATCCAAAAGCCATCAAAAGAAACGCCCATCTTTTTAGCCAAATCTTTTGCTTTTTTGCGCTCATTGGGACTGTAAAACAACGCATCTAACACAACCGGATAACCGGCAAGCAAGGCTTGCTTTGCCTGACGGCGCATTTCCTTATAGACCAGACGTTCATTTTCGGGCGTGTAAAATTCTTTGCCAAGCAATGTATCAAAATCAACACCCGCCAATTGTTTGCGCACAATATCGTCGCGAATGACAATAGCCCCAAGCGGCGCCCCCAATTCCGGCGCAACTTCTCTGGCGACCCGCGATTTACCGCTGCCCGACAAACCGCCGCAAGCAATCACAAAAGCTTTTCGGCGCGAACGAGGCAGATATTTATAAAAATCCGTGTTGTTTTGGCACGCCAAATAATGGTTTAAAAAAATAGACGCCAATCGTTTATTGGCAACGGCAAACACCGCCGTCACCAACATCGACAAATATTGCAAAACTTCTTTTTTCTTCACATGAACGGTGGACAAAATCTTAAAATGCCCGTCGGCACAAAAATCAATCGCGTCAAAAGACGGTAAATGTTCACCTTTTAAATTCAAATCACTGATGATGCGTGCTAATTCCATCACCTCAAAACGATCAATTTTTCCCTTTAAAAAAGCCTCTGCAATCTTCATTTTAAACGCTTCCCTGCTCCAACGATAATAACAAAGGATCAATGCCAATCATCGATAACGCTGTTTTCCATTTTTCATTACTGGGGCAATGAAACAAAAAATTTGTATCGACGTCAACCACAAACCACATATTACCGGCAATTTCCAACTCTAATTGACCGGCTTGCCAAGCCGAATATCCCAACATCAATAAACGCTCTTTCGGACCGGCGCCTTTGGCGATTTCGGATAAAACGTCAATGCTGACGGTCATATTTAACTGATCCGTAATCGCGGTAGTTTCAAAGCCCGAAAAATCATTCGAATGTAAAATAAAACCTCTGATCTGATCAACGGGACCGCCCCATAAAACCTTTGGATATTTATCCTTTGGGATTTGGGAAGATATATTCAGTTCGGACAGCACTTCTTCAAAATTAACCGAACAAGATTTATTCAAAACCAAGCCTTTTGTGCCCTCTTTGTCGCTGTGCGAACAAATGTAAATGACAGAACCGTCAAAACGTTCGTCTCCAATGTTTGGCGCAGCAATCAAACATTTGTTCGTCAAAGGCCCGCTGACCAAATGAAAAGAAGTATTATTCTTCGTCATGACCCTTTCCGATGTTATCCATTACTTCGGCCATATCGTGATTGTCGTCCCCCAATTCGGAGGCGTCTTCCAACAAATCGGCATCATCAGCTTCTTGAAAATCCGTATCGCCGATAACAGAAGCAACAATATCTTCTTCGTCCATTTCCTTTTCCAACGCTTTAACATTGCTGGCGTTTTTCAAAGCCGCTTCGGCCTTTGCGGCATTCAAAGCTTCGGCATCATATTCCGTTTTGCACTTCGGACAAGAGAATTGCTTTTTACGCATATCGTAAAAGCTGGCGCCACAATTTAAGCACTTTCTTTTTGTTCCCCATTCAGGTTTGACCATTTTTTATCTCCTTTTAATATGACAAAATAAAAATATTCTTCAAAATAAGCGTATGCAACTATATTTTCCTCTTGTCAACAAGAAAATTTAAAAATATGATACTTTTTATAAAAATTTTTTTTTACTTTAACGGAAAGGACATAAAATGATAATCGCAATAGATGGAACGTCGGCGGCCGGCAAAGGCACGCTGGCCAAGCGTTTGCAACAATTTTACGGGTATGCTTATCTGGACACGGGCGCGCTTTACAGAGCCGTTGCCAAACGTGTTTTGGATTCGGGAAAAGATCCCGCTGATGAATCTGCTGCAACCGCTATTGCCGAAAAATTGGATCCAAAAGAGATGTTGCAATTGCAAAACGATTCGTCGATTCGCACAGAACAATGCGGACAAGCCGCATCAAAAGTATCGGCAATACCAAGTGTGCGACAAGCTTTATTTGACTTTCAACGCAACTTTGCGCTTTATCCGGTTTTGCCCGACGGAAAGCCCGCAAAAGGCGCCGTTTTGGACGGTCGCGACATCGGAACAGTCGTCTGTCCGGACGCTGATGTAAAGCTGTTTTTAAGCGCCAGCGCCGAGGTCAGAGCAAAAAGACGACAAAAAGAGTTGCAAGAAAAAGGAATTTGTGTTATATATGAGGACGTCTTAAACGATGTTAAGAAAAGAGATGAGCGCGACGCCAACCGTGCAACCGCACCGTTAAAGCCCGCTGCTGATGCTTTAATATTGGATACATCGGATATGACAACCGATGACGTGTTTGCCCGCGCCATCGATTTTATTAAAACAAAGGCAAAATAATTTTTTAACAATAAAGACCGTTGGAACCAACCAACCGGCATTTGATTGACAAAGTTTGAAAAGGAATAAAAATGACTGAAAATAAAGAAGATTTCTCTGCTCTGTTAGACGAGTTTATGGGCAAAGAAAAATCCCTGCAAGGAAGTGTTGTCAAAGGTACAATCGTTGCTTTGAACGATGATTTTGCAACAATCGATGTAGGTTTGAAATCCGAAGGTCGCTTGGCGATTAAAGATTTGGGATTGAAAGAAGAACCCAAAGTCGGCGACAAAATCGATGTTTACATTGATAAATATGAAGACAGAGACGGTTTAGTTGTCTTGTCTCGTGAAAAAGCTCGCCGTGAAGAAGCTTGGGTTGAATTGGAAAAATCCTTGGCAGCCGGCGAACAAGTTATCGGTACAATTTTTGGCCGCGTCAAAGGTGGCTTTACGGTTGATTTAAATGGTGCTGTTGCTTTCTTACCGGGCAGCCAAATCGATGTTCGTCCGATTCGTGACGTTACTCCGTTGATTGGTGTTGCTCAACCGTTCCAAATCTTGAAAATGGACAAAGTTCGCGGCAATATCGTTGTTTCTCGTCGCGCTGTTTTGGAAGAATCTCGTTCCGAACAACGTTCTGAAATCATCAAAAACTTATCCGAAGGTCAAATCGTTGACGGTGTTGTTAAAAACATCACTGATTACGGTGCATTTATTGACTTGGGCGGTGTTGACGGTTTGTTGCATGTCACAGACATTTCTTGGAAACGTATCAATCACCCGAGCGAAGCTTTGTCTGTTGGTCAAAACGTCAAAGTTCAAATCATTAAGTTCAACCAAGATACACAACGTATTTCTTTGGGTATGAAACAATTGGAAAAAGATCCTTGGGAAGGTGTTGATGCGAAGTATCCGGTTGGCACAAAAGTCAAAGGTCGCGTAACAAACATCACTGATTACGGTGCATTTGTTGAATTGGATCAAGGAATTGAAGGTTTAGTCCACGTTTCCGAAATGAGCTGGACAAAGAAAAATGCTCATCCGTCCAAATTGGTTTCGACTTCACAAGAAGTTGACTGCGTTGTTTTGGACGTTGACGAATCAAAACGTCGCATTTCTTTGGGTATGAAACAATGCCAAGAAAATCCGTGGAAAACATTTGCTGATACACATAAAGTCGGCGATGTAATCGAAGGCGAAATTCGCAACATTACTGAATTTGGTTTGTTTATGGCTTTGAACGACGAAATCGACGGTATGATTCACATGTCTGATTTGTCTTGGGAAAAATCCGGCGAAGAAGCAATCAAAGATTACAAAAAAGGTCAAGTTATCCAAGCCAAAGTTTTGGATATCGATGTTGAAAAAGAACGCGTCAGCTTGGGTGTAAAGCAATTGAGCGAAGATCCGTTTGAAGGCGCTTCTGCCGATATCAAGAAAGGTGAAGTTGTTACAGCGATCATCACCGGTATTGAAGAAGGCGGTATCAATGTTGAAGTCAACGGTGTAAAAGGCTTTATCAAGAAATCTGATTTAGCCAAAGACCGCAGCGAACAAAAGCCGGATCGTTTTGCCGTCGGTGAAAAAGTCGACGCCAAAGTAACGACTTTTGATGCAAAGACACGCAAATTGACTTTGTCGATCAAAGCAAAAGAAGCTGATGAAGAAAAGGCTGCAATGGCTGAATTCGGTTCTGCTGACTCTGGTGCTTCTTTGGGTGACATCTTGGGTGCTGCCTTGAAGAAAGCCAAAAAAGTAAAAGCTGACGACGACAAGGAAGAAAAACCTGCGAAAAAAGCAGCTAAAAAAACAACCAAAAAGAAAGAAGAAACAACTGAAGAAGCTTAATTTTTTCTAATGGTGTTTTATTGAAAAGCTCCCTCGTTTCGGCGGGGGAGTTTTTTATTGCAAAATCGTATTAATTGTGTTATAATAATTAAATGATATGTAAAAAAGGAGATAAAAAAAATGGCAGACGCTGAAAATAAGATGAATCAAGCAATCGTTGAAGATGACCCGCAACAAAAAACCGCTGAAAATGATACGGTTTCAGGCAATTTTAACGGAAAAAAGTTAACGGCAAAAATTGTAAATAAAGCAATTACCGGTACGCGTTTTGTATTTGGCACGTCTTCAAAAATTGCCAATTCGGGTGTTGGTTTTGCACAAGATATGGCCTCTTATTTTTCGGGCGTTAATACATCTACACCCGTCGGAGATACATTGTTTGCTTGTGGACAGACTTTGACAAGCACAGCGTTAAATCGCGTTCAAGCGTTGATTGCCAAAGCCGAAAAGGATCGGTAAATGTTATCACAAGAAAAAGAGTATTTTGTTGCACCTGCCGACGGTAATTTGGTCTTTGCGATAAAAGCGCGAAAAACGGGCTCAAAAACTCCTATTATTTTATATGCCGGTGGCGAGCATGCGTTATTTTATCGCAATGAAAATGAAACAATCATTTTGGATTATTTAGCGCCGAAAGTACAAAAAATGCTTTTGAATGGTGCTTTGGCGGCGATTGCAGAAATTGATCCTCAAACTGAAAAAATGGTATCTCAATATCCGGTTGATGTAAAAATAGCCGACCAATTACCGGCATTTGAACTGAAAGCCTAAAAAAAAGAGCGCGTCGATCCAGTCGGTAATTTCCCAAATAAAAAAACACAAACAAAAGATTATTTTTGTTTGTGTTTATGTTTTAAAACTTTGATAAAAGCAAGCTTTGATAATTTTTTCGGTTGGTTATATAAAAACACGAAAAGCTGTATCACAAAAGAGAATTTCGATTTTCCTTTTACCTTCCAAATTCTGGCGGCCAAATCGACCTCTTGGGTATTTTCCTTTTTACAAATTGCGTCGAAAGAACGCCATACTTTTGCGGGCAATGTTATTAAAACTGTTTTTCCTTTGATGACTAAATTTTTGCTAACAGATTTCATTTTTTCCTTCTTTTTTATTTAACTATAAAGACACTGGAATCGATGGTTGCACAGTTTG
>CAKPYQ010000010.1 GCA_934203105.1 uncultured Alphaproteobacteria bacterium
TAGCTGATTTTTATTCATTTTTATCTCCTTTTTTCTTTGTTAAATTAAATCAAAAAACCGCTTCTTTCATATATTACATAAACGATCGTTTGTGTTCATCGCTTTTAAAGCAAAATGTAAAATTTGGCTTTTGTTTATTTTCAGTGCGTTATAGAGGGTCCTATCGCAAAAAAATCTATTGACTTTAAACGATCGTTTTTGTCGTATATGATAAACTTCAAAAAAATGATTTTTGGTTGAGGTTTGGGGCACGCAAAAATCATTTTTTTGAATGAGTTGTGGAGGATTTTTTATTGAGTTGATGTTGCGATGATATAAAAAGATTCTTCGCTAACGCTCAGAATGACGTAAAAAAACAGCTTATCAAGTGGGGGACGCGCGGCGCGAAATTTTTCGCGTCCCCCACTTCGGGACCCATTAAAAAGATTCTTCGCTCCGCTCAGAATGACACCAACCCTTTAAATAGATTCTTCACTAAAGTTCAGAATGACGGATGGGGAAAAACGACGTCAGAAGGACCAAAATGACTTTTTGAAAAACATCGACAAGAATAATAAATAAAAATGCCCGTCATATATGACAGGCTTTTCTTTGGCGGATGGGAGAGGATTCGAACCTCCGTTAGGCTTTCGGCCTAAACACACTTTCCAGGCGTGCGCCTTCAACCACTCGGCCACCCATCCATTTTTAAAAGTTTTTACTCTTATACACAATTTTAAATCAAATTGCAACAAAAAAATTGATTTTTTATTATTTTTATGGTATGCTTATTTAATATCGTTTTAAAAGGAGCGCAAAAAAATGACTATTTCTACGTCTGCGGACAAAGCTTTAAGTCCCGCAATTATTCACATCAAAACTCAAATGGATAATTTGAGATCAGAAAAAGACTTTATAAAATTTTATCAAAATTTTCTTTTGGGATACGAAAAAATTTATTCCAATAATGAAAAACGATACATTCCCTTGGAAATCGGTCATTTGTTTGAGTATTTTTCGTGCTATCAAACGCCCGAACAAACCGCAACAATCATAAATAAGCACGACTTGTTTAAAGTCACTATGGATACGGATATTTCAAAATTAAAAGATTTTATTTCGGCAACGGGAAAAGACTCTCCTTTTTTTACGCCGCTTGGCCTGTATGATGTTGAACGAGATGTTGTCAAACATATGCCGCGCATTGTTGACTTTTGCCGTAAGAAACAAAGCAAAAGCTCTGATTGTTATTGCGATTTGGCAAAAGAAAACGTGACGTTGTTTGATGACTTATTAAATGTGATTTTAAAGAAAGTTACTTTTTATCCTCTTGAACGGTTACTAGAAAAACCGGAAATTCCAGCCGTTATGCTGGCCACCAAAAGCAATAAAATGTATGCTTCTTATGTTAAGTTTATTGATTCTTCCATAATCAATAAAGATCGTGTAGATGCTTTTTTCAAAAAAGCAAAGCAATTGTCTTTGACAAAAGAATTTAAAGATATATTGGTAAAACCGTGTCCGGCAACAAAACCGGATCGATTGTTTTCCGTCATCAAAGTCGGCGAATATCTGGACGAAAAAAACAATTATTTATGCCCCGTGATGGAACGTGCTTTGGCAAAAATGCGTGATTGATAAAATAACCGTTGCTTTTTTGTTTGCTTTGTCCTAATATATTTTTAAAACAATTGATTGGGAGATGAAAATGAAAAAATTATTGTTGACTTGTTTGGCTTTTATCGGGGCTGCAACGCCCGCTTTTACGCAAAACGCCGATGATACCGTATTGCCAATTGCGGATATACAAACATCTGATCAAGAGCCTTTTCAACAATTAATCGGTTATGCGATTGAAGTTTCGTCGACCGCTTTGGAAACCAAAAAGCCCGTCGGTCGTTATCATTGCCAAAATATTTATTCTATGGATGGGTATAATGCCCTGTTTGAACACCCGTGCGAATTGATTGTTCATTCCGAAAGCGGCCCGATTGTTGTACGCTATAAAGATGTAACAAGCGAAACGGATAAGCAAATCAAGGACTTTTTATCCGATAATCAAATGGGCGATTCTTTATATTATAATAACGGCCGTTTCCGCTTTTCCGTCGATGAAGATGTCGCGGAAGAATAATTCGACGCAACGTCAGCGCTTGTTGACTGCAATTTCTTTGATGATTTTATCATAAGCTTGCTTGTCTTTTTGATAGTCTTTTTCGGTGTATTCACCGCGTTTTTCGGCGTCTTTTTGAGCCTGTTTTTTCTCTTGCAACATCGCCTTTTGTTCTTTTTTTAGTTGCTTATATTCTTCTTTTTCCAATTTTTCCAGCTCTTTTATCTGCTTTTTTTCCATTTTTTCCAGCTTCTTGCAAAGACTTTTTTCATAATCCATTTTACTGCTCCTTTATTGCTGAGGCCGGTACAAAAGCAACATCAGAATGAACTTGCATACCGACTTGGTTAACAATGGCTTCGACGACGCTGGGGTGCATAGGCAAAACCAAAATAAAATGCCCATTTAAAGCGGCTTTTGCTTCCGCCGACGTTAGTAAATCGGTGACAGCCGACGCATAAAAATTATCTTTCCCAATCCAATCAACGGTATCGGGAGATAATAACATCAAACCGTAAGTATCTGCTTTTTGTTGAAGATACGCCCAAGTTTTATCGTCAAAAGGGGCTTTGGTATTCACCCAAAATCCGGTAAAAGGGACGTTTAAATCAAAATAATTTTCTTGTAATATTTTTTCTGCGGGGGGCAGCGATTGCCCCGTACGTAAAGCCAATGCACCACCATTATCAAAACCGTCCGCACCTTCGACAACGATATCCATCATATTTTCGAACCCTTGTCGCCGCACGTAAGTGATTTTTTCGGCTAAATCGTCCGCATAGGGTGAAAAAGACAAAGTGACAACAGACGGCAATTTTGAAACGGCATCAGCAAATAAATCTTCGTCCAATCCTACACCGGTTAATATGATGGCAAGCTTTGGCAGACCTTCGTTCGTTATGGGCTTTGCGTAAGTTTTACGCGCATTTTTTTCCGCCTCCCACGCATTTTGCATTTGAATATTGGGCAAGGCGGAATTGTCAAACAAAACCTGAAAACCCAAGACATTTTTTTCGGGTGGTAAAACGGCCGGCGCTTTTGCCAAAAAATCGGCGTCTGATTGCTTGGATAACAAGTCGTTTTCAACAATGCGGGGGATAGATAAAATGGATTTGGGGATCCAACGATCCTCGCTGTAATTTTGTGTCAAATAAAACAAGGTCGCAATATAAAAAGCGCCCAGTAAAAAGCAAAAAAATAAAACAGCTTTGGATATTTTCATTTTCTCTTTCGGTTATTTATTTAAAATAAATTGTACTCCTTTAAAAACAAAAAAGCAAGCCTTTTTAAGAATAAGAAAAACCACCGCACAAGCGATGGCTTTCTTATTGTCGTTTTAAATTAAATTTTTACATTAGATAATAATCTTTGATGGCGTCCCAAGCGACCCATAAAGCGGCCAAACCTACGATTGCATAGATGATCCGTGCAAAAGCGCTGGCATTGCCACCGAAAATCAGTCCGACCAAATTAAAGTCGAAAAATCCGATTAAACCCCAGTTAATGCCGCCGACAATCGTCAACCATAAACAAATGTTTGTAAACATAATCGTCTCCTTTTTTTTGTTTTCTACATCGTTTTATTTAGGTGCTTCGGTCGGTAAAAACAACATCGACAAAAGGCTATAAAAAAAACCGCCACCCGTAAAGGATAGCGGCTTTTTTGATACAAAAAACCCGACAATTATCGAGAATAGTATTCGACAACCAAGTTTGGTTCCATTTGGCAAGCATACGGAATGTCCGCCAAGCCCGGAACTCTGGTCAACGTACCGGACATATTCTTTTCATCAACAGTGATGTAATCCGGAACAGAACGTTCAGCAGAAGCCAAAGCTTCGATTACCAAAGCCATTTCTTTTGCTTTTCCGTTCACTTCGACAACGTCGCCGACTTTTACCAAATAAGACGGAATATCGACTTTTTTGCCGTTAACCAAAACGTGACCGTGGTTTACAAATTGACGCGCTGCAAAAACAGTCGGTACGAATTTCATACGATAGACCAAAGCGTCCAAACGTGATTCCAAAATACCAACCAAGTTTTCGGAAGTATCGCCTTTGCGACGAATAGCTTCTGCATAATAACGGCGCAATTGTTTTTCAGAAACGTTGCCGTAGTAACCTTTCAAACGTTGTTTAGCGCGCAATTGTACGCCGTAATCCGTCGGTTTACCGTGGTTTTGACCATGTTGACCCGGACCGTATTCGCGTTTGTTAAAAGGTGATTTTGCACGACCCCACAAGGAAGTACCCAAGCGGCGTTCAATTTTATATTTTGCATTAATGCGTTTTGACATGTTGTTTTTCCTTTATATATTGTCAAAAGTTTTTTCCAATAGTTTCTGCCGTCCACAAAGAACGCGAACCGAATGAACAGGAAACCAACACCTGCATTCACTTTCTTGGAATTTTTCAAGCGCTTATCATATATGAAAAAAAACGCCTTGTCAAGCAAATTAAAAAAAGTCCCGTTTTTTACTTGATGTTAATCTTTATTTTGTAAAAGAGACTGCGGCATTGTGTAATTATAAGTCGAGGATAAAATGCAAAAAAAATTAGTCGTCGTAACTCCTGTTCAAAATTTGTTTATCAATAATGGCGTATCGTCATTCAATCGTTTATGCGATTCGATCAAAAATCAAACTTGGAAAAACATTTTGCATTTGATCGTTGCGGGCCCTTCAACGGACGACACGGATAAAGCTTTATCGGAATACGCAACAAATTCCAACGTACAAATCATTCACGGCGACACCAAAAATAAATGGTCAGCAATGAATGTTGGTTTAGAGGCAGCCCAAGGTGATTATATTCAATTTTTGGAATATGACGCTTTTTATTATACGTCCGATGCTGTCGAAAAAATGATTGCGACATTGGAGGAAAATAGCGCGGACTATACCTTTGCCGATTGTTGGTTGCAACCCAAAATCGGAAACAAAAGAATGAGCAAATTAAATTTGTTTGCTTTTTATAACAGCTTGTTCGTTCCGTATCAAACAATTATTTGTCGTTTGCCGTTAGCGCGCGACATTTCGGATTTTGATGATAATTTTAAATACACTGGTTGCTATGATTATATGATCCAACTGTTTTTATCCCCGCATAAAGGTATCCAAAGCGAAAAAGGGTTGATGTGCATCGCAGAAAACGAATATCAAGCTATGATGTCGGCCGAAGAAAAGAAAGTCATCAACGAAGCTTTCCGGCAAGAAAAAATCGCCCAAGTGCAAAAGTTTTTTACTGGGATTGCCGACGTGACGGCGCAGCAATTAGAATTTGCCGTGACAAAGGGCGGTGTGCCGAATTCTTTTTTAAATGCAGTTTGTCAAACGGCGCACCCGTGGTTTCGGCAAGTAATTGAAAAAAAGATTTACGATTATCAACATAAATTTGATGATTTTTTGGGCTATTGGGAAGCGGGATTAAGAACGGTTTATATTCCGCTTTATGGAATGGGAGACGGCTTATTGTTTACGGGAGTGGCAAAAAAAATATTTGAGCAAACGGGACAAAAAGTATTGGTTGCCCATAAAAACAAAGAACTTTTTAAAGGCAATCCTTATATTGTCGCAACCGATGTTATTTATGATTCGCCGGAAGCTTTGGGATTGGACGATATTCAATTTTTAAACACAGCGGGCTTTGATATAATGTTTTCAACTTATTGGGAAAGTTATCCATTGGACAAAGACAGAATGCAATTTTTCTTTACTTATCCCAAACAACCATTGATGGCGCAAGTTTTTTCAAATTGCGGGGGCAGTGGATTGCTTGAATTAAAACCCGAATTGTTTTTAACCGATGAAGAAAAAAATTTCGGCCGCGTTGTGCCGCGGGACAGAAAGCAAATTGCCATTATGAGTTCGGCGATTGTACCCAGAAAGCAATATCCGTATTTTCAACAAATTATTGACGCTTTGAAAGATGAATACGACTTTGTCCAAATCGGCGCACCGGAAGATGATGTTTTAAAAAATACAAAAGAAAATCTGGCCGGCAAACTGACTTTACGGCAAACGGCAAGCGTTTTATATAATTCTGATTTGTTTGTTGGTGAAATCGGCGGCTTGATGCATATGGCGCGGGCTGTTGATTGCCCGGCTGTGATTGCTTATTCCAGTTCCGAGCCGGATAATATATTCAGATATAGTTGCAACATCGATGTTGGTCCGAAAAATGTTTGCAAACTGTCGCAAAAAGGGGTCGCAGATAAAAACTGTATGCCTTGTATGAACAAAAATCCGTATTGTTGTTGTCGCACAATTCCGGTCGAAAAAATGATCAAAGCTATTCATAAACAAATCAAACGCAGCAAAGAAAACTTGTCCGTCGAAACGGTTAAGGTCAAACCGAATAAAATGAATAATTCGATCAAAGAATATTTGCGTCGTTATAATGCAATTTTTAAATTAGACAACCTTTAAATTGTCGGAATCCAGCATGTATCGCGAATGTCGTTTGCTCCGGTGATCAGCATAACCAATCGGTCAACACCCATCGCATTGCCGGACGCTTGCCCCATTCCGAAGTTTAATGCGTCCATAAAATCTTCGTCGATCGGATAGGTGTAACCGTAAAGTTGTTTTTTGGTCGCGCTGTCGGCTTCGAAACGACGGCGTTGTTCAACGGGATCCGTCAATTCTGAAAAAGCATTGCACAACTCGACTCCGCAAATATAAGCTTCAAATCTTTCGCAAACGCGCTCATCACTTGGTTTACGGCGCGCCAAAGCACCCAAGCAAGTCGGATAATCATATAAAACCGTCGGCACATTATGCCCCAAAAACGGTTCGATTTTGTCCATCATAATCCGAAAGAAAATATCTTCCCACGAATCGTTTGCCGTACACCAAACGCCTTTTTGTTCCGCTTGTTTGCGCAACGCGTCCGGCGGAGGCAAAACGGCCGGATCTTTATCCAAAGTCGCCATTACATCAATGCCGGCATATTTTATAAAGGCGTCCGCAACCGTGATATACTCCCAATCTTTGAAAACATCGCATACAATATCCCCAAAACGCAATAAATCCGCTTTGCATACTTTGGCACAGCTTTTGACGATTCGCTCCGTATCCGCCATCATCGCCTTGTAATCGGTGTTTTTGCGATACCATTCCAACATCGTAAATTCCGGCAAATGCGTCTGTCCGATTGCTTCGTTACGGTAACAATGGCATAATTGATAGATTTTGGGCAATCCCGCAACCAATAACTTTTTCATCGACAGTTCCGGCGATGTGTGTAAGTGTCGCACAGCAGATACTTCTCCCAGCGGCGAATCCATTTGCGTTGTAAAAGCCTTTAAATGCACCTCCATACCGGGGCAAACTTGCAAAGCCGGTGTGTCGACTTCGGCGAATCCTTCCGACTCGAAAAAATGCCGAATCTCTTTAATTATGCACATTCTGGCGATTCGTTTATCCGCATTTTTCATATATATTTCCGGTTGCCACCATTTGTTTTCTTTATTTTTCATCATCTTGCACTTGCCTTTTGTTTTTATTTGTGATATATTATTTTTCGAATTTTTATTATTATAGCGAATTTCATTATTATAGAGGTAGCACAAAATGAAAGCACAAGCAAATCAAATCAGACCCGGTTGGGTTTTGGATCACAATGGTAAACAATATTCTGTCACAAAAATTGACATTATTCAACCCGGAAAAGGCGGCGCATTTATTCAAGTCGAAATGCGTGATGTTTCTAACGGCGTCAAAACACAACAACGTTGGAGAACGGCTGATACAGTTGAAAAGTTGATGAGTGAAGAATTCGATTGCACATATTTGTATAAAGAAGGTACAAATTTGATTTTTATGAACTCCGAAACATACGATCAATTCGAAGTTCCGCAAGATTTAATGGGTGATGCCGCTTTGTATTTGCAAGACAATATGGGTGTTCAAGTCAACTTTATTGAAGGCAAACCGATTTCCGTTACTTTGCCGGCACAAGTTGTGTTGGAAGTTGCCGAAACAGAACCCAGCATTAAAAACCAAACAGCAACAACATCTTATAAACCGGCTGTTTTGGAAAACGGTATTAAAACGACAATTCCGCCGTTTGTCAGCGCCGGTGAAAAAATTGTTGTTTCAACAGCTGATAACTCTTATGTAGAAAGAGCAAAATAAAATGGCTGAACTTCGAGGAAAAATTACGCCGATGGAAAGACGCAGAGCCAGTATGGAACGCGCTGAAACGCGGGAGCGTCAACGTATTTCGTCTTTGTCGGCTATTTTAAACGTGATGGTAAAGGCTGTACAAAAAGCCGGTCGCGGTATGTTGCGTGACTTTGGTGAAGTCGGCCAATTGCAAGTTCGTGAAAAAGGTGCCGGAGACTTTGTTTCCGACGCCGACATTCGCGCCGAAAAAGTTTTAATTGAAGCTTTATCGGAAGCGCGTCCGGATTATGGAGTTATTTCAGAAGAATGCGGCGAAATTCCGGCAAAGAATGACTCTCCGTTCACTTGGATCATCGACCCGATTGACGGCACAACAAACTTCATTCATGCATTCCCGTATTTTGCGATTTCCGTTGCGTTAAAATATCGCGATGAAATTACGGCGGCGGTTTTATTTAACCCGATTGCAAACGAGCTTTATTATGCCGAAAAAGGTCAAGGATTCTTTGTGATGACAGCCACGGGCAACAAGCGTTTGCGCGTTTCCGGCCGCAATGATTTACGTTCGGCGATGATCGGGTTAAACAATAAAGAAGAAAAAATTGCCGTTAAAATCGCGTCCAAAGTCGGCACTTTGCGTCATTTCGGATCAAATGCATTGGAATTGGCGGCCGTTGGTGCCGGTCAATTAGATGCGGTTATTTTATCCAAAGCGCCGGTTTGGGATATTGCGACGGCTTCGTTGTTCATCAAAGAAGCGGGCGGACGTATGGCGACAATGACGGGAAAAACGGATTTGAAAGATTTAATTGAAGCGGATATGATTTTGGCAACAAACTTGTCTTTGTTCCCGAAATTGGAGCGTGAATTAAAGTAAAATAACAGGAGGCATTATGAAAAAGTTTTTTAGCTTGATTTTGTTAGGACTTTTCATTTCAACCGGCGCAGTGGCTCAAACACGAACGCGAAAAATTCCGTTTCTGCCCTATGCCGGAATGCCTATGACTTATACAAGGGGCGGTTATTCTTCGCCGGTTTCCAGTGCCGGAGCTGCCGTTGGGAATACGGCTGCTGCGCCTGCACCAACATCGTCGTATGACACAATTTATTTTGAAAACGATACGAATGATATTCGTTCCGATCAAATTAAAAAATTGCGCAGTGCGGCAAAAAAGCTGAAACCCAAAGGAAATGGATTTTATTCGATTGTCGGATTTACGACGGACGAAATTTCCGATGATGTGGCGCGTGCCCGCATTCGTGTTGCTGCCGATGCCTTGCGCGATTTGGGCGTATCGGCTCAACCGATTACAAACATCGAGTACAAAAAAAATCCGCTTGTTAATCCGAACCGCGTTGAAATTTATCAAAATTCAACGGGTTTAGGTTCGACGATACAATAGTTTTTTGATAAAATAAAAAAAAGCGCTTGATTTTTATAAAAAAATGGTGTATAAAGTACACCGTCAAGTTTTGAAGGAGTATTTAAAATGAAAAAAGACATTCATCCGGACTATCACGAAGTGACCGTTGTGATGACAAATGGTGATAAATTCACAACGAAAACAACGGCTGGTAAAGCTGGGGACACGATTCGTTTGGATATTGATCCGTTGACACATCCGGCTTGGACAGGTGTACGCCGTCTGGTCGATTCTGCGGGACAAGTTTCGAAGTTCCAAAAGCGTTTTGGTAGTTTCACAAAGAAAAATTAATTTTTAAAAGCGTCTGCATTTTTTTTGCAGGCGTTTTTTTGAATTAGCGGGAGTTTGGATTATGAGTTCATCGAATTTGGAAGAGTTTTTAAGCAAAGAAATTGTGTTTGTCAGTGGCAAACGTTTTTCGCATTTGTTTGAAAAAGCTTTAAATAAAGGTGTTAAGAGTGCACCATCATATTCTGTTCAAAAGTCCGTTAAGTCTGTTGACTTACAGGTTCGGGCAGTTGTAGCCGGCAACGCAAAAAAGTCGCAATTATAGATAAAAGCGCGTTTTATAATCATTCAGGTTTATTAAAAGCGCAAAAATCAGTTGCGTTTCAGATTTGTTTATAGTAAAATAGCATTAAATTTTGGGGTATCATCTAATGGTAGGATAGCGGATTCTGATTCCGTACGTCTTGGTTCGAGTCCAGGTACCCCAGCCACAATTCAAAAATCGTCAGAAATGGCGATTTTTTCTTTATAAATCAACAGTTTATCTGACCAAGAGAATTTATATCATTATAGGCTTAAATATGAATCATCTTCGGACTACTTTCTATAATATTTCTTATTCTTCAATAAGTTAACCAAAGTTAGCTTTGGGGATAATCATTTATTCAAAGTCGGATTTGAAACTTGCTTAAAATGAAAATTTTTGACATTGGCGACGATTTATTTTTGTTTGAAGCATCTGCATGGTTCCGACACCGGTATGCCTATCCCGTTAACGGCTAAGCTACTCCTGCCCCGTGCGTGTATGCTTGGATGGATCCTCTATGGATTGCTAAAAATATTGTGTTCCAAACTGGTGTGTCAAAATTTGAATAAACCTTTACGTGCGAGGTTCGAAAATGCCTTTGCTTATTTCAATAGAAAAAATGTAAAAAACAATATCTTTTATCGAAGCAATATATAAATATTCCGATTGAAAACGCCGTTGTTTTATACATCTATTGCAGCTTGCGAGAAATGATATAGGTGTTGTCTTTCTTTAAGGCTCATTTCTCATATTTCCTTATTAAGTTATTTTTGTAATATACTTAGGTGGGATTATACCGTCTTTTATAACAATCAAGTAATATGGAACAACGGAAAAACGTAAGCCTAATTTTTCGTTGCAAACAGACCAATCCACCGGAGAAGTATCAATATCGTTAATTGAGGATAATTTAATCAAACGCTCATCAACATTCTGCGGAAAATCTTTATCTAAGTTTGGTCGAATTGCCGGACTGACGTAAACGGCTTCAATCAGTTTATCTTTTTGCAAAGCATCTAAATTTATTGAAAATAAGTCGGCATTCTCAATAAAAGGTTTGAACATATTTATACTCTTGTCCGTCCATTGTATTGGCTCGGAAAAACCGCGGATAGCGCGGCTGCGACCAATAAAACAATTTTCCATCCATTTTACAATTCCTGAATGGGTTGTTTCTCCGCCAGTGCGATTGTAGTAATAGCTTAAATCAGCATTAGGATTTCTTGCAAATGACAAAATTCCTTGTTTCAATACGGTATTAGGTTTAGCAACATAGTGATACAACATCATGTTTTATCTTCCTTGGGATTATTATAATTTTGTACGGCCGTTAAAATACATTCTTTGTCAATTTTAATATATTGCCCCATATTTTGACCCGTTATATTCTTTGTATAGAGGATAACGCAATATTGTTAGCTTTACAAGTAAAATCTTAGGTTTATAAAATGTTTAAATTTTCTCATCTTAATAGTCCGCGGATTGCGAATACACTCCCGCCAAAGATAAGTCGCTAGAAATAGCGGCTTTTTGTTTTTTTCAATCCGTTGTAAACGTTCGTGTTAACACCGTTAAAATAACACTCCCGCCGACTTGCTTTAAAAAAAAGCCCTATCACCGCAATACATATAAACTTGACATTTTATCAATATCATGTTAAAATAAAAGGGTTATGGGAGGTAGCGGGATGAAGTTTAAAGAAATTGTTGACAGCGTTTCTTTTGAAGATATCAAAAAATCAATGGCAAGTGAAAAGGCGATTTCGTTTAACGATTCGAATCGCTCAAAGACCCACCAATCTATAGCTGATTCTTTTTCCGCAGAAGAAGCAAGAAAAAATATCGCAGCCTACGCAAAATTAATCACAGAGCATGTAGGATATGATGGTTTTGGTGCCGACAATATTCAAAAATTTCAAGAAGGAATAGAAAATTTATATAATAGTATTCAATCCCCTATTCCCGCACCGGAATTTGCCCAAAAGTTAAAAAAACTTCAAGCATATATTATGGATAATCACTGCACTTTAATAACGCCGACATACGAACACGACTGTCAGGATTTCGAAAATGAACAAGTCAAATCGACTGAACAAAAAAAAGAAAAAATAGAGGGTTACTCTCATCTTTACAGTGAAGTAGTGTATGATGGAAAAGTATGTTCCTTATCATCTTTATCAGAACAACAACAAAAAGCTGCTGAAAAAATTTGTGAAATTGGTCAGATAAATCGAAATGGGGAAAGGATACTGTTAGTTCAAATTCCGTCTTTTGGTGATCGAGACGGTTCCTATGAACAATGGCAAAATTTTATTGAAAATTTTGATAAAATTTACGGAGAAAACGGAAAAGATTGGGATAGAATAATTTTAGATGTCAGAGGCAATCTCGGTGGCGAAGACAAGCCGATCAGCCATATTGCACAACGAACATACGGAAATTATGTTAATTCCTACAAACGATGTGAGATTATGGATTCAAAGTTGTCTGATTACATTTATAAACAACACGGCATTTTCACAAGATTCCGTCCGGAAAATTTAGACATTCTTCCCAGACGCAATTTTTCAAATAAGAAAAGAGCTTTGTTTGATGAAACAAAAACATATTATACTTTCAATGAAATGCAAGGATATAAAGGTTCTATTGATATTTTAATTGACAAAGATGTTGGTTCTGCTGCCGAAAGTGCTTATACATTATTTTATCATCACCCCAAAATTCGGTATATTGGCGAAAATACAAAAGGGATGCAACAGTATCAGCAAGGGTGGACTAATTTACCTTGCGGGTATGGATTGCGTTTAGGGGTGACAAAACTGACATATTGGGATAAAAACGGAGAAAATATTGAATGCATCGGTCATAAACCGGATATATATTGCCCGAGTGCAAATGCGTTAAATGAGGCATTGACAAATCCGCTTGCGCCTTTTCAACATAAGTTAAATGAGCCCGTTCCAAACAAAGCCAAAACACCTGCGCCGAATGGGATCAATCCTTACGATCCCAAAGAGCCCGAAAAACGCAAGTCGTATTCGGCAAGATATGTTGAACCGGAATTGGAAAGAATTGAGTTTGAAAATATAAATGCTTCTCCTCGTACGTTATTAAAAACATTGGCTGAATTGTCTTTAACTCATTCATCCAAGGCCAAAAACAAAAATGTAAATCGTCCAATCATTTATCGTAAAACAACGGGCCGGAGTTAGCATTTATAAAGTCCGCGCGCAGTTTTTCTTATAATTTACCTATCTCAATCAATATTTTTTAAAACTTGACATAAAACATCAACAAAAATCCTGATTTATATAAAAAAATAGTTGCATTTTATTTTCGCGGAATATATTATTATAAGCAACTGAACATACTTTTATATAAACGGGGGATTTTATGCTGAAAAAAGCGCTTTATTTTTTGGTCGTTTGGGGATTAGTTTTTCAACCTTTGTCAATGCAAGCCCAAACATTAAATATGCGTTCACAAAAGAATTCTGTACAACGAACTATTTACTATTATGCTTCTAAACAAAATTTACAAGCCTTGCAACAAATGAAACTGCAAGGCTATTCTGTTGACAGCGTAGATGCTAATCAAAACACGGCTTTATGTTCAGCGGTATTAGACGGAAACGCCGTCGCGGCTCATTCGTTGATGAGTATGGGCGCAAACACCAAACATAACTGCATGCAACGCATTCCCAAACCGTATTACGACAGAATTAACGCGCAATTGGCTAATTTAACGGTTCAAGCACAACCCGTTTACACGGGCGAGCCGATCAATAATTTAAGAATCCCGTCAAACAGTGTTTGCACTACAAACGAGTACGGGCTGACCACCTGTTCAAAGGTTGATCAATCTTGCACACAAGTCGATGAATTATTTTCGGACTCTTATGTTCCAATCGAGGAAGGTTTAAGTACCGGCGGGAAAATCGGCATCGGTATCGCAGCGGCTTTGATTGTTGGCGGAGGAATTGCGCTTGCGGCCGGTGGCGGCGGTGGCGGCGGTGGTAGTAGCGGTGGCGGAGAAGATGGAGGCGAAAACCCTCCGACGCCATTCCCGACTTGCACCACCAATGCGGATTGCGGGGAGTGTGAAGCGTGCGAAAGCGGCACGTGCGTTTCAAAATCGGTTGAGATTCAATCGGGCACTTGCTGTGATCAAACCGTAAATTGCTGTTCGTTAACTGAAACTTGCGACGCGGTGTGTACGCCGGACGCGTCCTGCGGAGAAAACCCGCCCGATCCGACGCCGATTTGCACCACCAATGCGGATTGCGGGGAGTGTGAAGCCTGCGAAAGTGGCGCGTGTGTTTCAAAAACAGTAGAAATCCAATCGGGCACTTGTTGCGATCAAACCGTAAATTGTTGTTCTTTAACTGAAACTTGCGACGCAGTGTGTACACCTGACGCATCGTGTGGGGAAAACCCGCCCGATCCAACGCCGACTTGCACCACCAATGCGGATTGCGGGGAGTGCGAAGCATGCGAAGATGGGGCTTGTGTTTCTAAAACAGTAGAAATTACGACAGGCACTTGTTGCGATCAAACTGTAAATTGCTGTTCTTTAACCGAAACTTGCGATGTCGTGTGTACGCCGGACGCGTCCTGCGGAGAAAACCCGCCCGATCCGACGCCGACCTGCACAACCAACGCGGATTGTGGAGAGTGCGAAGCCTGCGAAAGTGGCACGTGTGTTTCTAAAACAGTAGAAATCCAATCGGGCACTTGCTGTGATCAAACCGTAAGTTGTTGTTCTTTAACCGAAACTTGCGATGCCGTGTGTACGCCGGACGCATCGTGTGGGGAAAACCCGCCCGATCCGACGCCGACCTGCACTACAAATGCGGATTGCGGGGAGTGTGAAGCGTGCGAAAGCGGCGCATGCGTTTCAAAATCGGTTGAGATTCAATCGGGCACTTGTTGTGATCAAACTGTAAATTGTTGTTCTTTAACTGAAACTTGCGATGCCATGTGTACGCCCGACGCGTCCTGCGGAGAAAACCCGCCCGATCCAACGCCGACCTGCACAACCAACGCGGATTGCGGGGAGTGTGAAGCGTGCGAAGATGGCGCGTGTGTATCAAAATCGGTTGAGATTCAATCGGGCACTTGTTGCGATCAAACTGTAAATTGCTGTTCTTTAACAGAAACTTGCGACGCGGTGTGTACACCCGACGCGTCATGCGGGGAAAACCCACCGACACCGGCTTGTACCACCAACGAGGATTGCGGGGAATGCGAAGCATGCGAAAGTGGCACATGTGTATCAAAAACAGTAGAAATCCAATCGGGCACTTGCTGTGATCAAACTGTAAATTGCTGTTCTTTAACAGAAACTTGCGATGCGGTGTGTACGCCCGACACTTCATGTGCAAAACCTCAATGTACCACCAATGCGGATTGCGGGGAGTGCGAGGCATGCGAAGACGGGGCCTGTATTTCAAAATCCACCAAAATTTTGGGGGGAGCATGCTGTGACACATTAAAAAATTGTTGCTCTTTAACAGAAAGCTGCGAGGCCTCCTGTACGCCATTAGAGGCTTGCGAAACAATCGAATGTCCGGAAGGCTACTTCTTAGCCGAAGACGGCTCTTGCCAACGATGCGGTTTAGGATATTACTCAAAACGCGGCTCAACCATTTGTACGCCTTGCGCTGTCGGAAGCTATGCCAATCAATTAGGGTCTTTGGCGTGTACAAATTGCCCGACCGGCTGGACAACGTCGACAAAAGCCGCTACTTCATGCGACATTTGCGCGCCGTCATATACGAAAGTCGGAAACGATTGCGTCCCCAAATGCAATGCCGGTGATTTTTGGGACGGAACAAGCTGTACACCCTGCCCGATCGGTTCATTTTCACAAGCCGGCGCGACCACTTGTACCGCTTGCAACCCCAAATGGTCGACATCGACGGAAGGATCAGCGACTTGTGACACTTGCGCCGAAGGCTATCATTTTGAAAACGACACATGCGTCAGCGATGATACAGAATCGACAAGAGATCCTCGTGCCAAAAAAGTTTGCGCACCGGGCGAAGCGCCACAATCCGGAGTGTGTACACCGTGTGAAGTCGGATATTACGGCATCAATGGCATGCAATGCGAAAAATGTCCGACAGGTTCAACAACCGCATCAACCGGTTCATCTTCACAGTCACAATGTAATATATGTTTAGACGGTTATACGTTGAAAAACGGTCAGTGCATTCAAACAATCTGTTCAGATGGATATTATTTAGACAATGGCATTTGCCGCCCGCATTGCTTTTCGGGCCATTATTGGGACGGCACGACTTGCCAGCTCTGCCCTGCGGGATCTTATAATTATTCCGAAGGAAAAAAACAATGTACAAAATGTCGGAAGGGAAATTACCAACCAAACAAAGGACAAACTTGGTGCCTTTCCTGTCCTTCCGGTTCAACAACCGCCGACGAAGGTGCAACCGCCATTTCAGATTGTAATGTGTGTAACGCCGGATATGTCTATGACGGCACGCAATGTACGGCTTGCCCCATCGGAACATATCACGATCAAAGCACAAATACTTGCCAACCCTGCGCGGCCGGAACTTATAATAATTCAACGGCTCAAACAAAATGCCTTGTCTGCGACGAAGGTATGACAAGCCAAGAAGGAGCGACATTCTGTTCTTGCGATGAAGAAAACGGCTATTTTGCCGTCGGCCAAAATTGCGTTAAAGAACCTGAACGTTCGTGCAACGCCGGACAATATTGGAGCACACTGACCAACTCTTGCGAAATATGCGAAGAAGGTACTTTTTCGCCCACCGGTGCGAATTATTGTACGGCATGCCCTTATGGATACTATGCAAGCAAAAAAGGGTCCGTCACATGCCAAGTATGTCCGATCGGTTGGACAACCTCGACCAACAAAGCCACCAGCTGCGACATTTGTTCGGACGGATATGTGATGGAAAACGGCATGTGTGTTTCGGCCTGTGGCGCGGGCAGTTTTTATAACGGTGAGGAGTGTGAAGAATGCCCGATCGGCAGCATTTCACAAGCCGGTGCAACCAGCTGTACCGCTTGCCCCACCGGATATTCAACATCAAAAGACGGATCATATATTTGTGATGCCTGCGCCGATGGATACAGCGAAAACTACAGCGGCGAATGCGTCCCTAAAAACATTGAATGTCGTTCAGGACAGTATTTTGACAAAGACACCCGTTCATGTAAAACCTGTCCGGCCGGAACGGCGTCCAGTGACGGGAAAGTATGCCAAAAATGCAGTCAAGGAACGTACGCACCTATGGAGGGAGTCAGCAGCTGCACCGAATGCCCAGAAGGGTCAACCACAGAAATTGTTGGCGCCACTCAAAAAAGCGATTGCAATAAATGCTTTGCCGGATACACTTGGAACGCAGAATCATCAAGCTGTGTTGCAGAATGCACCGGCGGTGAATATTGGGACGGTTCGGCTTGTTCTGTATGCCCAAGCGGCACATATTCCAATACTTGGTTTGGGGTTGCAACAAGCTGTAATTTATGCGCAGCCGGAAAATATAATTCCAGCGCCGGACAAACTTCTTGCGACAGATGCCCCCAAAATATGACATCACCAAGAGGATCAACATCAATAGCCGATTGCGTTTGCGAGGACGGGTACGAGGAAAACGAAGACGGTAAATGCGTTGCTAAATGCACCGGCGCCAGCTTCTGGAATGGATCGGGGTGTACGACCTGTGGTCCCGGATCTTATGCACTCACTTACCTTCAAACGTGTCAGCCATGCGCGATCGATTCATATTCTTTGGGAGATACAACGACATGCACAAAATGTGAAGAAGGATTTGGCACATCAATCAAAGGAATGGATCATTGCGATGTTTGCAATGCGGGATACGAGAAAAATGGCGATACGTGTACCGCTTGTGAAAAGGGATCTTTTGCGGTAAAAAATTCGACATGTCAATTATGCCCGATTGGTTCATACTCAACCAAAGAAGCAAGTGGCAGTTGTACAGAATGTCCAAAAGGCTATACAACCGCCAGCGTTGGCTCTGATGCAAAAGAAGACTGTTCGATTTGCGATACGGGTTATAAGGCATTAAACGGCGAATGCCGCCCATTAGACAAATCATGTAATGCGGGCGAATATTGGACAGGTTCAGCGTGCGCATCTTGTGCGGCAGGTACTTTTGCACCGGCAGGTTCGACAAGGTGTATGCTTTGCCCCAAAGGCTATTATTCCGACGGGGAAAAACAAAGCGCTTGCACGGCATGTCCGGAAGGCTTTACCACAAAGGGTGTCGGATCACCTTCAAGCACCGAATGTTCAATTTGTATTGACGGATATGAATTAAACAGTGAAGGCAAATGCGTCAAAGTCAAACGCAGTTGCGAAAGCGGATATTTCTATAACGGATTTAAATGCGTTAAAGTTCCGAATTATGCCGTTTCCGACACATCGGATCCCAAAGGATGGTCTTGCCAAAGCGGTTATCAACGCGTCGGGGAAAAATGTATCAGGCGTTGCGATCCGACAACAGAAACTTGTTTCAGTTGGGGCGATTTGATCACGGAAACAATCGAATATAATGAAGATAAAACAAGCGGGATTGAATTGTCAACCGGCAACACATTGTTAATCAACAATGCCACAATCGATTTGGGTGAAAATGAATCGACTTCATCAAAAACCGGTATTGCCGGAACAACAGATTATGTCTATGCAATTAACAACGGAACCATTAAAGGATCCGGTGGTACTTTGATCGGAATGAACGGACAACTCATCTCTGACGTAATGGAAAACAACGGAACAATTGATCTGTCCGGCTCTGCTTTGACCGGAATGAGCGGTCCGGCAATCAATTATGGTGATATCATTTTGAATGGTAAAAGCGAAGAAAAAGATGAAACAGGCAAATCAGTATACGGCATTAACGCAGCGGGTCTTAGCACCAATCGAGCCAAAAACTATGGTAACATCAAAATCAATGCCAATAATGTTAAAACGATATACGGTATTTATGGCGGCACGTATAACGCAAACAACTATGGCAATATTGAAATTACTTCCTTTGAGGGCGGCGGCATAACCGGAATATGGAGTTCAAACAACTACGGAACACTTATTTTACGCGATTATCAAAATACGACAGACACTCCCCAAGCTGAAACTTACGGTGTTGAATCTGGAATGAATTTCGGTCACATTTATATCGATGTTCAAAATACCGAGGCGGACCACTTTGTAACAGGAGTCGAAGGTTCAAACTATGGCACGATCCAAATGTACGGTCGCAACTTGGAAAATACAAGTTGGTTTTACGGTCTTTACACCAGCACCAACTATGGCAACATCTTTATAACGACGGAAAAAACAGCCGGGGCTGGTGGCATGAGAGATTCAATCAATCGCGGAGTGATTAAAATGCAAACATCTGATACATTGACTGTATACGGCATGCAGTGTGTTTCATGTGGCAGCTTAAGAAACTATGGCGATGTAGAAATTGTTGCAGCAGGCGCTGACAATGTTTATGGAATGGATAAGCAGGCATCAAACTTTGGGAATATTCATGTGACATCGTTGGGTTGGCAAACAAAATCAACGATCGGGGTTGGCGGCGACAATCGCGGCAATGTTTACGTCAGTGCGTCGGGTAAGGAAGCCTATGGCGTCACAGGAAAGAATAACGACGGAACAATTACCATTACCGGATCGGCGGATACTGTGGCCGGCATGAAAACCAACTATTATACTTTAAATAAAGGAACAATCGATGTTGATGCTTCCAAAACGTCCAAAGCGTACGGAATAATGGCAAAGGACGGATCAGGTTTAAGCATTACAAATACCGGAACAATCAATATCCTCAACCAAGGAAACCAAAATGAAGTTGCAGGTATATATGCTGAGGGATTAAATCTTTCGAATGCCGTCAACAATCAAGGCGATATCAACATTACAAATGAAGGTTCGGGAACGGCGTATGGTATTTATGCCAGCCTTTCAAAAGTTACAAATAGCGGTAATATCACAATAACCAATTCCGGAAACGGAAAGGCGTACGGAATTTTTGCAACGAACAACTCGACGGTTTATAACAGCGGGACAATCACAATCAACGGATCGTCTTGGTCGGGCAACGAAGCAAAAGACAACTTCATTGTGTTAAAAGACAGATCGTCAATGACAAACGCCGGCACGTTCACATCGACGGGTGTTTTGACCTTGCCAACGCTTTATACCGTGACGGCGGGCAGCAAAACCCAAGCAAACGAATCCATTATAGGACAGGCAAAAATTGCCGGTGATACCGTAGCGGAAGGCTTTAAACAAAGCTATCTATTGGAAAATATGTTCAGCGCGCCGGATACGTCAAAATTAAGTGTAAAATCCGGTTCGGCTTTGTTTAATGCGACACTGCAAGACAACGGCAAAGATGTTATGATGCAAATGAAATCGTTTGATGAATTGACCAAAAATAAAAGCTTGGCTGCGTTCTTGGAAAACAACTATGCAAAGCAAAACAATGAAGGTTTGTTCGGGCAATTAAAAGCCGCTGAAACAATCGCATCGTTTACAAATGCTTTGGATAAATTAACCGGACACGATGTCATTTCGCGCTTTGCTTATGAAGATTTGGCGGCAATGCACAGCATAAACTTTGCAATGAATGAAGCAATGTTTGACGCGGACCCGTCGCAACAAATCTTTGAAACGGCGGGATCTGTCAGCACTTTATTCAGAACGGACAGCAATTCGTCCAGCCAATACGGCTTGATCACAAAATACATATCGCCCCGCGTAAAAGCAGGTTACGGTGTTTCGTTTACCAACTTGAATACGGACGACGATAACGACAACACACGTCACGATACAATGGTGCAATTCTTTGCACCGATCGGGTATGAAACAAACAAAATCAAGTTGATATCCAGCCCGCGTTTTGGTTATGCTCGCGGCCATTACAGACGTCAAGGATTAGGCACGTCTTATGAAGGGTGGTTTGAAAAACGCATATTCGGCGTTATGAATGAAGCACGCTATCCGATCCATTTGGGTTTTATGGATATTGAGCCGGCAATTGAAATGAACGCAATCGGTTATATGCAAAAGGGACGAGAGGATAAAAAAGCGTACAGTTTAAGAATCCCGACTTCCTCTAACATATCTGTCGAAAGCGGGCTTGGATTATACGCCAAACGCAAATTCGGTAAATTAAACGTAACGGCGGGATTGGCATACTATCACGAATTTGCCGACCCCAACCAAATCAAAGTCGCTATGCAGGGAATGGAAGGATCTTTCTTATTAAAGGACAGCAAGTTTACCCGCGACCGCGGACAAGCAAGCTTTGACTTCACATACGACATAAACGATTTGTCGATTTACGGATCTTTACGCTACTTTATCGAAAAAGAATCGTATGCGAACTTTAATACGGGGTTCAGAATCGGCTTTTAAGACCGAAACGCTTTAAAAGCGACGGCGCAAAGCCAAAACTAAAAAAAAGCCTCTATCAAATGACAGAGGCTTTTTTATTACTGTACAAACTTGCTATCCGCCAAAAGGATTGGGCACATTATATTCATCTGTACACGTTTCATTCGGCGCAACGCAAGGCGAATATCCGAAATGACATTCTTTTGTTTTGTTGCCATAGCATTCGCGTTTGATAAAATAACGTGCGTCAAATGCAACTCCATCACGGTTCGGCAGCCCAAGCCTGTGTTCCAAAGCGGCAGCGACATTTTGTGCCCCTTCTTCAAAGGTGTAAGAAACAGAGCCGATCAGCCCTAATCCTACATGAGAAAAGTCTGCACGATTTCCCCCGCAATAATAAAACAATTCCATTTCGCGACCGTCCATAAATTCAGAGCACGGAACACCCAAATTTTCATTTTCTTCATTCACAATATAGTGATCGCGAAACACGACTTCCGCATAAACCGTTTCAACATAATTCAAAGCTTCATTGGCCCGATATGTGCTGATTGCACGTTTGTATGCGCTTAAACCACCAATCGACAAAACCCCGATGATCGCCAACACACCCAGCATTTCGATCATACTTCGGCCATTTTCAAATTTTCTCATTTATCTCACCACCTTTTCCAAATATTTTTCTTTTCTTTATGGCTATTATTATAGCATATTTTTTGGAAAAAGTCAATTTTTCTGCTTGTTCTTCTCGTATAGGCTGTTCCAAATGCGGCGATTTTTTTCGTGAGTTGAAATCTTTTTCATCTCGTCGTCCGAGGCAGCGGGACAAACATCATTTGAAAAACAACAATCTGAACAAACAATCGTTGAAACAGAATCAAAATGCCCTTTTCCCTTGGGGTGCGCAAAGTCCAAATAAGAACCGAACATTAAATGATCGCTGCCGCAATTAGGACAAGGCGCATACGCTTCCGGCACCATAGATAAATCAATTTCCTTTGAAGGAATCTTCTCTGATTGGGTTGTTTCCGTCTTGGATAAGAAGGAAACAACCTCCTTTAAATTTTTTCCTGCCATTTATTTTAAGCCTCTATTTTTCCGTGACAATGCTTGAATTTTTTACCGCTGCCGCAAGGACATAAATCATTGCGACCCACATTTGAAAAATCCAGCGGCTTTTTATCCGAAGCAGGCTCTGATCCTTCTTGCAAAGCTTGATTTTCAGCCTCGACCGGAGCAAGACGCAATTGAGCGCGCGCCAACAAAATAGTCGCTTGTTCACGGACGCGGGAAATCATATTTTCAAACAGAGTAAAGGATTCTTTTTTATACTCATTCAACGGGTCTCGTTGCCCGTAAGCACGCAAACCGATTGCACGCTTTAAGAAATCCAAAGCCTGCAAATGTTCTTTCCACATCTGATCAACGGTTTGCAACAAAATGCTTTTTTCCAACGAACGGACAATTTCCGGCGGAAAATCTTTATGCTTATCTTCCATCCATTGATCGGAAACTTTTATTACTTCCGCTTTTAATTTTTCGGCATTAGCGTCGTCACCGGCCAACCATTCTTGGATCGGCAAATCCATCGCCGTCAATCGAGCCAATTCTTGACGCAAACCGTCCAAGTCCCATTCTTCGGACTTGCTTTTGCTTGGCATAAAGTAATCGATTGTATCCGATATAATTTCGTGACGCATATCCTTTAACATATCGTGAACGGACTCGGCAGCCATTAACTCTTTGCGTTGATTAAAGATCACCTTTCGTTGATCGTTCATCACATCGTCGAACTTTAACAAGTTTTTACGCGCGTCAAAATGGAATTGTTCGACTTTTTGCTGCGCTTTACGAATAGCTTTTGAAATCCAAGGGTGAGAAATGCGCTCTCCTTCCGGAATGCGGAAAGTTTTTAAAATCGTTTTCAACCTTTCTGCACCGAAAATACGCATTAAATCGTCTTCCAAAGATACAAAGAAAACGGAACGACCGGGATCGCCTTGACGACCGGAACGACCGCGCAACTGGTTATCAATACGGCGATTTTCGTGGCGCTCTGTACCAATCACACACAATCCACCGGCTTGCAAAACTTTTTGTTGACCTTCGGCAATTTCAGCTTCTATCCGAGACGTGATTTTTTGGCGTTCATTTTCATCTGTCACACCGTCCAATGCTTCCTTTAAACGCAACTCCAAATTACCACCCAACTTAATATCTGTACCACGACCGGCCATATTCGTCGCAATCGTCACAGCGGACGGCGCACCGGCTTGTGCAATAATCATCGCTTCGCGTTCGTGATTTTTCGCGTTCAAAACTTCAAACCGGATATTGGTGTTTTTTTGCAACAAATCCGCCAACAATTCCGACTTTTCAATCGAGGTTGTACCAACCAACACCGGCTGACCTTTGGCATGCGCCGCTTGAATTTCTTTCAACACAGCCGCATATTTTTCGCGTTCTGTTCCGTAAATCGCATCTTGCTCATCAATACGCGCAACCGGTCTGTTTGTCGGGATTTCCACAACACGCAAATTATATGTCGAATCAAATTCGCCGCTTTCAGTCATCGCTGTGCCGGTCATACCGGACAATTTCGGATACATACGGAAATAATTTTGGAAAGTAATTGATGCCAACGTTTGGTTTTCCGGTTGGATCGTCACACCTTCCTTGGCTTCCAAAGCTTGATGCAAACCGTCCGAATAACGGCGGCCTTCCATAATGCGTCCCGTAAATTCGTCAACGATCACAACCTTGTCATCTTTGACGATATAATCCACGTCACGCGTAAACATTTTGTGTGCGCGCAAAGCTTGTTCCACATGGTGAACCAACGAAATATTTTGCAAATCATACAAAGAACCGCTTTGCATAATGCCTGCGTCACGCAACCATTGTTCCACAGCATCTGTACCGGCTTCCGTCAAGCTGATTTGACGATGTTTTTCGTCTTTTTCATAATGCTCCGGCTGTAAATTATTCATAATTTTATCGACCGCAATATAGCGTTCGGAAGAATCTTCCGCCTGACCGGAAATAATCAACGGCGTACGCGCTTCATCAATTAAAATGCTGTCCACTTCGTCGACAATTGCATAATTAAACGGGCGTTGAACCATATCTTCCAAACGATAGCGCATATTGTCACGCAAATAATCGAACCCGAATTCGTTGTTTGTTCCGTACGTCACATCGCAAGCATACGCGGCTTTACGTTCTTCGGTGTTTAATTCATGGCATACGCACCCGACCGTCAAACCCAAAAAGCGATAGATTTGTCCCATCCAATCCGCGTCACGTTTGGCCAAGTAATCATTCACCGTCACGACGTGAACGCCCTTACCCGTCAAGGCATTTAAATAAACCGCCAACGTTGCCACCAAAGTTTTACCTTCACCGGTTTTCATTTCGGCAATTTGGCCTTGGTGCAAAACAATACCGCCCAGCAACTGCACATCAAACGGACGTTGATGTAAAGTCCTTTTTGCTGCTTCACGAACAACAGCAAAAGCTTCGACCAACAAATCGTCCAAAGTTTCGCCCTTTGCCAAACGATCCCGAAACTCGTCCGTTTTGGCCTTTAATTGCGCGTCGCTCAAAGCTTCTGTCTGAGGTTCCAAAGCGTTAATTTGACGCACTTTTTTCATTAACTTTTTGATATATCTTTCGTTCGCCGAGCCGAATATTTGTTTTAGCATTCCATTTAAACCTTTCTATAAAATGTTATTCTTTCATACATAGATTTCAAATGTACAAAAGTCAAGCGATGAAATTCATTTTTTGGTGTCCTTGGCGGGAGTCGAACCCACGACCTTGGGATTAGGAATCCCACGCTCTATCCTGCTGAGCTACAAGGACATCTCATCGCAGATATTACTTTATAGACTAAAAATCAAGTTTTGACAAGCTTTTTATCTTGTATTATATTATAAAATTAAGAAAGGAAAAAAATGTTAATTCACGCTTCTTGTGTTCGGTGGCAGGACAAAGGGATTTTGTTAATGGGATCGTCCGGAGCGGGCAAATCCTCTGCCGCTTTGATGTTGATGGAAAAAGGCGCGGTTTTAATTGCCGACGACTATGTTCAAATCGAACAAAAAGACGGGCAACTGTTTGCCAAATGTCCCGATACGATTTTCCAAAAATTGGAAGTGCGCGGCATTGGAATCGTCACGATAAAAAACGCCATACAGCAAACGCCGCTTGATTTAGTTATTGCTTGCACGCCGGACTTTGCAGCTGTCCCCCGTATGCCCGAGCATCAAGCATGGAAAGCGTTTGATACATCGCTTCCCTTGTTCCGTTTATGCCCGTTTGAAAACACTTTTCCGTCAAAAGTCGGCTTGGCCATCGCGGGATTGTAACACTTTTTTTCTTGCACTTTTTTTCGCGACGTGCTACAACATTTTTATCAACAAATTGCAAGGATATGATTATGATTGGGATTTTATTAGTCACTCACGGACATTTAGCCTCCGAAATGATCAAAGCGATGGAACACGTCATAGGTCAGCAAACACAAATCGACACTGTTTGCATAGAAGAAAATGACGATGTCGAAGCAAAACGTCAGGAAATCGTTGAAAAAGTAAAAGCTTTAAACAGCGGCGACGGTGTTTGCATTACAACGGATATGTTCGGCGGAACGCCGTCCAACTTGGCTATTTCCGTCATGCAAGGCAATCAAGTAGAAGTCATTGCGGGTTTAAATCTACCGATGTTAATTAAATTGGTTCGATCACGTGATCTGCCTTTGGAAAAAGCGGCCGTCGAAAGCGCCGACGCCGCACGCAAATATATTAACATAGCTTCGGAGTTATTGAAAAATGGCTGATAATTTTTTATCCTCATCAGTTGAAATCGTCAATAAAAAAGGCTTGCATGCCAGAGCGGCCTCTTGCTTTGTTAAGTGCGCCGAACAATTTGACGTCCAAATCTGGGTTGAAAAAGACGGTAACCGCGTTTCGGGCAATTCGATTATGGGGTTAATGATGTTGGCCGCTGCAAAAGGCAGCCATATCACGCTGCTGATCAGCGGAAAGGAAGCCGATCTTGCAATGGACGCATTGACAAAACTAATTGCCAATCGCTTTGGCGAAGAAGAATAAAGCTTTTTTTATTTGATGTTTTTCTTTGGCGTTTGATACAACAGTTTTTGGATATAGTATCCTTGAAACAACGACAAACCCAAAGTTTGCCCCAATTCAATGGCACGTTTATCATCAACGCGACATAAAATAATGCGTTTAGGGTCGTTTGATTGAACTGCCTTGATAAAAGACGACGTCGTTGCCGTGTTTAACAAATCCGGCGACCAAATCAATTTTACAAAATCCGCACCCAATTTTTCGCGATCAATCAATGGCAAAGAATCCCCCGAAACCATATCGATACACAACCGATAACCTTGTTCGGCAATATAGCTGCGCGCCGCCAAAAAAGCCGGCAAATTACTGAAAATGTCGTGTTGTTTTATCTCCAACAAAATGCTTTGCTTAAACAAAGGATCAATGCTTTCGTCAAAAACCTGAAAATCGGGGCTTAAAATCGTTTTAACCGCGATGTTCAAGCTGAAATTCTTACGAAAAGCCCCCGCATCGTGATGCGTCATATTTTCCAAAACACGCTTATCCAACGTTTCAAGCAAGCGATCCAATAACCACGTTGATTGATAAATGTCCACCGTCGGACAAAGCGCTTTTTTCAAATCCGCCAACGCGACATATATTTCTTCGAACAACTCCACCGGTCGCGCGTGGCCAACCAAAGCACAAACCGCTTGACGGCGCATTAAATTCGACAAATCTGCCTGCTGCAAAGACTTTTCCAACTGCGCCAGCAATGCCGGCGTAAAGGGCATTTCAAAATGCGCTTCGGGCAACACAGGCACAAGCGGCGTGGCTTTTGCACCCGCGGGTGCAGAGCTGGTGCGCGTCGGTGACTTGCTTGCCTTTGACAGCGCCTTTAATTTATTTAAGTCTTCTTTGACACGATACAGGCTGTAAAACGGGCTTTTACCTTTTAAATCGCCGGTCAAAGACAAACCTAAATTAAACTGAATCTTAATCAGCAACGCGGCAATATCGTCTTGATGATTTTCCGGAAAGTAAATAAAAAGCCGCATTTCATCTGCGCCCTGCAATACTAGGCATCTTTTTTCCTGTTCGGCTTGGTTCAGCAAAGACTTAACCTCGGCGATTTTTTCAATGGGGCTTAACCCCGCGATGACGTCCAAGTTTAATTGCAACATTAGCCCTTTGGCCGTTTGAGGCGTCAATTTATCCAAAAAGCGAAACAAGGCATTGGGTGTGAAAATCATATTTTCGCCTCCTTCAACGGAATATAAGCGTCCAAATGCGCTTCGTGAACGCACGCCAAGCGCACAGATCCGCAAACAACGCTATGCCGCAACCGGCAATCCGACAAAGAACATTCCTGGCCGAACGTACACGCGTTTTTGGAAACCGCCGCCAACAACGTATCCACAAAATGACCTTGAAACAGTTCTATTCCAACCTCTTTGCCAAAAATCAACGCGTCTTCCGAACCGCTGCGCGCCAAAATAATCGTTTTATCTTTTTGCTCTTTTAAAAAACGTTTCAGTAAAGGGGCACACTCTTTTAATTTCGGCGACCAAAAAATTTTATAACAATCCACATCAAACGGCGTCATTGGCACAAACTCTAATTCATTAACGCCGACGCCGTCCAAAGCAACCACCACACCGGCTTGTTTTAATTTCGTGCAAGCCTTGCGATACTGCGGCAAATTGTGCAAAATGTCAGCCATTTGAAATTCGACCATTAAACGACTTTGCAACGTCGACAACATTTTATCAAATATCGGCAAAAAAACGCTTTGGACGTTTAAGTTCAAGCTGATCAACGGCGGAAAGCGTTTAAAGTTTAACCCGCACAAAGCCGACATCATTCGCCGATCCAAAGTATCCATCAACATTGAAAACAAAGCTTTATCCGCCGTCACATTCAAATGCGGCGCAAAGGTGTTTTGCAATTCGGCCAAAGAAGTAAAAAACTCTTGCCCAAACTCTTGACGAGCGCTTTTTTCGTTAAATGAAACAATCGTTTGGCGACGAATAAAGTTTTGCGTATTGCTTTGTTCGATTTTATATAATAATTGCTCTAAAATCTCCGGCGACAATTCTTGTGTTGACGGCGTGACAGACAACCTTTGTTTGGGGGCCTCGTCATTTTTAGCAACAAAAGTTTCGGCTTGCAACAATTTCAACAATTCGTCCTTGTCACGATTTAAAAAGAATATGTGTTGAAAAGCGGCACGCCCTTGCGATGAAATGAAAAAATCATCGGCAAAAAGCCCCTTGATTTGATACAAAATATCATCGATCACGTCCAAAACCGGATTGGCCGTCAGCAATAAAAAATCATTATTTGATAACAAAAACAAACGAGCTTGGGCATGATTTAAAAGCGGTTCAAATAACTTTGAAACAATTTCCAATTGACGATACCCGCGATTATCCGGCTGCAATTTCGACATAGCCACATACACCGCGCAAAAAGGAATACCCAAAGGTTCAATCCTTTGCAAAGCTTCTATGACCTGTTCTTCGGGGGATAAAATCTTTTTTTGCATTTGTTTTCCTTGAAAAAAATATCCTGCGCGCCGATTTTATGCATTCAAGCGACAAAACAACAATCGATTGCGCCCATACGATCGATCGTCCGTTAAATGAAAACCGGCGGGAAGAATATTTTCTTCGCTGTTTTCGATTTCAACAATAATCAGCGTTTCTTCGTCCAACCAACCTTTTGCCTTTAACGCCGTTAAAGCCTTTTCCCACAATTCTTCGCGATAAGGTGCGTCCATAAAAATAATCTGAACGGGGCGAGTCGTAAACGGCGGACACGTCGCGTCACACATCAAAATATGGGCATTTTCAAAATCTGCCGCGTTGGTTTTTAAGCACTTTAAAGCCGGCGGATGATTTTCCATAAACAACGATTCTTTGGCGCCACGCGATAAAGCCTCCAACCCCACGGCCCCTGTACCGGCAAACACATCCAAAAAAACAATGTCTGACCAATTTTTATCTTCGCGCATCAACATCGATGTTAAAATGTTAAACAAAGACTCACGCGCTTTGTCCGACGTCGGGCGCGTTTTTTCGTCCGTCGGAGTCATTAAATTTTTACCGCGCTTAAAGCCGCCTACAATTCGCATCCGATTTGCTCCTTTATGACTTTATAGGGGATTTCTTTGATTTCGCCTTTGCCCAAATTGCCCAATTGAAAAGGCCCATAGGCAATGCGGATCAAACGTGACACCTGAAACCCGAAACTTTCCATCATTTTACGGATTTCACGATTTTTTCCTTCGGTCAACGTCACCAATATCCATTGATTTTTACCACCCGATTGCGTGCTTTCAATCTCTATTTTACACGGCGCATAATGAATGCCTTTGATGGTCAGGCCTTTTTGCGCTTTTATAATCATCTCCGACGTCATTTGCCCGTGAATGCGAACGCGATATTGACGGCGCCAACCGCGGCTGGGCAATTCAATCGATCGCGCAACTTGACCGCTGGTTGTCAACAACAGCAAGCCTTCCGAATTCAAATCTAACCGCCCGACCGAAACCACGCGCGGCATACTTTTAGGCAAAGCATCAAACACCGTCGGACGCCCCAAAGGATCCTTAAAAGTTGTTAATAATCCGACCGGTTTATGATAACACCACATACGGACTTTTTCGGGCTTTTTCAAAGCAACCCCGTCAACAACAATTTCGTCCGTATCCGAAACAACAAAAGCAGGGGTGAGCAGCTTTTGACCGTTCACTTCAACTCTGCCGTCCAAAATCCATTTTTCCGCGTCGCGTCTGGAACATAATCCGGCCGCGGCGATTTTTTTTGCAATTCGTTCTTTCTTTTCTTCCATGATTATGATATTATAACGACTAAACAACATAAAAGGAAGAAAAAAATTGCAAAAAATTATTCAATCGGCTTTGGCGATGGCAAATCAAGCTTTTTGCGCGGGAGAAACGCCCGTCGGCGCCGTGGTTTTCGATACGCACAGCAAGCGCATTTTATGCCAAACGCATAACTTGGTTGTCACAAACAAGGACCCGACTGCCCATGCGGAAATCTTGGCTTTGCGTGAAGCCGGCAAGCTATTGAACAATTTTAATTTGTCGGGATATTCCATTTTTGTTACATTAGAGCCTTGTGCGATGTGTGCAGCGGCTTTATCTTGGGCGAAAATTGACAAGGTTTTTTTCGGCGCATACGATGTAAAATCCGGTGCGGTAGAAAACGGCGTTCATTTATATGAACACAAAACAACCCACCATAAACCGGAAATCATCGGCGGGATTGATGAAACCGAATGCGCTCGTTTAATGAGTGATTTTTTTAAAGGATTAAGATAATGGAAGCACCTGTTTTTTCTGTATCGGACATATCCGGCTTATTAAAAAACGTCGTCGAAAGCGCTTTTGCGGATATTTCGGTCAAAGGCGAAGTATCAGGCGTGAAGCGCGCCTCTTCCGGACACATATACTTTTCGTTAAAGGATAAAGATGCTGTTTTAAATGCGATTTGCTGGCGCGGGGCAGACAGCACAACAAACGCAGCAATTCAAGACGGATTGGAAATCATTGCCAAAGGAAAGCTGACCACCTATGCAGGGCGTTCAAATTATCAAATGATTGTATCGTCGGCGGCGGTAGCGGGCGAAGGGGCTCTTTTAAAGATGTTGGAAGAGCGCAAGAAAAAATTATCTGCCGAAGGCTTGTTCGATCCGGCTCGCAAAAAAGCCATTCCTTTTTTACCGGAAAATATCGGCGTTATCACCTCACCGACCGGCGCCGTCATTCGGGACATTATGCACCGGCTGCGGGATCGTTTTCCGCGCCCCGTTTACTTATGGCCGGTGTTGGTACAAGGCGAAGGTGCCGCCGAACAAGTTGCCACTGCGATCAAAGGCTTTAACGCCATTTCGCCCGAAGGACTATCCACCCCCGACGGCATAATTCCGCGACCGGACGTTTTAATTGTTGCGCGTGGTGGCGGATCTTTGGAAGACTTATTGCCTTTTTCCGAAGAAATTGTCGTTCGTGCGGTGGCCGATTCTGTCATTCCGATCATTTCGGCCGTCGGGCATGAAACCGACACGATGTTAATCGATTATGCGGCCGATTTACGCGCCCCGACACCAACCGGAGCGGCCGAAAAAGCCGTGCCTGTTCGATTGGAAATCAAAACAGCGCTGGACGGTGCACAAAGTCGATTAAATGATGGCCTGATCCGCTTGCTCAATGAAAAGAAAATGAAGCTGGACGGATTGGTCCGCGGCATTCCCAACCTGCGCGAAATCGTGGAAATGTCCGTGCAAAAATTGGACGACAGAACCGAACGACTGAACACCGCTATACATAATATTTTTACGCGTTATTCGGACAGGTTGAATATGGCCTCTCGCTTGCTTGATGCGGCAAGTTATGAAAAAACGCTGGAAAAAGGATTTGCTTTTGTCACCGCCCCCACCGGACATTTAATTTCGTCCGCCAAAACAGCAGCAGCCAGTGCTAAAATGAACTTACGCTTTGCGGACGGCGTTGTCATCGTATCTCCGCAAAAAGAAAAGAAAAACAAAGACTTTGAACAGTTGGATTTATTTTAAAAACTTTTTGACAGAGCTCTTTTTTCGTGATACGCTTTATATATTATGATTAAAAAGTTTTTGTTTTTTTGGCTTTTTTCTTTACCGGCCTTGGCGTTTACAATTCCCGATGATTTGACACAAGGAATGTTCGTTTATGGCACAGCCGAAAAAGGCGAACAAATATATTACGAAGATTTAAAAGTTCCCGTCATTAACGGCAAATATGTTTTTGCGTTGGGTCGCAACGCACGGCCGGAAATTCAAATCACAATCAAGCGCGGCTTTTTTTCAAAAGATGAAAAGCTGTATTTCAAAGTTGTTCCAAGAACATGGCAAAAGGATATCTTTGATGGCGTACCGCAACGCACTGTCGCGCCAAGCGCCACAGATTTAAAACGCATTCAATCTGAACAAGTCTTGCTGGATACAGCCAGAGCCAAACGCCCGATTAAAGACACGTTTCCGACCTGCTTTATAAAACCAGTTGAAGAGACGCGCATTTCATCGCATTTCGGATCATATCGCGTGATCAACGGCATTGCTCAACGCCCGCACAGCGGTTTGGATATGGCGGCTCCCGAAGGCACGCCCGTCAAAGCCACGGCAGACGGCGTTGTAATATTGGCCGAAAATGATTTATTTTACACCGGTGGCACGGTCTTGATCGAACACGGCAATGGCATTCAAAGCGGATATTCGCATTTATCCCGCGTCGATGTCAAAGCCGGAGACGAAATAAAGCAAGGCGACATTTTGGGCTTAGTCGGTATGACCGGACGCGCTACCGGCCCGCATTTACATTTTACTTTGGCATGGGAAAATATCCGTATTGCTCCGGAATTCATTTACTGTAACAGCTGTCCCTGTCGGGACAAATAATTATTGCTATTTTGGAAAAAATCGGTTATTTTAGTTTATATATTCAAAAAGACAAGGAAAAATGATGTTAAAATTTTACAACACAAAATCTCACAGTATCGAAGAATTTAAACCCATTGATGGCAGCAATACCGTTCGTATGTACGGTTGCGGCCCTACTGTTTACAATTATGCGCATATCGGTAATTTACGCGCATATGTTTTTTACGATCTGTTGCACCGTTATTTGAAATTTAAAGGCTATGATGTTAAATTCGTTATGAATATCACGGACGTTGACGATAAAACGATCCGTTCATCGCGTGAAAAAGGTCAATCTTTGCGTGATTACACCACGTTTTATATGAACGAATTTTTCAAAGATTTAGCAATTATTAACGTCGGCAAACCGTCGCAAGTTGTGCGCGCAACCGATGAAATCGATGCAATGGTCGACACAATCGAATTGTTAATGCAAAAAGGTTTTGCTTACAAAGTTCCAAGCGGGGACATTTTCTTTAAAATATCGGCTTTTCCGGAATATGGCAAAATGGCAAACATTGACGCTCGTTCTTTGCTATCCAATGCCGGCGGACGCTTATCCGACGAATACGAAAAAGAAGATGCGCAAGACTTTGCTTTATGGAAAGCGTGGACAGAAGCCGACGGCGATGTTTTTTGGGAAACGCGCATCGGCAAAGGTCGTCCGGGTTGGCATATTGAATGCTCGACAATCGCGCACAAATACTTGGGCCAACCGTTCGACATTCACACGGGCGGAATTGATTTGATTTTCCCACACCACACAAACGAAATCGCTCAATCCGAAAGTGCTTACGGAACAATGTTCTGCAATTTCTTTATGCACAACGACTATTTAAAAGTCAACGGCGAAAAAATGTCTAAAAGTAAGCATAACTTTTACACTTTGCACGACTTATTGAATAAAGGTTATAACGAACGCGCCATTCGATATGAGTTTTTAAAATCCAGTTATCGTCAAGCGCTGGACTTTTTGGAAAGTAATATGGAAAGCAACAAATCCATTATTGACAAGTTCGACAACTTTATGGATCGTTTGGACAACGCCAACGGTTCAGGGTGGAGCGATGTTGACAACGCTTTGGCAAAAGCAAATGAGGACTTTACCAACGCTATGGACAACGATTTAAATACGCCGGCGGGATTGGCTTGCATATTTGAATTGATGAACTTAATCAATAAAAACTTTGATCAGTTATCCAAAGACGACGCGCAAAAAGTAACCGACCAAATGCGCCGGTTTGATACGGTCTTTGGGCTTTTAAAAGAAAAAACAACGCGACAATTAACCGCCGAAGAACAAGACATTATTGATCGTCGCCAAGCTGCCCGCCAAAACAAAGATTGGGCAACTGCCGACGCATTAAAGGCCGAATTGGTTGCGCGCAAGATTGAAGTCAAAGATACACCGCAAGGAACACAAGTTCGCTTTATTGATTAATCTTTTCATTAAAGCGTTGTGTAGAAAGCCCCGCTTTTTCTCCTGCGGGGCTTTGTTTTTTTATCGATTGGTTAACTGATTTTTTGACCGTTTTGCCAATGCTCTAAACACCGCCAATTTTCCGCGTTCGTCAAATCCCATATAAAAGCATCGTCCATTATTTTTTTATACGTATCCAAATACTCCAATATCGCGGCAGAACGCTTCAAAATCAACTCCGGCGGCGTATGACGCGCAATCTTTTTTTCCCGCTCGGCAACGCGCCGACAAGCCTCTTTCACATCACAGCCCAAAAATTGGATTTGCGTATGATATCCTTGACGCTTTAAAACTTCCACCAATTTAATATGCGCTGCATTCATACCGCTGTGTTCCAACACAAACGACGCTTTGCGCATAATCAATCGGCGGATCAGCTCGTAGCCAATCACACGCGCCGGCATTTCCCATTTGGAAAACGCCTGAATCAACCCCATACGCACACAATCTTGCTGATAAGCTTCAATATGCGCCATAATCGCATCAAATTGAACCACCAAAGCGTCCGCATACTGTCGACCGCAAAAACAAGACTTTCCTGCCCCCGGAATACCAGAAACTTGAATAAACGTCGGCCGATCGGACGATACAGCCAAAGCAACCGCTTTATCCAACAAAGCATCATATTCGGGGCAACGAATGCGCTGATAAGTATACGCAACAACGCCACCACGAAATAACGCCTCTGTTATCGGCAAATAAAAGTCATCTGTATCGATCATTTGCTTACGGCAAAAAATGCGCCGGTTTCACATTCCATGCAACACATTTAAAGTTATCGTCCGTGTCCTCTTTTTCAAACACGCACAAGCACCCCGTACCGACTTTAATTTCGTGTTCCGCCGCAAACGCGTCAAAATCACCCGTTAAATACGGTGCAAAGCGGATAATCCCATTGCTGGATACGATCATCATCGTTTTGTCTTTGAATTGTGTTTGGGCTTTTTTCGCAACGTCTTTCCACGTTTGAATAATAAAAGGAACATCAACAATCCACCCGTTCGGAACAACCGCATCTTTATTCCAACGATCCAACGCATCTTGCCCTATTCTGGCAATGACTTCGTCTTCCGGTTTGCCTTCATCGGGGCCGTAATCGATCTCTTTAAAAGAAGCATCTTCATACAAAGGAATGCCGCCGCCCAAAGCCTTTAAAGCCAAATTGGCCGTTTCCATTGTGCGTTTTAAAGGCGCAGCAAAAATAACGTCCGGCACCAAGTTAAACTTTTTCAAATAAAGCCCGATGTTTGTCCCGCGTTCGGTTTCAACAAGCGGTAAATCCGTCCGCGACCCGACGCGCAAAGGTGTTTGATCTTTTGTAAACGTGTTCCCGTGACGAGCAACAATAATTCTGGTTGTCATTTTATAACTCTCCGCATTCTTTTAAAACAGCCTCTACCCGCGCCACATCTTCCGGATTATCCACGCCGGACAAAGACGCCATCGGCGCATATTTGCCATATTCTACACGAACAGTGCGTACTTTAATTCCGTTTTCAATCCAACGCAATTGTTCCAAACCTTCCAATTTTTCATACACGCCTTCGGGCAAAGCCGTCGCTTTTTGCAAAATATCCGTGCGATATCCGTATAAACCGATATGACGCAACACAGGCGATAAAGCCATTTCTGCACGACGTTTATCTTCTTTACGAATAGCGGGAATGATGTTTTTTGAAAACCAAAAAGCATTACCCGCAGCATCAACAACGGCTGTTGTTCCGCTGAACGGCGTTGTTTTTTTGTTTTCGCGCAACTTATCCAAATCGTCCCAAGACAATTGCGTAACCGGCGTCACCGCTTCCACAGTCGGATCTTTGTAGTATTCGCCCAATACCGCCTCGATAAACCAACCGGGGCAAAGCGGGTTATCACCTTGCAAGTTCAAAACAAACTCCGGCTTTTGCGGCAAAGAGTTCACAACTTCCATCACACGATCCGTACCCGTCAAGCAGTTTTCACTGGTCAAGCGCACCTCTACTCCATTTGCATTGCAAAAATCAACAATGCGTTGGTCTTCCGTTGCAACGATTACTTCACAATCTTGAAACTTTGCGGCCGCTTTGCGCGCGTTATCCACAACACGCAACAACATTTCGCGACCGGCAATTTTTGCCAACGGCTTGCCCGGAAAACGCGTCGACGCATAGCGCGCCGGAATACAAATCAATGTTTTCATATTCAAATCCTTATTGTTAAATTAAACGATGAAAGTATTATACATCGCCGGCAGATAATTTCAAGAGCTATTTTTTACGCGCATTTAAATACTTTGTCAAAGTGTTTAAAATCTGCTGTGTTCCCAAAATCGACGATGAGTGCGAGTCAAATTGAAAATCTTTTGGAATAAAAGCACCTCCCGACGCTTTATCTTGTGCAATCAGCCACTCAATAAACGGCATAATCGTCAACCCGTCTTTTAAACAATAATCAAACGATATTTCATCGGGGCAGCCATAGGAAGATACATACTCTATCGCGCTTGCCGTATCGCAAACCAAATTCCACGTCATATCCGGTGGCCGGCGCATATCATCAATATAAAGCTTTGACATCTTCCCTACATCGAACGCAAACGACGGATCCGCTCTTTAATCGGCGGGTGCGTCGAATATAACTGTGAAATCTTATCAAACGGATTGGCAATGCACGCAACAGCCATAGAATTTTTTTGATCCAACGCTTCAACGCGACAGTCTTTGCTGATTTTTTCCAAAGCGTCCGCCAACGCATACGGATTGTGTATGATTTTTGCTCCCGTTGCATCGGCCGCATATTCGCGCGTTCTGGACAAAGCCAATTGCAATAAAGGCGCAACAATCCAATTAAACAACATTAAAGCCAGCCCTACAAAAAAGATCAAAGCGGCTGCTTGTCCGTTCGATTTACTGCTTCTGGAATCAGAAGAATGAACGCGTGTACGCAACAACATTTCACCCAAAAAACCAAAAACACCCACGCCGGTAATCACCAACATATTTAAGCGAATATCACGGTTCCCGATATGGCTCATTTCATGAGCGATCACGCCTTGCAATTCCAACGGCTTTAATTTATCGACAATGCCCGTTGTAAAAGCAATTGAGGCCGTTTTCGGATTTTTCCCCGTCGCAAAAGCATTTAAAGATTCATCATCAATCAAATAAATTTTCGGCATCGGAAGCCCCGCCATAATCGCCACATCTTCAACCAAGCGATACAGCTTTGGATTGTCCGATTTTTTCATCGGGGCAGCGCCGGCAAAAGCCATCATCATTTTATCCCCGAACATATAAGAAATCGTCATCCAAACAACCGCGACAATAAACGTCGGCACAGCAAACGCCCATGTAAACCCAAGGGCTGCATTCACCTCTGTCGGTTCCACTTCACCCAAAGAGATGGGCAGGTATGAAGTACCCCATACGATAAAGTCTTCGTCTCCGACCAAAAGAACGGCGACAAAACACGCCAACCATACCATTAACAGCAAAGTCAGCGGAAACAACAGCACAAGCAATCCGGTCTTGCGATTGTTTTGTGTGATATAATCATAAGCAGAAAAAGCCTGTGCCATTGTTCATCTTCCCCTTATTTAGAAGGAAACCTTTGGTGCATTTTTCACCAATTCTTTTTCGGCCGCGTCCAATTCAAAGAACTTTTCTTTCGTGTAATTGAATCGAGCCGCAATCAAATTCGACGGGAATGTATCAATTTGCGTGTTAAAAGACAGTACAACCGAATTATAAAAGCTGCGCGCGGCTTGGATTTTGTTTTCCGTATCGGTCATTTCTTGTTGTAATTCCAAAAAGTTTTGGTTGGCTTTCAAATCCGGATAACTTTCCGTCAAAGCAAATACGCTTTTCAACGCGCCCGTCAATACATTTTCATCTTTGGCACGCGTGTCCAACCCCGCACCTGCGTTTTGCATAGCCATATTACGCGCGGCAATCACATTTTCCAAAGTTTGAGTTTCATGCTTGGCATAACCTTTTACCGTTTCAACCAAGTTCGGAATCAAATCATAACGACGTTTTAATTGCGTATCAATATTGCTCCACGCTTCTTTAACTTGTTGACGTTTTCGAGCCAATTTATTATAAATGTTGACAAACAAAACCACAACAATAGCAAATACGATTAAAGCTAAAACCATTTTTATATCTCCTTATTTTAAATTAAACATAACCTTGTATACGACACCAAAGGTTAATAAAGGCTTTACATTTCAAATTAAAAGCGTATAATAGGGGGATATTTTTTATAAAGGAGTTAAATATGCACCCTTGGCATGACGTAGAAAGATTACCGGAAAATCCGGAAATGGTACGGGCGATTATCGAAGTTCCGTCGGGTTCTAACATCAAATACGAATTGGACAAAGCCAGCGGATTGATTAAAGTTGACCGCATTTTGTACAGCGCCGTTCATTATCCGGCAAACTATGGTTTTATCCCGCGCACTTATTGCGATGATAACGACCCGTTGGATATTTTAGTATTCGGACAAGAAGCTGTTGTCCCATTGTGTATTATGCAAGCGCGACCGATCGGCGTGATGAAAATGTTAGACAGCGGACAAGAAGACGACAAAATCATCGCCGTTCACGCGGACGATCCGGAATATGCACACTATACAGATATTTCACAATTTCCACCGCACCGTTTGCAAATGCTGAAACGCTTTTTTGAAGACTATAAAGTTTTGGAGAAAAAAGAAGTCAGAATCGAACGTTTTTTGGGATATATGGACGCCCGTGAAATCATCAGGAAAGCTTGCGAAAGCTATGATTCCAACAAAGAACACTTAACTGGATATTGCCCTGTATGCAAGTAATTACTTCGTTATTACAAATTGCCGACAAAACAGAGGCGTTCTTTATCGACGTTTACGGTGTTTTATGGGATGGAGCGGCTTTTTATCCGCCGGCACTTGATGTTTGTTCAAAACTGATCCGCATGGGAAAAAAAGTTTACATTTTATCGAATGCTACAACCGTCAGCCCACACTTTAAAGCCAAGCGTGAAAAAGACGGATTTATTCAGGGCGTTCATTATACCGACGTCATCACATCAGGCGATGTATTAAAAACAAAGTTGGAGCAAAACGCTTTTTTGGATTCGGTAACGGGGGATCAAAACGGCAAGTATTTTTTAATCGGTTTACCAAATGATTTATTATTAAACAGCGTGTTGCACCGACAAACAACCGACATTACCCAAGCAAAAGCCATTTACATCGGTGCGTTAAGGGGACCCGACCATGTTTGTTATCAAGACTTGGCGCCATTTTTAAACGATGCAACGACGGCATTAAATAAAAAGCTGCCGGCAATTTGTTCGAATCCCGATTACTTTGCATTTCACGGAAGCTTAAAGCACGTCACCAGCGGTTCTTTGGGCAAATGGTATGAAGAAAACGGCGGGAAAGTTTGGTGGATCGGAAAACCTTATTCGGAAATATACGAATTTGCTTTGCGAGTAACGGGTATAGCGCCCGACAAAGCCGTCATGGTGGGTGACACGCTGCGCACCGACATTATGGGTGGTTATAAAGCGGGTCTTAAAACCGTATTGATTACCGGCACCGGCATAACGGCGGACGAATTAAAAGCCGGCAAAACATTAGACGAATTAACCGCATCGCAAAACGTCACACCGGATTATTTATTGGATCATTTGGCTTAATAAAATTTAACAGTAAGTGTACCGCTGCTGCACGAAGGCGTTTCGGCAACATAGCTCCATTCCCGCAACGTCAAGTCTTTACAAACTTCATCGGGCAGTCCATCAACTTTTATGATCATTTGGCCTTTGTCAAAGCTGATAGCATATTGACCGCCATACGGGTTTGCCGCAACATTAGAGCTGTCACAACCGTCCGGAAAAACATCATTATTGCAAAGACGATTCATATCTGCCACAGACGGATAATTACGCATCCACGAATACAGGTTTGCAACTTCTTGATTGATATATTGCACATCGGAATGAATTTTTTCGGCTTTATATTTATCAACCGCCTGACTTAACCCCGTCACAGCACCGACCGTCAAAACACCGATGATCATCAAAACAGCCAGCATTTCAATCATAGAACGTCCGGATTGGTTATTTTGTTTCATTTTAAATAAACTCCTCTTTATTTTTCTTATCTTATTTTATTTTACTCCAATATTTGGCGAAAGACAACCTCTTTTTTTGCTCTGCATTCCGTTTTCAGCCATATATCTTCACAAACTTTTATTTTTTGCCCCAAAGCCTGACCTTGAACTTTAAAGCGCGCAGCAACATCGCTTGCCGTAAAGCAAAGCTTTGGAACGGGCAAACTTTCAAAAAATCGCATCGATGAAAAGCAAATGTTTGTCCTTTTTATTAAAATCATTTTTAAAAAGGTATCTTTGCCATAATAATAAAGCACACGACAAAAATCGGCGCGTGTTTGAAGCGGTAAAAAGTAAGCTTTATTCCAATCGTTCAACAAACGAATCTGCGCGCGTGTCAGGGGCCATTTTGGCATCTGCCTCTGCGTTAAAACCCACAAACGAAATAAAGCCCCCGTTCTGATACCGGCACGCTTTTCTTGATGCAACAGGCGACGCAGAGCCTGCAAATCCGCCCTATTCAATATTTGCTTTAACACTCCGCAACGCGCCATATAATGCAATGCACAAAGCGGATGGTCACAGGCCAATGATTTAAACATTTCATCGCGGATTCGCTCTTTTGACAAGCCGTCCAAAAGCCCGCGCAACTGCCGACACGCCCTTAAAGCCTCTTTATCCGGCCGCTTTATTTCCAACTGCGCCATAAAGCGAAAATATCGCAAAATTCGCAACGCATCTTCTTTGATTCTTTTATCAGCCCGTCCGATAAAGCGCAACCTTTTCTTCTTTAAATCTTTCACGCCGCGTGTAAAATCATAAAGCCGTCCCGCCCCATCCATATAAAGCGCATTAAAAGTAAAATCCCGGCGTAACGCATCTTGACGCATATCCGTCCCAAACGCTACAACGGCGTGACGTCCATCGGTTTGATCATCTGTTCGAAAAGAGGTTATTTCAAGGGTGGTATTATCCTTTAAAACCAACGTCAATGTTCCGTGTTCTATGCCGGTCGGATAAATGCGAATCGAAGAGGCTTGCAATTTTTCAATCACTTGATTTGGCGTAAACGGCGTCGTTAAATCCACATCGTGAATGGGACGCGACAACAAAGCGTCCCTGACGGCGCCGCCCACAAAATAAACTTGCTCATCCAACAGACAGAACAATTCTTTTAGCAAAGGAGTTAACAATCTATCTTTTATCATCTTTTTTAATATATCGCTTTTTTAAATTTTTTTCGAGTCGTTTTTTGTTTTTCTTTTTGTGCTCGATTATTAAGCGAAGATTCCGTTTTTGTTCCGCGCTTTAGACCACTAAAAAGCGCAATTTTAAATTTTTATAGACAAAAGGTTAAAAATGTGTTAATAATGATAGTTATGATATGAGTACCTCTGTTATCAAGAAAACGAAATAGGAAAGGTCATAGCATAATGTTAAGGATAAAAAATTTGTCCTCTTCTTTTCAGATTGTTCAATCTGATTGTCTTCAATTTACCCAAGAAATCGAATGTCGAGTTAATGAATTATGGCAGGCGGCTTTATCCCATTTGGACAGCCGCCTTTTTAATGGCCAAATCTTCACTGCAACATCGGTCAACGAAAATGCAATTGTCGGCACTTTTGTTGAATATAAGTATTTAATTGCTCAACATTTAGACCCCCGATTAAAACCGATTTTAAACATTTGTCCGGTTTCATTATTGGGCTTTTTAACATGCCAAGACGGCATTTTATTCGGAAAGCGTCAAAATTGGGTCGCGACGCGTTCAAACGAATGGGGATTTTTACCGTCCGAGTATATCGGCGCCGAAACTTTTTCACATGACGGACAAATCGATTACGTCAAAGCATTTTTAATCGCATTAAAAAATGAAATCAATGTTGACGCACATTTTTTAAACGACTTAACGCATTTTGCCTTGGTTGAAGAAAGCAGTATTCAAGAAAATCATATCTCGATTGTTATGCACGCAGATATTGCGATGTCGTCTTTTGCAATCAAACGCGCTCATATATCCGCGATGCAGGACGAATACGAACAAATCAAAGCCGTTCCGACGCAAGATTTAGGCGCTTTTTTAAACGATGAAATCGGGCATGACATGGCCATCGCCGGAACAATTTTAGGCGAAAAAGGTTATTTAGCACTTGAATCTGATTGCGCATAGGCGTATAAAGGATAAATAACTTTTTATAGGCTTTGTAAGATATGGTAGAAAAAATTGTTTCAAATGACCAGCTGAAAGTTTTTTGTAATCAGCTGAAAAAACAGCCGTTCATTGCTGTTGACACCGAATTTATGCGCGAAAAGACATATCGCGCTGTTTTATGCTTGATCCAAGTCGCGGCTTTGGACGGTACGGCGGCTTGCATTGATCCGCTGGCACCTGACTTGGATTTAAAACCGATTTTGGACTTAATGAAAAACAAAAAAATTGTAAAGGTTTTTCATTCGGCCAGGCAAGATTTAGAGATTTTTTATGATTTAATGGGTTGCCTGCCAACGCCGTTATTTGATACACAAGTCGGTGCAATGGTTTGCGGAATGGGCGAAAGCGTTTCTTACCACGGTATCGTTGCGCATTATTTAGGTTTGGATTTGGATAAATCTTCACGCGTCACCGATTGGTCGGTGCGCCCTTTATCGGACCGGCAATTAAATTATGCGATTGCCGATGTGACTAATCTGACCCGCGTTTACGAAAAAATGATGCAAGAATTAAAGGAAAAAAATCGCATCGCTTGGGTCGAAGATGAAATGAAAGCTTTGCTGAATCCGGCTCTTTATAAAGTCGATCCGAACGAGATGTGGAAACGTTTAAAGCCGCAAACAACCAAGCCCAAATATTTAGCGGTATTGCGGGCGTTGTGTGCGTGGCGGGAAGAAAAAGCGATCCGATTGAACCGTCCGCGCCGACACATTATGCGTGATGAAGTGATTTTGGAATTGGCCGCCTTGTCCCCCACAAATGTTGAAGATTTAGAGCGTATGCGTTCCAAAAATGTTTTATCCCCGCGCGCAGATATGGCCAAGGAAATCATTGACACCGTTCAAAGCGCGTTGGCTTTGCCGCCCGATCAAATGCCGCAAATGGAGCGTGAAAAATCGTTGACGCCAGCCGAACACAGCATTAAAGAGGCTTTGCGTTTATTATTGACTATTGTCTGCGCACAAATCGATGTCGCGCCCAAAATCATCGCCTCTGCCGAAGACTTGGAAAAAATATCATGTTCGGATAAAGCTGATGTACCGGCTATGCAAGGTTGGCGCTTTGATGTTTTCGGGCAAAAAGCCATTGACTTTAAAAACGGCCGTTTGGCAATGTATTTTGACCCCATAACCCAAAAAATCGTTTTCGAAAAGCGATAAGATTTGCATTTTCTTTACTTCTGTGATATAATAAAGGTGTTGAGCAGTAAAGGAATTTAAAATGCCATTAAAAGACTTTTTAAATAAAACCAGACGATCTTTTGGCGGCGCCTTGGCAGCGGGGGCGCTGGTGGTCGGTGCCGTTTCAACGGACGCGGCAGAGCCTAAACCTAAACCCGCGATGCAACAAAAGTTACCCGCAAAAATCCCCGCTTATTCAACGGTCCAAAAAGCCATAAAGAAAATCGATGATTTGTGCTTTCGCGGAATTAAAGACAAATTGGAAAAAAGAGAAGGCAATATTGCGCACCTTTACTTGGATCGCAATGGATTGCTGCATACGGGTGTCGGGATTAACGTCAACGATTATGCGAACTTTAAGATGTTGGAGTTCAAGGATAAAAACGGCAAACTTTTAACCGAAAAACAAAAAAAGGCTTTGTTCGTCCAAGCAAAAGCTTTTCAGATGGAACAGGCCAAAAAGGGCTTTAATTTCAGCGCCAAATATTACGCAAACAAGTTTGCCTATGCCCCCACAAAAGAAAGCCGTGATATGTTATTTGCGTTGAATATTACAAAGTCGATGACTGATATCAAACAAATGTTGGGTGAAAAAAATTATTACAATTTACATTTAAATGCCCAAGAAGAATTGATCGGATTGCACTTTAATTTGGGTGCGGGCAAATTTAATCCCAAGAAATTTAAAAAACTGTTTGCCGCAGCGCAAAAACAAGATTATCAAACCATGGCAAAAGAATCGCACGTCAAAGGCGTTGCCGAACACAGAAATCAATCAGTGTATAATGCTTTTGCTGGTTGCGCTCAATTAAGATGGGCGCCGTTCGGCACTTGGCACGATCATTATAAAACGTCGCAAATGTTGGCTTATCAAACAAGGAGGCTGTTAAAATGAAAAACGATTTACTTAAACGCTTTTTAACTTTAAGCGCCGTTGGATTGACGGCTGTTTCAACAATGGCACAAAGTCCGGACAAAACAACGCCGCAAAGCACTTCAATTATTCAAAAGACGGTGGATCCGAAAGCAATTGATAAAACATACGAAGCCATTCGCACGCATTATGAAGGCTTTCACAGCCAACCGTATTGCGGTATATTCAACGGCAAAAAAACGGTCAAAATCGGCTTTGGAACACCGATTGAAAGGGAAGATTTTATCAAATTGGAAAGTTCGGTTGATCAATATTTGCCGTCATTAAAACAAGCCGAAAATGTCAAAATTGACGCTTACAATGCCACTCAAAGCGGCCAATTTTTCACAAGCACCCACGATGATTTCAGGATCTTAAATCATTCTATCCGCAAATACACAAAGCAGTATTTAGCCAAAATGGAAGCGGAAAAATATCGGCCTTTATGTTTAAAATACAACATGGATTACGATGCTTTGCCATCGGAAGCAAAAGCCGGCATTTTTTGCGTTGATATGGCAACCGGCGGGCGCGTTGAAACGTACAAAAACTTTTTAAGCGCGATCGCCAAAAAAGATTGGCTCAATGCGGCAAAGCAAAGTTTTGTCCCTGAAAGCTCTTATTTACGCAACAATCCGACGGCCAATAAAACGGCTCCGACATTTTTTAACCGATCGATGAAAACGTTATTTAACACTTTGGCCGTTACAAAAACCAAACAATTGAATATAGCCATTCATTCCGGACGCTGATTTTTAAACAAAAAGCCGTTGACGGAATAAATAAGGTCTGCTATAATACAGGCCTTGTTTAATTATGTAAAAAAAAGGATATGAAAATGATTAAAATAAAACTTCCCGATAATTCCGTTATGGAATTTGATGCGCCGGTATCCGGAATGGATATCGCAAATAAAATTAGTGAACGTTTGGCTTTGGCTGCTTTTGCTGTGACAGTGGATGGAAAATTAACAGATTTGACAACGCCTATTACAACGGACGCGGCTGTCACTATTGTCACATCAAAAACAACCGAAGGCGTGAACGTTATGCGTCACACTTTGTCACATATTATGGCGCAAGCGGTACAAGAATTGTTCCCCAACACACAAGTGACGATCGGGCCGGTGATTGAAAACGGTTTTTATTATGACTTTTCCAAAAAAGAGCCGTTTGCTTTGGAAGATTTGCCCAAGATTGAAGAACGTATGCGTGAAATTATTGACCGCGATTTGCCGATTGAACGCATGGAATGGCCGCGCGCAAAAGCAATTGAGTTTTTCAAGGAAAAAGGCGAACATTACAAAGTTGAAATCATTAACGATTTGCCGGAAGATGCGATTATCTCGCTTTATCGACAAGGCGATTACACAGATCTTTGCCGCGGACCGCATTTACCCACGACGGGACGCGCATCAAAAGCTTTTAAATTGATGAAGGTTGCAGGCGCTTATTGGCGTGGCAATTCCGACAACGAAATGTTGCAACGTATTTACGGCGTCGCGTTTGCCGACGAAAAACAATTAAAACAACACTTGACGATGTTGGAAGAAGCCGAAAAACGGGATCATCGCAAAATCGGTAAAGCATTAGAATTGTTCCACTTTGACCCGACGGCACCGGGTTGTCCTTATTGGTTGCCAAAGGGATTGAAAATGTACAACATTTTGTTGGATTATTGGCGCGTCGAGCACGAAAAAGCGGGCTATCAAGAATTTGCGGGTCCCTTGATGAATTCTCGTCAATTATGGGAAATTTCCGGCCACTGGGATCATTACAAAGACGATATGTATTTATTAACGGCCAATGAAATGCCCGAAAACGAAGTTTATGCCCTAAAACCGATGAGCTGTCCGGCAACAATGTTGTTATTCAACTTAAAGACTCGTTCTTATGCGGATTTGCCTATTCGTTTTTCTGACGTGGATATGATTCACAGAAATGAAGCGTCGGGTGCTTTGAACGGTATGTTCCGCGTCCGTGAATTCCACCAAGACGATGCGCATATTTTTATCACGGAAGAACAAATCGAAGAAGAATATGAACGTTTGTTTGCTTTGGCGGATCAATTCTATAACTTGTTCGGATTAAAGTATCAAATGAAGTTATCGACCCGCCCCGATGATTTTATCGGCGACATCGAAACGTGGGACAGAGCGGAAGCCGCTTTGCGTCGCATTTTGGATAAAAAATGTGGTGTCGGCAACTATGAAATCAAAGATAAAGACGGTGCTTTCTATGGCCCCAAAGTCGACATTCAAATGAAAGACGCGTTAGGGCGTGAATGGCAAACGGGTACGTTCCAGTTGGATTTCCAATTGGCCGGCCGCTTTGGTTGCAAATACATTGACAAAGACGGCAAAGAAAAAACGCCGGTTGTTATTCACCGTGTTTTATACGGATCTTTGGAACGCTTCTTTGGCGTTATCACGGAACACTTTGCCGGTGCTTTTCCGGTATGGATTTCGCCGGTTCAAGTCCGTGTTTTGCCTGTATCCGACAAACATCGTGAAGCAGGTGCCACTTTGGTTGAAAAATTAAAAGCCGCCGGCATTCGTGCAGAAATGGAACGTCAATCGAACACGATCGGTTATCAAATCCGCGCCGCGCATGAACAAAAAATCCCATACGCTGTGATTTTGGGCGACAAAGAATTGGAAAGCGGAACGGTTTCAATCCGCGACCGTAAAAATAACCAAAAGAACGGTATGAACTTGGACGACTTTATTGCCAACGTCAAAGCGATTGACAATGAAAAGTCTTTGGAATTGTGGAAATAAGGATAAAATATGGTCGGCGTTCCCCTGCAACCACTAAAAAAACAATTAAAGCAAGCCGAAAAAGAATGGCATGCTGCGACTCGTAATGAGTTGTGGCGTGCCTTTTGGCTGGGCATTAAAATGGTTTTTCTCCCGACACAAGGGAATGAGTTAAGCCAACTTCACGAAGATTCACAAAAAAAACTGCTATCCAAATGGAAAAAAGCCTATCATTTAAAACAGCTTTTAGAAACACGGCAAAAGGCCATTACCGGCTATCAGACATACAAATCCGGCCACTTATCACGATCCGATGCCGTCACAAACGTTTTGGAATATCAAGCGGCCAAATACATATCTTCCGGCAAAAGCCGTGATTTTGACAGCTGGCTGACTGTAATATCGGCTCAAAAAGCCCGCGAACGCGAATAATATCACCACGCGTTATAATGCACTTTATCGGGCGTATAGCGCGATTCAATGTTTTGCTTTTTTGTCAACGGCACGCCGATGGCAATCAAAGCCATTGCGTGATATTCGGTCGGTAAGCTCAACACATTTTCAATGCTTTGCATACGGTCTTTGTTCGGGTACACGCCGCACCAACAAGTCCCAAGTCCCAACTGATGTGCCGCAAGCAAAATATTTTGTCCCGCAAGCAACGGGTCAACGCGCCAATATTCCTCCCAACAATTTTTACTGTCCCCCACAACAATAATTGCGGTACCGGCGTCCTTTAAAAACCCGGCATAAGGGTGCGTGTTTTGAATAGCTTGCAACACATCGGGATCGTCAACCACAACAAAAGCCCAAGGTTGCTTATTCATTGCGGACGGCGCCTGACAAGCACATTTTAAGATTTGTTCAATTTGTGCCGGCGTTGCTTTTTGTGTCGAATCAAACTTGCGCGTCGAATAGCGCGATAAATTTCCTTCAATCATTTCCATAGCAAAACTCCTTTTTATAATAATTTTAAGATAGCGTCTTTTGTTTTTCAAATCAAGCCCCACTGAAACAAAACATCAAACGAGAGTGCAAAAAAAACAAAAAGTACTTGACAGACATTTTTTTTCGTGTATAATTACAGCTCTAAACAAAAAAGATTTTTATTTTTATGGTGGTATATTATGGCAAAACCGACAACAATTCAAATTCGACTGGAAGCTACTGATGGTTCAGGACACTTTTATGTCGCCAGAAAAAACCCAAGAACAAAACCTGAAAAAATGGAAGTAAACAAATACAACCCGAAAACTCGCAAACATACAAAGTATGTTGAAAAGAAAATTAAATAAGGTTTCTGTGTGGTTTGGTTAGTGAAAAGTCTTTGCTGATTGGCGAAGGCTTTTTTTATGTCAAAAATATCTTGCCCTTTTGGCAAAAGCCTCCTATATTAAAATAGATATTTTACTTAGGAGAACAATTATGAACTATAATCAACAAAGACGCAACTCTTCCTTTTTGGAAGGAACTGACCGTAAATCAGGCTCGGCTTTACATATCAACGAAGGATTACGCGCCTATTTAATGCGTGTTTATCAATTAATGGGATTGGGCTTATTGGTATCTGCTTTGACCGCCTTTTTGGGAACAACAGATGCTATCAGACCGTTATTATTCACCCAAACGCCGAAAGGGTTAACTTACACTTTGTTATCGTGGATAATCATCTTTGCCCCCTTGATTTTGGTATTTATGTTCGGCTCTGCCGTGCGGAACATCGATCCGAAAAAAGCAAAAGCCATTTTTTGGACTTTTTCTGCGTTAATGGGCTTTTCTTTTTCCGTCTTATTGCTGGCCTTTACGGCGGCAAGCTTATTTCAAACATTCATCGTTGCGGCCGGATCTTTCGGGGCTTTATGCTTGTACGGGTACTCCACAAAGCGTGATTTAACCGGCGTCGGCGCTTTTATGAGCATGGGATTATGGGGCATTATCATTGCGATGATTGTCAACTGGTTTATGCAAAGTCCTGCTGTATCTTATGCCATTTCAATCATCGGTGTTGTAATTTTTGTGGGATTGACTGCTTTTGACAGCCAACGGATCAAACAATTATACAACGAATCCGATTCAAACGAGCTGATCGAAACAAAGGCGATTTCGGGCGCATTAGAATTATATTTGGACTTTATCAACTTATTTTTAATGTTGTTGCGCTTTATGGGCGACAGAAAATAAAAATCGTCATAGACAAACATTTTCAAAACGCCTATATTGTAAAAAACAGGAGTTAAAATGGATTTCGTTTTTTTATGGCCGTTTTGTGCGATCGCGTTATTATTTCCGGTGGGGATTTGGCTTTTGTCCCCGCCGTATGAAAGTTCGGCTCAATCCAAAGCGCTGTGCGTGCCGTTTTTTAAAGCATTTCAAAACCAAACCGGACAAAGTCATCACGTCAATCATTTTATACCAACTTTGTTGATGATTTTGGGCTTTATCGCATTAACGGTGGCCGCTATGCGACCGGTTTTGTATGAACAAAGTGTTGACTTGCCGACAACCGGACGACAAATGATGTTAGCTTTGGATACTTCCGGATCAATGGCAACACCAGACTTTGAATGGAACGGACAACGAACAACCCGCTTAAACGCCGTTCAAAATGTCGTTTATGATTTTATCAAAAACAGATCCGGTGACGCCGTCGGATTAACAATTTTCGGCGATGAAGCTTTTCTTTATACGCCGCTGACGTTGGACAGCCAAACGGCGGCGCAAATGGTTCGTGAAATTGGCGCCGGCATAGCGGGGGAAAATACAGCAATCGGCAGCGCTTTGCTGATGTCATTAAAACAAATGAAAGACATTCCGGCGAACAAAAAAGTTATTATTTTGCTTTCCGACGGTGTATCAAACGTCAATACGGTATCACCGCTTGATGCAATTAAAGTAGCGCAAAATATGGGCGTTAAAGTCTATACAATCGGGATTGGGTCAAATAAAATATATGCTTCATTTGACGAGGCGTTATTAAAGAAAATCGCAAACGATACAAACGGCAAATATTTTCGCGTAGCAACAAGCAAAGACCTGCAACAAGTCTATCGTTTATTGGATCAATTAGAACCGGCCGATTTAAAACACCTTAAAATCCGGCCGCAAAAAGAACTTTTCTTTGTCCCGCTGTTGGTTGCGATGATTTTATTTTTGATGGGATTTTACTTGAAAGACAGGCTTTAAATGGTAATACTTTATCCTTATTTTTTATTGTTGTTGCTTGTACCTGTATTGATCGGGCTTGTCAAACGATCCCACTTTGGCAAAAGCGCGTGGGAAAAAGTATGCGACCCCGATTTATTACCCGCTTTAACCATTGATACAAGCGCCAAAGAAAGCCCCTTTTATACTTATTTAACTGTGGGATTGTGGTGCTGGGCGTGCGTCTGTTTGTCCGGCCCTGCGCTGTTAAAAAAAGATTTGCCCACTGCAAGCACTTCCTCCGGCATTGCGGTTGTTGTTGATATGTCGCCGGCTATGGACAAAGCCGCTGCCGGACAAATGACGCGCAAGTTATACGATTTACTGGAAACATATCCGGATTCGACTTTCGGTTTGGTTTTGACGGACGCAAAAGCCTATACCGCGTTGCCGATGACCCAAGACAAAACCATTTTTAAAAACATCATTCCGGATTTAAAAGAGCGAATTATGCCACAGCAAGGGCAAAACATACCGGCCGGCATTCAAAGAGCAGAACAATTATTAAAACAAAGCGGTTTTAAAAAAGGAAACATTTTGTTAATCACGGCGGGCGTAGCTGAAAGCGATCCGCTGGCCATGGCCGCAAACAAAAGCGATTATCCTGTTTATGTTTTGGGCGTGGGAGAAGTGGCCCCTCACCCCGTTTCATTGCAAGGCGGCGGATTTTGGGGCGGTGATACACCGATAATGGCAAGCTTGGAAAAGCTTTCATCAACGCTTGGGAAAAGCTATCACTACGCCACATTGGACGAAAGCGATTTAAGGGCTTTGATGGGTGATGTCAAAGCCGATAAAATTGAACATAATCAAGCCACCCTCCCGCAATATCAAAATATCGGTATTTACGGCCTTTTGCTTTTATTGCCGCTAACGGCGTTATTGTTTCGGCGGGGTGTTTTGTTGGCATTGCTTTTGATTTGCTTTGCCGGCCGTCCCGCCTTTGCCGGATTTTGGTGGCGCTCGGAACAAGAGCTGTACCAAAAACAAATGCAAGGTATTGCAGACTTTAACATCGGCCAATATGACAAAGCCGAAAAACAATTTCAAAGCATTGCTTCACTAGATATAGAAGCACTTTATAATCAAGCAACGGCTTTGGCGTATGCCGGCAAGCTTCAAAACGCGATTAAAACGTATGAAAAAGTATTGCAAATTGACCCCGCGCACAGCGATGCCGCATATAACTTGGAATACTTAAAAAAGCAACTGCCTCCGCCACCAGAAGAACAACAACAAAATGCCGGCCAAAACAATCAAAATCAAGAAAATAGCGCAGAAGAAAACGCCAACAATGCCGACCATAAAAATGCCGATCAAAATGAAAATCAAACAGGTAGCGCACAACCGGAAAACGAATCGGCCGGCGAACAAGAACAAGAGCAAAACCAAAACGCCACGTCCCAAGAGCAGAACACCATTTCGCAATCGGATAACGCAACCGAGCAAACAAAACAAAACAATTCGGACAATCAGCAATCTTTACAATCCGTTGCCGCTATGGACAAAGAGCAGGATTTGGAAAATTCAACCGACTTGACGTCCGGTCAGGTTTTATCACCGGCCGAACAAAAACAAAAAGAGTTGTTGGATAAAGTCAATCCGGACGCCGGACGCGTGTTAAGGTATCGATTATTTAAGCAATATCAGGAGCAGTTATGAAAAAATTATTTTTCTTACTTTTTTGTCTTTACTCATTTTCGGCTTTGGCGGAATTGACGGCCAAAATCGACAATGCCAACATTGCCGAAAATCAAACGTTTAATTTAGAAATTCAATCCGATTCGACCCTAAAAGGCGCGCCGGATCTATCGCCTTTATCCGCCGACTTTGATATTGTGTCACAGGGCGAAAAAAGCGCCAGTTTTTTTGACGGAAAAACCCACCAAGAACAAAAAAGCATTATTTTAACATTACACCCCAAACGTACGGGCACATTAACCGTGCCGGTTATTCGTTGGGGAACGCAGGAATCAAAGCCTTTACAAATTCAAGTCAACGCTTTGTCAAAGCAAGTGCAAATCCAAAATCAGACGGCCGTTTTAATCGAGGCGGCTCCTTTAACTCAAACAGCCTATCAAGGCGCCGGATTTATCTATCGCGCCAAGGTTTTTGAACGAGTCGGGTTAATTGAAGGCGCTTTTGACGCACCCGAACTAAAAAATGCCGAAGTGATTCCTTTGGGATCGCCGATTTTATCACAAGAAAAACGCGATGACGTGCTGTATCAGGTTGTGACGCAAGATTATATTATTTTTCCCGACAGCGTCGGCAGCGATTTAAAGATTGAACCCGCGCTATTTCAAGGCTATTACAAAAAACCGACGCCCAGCCGGCAATTATTGCCTTTTGGATTTGGTGACGATTTTATTTATCAGCCGTTATTTGATAATCGCGAAGAAGTATCCGTACGGGCTAATCCGACATTTATCAATGTCTTGCCAAAGCCGCAGGAAGCGGGGAAAAGTTGGTGGTTACCCAGCACAGATGTGACATTAAATGAAACGTGGAGCGGTATCGATCAAGCCGATGAAATTCAAGTCGGCAAGCCGATTACACGCCACATTGAATTACAAGCACAAAATGCTTTGGGGCGCATGTTGCCCGATTTTAACATCGACGGTAATGCCGATTTTAAAGTCTATCCTGAACAAGCCCAAAAAAAGGAAGTTTATGATGCAACAAAAGGCTTGATCGGACAAGAAGATCAATCCTTTGTTTTTGTGCCGCTGCATTCCGGTCAGTTGACATTACCGGCCGTATCTTTACGTTGGTTCGATACCGATTCTGGCACATTTAAGACAGCCTTTTTACCAGAAAAAAGCATTTTTGTTTATCCGAATCCGGCGTATGCCGATAATCAACCCATCAAACCCAATGTTTTACCCCAAAACACCCCAACAGAGGAAAAAATCCATCCGCTCAATGCTCTTTATTCCAAAGAAAATAATCTGCTTTATTTTTTCAGCGGGCTGTGCTGCGGATTAAGTTTTGCGGTCATTGCGGTGATCTTTTTGCATCGTCGGCACACTCATACAAAAAAATTGCCGGAACTTTATCCGCATGAAAAATAAAAAACCCCTTGACAAGACGAAAAAAAAAGTGTAAAGTGCGTATTCAGTTTCGACAAGCTATGAAATAAGGTGATACAAATGAAATGTTTAAATTCTTTAAAAGCCGCTTTGAAACGCGACAAAAACAATAAGTTGGTTCGTCGTAAAGGTCGTGTTTTGATTATTAACAAAACAAACCCGCGCTACAAAGTACGTCAGGGCAAACCGACAAAGCAGTAATTCAAAAAAACGCCCGCCACTTGGCGGGTTTTTTATTGTAGCAAAAAACGGGCGTTTTATATATAAACGCCCCGGTATTATTTTTTTAAAAGGCAACAAAAATGCAAACTGATTTTGATGTCATAGTGGTAGGCGGTGGTCACGCCGGTTGTGAAGCTTGTACTGCGGCAGCGCGTACAGGCGCTAAAACGGCATTGGTGACGCACAAAATATCCTCGATCGGTGATATGTCCTGCAATCCGGCCATCGGCGGATTGGGCAAAGGAACGGTCGTCCGCGAAGTTGATGCTTTGGACGGCGTCATGGGACGCGTGATTGATGCAACCGGTTTGCAATTTCGAATGCTGAATTTATCTAAAGGCGCTGCCGTACAAGGCCCCAGAGCCCAAGCC
>CAKPYQ010000011.1 GCA_934203105.1 uncultured Alphaproteobacteria bacterium
GAACACACACAAACGCCGTCTTGACATGTGTAATTTTCGCCGCAATCGGTGTCCGATTTACATTCCGGATCGGGATCCGGCGTTGGTTTCGGAGTGGGCGTAGGCGTCCCATTCAACGCAAAAATAACCGTATTGTTTTGCCCGCATTCATCGAAAGCATCATCAACCAAAATCGATAAAAAAATCGGGTCGTTTTCGCTTTCATCTTTGATCAATTTTGTGCAAACGCCTTTGGAAATATTGGGGGCTTCCAATAAAATCACTTTTTTTGAAGCGTCTTTGAAATACGCCGATTGAATCCGATTGTTTTTAATGCCGGTATAGATATTTTGGCCGTCCGCCATTTTGATTTTATACATCGTTTTCAACGCGTTTGCGTGATTATAAGCTTCAGCCATAATTTGGTTGGCCGTATTTTTATCCATTACGTAATTTAGTCCGCTGAGCGCGCCAACCGACAGCACCCCGATGATCGCCAGCACGCCCAGCATTTCAAGCAACGAACGGCCCACGTTATTTTCCAAGAGGGGACGCGAAAATTTTCGCGCGGCGCGTCCCCTCTTGCATTGGACGAGCCCGTCATTCTGAGCGCAGTGAAGAATCTTTTGAAGTGAACTCAAGCGCCAAATGTGCGGCGCGCAAAATCTCCGCGCGCCCGCGCCGCACATTTTTGATCCCGCGTCATTCTGAGCGCTTGCGAAGAATCTCTCAACTTCCCGCGCATCATTCGTTCGATCAAAAAAATGATTTTTGGATCCCCCGCGCCCCAACTCAAAAATCATTTTTTTGATATTTAATAATTGATTTTTATTCACTTTTTCTTTCCCTTTGACAGTTTAAATCGAAAACTTTTGTTACAATTATCTTATACAAACGATCGTTTAAAGTCAATAGGTATTTTCAAATTGACACTCACTGAAAATAAACAAAACACAATTTTTTTGATTCGTTCAAATCCTGATTTGCTATTTTCGATTTGCATCACTCTTTCAGATAAGTCTTTATGGAATTTTGTATTTTTTATAAAGCAAAAAAATCGGAAGCGCAAACTTCCGATTTTTTAATGCAAAGGCTAAACTTAACCAATATAAATGATTTTTCCGATTTTAACGCATATTTTTTATTTTATTTATAGCAGCTGTCTTAACCGGCATATTTTGCACGTCCTCTGTTTTTTTCGAAAGTGTAAACATATCTTTGATGCGCTGAACAACCTCTTGATCCAATGTATCTATACTTCTATTCCAAGCATATTTAACCAGGTCAGATGTATTGATATCTTTGTCGGATAGCTTGCCATGATCCGTAATTTTTTTACCATTTACATAATATACTTCACCGGACTGCTCTCCTTTTTCAGTATACACTTTTTCATAACCATAGCCTGGCAAGCTCTCATTATTATTAAACGCTTCCAATCTCTGTTGCGCGCGATCCAGGTCTTTGCCTTCGACTTTATAATAGATCTCGCTTTTCAAATTTCCATTTGGATAGAACTCTTTGGATTTAAATTCTTCCATATTTTCGCCCTCTTTGCGTTCTTCAATTTGTTTACTGCCGTCACGATTGTATGAAGTTATTTTAAGTCCCAATTCTCCATACTGCCGCAGGCGACCAATTTTGTCATATTCATAATGGAAACCGTTTTCTGCGTTCACTTCAACTACTTGTTTCAAGAAACCATCTTTATCATATTCATAAAAACTGTCTTTACCACCAGAAGAGCGTTCAATTTTTTCTTCTAAAGATCCATCAGCTCGATAAACTTTTGTAACCCGATTACCACCGGCTGTACTTTCTTGTTCTATTTTTGAACCGTCTTCAAACGTCATTGTGCCATCTTTTATGTCAGATTCTTTTGAAGCAAAATTATACGCTTCATTTTTCTCTGGATACGTGTCTTTTTCTTCTAATTGCGTACGCGATTGTTGTTTTGAAACTTGTTCAATTTTTACACCTTTCTCTATCGGAGTGTTATTTTCCTCAGCCTTAGCAGCATTTGGAGTAAGAGCGACAACCGTAGCTGCAAGTATTGGAGCTACTTTTTTCCCTGTTTTTTTAAGTTCTTCTTTGAGTGACATTTTTAAACCTCCATTATAAAAAACTACCCTTTTCAAGGTGATCGGAAGAGTTTCAAAACATAGCATCAAGAATAACTTTATAGCCTTTATGCGCTACAAGTCCTCCGGCCTTTTTACATGCCAGAGAAATTTGTTACCTTTCGGCAACAGACGACGCTTCCCAAACGCCGTCGATGCTAAGAGCTTCTGACAACTCTTTTCCACCTTTCAAGGCACTATACTTACACATACAAGCATAAATATATATTTATTATACACTAAAAAAAGTTAAAAATCCACTAAAAAAATAATAATGAGTTTATCCAAGATATTTTAAACAAGGCCCAATAATATAAATAATAAAAACTTATGCGGCTTGGGGCAAGCGAGCCAAAAAAAAGGCGGGTCTTTTTTAAAAAGTATAGATTGCGGGGTATAGCCAAAATACGCCCTTAAAACAAAGGCGGTGAGCCTTCCTGTTTTAATCCACCACCTATCACCATATCAGGCGGAACTTGAGGCTTTGACAGATCGCACAAGACACAAGAAAATCGGAAGCGCAAACTTCCGATTTTTGAAAGGGTTGGCTTGGCATTCTGAGTCATGGGTTAAGCCCCTTAAACAACTGTTGAACAACCTTAACAAAGGAAAGCATAATTTTTTATTCTGTTAAATTCTTTTTGCGCACAATCCATTTTTCAAGTTCAATCACGGCAGTAATCGCAACGCCACAGGCCAATGATATGCCCCACGCTTTTGCCGACAGCGGTACCGTCTTGAAAAACTTAGCAAATACAGGCGTATACGTAAAGATGATTTGCAAAATCACCATCGCCGCTGCACCAAAGACCATATACTTGTTTCCTTGAAAACCCGTTGTAAAAACAGACTTATCCCACGATCTGCACGAAAACATCAAAAAGATTCCCATCATCACAATCGCATTGACGACAACGGTACGGCCTTTTTCGACAAAGGCATGTTGATCAGCAATAATCTCATACGCGACAAAGCTTAAAACTGTCATTAAAATCGTCACAATCAACATTCGGATAAATACGTTGCGCGACACAATGGGGGCATCTGCCTGACGGGGTTTGCGTGCCATAACGCCTTTTTCAACGGGCTCGAACGAGAACATCACCCCCAACAAAATAGTTGTCACCATATTGATCCACAAAATCTGTACCGGAGAAATCGGACTTGTCAGCCCCAAAAAAATCGCAGCCATCACGATAAAGGCTTCGGCAAAGCTGATCGGTAATGTCCATAAAATGAACTTGATCAGGTTATCAAACACACATCTGCCCTCTTCAACCGCCGCTTCAATCGTAGCAAAGTTGTCATCAAGCAAAACAATGTCTGCCGCCTCTTTCGCAACATCTGTGCCATTTTGTCCCATCGCAATACCGATGTTGGCTTGTTTAAGCGCAGGTGCATCATTCACGCCGTCCCCCGTCATTGCGACAATGTTTTTATTCTTTTGCAGCGCCTTGACCAAACGGAGTTTATCTTCGGGCGTAACGCGTGCAAATACATCTATAAGTGGCGCTTGTTTTTTCAACTCGGCATCAGACAATGCACTGATTTGCGTGCCGTTCATAATCATAGGTTCAACCGCCGCACCTTTGCCGTGCAAATCCATTTGTGCGGCAATCGCTTTGGCCGTCACCACGTGATCACCCGTAATCATCTTGACTTGAATGCCCGCCGCATGGCACGCTTTAATTGCCTTAATCGCAGCCGCTCTGGGCGGATCAATCATCGCTTGCAAGCCCACAAAAACCAGACCTGAATGCACATCTTGATGGTTCAGTTTGTTTGGCACAAAATCCGGTTTTATCGCAAAACCCAACACACGCAAACCTTGTGATGCCAGATACTCCATTTTTTGCAAGATTTGGGCTTTATCTAATTCACACAAACGGCCGGTTTCGTCCATTTGGTAAGCACAGTACGGCAAAATTGCCTCAATCGCACCCTTCATATAAATCGTTTTATCCGCGCCCAAAACAGCCATATATTGATATGCAGCTTCAAACGGAATAGCATCCACGTAAGGTACTTTTTCGCGTAATGCATCAACCGAAAGGCCATACTTTTCGGCCGCTACCAGCAACGCGATTTCTGTCGGATCCCCCTCGACAGATACGCGCGACGGCGTGATTTTTAAACACGCATCATTGCACAAAACGCCCGTCTTTAAAACAAGTTCCAACGCATTATCTTTTACATTTGGCTTGAACGCACCTTTGATTTGATATCCCGTCCCGGAAACAGCAAAGTCGCCGTGCATCGTCACCACACGTTGCACCGTCATTTTATTTTCTGTCAATGTCCCCGTTTTATCCGAACAAATAATAGAGGTACTGCCCAATGTTTCCACCGCTGGCAACTTGCGCACAATGGCTTTTCGTTTGCTCATACGACCGACACCGATTGCCAAAATAATCGTCAAAGCGGCGGGCAAGCCTTCAGGAATAGCCGCAACGGCCATCGCAATCGCCGACATAAATGTATCCACAAAAGGCAACCCTTTGAAAAAGCCGACCCCAAATGCCAACACCGACAACGCCACAATAAACCACAACAGCTTTGAACTAAATGCTTCTATTTTCTCGGTCAGTGGTGTTTTCAAATCCTCCACAGAGTGAATCAGCTTGGAAATTTCACCTATTTGTGTCCTGTCTCCGATATCAACCACCACAGCCTTGGCTTGTCCGAATGTCGCAAAAGTTGAGGCAAACACCATATTTGTGCGATCGGCAAGTACCGTTTTTTCACCAAGTTTTTCTACCGTTTTTTCCACTGGAACAGATTCGCCGGTCAATACAGACTCGTCTACTTTTAAATCGTGTACTTCTATCAGGCGCAAATCGGCGGGGATTTTTTCGCCCGAATGCAATACCACCACATCACCCAAGGTCAAATCTTTGGCATCAATTGTTTGCAGTTGAGAACCACGAATAACATGTGCTTGCACACTCAAGCTTTGCGCCAAGTCGGACAAGGCTTTCAGAGCTTTGTCCTCTTGCACAAACCCCATAATCGCATTGGCCACTACCACGCCGTAAATCACACCGGCATCAACATATTCGCCAAAATAAAGCGCGATTGTGGCCGAAACCAACAACACATAAATCAAGGGTTGGTGGATTTGCAACAAAAACCGCAGCAGCGCACTTTTTCCTTTTTTATCGGCCATTTTGTTTGGGCCGTATTTTGCTTGTCGTTTAGCAACTTCACTGAAAGTCAAACCTGTGTTTTTGTCTGTTTTTAAAGTCTCAACAGTACTTTGAACAGACATATTGTACCAATTTGTGTTTTTCATCGGATTCCCTTTATTTTGAACAGCGCGATAATAACAACTTTTGATGCTTTTTGCAAGTATGTTTTATCAAAATTTACACACATATTCTATCAACCGCACCATAAAACACTGAAAACTGTTTTTTGGGCAAGGCCAATAACGCACGCCTTACGCCAAATACTTTATCGGCAAAAGTTATTTATATTCCCTAATAAAAACAATATCAGTGCTGCCCATAAGAGTGCTGAATTCGGTGCGTTCAATAAGGGACCCATGATAAAACCGGAAAATTTCGTTTGTGTTTTCCGTCCATAGCCGGTATCCGGAATACAAAAAGCCTGCCCAAGAACTCAAAGCAGGCGATGTTGTTTTTATCCCCGAAGGTGTTAAGCATTAACACGGAACCGTCGCAGACAATCGGCTTGCATATCTTGCAATGATTGTTTCTGATAAAGAGGCTCTCCACAGAATAGCAGAACCCCGTCAATTATAAAGAGTATAATAAATTAAAATAGCCCGCTGTTTTGATGTTGCATTTGCTATGGTAAAGCGTTGCGAACCACAAGGGGGACGTAGGACATCTTTTTCCCTTATTTTATGTGGCTTGGGGCAAGTGGACCTAAAAACGGCGGGTCTCTTTTAAAAAGTATAGATTTGCGGAGTATAGCCAAAATACGCCCTTAAAACAAAGGCGGTGAAGCTTCCTGTTTTAGTCCACCACCCACCGCCCTATTCGGCGGAAGTTGGGTGGCGTGGCGGACAAACAAACACAAAAAAATCGGAAGCATAAACTTCCGATTTTTAAAATGGTGAGCGTGCTGGGACTCGAACCCAGGGCCCTCTGATTAAAAGTCAGATGCTCTACCAACTGAGCTACACACTCGAATGAAAATGAAAATACACGAGTCACTCTCATCTGTCAAGTACTTTTTTTAAATTTTTAAAATTTTTTTTCATTATTTACCTTTTTTCCAAACTTTTTTAACGTTTTGTCCCATAAATTAAGGGAATTTTATGCCCTGCCCGCTTATTTTTGCACATTTTTATTGGAGCGCCCGACACACAATCACACCACACTTCATATAAAGATATGTCAAAAAGCTGATCGATTCTTTGATTAAAGACACACAATCACACCACTCATTATATAAAGATACGCTTTATTAACTTTATATCGGGAACTTCAAATGAACACGTAAACCTTTTTGCGGGCTGTTTTCCAAAGTAATTTCACCACCATGCGCCAAAACAATATCGCGCGTGATAGTCAACCCCAAACCGACACCTCCCGTTTTTGTATTACGGGACGCGTCCAAACGATAAAAAGCCTTAAACACTTCCGTTTTTTTGTCGTCAGGAATCCCCGGACCGTCATCATCAATTGTTATGTCCAAAAAGCCATCACGCACACCCACATTCACATAAGCGTGATGCGCATAACGATGTGCATTCGTTAAAATGTTCGTAATCGCACGCGCAAAATCGTTCGGACGCAAAGTCATAACTTGCTTTTGTTCAATATGTAAATCAATTTGATGACCGTTGCGACGCAACTTTTCCACAATGTCCTGCAACAAAGCAGATACTTCCATTTCCCGAGCAGGCTCTTTTCCCTCGCCTCGCGCAAAGGATAAATAACCTTCCAACATTCGTTCCATTTCGTTAATGTCATCCATCAATTCTTCCGCGCCTTCGACCCGCGTCATCGACAGTTGTAACTTCATACGCGTCAACGGCGTCTTTAAATCATGAGAAACACCCGATAACATACTGGTGCGTTCCAACAAATAACGCGAAATCCGGTTTTGCATATTCAAAAAAGCCATACCGGCTTGCCGAACTTCGGACGCACCTTCGGGTTTAAACATCAACACAGGCCGTCCCGTACCGAAATTTTCCGCCGCTTTTGCTAAACGCGAAACCGCCCGCACTTGATTTTTCATAAACAAAAAAGCAATCCAAAACAGTAAAATCGACGCCAAAACCATCCACAACAAAAACGCGTAAGTCGTTGTACTAAAAAACCTTTTTTTCGGAACGCGCACTTCTAAAACGCCCGTTTTCAATTGGATATAAACCAAAATATGATCTTGTTTTAAGTTTTCTTGGATTTGATACGGATAGTGTATTTTGGACAAAGCTTTGCGAACCTGCTTCACAATTGCGCTGTTTTGTTGAGCATTGTCATTGAAAACCAATTTAGCATTGCGCGAAAAAGATATTTCAAAGATCAAGCTTTTTTCCATTTGATCCAACAATTCGTCCGTTTGAACGGTATCCGGATACTGATCCAAAACATTGGCGGCAACTTCGACTTCACCGACAATGTCATAAGCCAAGCGCCGACTGATCAAACGCCAGTGATTTTCAAAAAACACCATAGAAGCAATGATTTGCAGCGCAATCAAAGGCAGCAAAATAATCAAAATAAAACGCGCCAACAGGCTTTTGGGGAAAATATGACCTTTTAAGCTTTTGCACGCATACATAATCAAATCCCAAACTTCCTTGACACCGTACGCTATTTTTTGGTAAATCACTTTTAACGTCTTCATTTTGCTTTTCCTTTTAAAATCAATCCGGTAACAACAAATATCCAAAGCCCCGAACGGTTTGCAAATAACGCGGTTTTTTGGGGTCTTGCTCAATTTTTTTGCGCAACCGATTAACTTGCACGTCTATGGTACGCTCGTTTTGGGTGTTTGTCAAGCCGATCAATTCCGAACGAGACACTTCTTGACCGGCACGCGCAGCCAACAATTTAATCAATTCAGCCTCTACCGGCGTCAAAGTAATAAACTGACCGTCTTTTGATAATTCTTGCCTGTCAATATCATATACACACGCCCCAAAATGCAAACGATTAAGGCGCTGTTTTTCCAAAATCATTTCCGTGCGACGTAAAATGCTGTTGATCCGCAACAACAATTCTTTTGGTTCAAAGGGTTTAGACAAATAATCATCAACGCCGGCTTCTAATCCTTCGATTCGGTTTTGCACCTCCCCCATCGCCGTCAACATTAATATCGGCGTATGAACGTCATTTTGCCGCAACCATTTGGAAAATTCAAAGCCGTTTTCGCCCGGCATCATCACGTCCAAAATAAATAAATCAAATGAAAAATCCTGCATCATTTCTCGTGCAGCTTTGGGATTGGCGGCTTCTGACACAAAAAATCCGTTTTGATTTAAATACCGGTGCAATAAGCGCCGTAAACGCGTATCATCATCAACAACCAAAATATGCTTTTTGTCGAGTGCTGCGCCCATTTAAAAAGCCTCCACAGATGATTTTAAATCCTGTCCTTCTTTGCCTCCCGATCCGATTAAATGATTTTCAATCACCCGATGCAACGCGTCAATATGAACTTTTATTGCGTGCATTTGCGGGGTGTCAAAAGACTCTTGCCGCTCAATATAACGGCATAAATGGTTACCGATATCAGTCACCAATTCATAATCAAAAGTCGCGCCCTGCCCCTTCATATCATGAGCAATACGAAACAATTCGTCACGAACAACGGGATCGCGATCGCAAACAGGTAAAGCTTGCGCTTTTAAAAAAGCATCGTCCAAACGTTTTAAATCGTCTTTGACCCAAACGCTGTATTCTTTGGCCAAGTCGTTTAGCACCGCCATTGCTTTATTATACTCATCTTGCAAATCTGACATCTGGCTACCTCCATTTTCTTTACTTTTACCCATTATACAAAAAACCGTCGGGCTTGCCAACGGTTTTTTTTGGTGCGATCGAAAAGAATCGAACTTTCACGGGTTGCCCCACAGCGACCTCAACGCTGCGCGTCTACCAATTCCGCCACGACCGCATAATAAATAATTATAACTGTTTTAGCAAATTTCAAAACTTTTTTCAACTCTTTTTTTCAAAAATATATAGCTTTTTACCAAATTCACCCTATTTATAAAAAGTCAAAACAAAATAAACAGGAGTAAAAAATGGCTTTTGAACTTTACAAATTACCCTATGCACAAAATGCGTTAGAGCCTTATATCACTGCGTCCACCGTGTTTTATCATTATGAAAAGCATCACGCAACTTATTTAAACAACTTAAATGCGCTGGTCAAAGGGACGCCGTTGGAAAAAGAAAGCTTGGAAAATATTATTTTGAACACGGAAAAGTACCCTTCCGAACAAGCCATTTTTAACAACGCGGCTCAGGTATGGAATCACACGTTTTATTGGCAAAGCTTATCGCCGGCCGACAAAGCGCAAAAGCATATTCCTAACGGCAACTTTAAAGAAATGGTCCTGCGCGATTTTGGCAGCGAGGACAACTTAAAAGCCGAATTGAAAAAAGCCGCAACCGCCCAATTTGCCAGCGGTTGGGCGTGGTTAGTGTTGGACAAAGGTCGCTTAAAAGTCGTTAAAACCGCCAACGCACTAAACCCGCTGGGTCAAATGAAGCCACTGCTTTGTATTGACGTTTGGGAACATGCGTACTATTTGGATTATCAAAACCGGCGGCCGGATTACTTGGACGGTGTATTAAATCATTTAATCAACTGGAACTTTGCAATTCAAAACTTGAACGACATTTAAAATTTGCACCACGCGGCCGATTTTATAATCTTTGATAAAAAATGCTTGACTTGACGGATAAAAGATGATATTCCTAACCTCATCGCATAAGATAAAGCCCGAATGGCGGAATTGGTAGACGCGCTCGTTTCAGGTGCGAGAGCCGCAAGGCGTGGAGGTTCGAGTCCTCTTTCGGGCACCATAAATAGCAGAAAGAGAGGATTTTATGGGGCAGATTTTCTTTTATAAAGGCGACCTTCCAGATGACATAACTTTTCCGAACACCATCGCGGTTGATACGGAAACAATGGGGTTGAACCTGCACCGCGACAGATTGTGTTTAGTCCAAATCGGCGACGGAAAAGGTAATGCTTATTTAACACAGATTATTCGCGGCAAAGAGCCGAAAAATTTAAAAAAAGTTTTAACCAACCCCAAAATTTTAAAGATTTTTCAATATGCACGCTTTGACTTGGCCAAAATGAAGCACGATTTAAACATCGTTTGTGCGCCGGTTTATTGCACAAAAATTGCTCATAAATTAGCACGTCCTTGCGCTTCTTCGCACGGGTTAAAGGCAATATGCCAAGAATTATTGGGCGTCGAATTGGTCAAAGAGCAACAGCAATCCGACTGGGGCGCAGAAGAATTATCCGAAGCGCAAAAAGGTTATGCCGCTAACGATGTCTTATACTTGCACGAATTAAAGGTCAAATTGGACGCTTTGTTGGCGCGCGAAGAACGCACCGAAATTGCACAAGCGTGCTTTGATTTTTTACCGGCACGCGCTGAATTGGATTTGCTCGGGTTTGACAATCCGGATATTTTTGAACATTGATAATTTAAGGGGAGCATAAATATGGAAAGACAGGAAATTATCGCTCACGGCCGTCATGTTTTGGATATGGAAGCTGACGCCATCAAAAAGGTTTCTCAATCTTTGGGGGACAGCTTTGTTGAAGCCGTTTTAAAAATGTTTCACACAAAGGGACGTATTATCGTCACCGGTATGGGCAAAAGCGGGCATATCGGCAAAAAGATCGCGGCCACTTTGGCATCAGTTGGCACACCGGCGTTTTTCGTGCACCCAGGCGAGGCCAGTCATGGCGATTTGGGAATGTTTACAACCGATGATACGATTTTGGCGTTGTCTTATTCCGGCGAATCAAAAGAGTTGGCGGATATTATCGCTTTTTCGCGCCGGTTTAATATCCCGTTGATTTGTATGGTCGGACGCGCCGACAGCACTTTGGCAAAAGCTTCCGATATCGTCATTTGCTATCCGCCGTTTGAAGAAGCTTGTTCTTTCGGTATGGCGCCCACAACCTCGACAACCGTTAGCTTGGCCGTCGGTGATGCTTTGGCGATGACCTTGTTGGAAATGAAAGGATTTTCAAAAGAACAATATCGCGTTCGCCATCCCGGTGGAAAATTGGGCGCGCTATTATTAAAGGTGCGTGAATTGATGGCCGTCGGCGATGAATTGCCTTTGGTCAAAGATGACAGCCTGATGTCCGACACATTGGTTGAAATGACCAAAAAGAAGTTGGGTTGCGTCGGCGTGATTGATAAGCAAGGCAACTTTGTCGGAATGTTAACCGACGGTGATTTACGTCGCCATATTTGTCCGGATTTGTTGGCTCATAAAACGGCCGAAGTAATGACAACGCACCCGTTGGTTTTAAACGATGAAAATATGTTGGCAGTGGAAGCCGTACGTATTCTAAACGAACGGCAAATCACAAACATCTTTGTTGTCAAAGATAATAAGCCGATCGGATTATTACACTTACATCAATGTTTAGCGGCAGGAGTGGCCTAAAAAAAACCGTGAAAACGCGCATTCAATCATTACAAAAACACCATCGCTTTGTGCATATTATGCGCATACTGCTGCCGATATTGGCGGGCGGTTTGTTGTTGTCTTTGCTGATTTGGCCGCAGCTGATGAAAAAAGCCGATTTTGTATCCGATGTATTGAAAAGCTCGGTTGCGCCGTTAAACTCCAAAGCGCAAATTGATATGAAAAAAGTTCAATTTTATTCGGAAGATGATAAAGGTCAACCGTTTACTTTGACATCGGATAAAATCTTGGAAGTCAATCCGGAAAAACGTTTGGTGCAAATGGATAACCCCTACGGCGAAATGACGCTCAATTCCGGCGTAAAGATTTTTTCCGATTCGCCGGTTGCTCTGTTTTATCAAGACTCGGAAGTTGTTTATTTTAAAAAAGATTTGCACTTTAAAACGGACAACGGGTACACGGCCACATCAAGCGATGTTGTCGTCGATTACAAAAATCAATTGGCGTACAGTAACGCACCAATCCGCATTCGCGGAGAAAAAGCCGATTTAGATGCGACCGCTTTTTATATGCGACAAAACGGAGAAGAAATCGACTTTAAGGGCTTTGCAAAGGTTATCTTAAAAGATCCCGAACAAAACAAAAACGTCGTTATCACGGCAGACAGAGCTTTTGAAATTCGTCAAAAAACACAAACCATTACGGCATTTGAAAATGTTTTGGCGGACGATGGCACAAATAAAGTTTACAGCGATGAAATGACGGCTTATTTTACGCAAATATCCAAAAACAAGTATAAGTTAAAGTCTGTTCAGGCGCAAAAAAACGTTAAAATTGTCACGAGAACTGAAACCGTTACGGGCAACGACGCGTTTTATGATTTGAACAAAAAGAAAGCATTTATCACCGGTGATGTTGTCGTTCAACGTGCAGAGGGTGAGATGATGGGCGACAGAGCCGTTATTGATATGCAAACCGGTCACAGCCAATTAGAGACAGATTACACAAAAACCGTAACACCGCACAGGGTAAAGGGAACAATTTATCCGACGCGCATTCAAAATAAAGGTAAGTAAATAATGCAAGAAAAAGGGTTAGTTGCAAAAAACATTGGAAAATCATATAAAACACGCACGGTTTTGCGTGATATTTCTTTGCACGTCAGTCAAGGTGAAGCGGTCGGTCTGTTGGGGCCGAACGGAGCGGGAAAAACGACGTGTTTTTATTGCATTACGGGTTTGATTCAACCTAATTTTGGGCAAATTTTCTTGGACGGGATTGACATTACACGTTTGCCGATGTATCAACGTTCACGTTTAGGGATCGGCTATTTACCGCAAGAATCGTCTATTTTTCGGGGTTTAAGCGTCGAAGATAATATTATGGCTATTTTGGAATTGACTATCCGTGACGCCACAGAACGCCAAGCCAAATTGGACTCTTTATTGGGTGAATTTTCGATTTCGCATTTACGACAATCCCCTTCAAAAGCTTTGTCCGGCGGTGAACGGCGTCGTTTGGAAATTGCACGGGCTTTGGCCAGCAATCCTTCCTTTATTTTGTTGGACGAACCGTTGGCCGGTATTGATCCGATTGCGGTATCAGAAATTCGTAATTTAGTTGCTCATTTAAAAAACAGAGGGTTAGGCGTTTTAATTACCGATCACAATGTGCGCGAAACGTTGGGCATCATTGATCGCGCGTATATTTTAAGCGATGGCGTTATGTTGAAAGAAGGAACGCCGGAGGAAATCGTTAATGACGAACACGTCCGCAAGATTTATTTAGGTGAAAGCTTTTCATTTTAAATATCCCCCGTCCCCAATCAAAAAAGGCGATTCATTTAAGTAAATCGCCTTTTTTTTAAAATTTACGTCCGGTTTTTATCTGGTCCGTTCTCTGAATGCCCTTTTCAAACGTTGCTGTATTTTTCTTTTTTGGTATTTGTTACACGTTTTTACATAGCATTTTGTATTCGCAATGGAAAAATGCTTTCCGTTCAACATAAAATTCGACCACACAGGATAAAACAACGGCAACGCCACTTTTTCTTCAAGGCTGTTTGTCTGTTCCAGTTTGGCCGAAATATTTTGTTCGTGTTGTGTTGCAATAAAGTCACGTTCCAATTTTTCATGCACATCGATCGGCAACAAAATTAAAAAGTTCAAAAACAAATTCGTAAACTCATTTTCCAACCGGTTATTTTTTTGCGCTTCGGACAGATGATTATCCAACTGAAAATACAATCTTTTCAGTGCCGGAAGACCGTCATGAGAAACAATTTTTTCTTGCTCAGGCGTCAATTTTACCTTTCCAATTTTGTCTTCCATATCACGATTAAAGTTGCGACCACCCCAGTTGAGCGGTTTTTGATGATGAATATTCCAACCGGCCGGTGCATGACCTTGTTTTAACGAACTGATTTCGTGACCATTAAACTGCGCATTAACCGAATCAGGATCAACAAAAGGCAAATACTTTAAAAATATCGGACGCACGGCAGAAAGAAACTGTTTACGAATATTTCTTAATGTTTGATATTTACGTGGTAATTCAAAGCTTGTACGCATTCTTGCCGCACCGACAGAAAGACAGAATTTTAACATATCCTGTGTAAAACCTTCATCCATTTTCGTCATAATTTTAGGCACTTCATCGCGTGTCAATAAACCGTTTTTAGTTGAATCATTAGGTATATCTGCAAAATCAATCATTGTTGCTCCTTTAAAAAGATTAGACAAAATATTATACAATATTTTATTCAAAAAGTCAAGTATTTATTTGACAGATCTTATTTTTAATTCTATCTTAAATATTATTTCAATAAAACAAGGAGAAAAAACTATGCTAGAAAATCAAAAAAAACTGATTCGCGCTTACACGGGCGTTGAAGAAATATGGCACGCTTCAATTCACGGCGCCGGTATTTTATTATCGATTGCGGCTTTGGTCGTTTTAGTTTCGATGTCGGCGGTTTATTCAAACGTTTGGGCGGTTGTATCCAGCGCGATTTTCGGAACCAGCTTGATTTTAATGTATTCGATGTCGACTTTTTATCATTCCGTCAAGAATGAACAAGCTAAAAAGTATTTAAAAAAATGTGATCACATTGCGATTTATTATTTAATTGCCGGCACTTATACACCGTTTTTATTAACTTTGTTACGCGGAACGTTGGGTTGGACTTTATTCGGGATTATTTGGGGATTGGCTTTGTTGGGAACAATCTTAAAATTGATTTTACCGCCGAATGGCACAAAGCTTTGGTCCGTCGGTTTATACTTGGGTATGGGTTGGCTGGTTGTGACGGCGTCCGGACAATTAATGCAAGTCATTTCAAAAACAGGCTTGACTTTTTTGGTTTTAGGTGGTTTATTCTACACATTAGGAATTACTTTTTATGTATGGAAAAGCCGTAAATACACGCATGCAATTTGGCACTTTTTTGTGTTAATGGGCAGCGTTATGCATTTCTTTGCGGTGCTTTACGGGTGTATATTGGCTTGATAACGAACAAAAGGGAAAGGAGAAACACCAATGGTTGCCGGAGTCACATCTGAATTTTGCTTGCGTTTAAAAGACAATGGACACGCCGATAAATATACTTTGCAAAAAATGCGGCGCATTAAGTCGGGCAAGTTATGGATTCATTTGGACGAAGACAATATTGAAAGCGTCGATTGGCTGAAAAACGAAAGCGGCGTTGATGAATTGGTTGTTGAAAACTTACTGGACGAAGAAACGCAACCGCGCTTTTTCACCCTGCCCAACGGGACTTTTGTTGTTTTGCGTGATATGAACTTAAACCGCAACGCGGATATTGAAGACATGATTGCGGTGCGGATTTGGATTGAAAAAAATCGTATTATTTCTTTATCGCATCGGCGCCAACCGGCCATTGAAAAGCTGGTCGATTCGTTTTCCAAAGGAAACACACCTTTAACGCCGGCCGGTGTATTTATTCGCTTGGCCGAAAACATTACGTTGAACATTTCAAAAGTATTGAACAAAATCGATGACGGATTGGACGATATTGAAGACGAACTGATTGATGTTGATACTTTGGGCGCCGACGCTTTACGTTATCGCATCAGCGACATCAGGCATCAAGTTTTGGGAATGCGGCGTTATATCGGACCGCAAAGAGACGTATTCATTTCGTTGAAAACATTAGAGCCGGAACTAACCAAAGAAGAACGCGCTGTATTGCGAGCGATTCGCCGTGATATGTTACAAGCAGTGAGCTCTTTGGATTATGCGCGTGAACATTCGACGGTCAGCCAAGAAGAATTAGACAGCCGTATCAACGTTCAATTAAACAAAACAATGTACGTTTTTACAATCATTATGGTTGTTTTGGCGCCGCTTACTTTAATCACGGGAATATTAGGCTCTAATTCGATCGAAGTGACCGAAAATCCTTACGGCTTTATACTGATTTCGCTTTCATTGATCGTGCTGGGATTTTTACAAGTTTGGTATTTCAAGCGCAAAAGATGGTTCTAAAAAAGTTAACAAATACTTAAATACTTGTGAAATATTAAAAAAATTTTCAAAAAATGAAAAAAAATGCTTGTAAAAGATTTTATAAGCGTTATATTAATAGATGTAGTTATTTTTTTCCTGAACAAAAGGAGCGTAAAAATGAGTGAAAAAGATATGGAATACATCCGTGTAGCGGCTTATTACATTTGGGAAAATGAAGGTCGTCCGGAAGGAAAATCAGAAGAAATTTGGTGGAAAGCTTGTGATCAATTCAACAATTGGAATCATTCGCAAAAGGCTGGAAAAGCTGTTGCAAAAAAATCCACCGCAAAAAAAGCTGTTGCCAAAGTGGCTGCAAAGCCGGTTGTAAAGGCTGCTGCGATTAAAGCACCTGCTAAAAAATTAGCAAAGACAAAAATCAGCACAGTTCCTGTAAAATCTGCGGCGACAAAGATTATTACACCGTTGTACGGTTCTGTAAAGAAATAAGTTTTTCTCCTTGAAAGACAAGAAAATCCCCCTTGTTTAAACGGCATTGGGGATTTTTTGTATTTAAGGTTTAAGATTTAATATTTAGGACTTAAGCCATTTTCTTTCTTCGACTCGGCAATGAGAAAAAACTGTCGAAGCTATAATATCATTTTGAACGTTTTTCCCCACCTGTCATCCTGAGCGTCTTTTCCCCACCTGTCATTCTGAACGTAAGTGAAGAATCTTTTAACGCGGGGTGTCATTCTGAGCGAAAGCGAAGAATCTCTTGAAGCTGTGGTGTCATTCTGAGCGGAGCGAAGAATCTTTTTAATGGGTCCCGAAGTGGGGGACGCGAAAAATTCGCGCCGCGCGTCCCCCACTTGATAAGCTGTTTTTTTCCACTCGTCATTCTGAGCGAAGTGAAGAATCTTTTCATCTCATCGCACCATCAAATGTGCGGCGCGCAAATCCTCGCGCGCCCGCGTCGCACATTTAATATAAAAAATCATTTTTTTAAAGGCTCAAAAGCCCTATCAGTATTATGACAAAAACGATCGTTTAAAGTCAATAGATTTTTTTGTGAGAGAGCCCTCTATAACACACTGAAAATAAACAAAAGCCAAATTTTACGTTTTGGCAAAAAAGCGACGAACACAAACGATCGTTTATGTAATATATGAATCAAGAGTTTTAACGGAGCCGAAAATATGAACTTTGCGTTCATTGTAAAACTTTTTAAAACGAATTATATTAACGAAAAACATAACAAAAGGGAGAAATTTTTTATGAAAACAGACAAGTTAAAATCCACTCAAATGTGTGGCGAGGAAATGGAAAATACCGGCCGGTCAATGCTTGAAATGCTGGGCGTGCTGGCGATCATCGGCGTGCTATCAGTCGGTGCTGTCATGGGATTTCGCCAAGCGATGAACCGCCATAAAGCAAACGTCATCTTAAACGATGTTTCTTTGGCTTTCGAAGAGCTGGCAACCCACGAAACAACCGGCGCCATCAACCGCTATCAAGTGACGGCTTTCACACCCGAATCGGGGCATACTTTATACGCCAAACGCGACGCGAACGGCAATGATTCGGTTGAAGTCGTCGGCGTTGCCAAAGGCGTTTGCGAAGTCTTGATTCAATACGAAAAAACAGAGCTTTATACGCAAATCAGTGATACAGCCGGTACGAAATTAACGACATGTGCGGACGATCAAGCAATGGTGTTTGGGCTGACGGCGGGAAGCAGCACAGACCCAGACCCGGGCCCCGGACCAGAACCCACAGACCCTTGCGACGGTAAGACTTGTTCAGGTCACGGCACTTGTTCCGACGGCGTTTGTACTTGCTCGGACGGTTACACGGATCCGGATTGCGGAACAGCTCCGGAATGTAACAGCGCTATTCCTTGCGCCAGCCCGAAAGTTTGTTCCACGGATTACCACTGCGAATGCCCTGCGATAGGCACTCCGGGTGTTTGCCAAACCACCGAAACGCAGAACGGTTGCCCGGCGATCGTGAACGTTACCGGCAAGTGCGGCACGAACGGAATTTGTACAAACGGAGCTTGTTCCGAATGTTCATCGCCGATGATCGCGAATGCTGACGGGACGGCTTGCGAATGTCCGGCCAAAGGCGCCAATTGTAAAACGCAAAATGACTTGACTTGCGAATGCGATGTTTGCGAAGAGGGCTTCGAAAAGAACGCCGCCGCCGAATGCGTGGAAATCGTTGAAGGGTGCGCAAACGATGAAATATCAGTCGCAAACTACAATGGATCCAACGGCGAAGAAAACGGAACTGCATGCTGCAAAGTTTATGCCGATAGCACCTCAGTCGTAAGTGAAGGAGTGTTTGATCGTTACAGCAATTACGTTGTTGTCGGAGCAATTAACGGTGAATGTTGTGGTGGTTATAAAAAGCATGAGTTAAATTGTAAAACAGCAACAAACACTTGTGATGAAACAGAAGAAACGCCGGGTGCAATATTAAGAAAATCCAGCTACGGCGCGTCTTGCTACAAGCCTTAATGCTTTAAAAAAACGAGTAAAAAAAGCCCCGAAAATAACGGGGCTTTTAAGGTATAAAAATTTATCGAGTACGACCTCTATCATCACGGCGCGGTGGGTGCTTCGGACCGATTGTGCGCGGAGGACGTCTGTCGTCTCGGCGATCCCATTGACGCGGAGGACGTAGTGCCGGAGGCGCCGGCCGATCCCATCGAGAATGCCAATGACGTGGAGGAGGTGGCGGAGCCGGACGATAATACCGTGGCGGCGGAGGGGGCAACGGTCTGTACCACGGATCATAAACAACAGCCGGCGGCGGTGTAATTACTTGAACAGGAGGAACCGGAACGACAATCGGCGTCGGTTCAACAACAACCGGAGCCGGCACAACAATCGGAGTCGGTTCAACAATGACCGGAGCCGGTACAACAGCCGGCAAAGTCACCGGAGTTGAAACAACGACCGGAGCCGGCGCCACAACAACACGCGGCGTTCCGAAAATCGAACCTAATACCTGAGAGGCACCCCACAACGATACGCCGACGATTTCGGCGGCATCATTATGATGCGGACGATGATCACGCGGATGAGCTTCTGTCTTCATCGGAACAAATGCTGCCAACGCGCACAATGTTCCAAGCATCGCAAACTTCTTTGTATTCAAAGCAATTCTCCTTTCATAATATAAGTTAAAAACTGTTGCACAGTGTAGCATACTTTTGGCGTAAAGTCAAGTATATATTAACGTTCTGATAATTAAGGCAAAAAATCTTCTAAAAGCTTTAAATCATTTTGCATTAAAGTTTGTTTCCATGCTTTGGCGCGCGGCGTTTTAGCATAAAGCCCCATCATATGGCGTGTCACATGCAACGGCTTTTCATACGTTCGAATAAGCGGCAATAAGTTTTGAACGATTTGCTCGCGCGTTAAAATCGGATGATCATCACCGTAAAAGTCACGATCGATCGTCGCTAAATCATAGGGCGCAGCATACGCCCATCTGCCGATCATAACACCGTCCATAAAGTTTAAATGCTGTTTTATTTCATCAATGCTTAAAATTTGTCCGTTGATCAAAATGCAAAGTTCGGGATAGCGTTCTTTAATCCGATAAACCAAAGGATAATTCAGCGGCAACTTTTGGCGGTTTTCTTTTGGAGTCAGACCTTTTAAACGTGCTTTTCTGGCGTGAATGATAAAGCGCTTACACCCGCTTTTTGCCGTCGTATCAATAAACCGACAACAAGCGTCAAAGCCGTCCGATAAATCATCGGGCGTATCCAAAGCAATCCGCGTTTTAATCGAAATCGGCAAATCCGATTCGTTTTGCATAGCGCGCACACAATCCGCCACACGCTGTGGATCAGCCATTAAACAAGCCCCAAAAGCCCCCGCCTGCACTCTTTCGGACGGGCAACCGGCATTGATATTTATCGCACAAAATCCTTTATTTTGCGCCATTTTGGCCGCATCTGCCATCAAATGAGGCGTAGAGCCTCCGACTTGCAAAATCAAAGGATTTTCCACTTTGGCAAAAGATAACAAGCGATCTTTGTTGCCGTAAGCCAAAGCTTGCTCGGCAATCATTTCGGTATAAAGCGGAGCGTGACGGCTGATAAGGCGAAAAAACTGCCTGAAAAAGCTGTCCGTCCAATCCAACATAGGTGCTATTTCAATTTGTTTTTGCATTATTTTTACATTATATACAAAAAAAAGCTTTTGAAAATGTTTTTTTTGCGCTATGATAGAAATACACTTTAACAAAAGGGGATCTTTATGTTTAAAAAATCAGAAATGCAACAAGTACAAGCTTATTTTCAAAAGCTGTTTTCAAACAATGATATTTACTTAAAAGAAGGAACGGGAAATGACGCGCCGGCGGAAGTTTTGCTGGGCGGTCAGTTCATCGGCGTTGTTTATAAAAATGAAGACGAAGGCGAAACTTCGTATGATTTTAATATGTCTATTTTACCGGAAGATTTTGAATAAGGAGAAAATGATGAGAAAAATCTGTTTATTAGGTATAGCTTTAACATCGGTTTCTGCGGTGGCTTTGGCACAAGCGCCGGCTTTGACCGACCAAATTGAACAAATGGTGCGTCAAAACGTTATGTCCGAAGATGTAGAATATACAGCATCTCCGTCGGTAAAGGCTTTGCCATACGGGTATGAAGTCAATGTTCCGGCCGGGATGCTGAAAACAAAAGCCAAAACGGCAATTAAACCGTTTGTTTTTTCGATGACTGATGATGGTATGGCGGGCGTTAACAAACGCTATAAGTTCAAATTAACCGACATTAACCAAATCTTCCCGTCTTTGTCCGAAACTCTAAAAGCACATGAAGTTGCTTATTCCGATGTTTCTTATGAAGGGAAATTCATTCCGGCTTTGGGATTTTTGGAAAGCCAAGAAATCATTGTAAAAGGGTTAAAAATCCCATTCAAAGATACCAATTCGACAATCTCGGCGGCACAAGCAACTTTTACGGACTTTTCGCGTTTGACCGATGAAAACAAAGCCAAACAGGAAGATACCATCGCTTTAAAAGACGTGGAAATTATTCACCCATTAGCATCTTTACACATCAACGAATTTAAATTTGATGTATCGATTCCGGAGGCCAATAGGGCAACCTCTCCTATGGAACAAGTGATGTTGACACCTTCCTTAAAGCAATCAATGACATTGAATAATGTCCGTTTTTCCTCTCCGATGATGGGGGATAAAAGCTTGTCTTTTGATGCCACTCAAACGGTGGAAGTTCAACAGGATCAAACAAATTATAACGTAACAACGAATTTTGGAATGCTGATCAACAATATCAAAGGTGATTTAACAGACGATATGCCAAGAACTTTGACGGCAGATATTGAAACCAGCGGTTATACTTTTTCTGACTTTTTGGTATATTCGGCGGCAATCAATAAATTAAGCGAAGCGGAAAGCTTGCCGGATTCCACTCGTAAAGAAATTATGTTAAAAACGTTGGAAGACGAAGTTGAAAAAGCGCAAGAAAAGTTAATTGCGAATATGAAAATCGACATTAAAGAAATGGCTTTGCGTGCGGATAAATACACGATGGTTTTAAAAGGTAATGTCAACGTAAAAAGTGAACAATTTAAGGGAACTTTGCAAGTGACAAACTTTGATTATCTAGCTCCGCAGCCGAAAAAAATCGATGAAGTCGCTTGCCAAAAGTTGGTTGACGATATGTTGTCAGACAAAATTAAGGGCGCCGAATTTAAAGCACAATATGACTTAACTTGTGACGAAGGTCGCGGCATATTGGACGGATTACGCCCATTCGCAGACAGTGCTGCAAAAGTCACAGATGCGCAAGGCAACAATGCTTTGTTGTTCTCGATTGAATTTTCCGGTGATGATATGTTCATCAATGGTCACAAAATCGATGATGACAGCGATTTAAACCCGAAAGCTTTGATCGGTGATTAAATGCAAAGCATTGATGAAATTCAATCCAATTTTGCTTTTTTGGAAGATTGGGAAGATAAATACCGTTATTTGATCGAGTTGGGAGAGGCGCTTGACCCTCTCCCCGCCGAATATAAGACGGATACATATAAAGTGGACGGTTGTATGAGTCAAGTTTGGCTTTATCCCAAGCGTGATTCAAATGGGAAATATACTTTTTTGGCCGACAGCGACGCTTTAATTGTCAAAGGGCTGATTGCGGTGATTTTATGCGCTTATAATGATAAAACGGCCGACGAAATCCGATCCGTGCCGATAGAAAAAATCTTTGAAACTTTGGGATTGGAAACGCATTTGTCACCAACGCGCCGCAACGGATTTTTCGCAATGGTGCACAAAATCCAAAGCTTGGCTTAAACGAAATCAATCGATTTTGCGAACAATTTGATGTTGAAAGTGCTTCTTTTTTGTGCTATAATTATATGTAGAAAAGAGGAAGAACTTTTTTACGGAGGATTAAACTATGGCAAATATTTTTAAAAGAGCAATGGCATCAATGTTGGCGGCAACTGCGTTGGGGGCAGCGCCTGCGACTGTTCAAGCGGACGATCTAAAGGATAATGAACCACCCAAAGATGACAAAATCGAACATGTGGTTAAGGTTGATGAAAAATCCGCGTTGGAAAAAGGAACGAAGATTGTTGCCGATGCGACCAAAACAGGCGTTAATACTGTGGCTGATATGGTAACAAAGCCGGTATTAAAGACAGCGGAAGTTTTAAATGAAGGCGTAAAAACGTTAGCTGACGGTATAGGAACGCTTGCCGATCAAATCGGTGACACGACGATTTTGCCGACGGCATCTTCTGTTTTGCGTAACAGTGCCGATTTATCGCAAACAGCTGTTGAAGCTACTGTAAATTTGGCCAAAACCGGCGTAAATGCGGCGGCGGATATTACTGGCGAAACATTGCAAGCCGGCGCAACTGCTTTAAGCGGATCACCGAAACAAGCGGCGCTGAATTTGGCCGGCAATGTGGTTAAAAACACCGGAGAGCTGACCGGATCCGCGCTTGAACAGACTGCGGATTTAACGGCCTCTGCCGTGCGTGCCGGTGGCAATATCGTTTCGGACACGGTTACAAATGCCGTTCGTCCGGCCGTAAATATGGCGACCAGCAATGATGATGTCGGCAAGTTGGGAAAAATGTTGCCGCAAAATTTAAATATTGCCGCAAAGGGGATGAACTATATGGCTTCGACCGATATCCAAATAGCGGGACGAACAGCCGGCGCCGCGCTGCACATTGCCGGAAATGCCGGCGATGCCGCAATTCGCGGTGATCTTGAAAAAATGGAAGACGCACTGACACCCCACACGGAAAATTTAGCAGGTGCAATCGAAGACAGTGCATTAACAACGGCCAAAATGCATGCGGCAGTCGGCAATTCCTTTACGGGAACGTCTGTGATGTTGGGGAGTAAATCTGTTGATGTAGGCGTCGGTTCCGCAAATAGTGCGCAAGCAGAAGCTTTACAAATGGCCAATGTAATGGCTTTAACGACCGGCACCACAGCCTATTCAGGCGGCACGGTCGGATTGTTGAATACGTTGCGTTCGTTGGAACAGGCTAAATTGGCGACCAAATTAACCAATGAAACGACAAAACAAGGTACGCAAAACAGCGAAACTGTTCAAGAGGCCTTAAAAACGATTGCAATGCGTACAGGTGAACGCTGATAATATGTTGATTTAAAAAGTAATAAGATATTGTAAAAGTTTAGGAGGAGATTTCAAACATCTCCTCCTATTTCATTATTTACCATCCGGGCAGAGGCCGTCGGTATAAACCCAAGAATCAGAAGAATTGCGCGGGTCTCCGGAAGAAGAGCTTTTACAGTAAACAAGACAATCACTTGCATAAGGACCTTGACAAACTTTGTTATCACTAACGTATATTTGTGTTGTGCCACCATCTCCAGTCTGAGTACCAAAATTATGCACATCGATGGCGCAATATGCGACACCCCCATTTACTCGAATTTTGCAAGATTTTCTTGTGTCAATAGTGCTATTCAGCTCTGGTGCACCGGCATAAGTGGTCTTCAAATAATAGTCATATGCACCACAACACGTTCCGTTAATTGCTCCTCCGACTTTATAGTTTACGTCATGTTCATTATCTGGCTTCAGCAGGCAGCACACTTTACCGATATCATTCCCGGCGCTGTCATAGTTTGTCACCGCTACTTGACCTTCACCGCACGGATTGGCTTCCACGCACTCACCGGCGGCGTTCTTTTCGAACCCGTCTTCGCAAAGGTCGCACTCACAAGTCAAGTCATTTTGCGTTTTGCAATTGGCGCCTTTTGCCGGACATTCGCAAGCCGTGCCATCGGCATTCGCGATCATCGGCGACGAACATTCGCTGCAAGCACCATTCGTGCAAATACCGTTCGTTCCGCATTTGCCGGTAACGTTTACGATCGCCGGGCAACCGTTTTGCGTTTGTGTGGTTTGGCAAACGCCCGGAGTGCCGATGCTTGGGCATTCACAGTGGTAATCCGTCGAGCAAACTTTCGGGCTGGCGCAAGCAATTGTGCTGTTGCATTCCGGAGCCGTTCCACAATCCGGATCCGTGTAACCGTCCGAGCAAGTACAAACGCCGTCGGAACAAGTTCCGTGTCCCGAACAAGTCTTACCCTCGCAAGGGTCTGTGGGTTCGGGGCCTGGGCCCGGATCAGGATCCGTGCTACCACTCGAGCCCGCACCCAATCCAAACACCATTGTTTGATTGTCAGCGCACGCCGTTAATTTAGCGCCTGCTGTATCACTGATTTGCGCGTAAAGTTCGTTTTTTTCGTATTGGATCAGGACTTCGCAAACGCCTTGGACGACGCCGACAACTTCGACCGAGTCATTACCGTTTGCGTCGCGTTTGGCGTACAAAGTATGCCCCGATTCGGGTGTAAAAGCCGTTACTTGATAGCGGCGGATCGCGCTGGTTGTTTCGTGCGTGGCCAACTCTTCGAAAGCCAAAGAAACATCGTTCAAAATAACGTTTGCTTTATGACGGTTCATCGCTTGGCGAAAGCCCATGATTGCGCCAACCGACAGCACCCCGATGATCGCCAGCACGCCCAGCATTTCAAGCATACTGCGGCCTGTTTGGGCGCTTTTTCCCGAATAACGGCGGACAGCGTCGATAAAATAAAATTCACGTATGAATTTATACGCTGGAATTTTATTTTTCTTGCTCTCCTTGTTCTTCGAAAAAAATCCCCTCAAACCCGTGCTTAATTGATGGCCTGATGTGGCCTTGAAAATGTGCGGCGCGCAAAATCCCCGCGCACCCGCGCCGCACATTTTTGATCCCGCGTCATTCTGAGCATCAGCGAAGAATCTCTCAACTTCCCGCGCATCATTCATCCGATCAAAAAAATGATTTTTGCTACCCCCACGCCCTAACTCAAAAATCATTTTTTTGATATTTAATAATTGATTTTTATTCATTTCTATCTCCTTCTTTCGTTATTAAATTAAAATCAAAAACCGCTTCTTTCATATATTACATAAACGATCGTTTAAAGTCAATAGATTTTTTTGCGACGCGACCCTCTATAACATACTGAAAATAAACAAAAGCCAAATTTTACGTTTTGCTTTAAAACCGACGAACACAAACGATCGTTTTTGTCGTATATTGACAAAGCTATTTTAAGCTTCAAAAAAATGATTTTTGATTGAGTTTTTGGGGCGCGCAAAAATCATTTTTTTGAATAGGTTATGGAGGAGTTTTTTATTGAGTTGATGATGTGTCATCGAATATGGAGAAATGTGCGGCGCGGGCGCGCGGGGATTGGCGCGCCGCACATTTTAGGGTGCCATACTTCAAGAGATTCTTCGCATGCGCTCAGAATGACAGGATAAAGTGGCTGTTTCAAAATAGCTACTCAAAAAAAACAAACACAAAATCACATAAAAAAAACGCATTCACTAAGGCACCACAAAAGATACAAATCTGCACACAAAAAACAACACGAAGAATACCACATACATAAATAAAACGTCTTTAAATACAAATCGGGGTGGAAAGTCATTTAAATATAACGCTCCACCCCATTGTTCCGTAAAATAATACGTTATTCGTCTTTTTTCTTGTGATCGAAAATACGAGAACGCACCCGCTTTAATGGCGCCTTTTCAATCGCTTTTTTTCTGATTGATTCAATGCTGACGACATTTTCATCATCATTGACCATCGGTACAGAAGGCCGTACGAAAATATCAGCCGGCGTTTTGACGGGTTGTAACTTTTTACCTTGCAAAACCAAAGAAATTTCTTCACCGGTCAAAGTTTCATACTCTTGCAAAGCCTTTGCCAACACATCCAATTCCTTTTTATTTTTTGTCAAAATCTCTTTTGTACGCTCATAAGCTTCGTCGATAATTTTGCGAATTTGCTTATCAACCAATTCAGCCGTTTTATCCGCGATGTTTTTACGGCGAGCAACGGAACGTCCCAAAAACACTTCGCTTTCCGGCTCTTCATATGCCACAGGCCCCAAAGTTTCGCTCATACCCCACTCTGTCACCATACGCCGCGCAATCGACGTCGCAACAGCAATATCATTCGACGCACCGGTCGTTACTTTATCTTTGCCGAAAATCAACTCTTCCGCAATGCGTCCGCCAAACAAAATAGATAACCTCGATTTTAAATAAGTATAACTTTGAGAATACTTGTCTTTTTCCGGCAACTGCATCGTAACACCCAAAGCTTGCCCGCGCGGGATTATCGTCACTTTGTGCAAAGGATCGGATTCGGGCAAATGTAACGAGCAAATCGCATGCCCTGCTTCATGGTAAGCGGTCAAAGACTTTTCTTTTTCGTCCATAACCATCGAACGACGCTCTGTTCCCATTAAGACTTTGTCTTTTGCGTCCTCCATATCTTTCATCGTCACTTTAAACTTATTGCGTCGAGCCGCAAGCAAAGCCGCTTCATTTACCAAGTTTGCTAAATCAGCCCCCGAAAAACCGGGTGTTCCCCGCGCAATAACACGGATATCGACATCCGGAGCCAAAGGCACTTTACGGACATGAACAGCCAAAATTTCCTCTCGCCCATTCACATCAGGATTTGCAACAACAACTTGACGATCGAATCGCCCCGGCCGCAATAAAGCCGGATCCAAAACGTCCGGTCGGTTCGTCGCTGCAATCAAAATAACGCCCGAGTTCGTTTCGAAACCGTCCATTTCTACCAACAACTGATTTAAGGTTTGTTCGCGTTCATCATTTCCGCCCCCCAAACCGGCACCACGTTGACGACCAACCGCATCAATTTCATCAACAAACAAAATACACGGCGCATTCTTTTTGGCTTGGTCAAACATATCGCGGACACGCGAAGCACCTACACCGACAAACATTTCCACAAAGTCCGAACCGGATATCGTGAAAAACGGTACATTTGCTTCTCCGGCAATCGCTTTGGCAAGCAAAGTTTTACCCGTTCCCGGAGGACCAACCAACAATACACCTTTCGGAATCTTGCCGCCCAAGCGTTGAAACTTATTCGGCTCTTTTAAAAAGTCAACAACTTCTTCTAATTCCTGTTTAGCTTCTTCAATACCGGCAACATCTTTGAAAGTCACTTTATCCCGTCCGCCCAACAATTTAGCGCGCGATTTTCCAAAGCTCATCGCTTTACCGTTAGAGGCCGCCATTTGCTTCATAAAGAAAATCCAAATCCCCAGCAAAATAAACATCGGCAACCACGACGCCAAAATAGCGCCGAAAGACATATTTTCACCGTCTGTCGGTTCTGCCGTAATCTTTACATTATGCGATTTCAACAAAGGCACAATGCCCGATTCGTCGGGAACATAGCTGGAAAAGCTGCGGCCGTCCTTTAATTTACCCGTCACGGCACCGCCTTTGATATTGACTTCCACAACATCACCCGATTGAATCGACGTATTTAAATCCGAATAAGGCAACGAAACCGAATTTTTCGAATTATTCGGCATATACCACGACAACAAAAAAACGATGGCAAAAATAATAAGCCAACCGATATAAGACATTTTTTTATTCCGATTATTCGGATTGGGTTGATTTTGTTTTTCCATTTTTATTCCTTTATTTGAACACTTCCATTTATATCTGTATTTTTCCGTTTATAATCAAGAGTTGGCACAAAAGCAAGCCCTTTTTTATCAAAAAATGCCGGAATAGATCGACGCACAAATGACGGCAAATCGTTTTTCTTAAAAGCCGCCCCCATCGGTGCCACCCAAACATCGTGATCACAAACGACTTCAAAGCGTCCCCAACGCACCGGCCGGTTTGCTTTTAAAGCCATTTTATCGGGCATTTTCGACGATTCGGTACAAACAAAAAATCCATTTTTCTTTGGTACGATTTGACAGCCCGCAACCGTCACACAATCGGGCATTTTTTCCAACAACTTTTCCATTTGCGCCATACGCGGAATATAATCTGCGCCTGCAACATAGCTGATCAGCTTATTTAATACACGCAGTTGAATTTCTTCCGGCATATTGCAAAACGGCTTTTTTTTGACAAACACAAAGCCGGCCGGATCCTTTTTGACATTTTTTTGAATAAAAACGTCCGCCATATAATCCAAAGCCACCCGAGCACGGTATAAACGCTTTGCCGAGCGCGCAACAACAGCCGTCGTCAAATGGACTTTGTCCAAAGCGCGTTGAAAATTGCGAATCCGAACACGTTCAAAAATCGATTGTTTATTGGACGGATCTTCGACCCAATGGTCGATTTTAAAGCGCCGAGTTAACGTCCTTTGAATCAAAACACGGTCATAATCCAACAAAGGACGTAAGATGTAAACGCCTTGACGTTTCGTACATTTTTGCATGGCGGCCAACCCATCAACGCCGCTGGATCGCACCAAACGCAACCAAAACGTTTCGGCCTGATCATTTTGATGATGAGCAATACAAAGGTGCTCAATGCCTTGTTTTTTACACGCTGTGATTAACAAATCATAACGGGCCTCTCTGGCTTTTTCTTCAATGGCGGCGGTCGGCTTTTTCCCCGTCCACAACAAAGTTTCATGCCAAATCCCGCGTGCGGTCAAAAATTCGTGTACGTCTTGGGCTTCCTTTGCCGATTCGGCGCGCAAGCCGTGATCCACCGTAAAAGCAAATAATTTAATTTTTTTTGCCCTTGCCCACTCGTCCAACAACATTGTCAGGCACATACTATCCGCGCCACCCGAAACAGCCACGGCAATCTTTTTGGGAAAATGCCCCAAAAACAAACCGTCCATTTGCAAAGCAAAATCTTCGGCTTTTATAAATCTGATCATTTGCACCCCAACTTATTGCTTTCTTTTTTGGCTCTGGACAGCAGCAAATCGGACGCCTTTGGGAATTCTTTTTTCAAATTTTTAAAGGCCGTACAGGCTTCTTTTTCCTTGCCCAGTTGTTGCATTGAAAGCCCCAACTTTAACAAATTATCGGCACCCTTTGTGCTTTTTTTATACTTTTTAAATCCGGTTGCAAAAGCCACAGCTGCCGGTTCATACAAACCGCGAACATAGTACGTTTCACCCAACCAGTATTGAGCATTTCCCGCCAATTCATGATCCGGATATTTTTGCAAAAAATCCTGTAAAGCGACTTCGGCTTGCTCATACTTTAATTGTTTTAACAAACTATAAGCATCATTATAGGCCGCCTTTGGATCTTTGGGCGCGTCGTTTTTGGGCACATCAACCACAACAGGCCGTGGATTGATTGCGGGCAAAGTCACCGGTCTGTCGGCCAATTCTTTAAAGCGAAAATCAACATCGGCATTGATTTTTTTCACCTCTTCTTTTAACTGCGCCAATTGAAAAGCCAATTCTTCCACTTGCGCCGTCATTTCCGACAAAGCACGATCTTGATCGTTCAGCTTTAAATATAATTGTTGCACGGACGATTCGGGCATTTGTTCGGACGCAGCTGTATTTTGAGACGCCCCAACGGCATCATCACCTTTTTTATACAAACGACGTTGCAGCAAAGTCACATCGCGTTCCAATCGATCCATTCGGTCAAAAATCGCCCGCGAATCGACATTTAATTCCGCATAGGCCGGAACAGACGCCATACAACACAACAAACACGCTTTTAAAGCAAACTTTAAATATGTCCTCATTTATTCCTCTTTTATATAAAAAAAATGCTCTGCCTCTATCATAAAGGCAAAGCACTTTTTTGAAAAGCTTTTTTTTATTTAATTTGCGATTGTCACCGTACGACGGTTTTTTGCCCACGCATCTTCGGTTGATCCGAAAACATCGGGTCTTTCTTTCCCGTACGAAATCGTGCGGATACGAGCCGCATCAACGCCCTTTGCCATCATATAATCTTTGACAGCATTTGCGCGTTTTTCGCCCAACGCCAAGTTATATTCACGCGTTCCGCGTTCATCGCAATGACCTTCAATTACAATCATCGCGTCCGGATTATTTTGCAACCAAACGATTTGTTCGTTCAAAATATCCATCGCCGAACCGTTCAAATAAGCGGCATTGAAATCAAAATAAATAATCGGGCTGACCGCTTTATTAAACCGAGCCGACAACTTTGTGTCTTCCAAGTTTGTAATATCCGCATCGCCCCATTCATTTATCCGATCGGAAGAAGATGAAGAAACGTCCCCATCTTTGCCCGTTGTCGAACAAGCGCCTAAAAACGCACAAGCCAAAATAGCAAAAAGAAATACCTTTTTCATCTTCTTTATCTTTCAAATTAAATTACTTGTTTTCAGCCGGCAATGTTTCAACAGCAGAAGAACGAGTCTTTGCAGCTTCGTCTGTATTGTTGGAAGAACATGCTGTTACACAAGCGCAAGCAATCAACATAGCAATAACGATTTTTTTCATAATTTTTCTCCTAAGTTATTAAACAAATAAATTAAACACACTATATTATTAAACTATTTTTCTTCTCTTGGCAATACTTCTTTTTCATTTTTTTGAAAATTTGGTATTTGAGGCAATTCATCATCGGCCAAAACAGCACTTTGATCATCGCCGTTTGTCATTTGTTTTAATGCTGTATCCATTTGATCTTGCGTCACAATCGCCCGCGGCGTTGAATGAGTTGTTTTTTGCGTGCTTGTCACTTCCGTTTTCGTCACATTTTTCGTTGTTTTAGCTACGCTTTTTTGGCTTTGATCCGCCGTTTTGACTGAAATGACCAAGTCTTCTTTTAACGGTCCGACAACCAAAGTAACACCTTGCGCCGACCCGCCGTTACGGCTTTCGTCCACAACTTCATCTTCACCTTGAACAACTTGTTCTTGCTCGCCGGCAATCTCTTCGTCCATAGCCGGAATTTGATCGTCTTTGACATCTTCAAGCTCCAAATCCATCACTTCGTCAACAACCGGAGCGGTTTCGCTTTCCATCAACGCAGCCGATTGATCATATTCCCCTTGTTCAGCTGCATTTTCGTCGACGATAACATCGCCCTGCTCTGTTGCCGTCACTTCCATATCTTCGTAACTTGCTTCTTCATCGACAGAAACGATCGAATGATCGCGCGGATCGACGACTTCATACACGCGGTTTAAATCAAACATATCTTGTTCATCATAAGCGCGCGGAACGACCAAAGTGTCTCCGTCGGTCGGAATAATCGTTACGGTCTTTTTATTGTCATTTTCAAAAGCCATACGCGCTTCGGCGCATTGACGCAACCCTTCGTGTTGATAGACTGTTTCGCTTTGCCCGCACGATTCTCTGGTGAATTGCGTTTTATATGTATTTTCCTGCATTTCCGGTGAAGAATAGCACCCGCAAAGCATTGCACAGGATACCGAAGTTAAAAGGAACAAGCTTGTTTTTTTCATCAAATGACCTCTTTTTTTTATCAGGTTGTTATAAAGTTCTGATACTAATTTACGCGCTTAATTGTTAATTTTCAATTAAGATTGAAATATTTTTACTTTTTTTCGAACAATAAAGGCGACCAAGCCGGATCCGACGCTTCCACAGGTGTTTTCAGTTGGCGTTCATTATGCCCCGTCACATCGATTGTATAAATGCCGGTAGTACCTTGATTTTCGTCACCTTCATATGGCTGTTGTTTGAAAAAGGCCAGCACACGACCGTTGGGGGCAAACGTCGGCCCTTCCACCAAAAAGCCTTGTGTAATCAAGCGTTCGCCGCTGCCGTCCGGTCGCATCACGCCGATATAAAAAGTACCGCCTTGGATTTTCGTAAAAGCAATATAATCTCCGCGCGGCGACCATACCGGCGTTGCATAGCTGCCTTTTGAACCAAAGCTGATTCGTTTAACATTTTTGCCGTCACGATCCATTACATACAGCTGTTGCGTCCCGCTGCGATCCGAATTGAAAACAATTTTTTGTCCGTCGGGCGAAAAGCTGGGCGATGTATCAATCGCGGGGTGCTTTGTTATTTGCGTTTTTTGACCGGTTGTCAAATCGTATAAATAAATCTCTGAATTGCCTTTTTTGGACAACGACAAAGCCAATGTTTGACTGTCGGGAGAAAAGCGCGGCGCAAAGCTCATGCCTTCAAACAATCCCAAATCCTGCTTTTGTCCGGACAATAAATCCATTATAAATACACGCGGCTTGCCCCGTTCAAACGACATAAAAGCAATTTTTTGCATGTTGGGCGAAAAACGCGGCGTTAAGACCAATGTTTTACCGTCCGTCAAATAATGATGATTCGCGCCGTCTTGGTCCATAACGGCCAAACGTTTTTTACGATTATGACGCGATCCCGTTTCGGCCACATAAACAATGCGTGTATCAAAATAACTGCTTTCTCCCGTAATTCGGCTGTACACCATATCGGACACGATATGCCCCAAACGACGCCATTCGTTTTCCGTCAAAGTCAATGCTCTGCCCAACATTGATTGCCCTTCATAAACGTCCCATAAACGAAAGGCGATTTTCAACTTGCCGTTATCCAAACGTTCAACGTCGGCAAACAACAAAGCTTGTGCGTTAATGGCCTGCCAATCCGAAAAATTCGGCGTCTCATTCACGTTTTGCATTTTTTGAATATACGCGTCTTTATTAATCACGCGAAACAGTCCAGAACTTTCCAAATCATCGACCACGATTTGACGCACATCTTCGGCTTTACGCACACCGGAAAAGTCCGCTATTGCAATCGGCATAGGCTCAAACTGGCCACCCGTAATATCGATCTTTAATTCAGCAAAAGCCGTAAATGAAAATAAAACAAAAAATAAAGATAAAAATACTTTTTTCATTTTTTAAAACTCCCTTTTTCCTTACGATACACCGCCGTCCAACGGGTTAAAACGTAAATGCAATTTTTGCCAATCGGAATAACGTTCCGGATATTTTACCGCCAACATTCGAAACGGCGATTCGTCGCCTTGGTTATCGGCTATGTACACAGCGCGTTTGGCACTGTCCGCAATCGAACGAAAAGCCGTATCTTGATTATAGCGTGCTTTATTTAAAAATTCAACATCGGAAACTTTTCCTGAGCGTGTTAAGGAAACTTTGATTTCCACAACCATATTTTCAATCCCGTCTACGCCCGCGCCCAAATTCCAATATTTGCGCACCGACGAAGCAATAAAATCTATTTGACTGATGGTCAACTTTGTCCCGAAACTTTTACTGTTTCCGCCTTCAATACCGCTCAAAACGCCCGAAACCAAATCAGATACATCATCATGATCGGCCATATTACCGCCTGCTTTTCCTGTACTTTTTTTGGTGTCGGATGCTGTTTTAGAAGTGCTTGACGCCATTTTTTCAACGGAAGCCAATAAACTGTCCAATCCCTCTTCTTGCTGTACCGGCTTTGTTTTCACTGGCGCATTTTTTGCCTTTGGGACAGCTGGCGCCTTGGGCTTTGCTTTGGGTTTAGGCGTTTCTTTTTTCAAACTTTCAACGGCTTTTGCCGCATCTTTTATGTCCTGCGCTTTTTGTACAGGCTTTACTTCCGGCGCTTTTTTGGTCGCAGGAGCCGGCGCCGTTTTGGCAGCACTTTTCACCGGTTTTGGCACAGGTGTAACAGACTTTACCGCAGGCAAAGCGGATACATTTTTGCCTTTGGCAGGCAAGTTCGTTACATCGGATATTTCAACATCTTTTAAATTAACTATTACAGGCGCACTGTCCCAAGCGGTTTGCGTTTTTTGAAAGCTGGGCAGCGATACAAATAACAACAACCCGATTAAAATATGCCCCAGTAAAGAATAAATAAAAGACAAATTCACTTTACGGCGTCCTTTTTGAAACTTGTTTGGATACTTTCACCGTTTGAATGTCCGTCTTTAAACCGACTTGCGTATAGCCGGCCGCACGCAATAAAGCCATTAATTCAATCACGTTGCCGTAAGAGGTATCTTTATCTGCACTGATAATCATTCGAATGTTCGGGTTTTCCGTTACAATCGCTTTGACTTTTGGCAATATCTCATCGTTATTTAGCAACGTTTTACCGATGAAAACTTCGCCATTTCGATTGACCGACAAATCCAGAGTTTTTTCCTCGCCCACCAACGTTTTACCGTCTCCGCGCGGCAAATCCAAAGGAATCCCCGTCGTCAACAACGGCGCCGTAATCATAAAAATAGCCAATAAGGACGTCATCACATCAATCAACGGCGTCAAGTTCACATCGCTTTTAACCGCAAAGCGGCGTTTTTTAGAGCGTAATCGAAAAGTCATTTTACCCCGTCTTCCACCGTCTCAATCTGACGGCTGATAATCGCGTCCAATTCCCCCGCAAACGTTTCCATTTTGTTGGTGTAGCGGTCAATGTCATTTGCAAACTTATTATAGGCAACCACCGCCGGAATAGCCGCAATCAATCCGACCGCCGTTGTCAATAAAGCTTCCGCCACACCGGGAGCGACCGCCGAAATATTTGTGTTTTTGGTCACACCGATTGCTTGGAAACTGGCCATAATTCCCCACACAGTCCCGAACAAGCCCGCCAAAGGCGCAACCGATCCGGTGGAAGCCAAAAAAATCAGCCGGTTATTTAAGCTTTCAACTTCTCGTTCGATCGTAATCTGCATTACTTTTTCGATTCTTTCCTGCAAATTGACACCTTTAAAAGAGCCTTCCTTTCGCACGCGCATAGATCTTTTCCATTCTTTCATCGCCGCCAAGAATATCGCGGATAGCGGATCTTTTGCTTTTCCGTTTAAATCGTTGTACAACGTTTCCAGCGAACCGCCCGACCAAAATTGACGTTCAAAAGCATTTGAACGCGTCCGAATCCGCTTTAATGTTCGCCATTTTTCAATGATGATTGTCCACGACCAAATCGATGCAAAAACCATTGCAACCATTAACGCTTTCATAAACATATCGGAATGCTGGAACATTCCCCAAATTGATAAAGTGACTTCTTGATTCATTATTATATGCTCCATTTAAATACAAACTTTTTTGTATCATAGCGATAAATGTTTTTTTTCACAAGGGGATTTTATGAATTTTTATTAAAATTAAAGAATCGAACGGCGTGAATTTTATTTGATTTTGCGAATCGAAAGTGCTGTAACCGCTTCGATAAAAAAAGCGTTTCGATTAAATACGGTCGAACGCGCCAAATAATCAACATAGGGACAAAAACAAAAAAAGCCCTTGAAAAATCAAGGACTTTTTTTAATTGGCTCTGGCGGCAAGATTCGAACTTGCGACCGATCGGTTAACAGCCGATAGCTCTACCGCTGAGCTACGCCAGAATCGATAATGAAATAAATACATCAATTCAAAAAATATTGCAAGTACTTTTTTCATTTTTTTCTTTTTTTGGAGGTCGGTACCGGAATTGAACCAGTGTAAAAGGATTTGCAGTCCTCTGCATGAGCCACTCTGCCAACCGACCTTTTTCAAAAAGGATAATATATTTTTATCATATTTTTAGCATTCGTCAAGAAAAAAATGAAAAAATTTTAAAAAAAAGTTTACAAAGTCGCTTTTTTTTCGTATAACGTACGCTATAAATGGTTAATAAAACAAGAGAAGGAAAGAAAAATTGAAAAAAATAATACTTTTAGGTTTCGGTGTTGCTTACTTGGCTTTAAGCACGTCTTTGGCAAAAGCGGACTCTTTATTTGATGTTTTGGCATCGACTTATCAGACGAGTCCCGTTTTGCAATCAAGTCAAGCTTACTTGCGTGCTGTTGATGAACGCGTCGGACAAGCTAAATCCTCGTGGCGTCCGTACATCGGTTTGCAAGGGGAAGCGGCTTATACCGATCAACGCTTTAAAAACTACCCCGGCAGCTCGGATTTTGATTACAGCAATGACAGCTATAACGCCGGCGTTGTTGCGAAACAATCCGTCTTTTCCGGATTTAAAACCACTTCTGCGATCGATTACGCCGAAACAAATGTTTTAATGGAACGTGAAAATGTCCGCCAAACAGAGCAAAATGTTTTGCTTTCAGCAGCAGTAGCGGCAGTTGACGTCATTCAAACACGGGCTTTGTTGGATTTACAGAAAAACCAAGAGCAAGTTTTGGACCGTCACTATAAAAGCTATCAAAAACGCTTTAAAGTGGGTGAGTTGACGAAAACGGACGTTGCGCAATCAGAAGCCAGATTAAAAGGTGCAATGGCGGCCAGAATCGAAGCCGAAGGCAATTTGGAAACGGCAACGGCGAATTTCGTCAGTGTTGTCGGTAAAACCCCGTCCAAAAAGATCTCGTTAAATGATTTGAGTGTTTATTTACCGAAAAACTTGGAAAAGACAATTTCCTATATGAAACAGCACAACCCGTCGTTAAAGGCCGCGCAAATGGCTTTGGAAGCGGCTCATCACAACATTACATTGCAACGCGGGGATTTATTGCCCTCTGTTGATGTCAGTGCCGGCGCCGGTTACCAATGGAAACAACCATTGCCGCAAATCGATGATCATTATGACGGTCGCTATTGGCAAGTTGGCGCGACGTTAAGCGTTCCGCTTTATCAAGGCGGTGGCGAATATGCCAAAGTTCGTGAAGCTAAACAATTGGAAAATCAAGCCCGCATCAACTTGGTTCAAGTCGAACGCGAATTAACAAAAAGTGCGACACAAGCATGGGAAACATATCAAGCAACCAAAGCAGCAATGGACGCAATCAAAGCTCAAATTAAAGCTTCCAAAATGGCTTTGGACGGTGTGATTCGTGAAGCTGATGTTGGTTCAAGAACGGTTTTGGACGTCTTGGACGCTGAACAAGAATACTTAAATTATCGGGTTAACTTGGTATCGGCCGAACGGAATATGACTGTTGCGGCTTTGAATTTATTGTCAGCAATGGGCAAAATGACAGCCGACAGCTTAAAATTAAAGGTTGACCAATACAATCCGAACGCGTATTATAATAACGTCAGCGGTAAGTTAATCGGAACAGGCATCTAAACGAAAGGGACGCTTTATGGAACAAAAAGAACCATCTATGGAAGAGATTTTATCTTCTATTCGGCGCATTTTATCGCACGAAGAAGAAGGATCATCAAATGATGTGGGCAGCTCGTTAAAAGCAACGGTCAGCACATCGGCTTTGGACGGTTCGGATTCTTCTAAAACACCCGACGTGATGGAATTGACGGCCGATATGCGCATTGATGAAGGCAATTTTGAACAAACGGCTGCAAATGTTGAAAAGACGCCGGCAAACCTCGACGACAGCGATTCTTCGGGTAAAAGCAGCTCATTTGCGGCGGACGATATGGAATTATTATCGGAAGAAACGGTACAAGCCAGTCGGGACCAGTTGTCGCACTTGATGCAATCCGTCGGACGATCAGGGCAAGCGCAGACAACGCCCGAAGTCAAGGCGTCGGACAGTTTGGAAGACTTAGTTTCATCGCTGTTGCGGCCGTATTTAAAGGAATGGTTAGACGCGCATTTGCCTGAAATGGTCGAAAAAGTCGTTCAAAAAGAAGTGCAACGTTTAACTCAAAAGGTTAAAATATCATAGGCAAAAAAAGTTTAAGTTTTAATAAAAAGTCCCTTTGAAACGGGGCTTTTAAACGCATAAAGAAGAAAGGAAAAAAATGAAAGGCGTATTTTTTATCGCAGGAGAAAGCGAAACAAATAAAAGTGAATTGGCCGAATCGGCTGTTGAAAAATTAAAAGAAAAAGGCAAAAAAGTCGGTTATTTCAAGCCCGTCGGCAATGAACCGGACGCTTTGTATTCTTTGTCAACAGCAAAGCATATGATTGTCGAAGGTCAAGCCGATATGTTAATCGAAACGGTCATTGACACATACAAAAAAATCGAATCGGAAAATGATTTCGTGATCGTGGAAGGCACAAATTTAATGACACGCGATACTGTTGTTGAATTTCGCTTAAACCAACTGATGGCAAAGCATTTATGTTTGCCGGTGATCTTGGTTATGCGCGAAGATATGGATACTTTGGAATCATCGGACTTTGTCACACGGATTTTAAAGAAAAACCAATTAGAAGTTTTGGGAATGATCAGCTCTGAAAAAGGCTTGGATTACCTGTTGGACGAAAGCGAAAAGTTTAATACGCCGAAATTATCCACCAAAATGTTTGAATGGCAATTGGTCGACAAAGCAAAATCCCAAAAGCAACGCATTGTTTTGCCCGAAGGCGAATGTGAACGTGTTTTACGCGCTGCCGACGATTTAAATCGCCGTCAAATTGCGGATTTAACAATCTTGGGCGACAAAGATGCGATTATGGCAAAAGCCGGAGAATTGGGATTATCTTTAACCGGTATCAACATTATTGATCCGGAAAAATCCGATAAGTTTGAAGATTATGCGTCGACTTTGGCAGAGCTGCGCAAAGCAAAAGGTTTAACAATCGAACAAGCACGCGATTTAATGAAAGACGGCGCTTATTTTGGCACGATGATGGTTTACAAAGGTGACGCCGACGGTATGGTTTCCGGCGCAGAACACACAACCGCCAACACAATCCGTCCGGCGTTGCAATTTGTTAAAACAAAACCCGGTACATCGTTGGTTTCCGGTATGTTCTTAATGTGCTTAAACGGTCAATTGTATATTTTTGCGGACTGTGCAGTTACGCCGAATCCGACGTCTGAACAATTATCCGAAATTGCTCAAACAACCGCAGCAACGGCAAAATTGTTCGGTTTGGATCCGCGCGTTGCCTTTTTATCTTATGGCACAGGCGATTCGGGCAAAGGGCCTGATGTCGACTTGGTCAAAGAAGCCGTACGCATTACACGCGAAAAGAATGTGGACTTTGCCTTTGAAGGTCCGATCCAATTCGACGCAGCTATTGATCCCGCTGTAGCCAAAACAAAATTGCCGAACAGCGAAGTTGCCGGCAAAGCGAATGTCTTTGTATTCCCTGACTTAAACACAGGAAACTGCTGCTATAAAGCAATTCAACGTTCTTTGGGCGATGAATGTTTGGCGGTAGGGCCGATTTTGCAAGGCTTAAACAAACCGGTTAACGACTTATCTCGTGGCGCAACTGTTCCGGATATTATCAACACGGTTGCGGTAACGGCTTTGTTTGCTCAAAAATAATCATATAAAAAGACAAGAAAGGTAAAAATATGTCAAAAATTTTAGTTATTAACTGTGGTTCTTCCACAATTAAGTATCAACTTTTCAATATGGATTCGAAAGAAGTTTTATGCTCCGGTTTGGTCGAAAAAATCGGAGAGGCGACCGGCCGCATCACGCATAAAAAGTTTCCGGATACCGAAAAAGCAACCAAAACCGTTTTGGAACAACGTTTCCCGACACATGCCGAAGGTATGGAAAAAATCGTTGAAATGATGATGACGGGCGATACGGCAGTTATTTCGAACATTGCCGAAATTCAAGGCGTCGGACATCGTATTGTTCACGGCGGTTCTTACTTTAAACCGATGGTTGTCACAAACGAAGTCATTGAAAACTTAACAAAAGTTATTCCTTTGGCGCCGTTGCACAATCCGGGCCATTTAATCGGCATTCGCGTAGCTCAGGAAATTTTCCCCAACGCAAAACACGTTGTTGTCTTTGATACGGCGTTCCACCAAACAATGCCGGATTATGCTTATATGTATCCTCTGCCCTATGAAATTTTTGAAAAATATGCAGTGCGTAAATACGGTGCTCACGGAACAAGCCATAAATATGTTGCGCGCAGATGTGCCGAATTGTTAGGTAAACCTTTAACGCAATGCAACTTAATCACGTGCCATATCGGCAGCGGTTCTTCCGTCAGTGCGATCAAAGAAGGCCGTTGCGTCGACACATCAATGGGTTTAACTCCGTTGGACGGGTTGATGATGGGAACACGTTGCGGTTCGATTGATCCGGCGACCGTTGGATTTTTAATGCGCAACGCCGGTATGGACATCGACGCAGTCGATAAAATGATGACCAAACAAAGCGGTTTATTGGGCATTTGCGGCGTCAACGATATGCGTGACGTCCACGCCAAAGTTGCCGAAGGTGATAAAAAAGCCAAATTGGCTTTGGATATGTTGACATATCGTATCCGTACATTCATCGGTGCTTATTTTGCTCAACTGAACGGTCAATTGGATGCTTTGGTTTGGACTGCCGGCGTTGGTGAAAACGACGAAATCGTTCGCCGTGAAGTCTTACGCGGCTTGACCGGTTTGGGCTTTAAGTTAAACGAAGAAGAAAACGACAAACGTCCGGGTGAATATGCTTTAATTTCTGCTCCGGATTCAAAGTTCAAGATTTTCATCATTCGTACAAACGAAGAATTGGAAATTGCCAACGAAACTTTGGCTTTGATGTAATAAGCGCCTCCAAAAAAAGAAAAGGCCGCCAACTTTAAAGGTTGACGGCTTTTTTTCATATCACGGGGATTAAAAGAACGGACGCGGATTTTGTGAAGCCGGTTTCCACGAACGAACGAACTTTTCCAATTCGCTGTCGGGGTGATCCGGCAATAAAACCTGTACGCGCACCAACAAATCGCCTTTGTTTGGCACGCCTTTGCCCTTCAAGCGCAAGATTTTATCCGAACTGGTATTCGGTGGAATTGTCAAAGCCACAGCTCCCGTCAACGTCGGAATTGTCACTTTGGCACCCAAAACAGCCTCTTTTAATGTAATCGGCAACGTCATTTCTACATCATTGCCGTTGCGTTTAAAGTGCGGATGCGAGGCGATGTTGATTTTAATCAAAGCATCTCCGCCGTCTTCGCCTTGTCCGCGCAAACGCAAAGTTGCGCCTTCCGTAATACCGGCGGGGATTTTGACCTTGACTTGCTTGCCGTTTGCCAAGCGCACAGACGTTTCCCCGCCCGTCATAGCCAATTCAAACGCAATCGTCAAAGAATACGAAACATCTTGTCCCATCGGTTGAGAACGAGCACGCGATGATCCTCTGCCACCCATAGCGCCGAATAAATCCGCAAAGCCTCCGGCACCGCCTGCACCAAACAAATCGGAAAAATTAAAGCCTTCAAATCCGCCGGCGCCGCCCATATCCTGATATGTGTAAGTACGTCCGCCACCAAAAGGATTTCCTTGCTGATACCCGCCTGCGCCACCAGAGCCGAAACCAAACGGTGCGCGCGGTTTTCCTTGATCGTCAATTTCGCCCGCATCATATTGTTGACGTTTTTTTTCATCGCCCAAAATGTCATAAGCCGATGAAATTTCTTTAAACTTATCAGCCGCTTTCGGATCGTTTTTCGCCACATCAGGGTGACATGTACGCGCCAATTTGTGGTACGCTTTTTTAATTTCTGCCGCGCTGGCGCTTTTGGAAACACCCAATATTTGATATAAATCTGCCATTTTATTCCTCTTTAATTACATACTTTTTTAATATATATGTCAGATCGGCGAAAAAATCTATGCCTTTTTAAAAAAAATTTTTATAGCTTTTTAAATAAAACTACGCTATATATATTTTTTAAGGACGAATAAATGAATAAAAAATTGAAAACACCACACCTGTCAAAGAAAACTCAACAACAACTGATGAGATGGGCCAGCTATTGTTCTGTTGCAACGGCAATCGGCCTGATCATCGTAAAAATCATTTCATTTTTTATGACAAACTCTTTGGCGTTATTGTCCAGTCTAATGGACTCCGGATTGGATTTAGGCGCGTCTGTGGTCAGCCTGATCGCGATCCAGCAAGCCTTAATGCCGGCGGATAAAGAACACCGTTTCGGACATGGCAAAGCGGAGGCTTTGGGTGGACTGCTCCAAGGCGTAATCATCTGTTTATCCGGATTGTTTTTGTTGTATGAAACGGCTCAGCAAATCCTGCATCCCGAGCCGTTGCAAAGATTAGATGTCGGCTTTGCCGTAATGGTTTTATCCATTATCGTAACGATCGCGTTGGTGTCTTTTCAAAAATTCGTTATTCGCGAAACAAACTCTTTGGCCGTCGATGCCGACAGTGCTCATTATACCGGCGACGTCATGATGAATATCGGTGTTATTATTTCAATGTGCTGTTCTTATTTGCTGGGGTGGCGGTTTATGGATCCGCTGTTTGCCGGTATCGTAGCCGTGTATTTGTTCTATTGCGCCTATGGCGTGATAACAAAAGCGCAAAGCATTTTAATGGACAAAGAATTGCCGCTTGAAACACGCAAGCAAATCAAGGACATTGTCTTAAAACACGATGAAGTCAACAACATTCACGACTTAAGAACGCGCAATGCCGGTATGAATTCGTTTGTTCAATTTTCGATTGCTTTAAATGGCAAACAAACATTACAAAGCACGCACGATTTATGTGACAAATTAGAAAAAGAGTTAAAGCAAAACTTGCCCGACAGTGAAGTTTTCATTCACCCGGAGCCGGACAAAAAAAATTAAAGGAAAGAAAATAATGCAAGAAAAATCACGATCTTTAAAAAGTTATTTTTTAACGGGCATTTTGGTTTCTGCCCCTTTGGCAATCACCATTTATTTGGCTATTGAGCTGGTACGCTTTATTGACGCCAAAGTCAATGCGTTAATTCCGCCTCAATACAACCCGACCGAATATTTACCTTATGGTATTCCGGGCTTTGGTTTGTTAATTTTATTCGTCGGATTGATTTTAATCGGTTGGATTTCAACGGGCTTTATCGGCACCGCGATGTTAAAAGGCTTAAACAAAGCCATTTCCAAAATGCCGGTTGTATCGGGGCTTTATAACGGGTTGCAAAAGATTTTAGAAACAGTCATGGGAGGCGGTCAAAATAAAGCTTTCCGTGAAGCGGTTTTGATCCAATATCCGCGTGAAGGGTTATGGACGATTGCGTTTATCACCGGCGACGTTTATTCGGGCATTCAAAAGCATTTCAAAAAAGAGGCGATGATCAGCGTTTATGTTCCAACGACCCCGAACCCGACCTCCGGATTTTTGATTTTCGTCAGTCGCAAAGATATCATTCCATTAAAATTGCGTGTTGATGATGCGTGGAAAATCATCATTTCGACGGGCATTGTCACGCCGGATTCGCCCAAAAATCAGCAAGCAATTATGGACGAAGCTTTGGCCAGTGCCAAGGAAGATTTAAAGCCTTTAACGCACTGTGCGGAACAGCAAAATAAAAAAGATTAGCGTTAAAGAAATATAAAAAAAAGGTTGAATTTATTTAAAGCTCAACCTTTTTTTATGATTAGAATGCAAAAAAATTATTTACAAATCGCGTAATAAGTAAAATATTCCGGAGGAATTGCCGCCACATCAGCAGAAACACAGTCCACGACATAAACATAACCTGACGAGCTGCTGCTTTCTGAAGCACTCCAAACCAGCACAGGATCTGCGCCTGAAAAGATTTTCAAGTTTTCACACAGCGTCACCCCTGTTGAAGAAACCGGATTTTCGCACATTTCTTCAACACGGGGCATTGTTAACCCTCTGACCGTGCACCATGTTTTGGCTTCTTGCCATTTCATTGTTGCAGTACTTTTACAAAACTCATCGCCATTTTGGGCGGTGATAATTTCTCCGTCATCGCAAGATTTTGCTGCGGCTTCCACGCACTCGCCGGCATCGTTCTTTTCAAAGCCGTCTTCGCATGTTATGCAAGCGCAACTCGTGCCGTTTTGCGTTTTACAGTTTGCAATTCGGGAGCATTCACACTTGCCGTTTTTGCATTCTTTACCGTCCGCGCAATCGTCATCAAAGGTACATTCCGGTTCGGGTTCCGGCGTCGGATCGCTGTCATCAATTCCCAATCCAAACACCATCGTTTGATTGTCGGCGCACGCCGTTAATTTAGCGCCGGCTGTATCGCTAATTTGCGCGTAAAGCTCGGTTTTGTCGTATTGGATCAGGACTTCGCAAACGCCTTGGACGACACCGGTTACTTCGACGGAATCGTTACCGTTTGCGTCACGTTTGGCGTACAAAGTATGCCCCGATTCGGGCGTGAAAGCCGTTACTTGATAGCGGTTGATCGCGCCGGTTGTTTCGTGGATTGCTAATTCTTCGAAAGCCAAGCTGACGTCGTTCAAAATGACGTTTGCTTTATGGCGGTTCATCGCTTGGCGAAAGCCCATGACTGCGCCGACGGATAACAGCCCGATAATCGCCAGCACGCCCAGCATTTCAAGCATGCTGCGGCCGGTTTGGGGTTGTGTTTGGGCGCTTTTTCCCGAATAATGGCGGACAAAGCAACCCAAGAGGGGACGCGAAAAAATTCGCGCGGCGCGTCCCCTCTTGCCGGCATTTTTCATTTGAACTTCACCGTCATTCTGAGCGCCAGTGAAGAATCTCTTAACGTCCCCGTCATTCTGAGCGCACGCGAAGAATCCCTTTGTGTCACAAAATTCTTCAATCGCTGCCGCTCTTTCAGAATGACAG
>CAKPYQ010000012.1 GCA_934203105.1 uncultured Alphaproteobacteria bacterium
AACCGGCGCGGTCAGCCGCTATCAAGTAACGGCTTTTACGCCCGAATCGGGGCATACTTTGTACGCCAAACGCGACGTGAACGGGAATGATTCCGTAGAAGTCACCGGCGTTGCCCAAGGCGTTTGCGAAGTCCTGATCCAATACGACAAAACCGAACTTTACGCGCAAATCAGCGATACGGCAGGGGCTAAATTAACGGCTTGTGCTGATAATCAAACAATGGTCTTTGGATTGGGTGCGGGCTCGAGCGGTAGCACGGATCCTGATCCGGGTCCAGGCCCCGAACCCACAGACCCTTGCGAGGGCAAGACTTGTTCAGGACACGGAACTTGTTCCGACGGCGTTTGTACTTGCTCGGACGGATATACGGATCCGGATTGTGGAACAGCTCCGGAATGCAACAGCACAATTGCTTGCGCCAGCCCGAAAGTTTGCTCGACGGATTACCATTGCGAATGTCCAAGCATAGGAACGCCCGGCGTTTGCCAAACCACACAAACGCAAAACGGTTGCCCGGCGATTGTAAACGTTACCGGCAAATGCGGCTCAAATGGTATTTGCACGAATGGTGCTTGTTCCGAATGCTCGTCGCCGATGGTTGCCAATGCTGATGGCACGGCTTGTGAATGTCCGGCCAAAGGCGCCAATTGCAAAACGCAAAATGACTTGACTTGCGCTTGCGACCTTTGCGAAGACGGGTTTGAAAAGAACGCCGCCGGTGAATGCGTGGAGGCCAATCCGTGTGGCGAAGGACAAGTAGCGGTAACGAACTATGACAGCGCCGGAAATGATATCGGCACAACATGCTGTGAGGTGAAGGCTGATTATGAAAATAACTCTAGTGGAAATATCTATGAAACAAGAAGTAATTACAAAGTAGACGGCGCGATAAATGGCTCATGCTGTGGCGGATATAGCGATTGGAGAGAATGGTTTGTAAGCGGCGGTGAAAGATACGACAGGGAAATATCAAGTTCGAAATATAAAATTTGGGTAAATGGTGGTGTAACTTATTGCGGAATCGACACTTTAACTTGGAGAGCAAAAAACGAAAATTGTCCTGAAATAAATGTAAAGTATTTCTCGGCCAGTAAATGGTGTCAAGCAAACGGACAATGTTCACCTTATACTTATAATTGCTCTTGTTCCGAAACAGGAGATCCACAAAAAAACGGTTCTTCGTGCAATCCGTAATTACTTATCTTCATAAAAGAAATATTGTGTTTAATGTGCGGCGCGGGCGCGCGGAGATTTGCGCGCCGCACAGTTGGACGTTACAATGATGTAAAGAGATTCTTCGCTAAAGTTCAGAATAACAGGAAAAAGCGGCATTTTTAAAAGTGGGGACGCGCGGCGCGAAAATTTCCGCGTCCCCACTTTGCGCATTACAACAATATAAAGAGATTCTTCGCTTCGCTCAGAATGATCGGGGAGTTAAGAGATCCTTCGCCAAGGCTCTGAATGACATTCCTCTTTTCTATCGTCATTCTGAATGAGCAAAGCGAATGAAGAATCTTGGGGATCAAAGAGATTCTTCGCCAAAGCTCAGAATGACGATGGGGGAAAGGACGCTCAGAATGACGCGGGGATGATAAAAAGCACTTAGAATGACAAGCCAAAAAAACACGCTTTGAATAACGGAAGAAAAAAGCGTTAATTATACTTAAAAACTCACCAGATAAAAAAGCAAGTTAAATAAAACCCAACTCTCCGGCTTTTAGTACAATTTGCGTGCGGTTTTGCGCACCCAATTTATGAAAAAGACCATGTATGTGCAATTTAACTGTCGGCTCGGAAATGTTCATCTTGCCCGCAATTTGCTTGTTCGACAGGCCTTGCTGTAAATAGCCTAACACCTCTCTTTGTCGCCGCGTCAGCTTTTCGCCTGACGGCAAAATATAGCTTTTTTCAGTGCTTTGCTCTGCTTCACATGGAGAAAGCAAAAATGCAGGAAAATATTGACCACCGCTTAAAATTAAATTCATAATCGGACGGCCTAATTTATCCACGGACGTGTTGGAAACATAGCTCCATAAGCCTTGCTCAAAACAGCGAATGATGGCATTTTTATCAATTTCGTCCGATGTCAAAATCAATTTTGTATTGTCCAACGTAGACAATAAATCTTTACACCGTTGTTGCCACGATACACCCAACACATTTAAATCCAAGAATAAATATTTAATCGATCCGCTTTGGATCAATTCCAATAACGTGCAATCCCAATCTTCGCATTCTGCCAATTCTTCGTTCGGCATCAACGTCTTTATAATACTGACCCAATGTTGACGAAGCGTAAAATTTCGCTGTGCAATTAAATTCATTTTAATCTCCTGTTCAAAGACAACTTGACGTCTTTTGTCGACTTAATTATTTTTCGTTTGAAAAACAAGCCCTTAATCAATAAAATGAATATATCGATATCAGCTAAAGAATATTCAGCGATTAAAAATACGTTTGTCGGATATTTTGAAGCAGGTTTTGTTCTGTTGCACGCAACTGATTGACAAAGTCTTTATGATGGTCAAAAAAGTCATCACCTTTTGCAAAAATCGCCAATGCCAGCGCGTCCAAAGGATTAAACGCGCGCCCTGACAACAGATTTTTAAAATACACATCTTCAAAATCGCAAGAACAGCGTAAACGCCATTTTTTCGGATTCGTCGGATCGTTATAGCGTCCGGCTTGCCCCGTAAAAGAGGTGAAAAAAGCTTGCACCCGTCGGGCAGGACAAGCCAATAATTCGGCCCATTTCATACGATACAGAGTTTTTGGATCTTTTAAATCCTCCGTATAAAAAAAGCGCAAATACCCCGCCATTTGCAGGGCGTGCTTATGACGCCTCTCATCGCTCATCGTGTCGAAAAATGTTTGTATGGAGGGCATGTCGTGCGTATCCAATGCAGCTATATCTTGCGTTCTGGCGTTGGAAAGTTGGTAATGATGCACCGGATCGTTGATGTCAACGAATTGCGTGACAATCATTCGCCCCAAATGGCATAAGTCCAATACCTCGTCTAATTGAGGCGGACGTGAACCTAAATCTTCCGGATACAAATCATCGACTTTCATATTGTTGTTTGCCAAGGCTTTTAAAATAATTTTTTGCGTAATGTCGGCAAACTGTTCCACAGTCTTTTTTTCAAAAGCTTTTAATTCGGGATTGTCCGGCGATGAATAAAGGCGACCATTTTGCAAACCCGCTTTGCGCGCAACAACATAAGGATTGACAAAGCCGATGAAATGATCAATGCGAACTCCGCCTTTATGGACTTTACAAAGCCGATCAAACGTATGATACAAAATACGGCCGGCTTCCCCCAAAGATCCGTCCGGATTGAAAATATACTTCGGGTTAAATATTTTAAAATACCAATCTTGAATGTTATCCGAATATCCGTCCGGAGGCGCTCCCAATGTAAAGTTTTTTAAAAATAAATCCGGCCGCGCCAATGTAATCGCATCGGCGGTTTTGACTTGTAAATCCCCGATTGTGGGCATTTTTTGCGGCGCGTTTAATGCGGATTCGTATGCTAAATAACTTTCAAAATAGTAGCGTTCAGGATCAAAAGGAGCTTGATATTTTGCCTCTATTTTCAAAATCGGATTGTCTTTGATATAGGCTTTGATTTTCCCGTTTAAGTCCATCGCAAAAGATGTCTTTTGATCTTTTTGTCGGCAATAATTTTCCCACATTTCACGCAAAGCCAAATGATAATTACGGCTGACGGCGGGAAAAAAAATGTCTGTATCCTCTTTGGGCGTTTGGTAAATGGCGGAGAGCGTTTTTTTCGAAAGCAAAGCGCCTTTTTCCGATGATGTCCATTTTTCCAGCGGAATAAAAAACGGGTTTTCTGCAAGCACGCTTTCATACGGCGAAAACAACGGCGGAAAAGTGCGGCCGGACGGCCCGAGTAAAATTTTATCAACAACGCCGTCCCAAAATTCGGTAAATGCCGCAGCACCTTTTCCGTACGGCGTGCCGATGCCTGTATCCAAATCCGGCGTTAATGCCGGAAAACAAGGCCCCGGAATGGCCATAGTCACTTCTTTATTTAAAATGCGATAACCTTGACGGATTAGTTGTTTGGCTTGTTGCCACGAGTGTAAGATTTTTTTCATGATACGCCTTCTTTCAAAGCAAACCCGCCGGTTTCCAATAATCCGAATGTTTCAATTAACGGCCGAACAATATCCGATCGACCGAAATATTGTATTGATCCTAAATGCGTTTCCAAGGCCGGCACACCCGATTCGATTAAACCGTGAATAAATGCGTCCAGTTGTGGCGCATCGATGAAGGTATTTTCTGCCGATAAGCAAAAAAAGCCAAAATTCGTGGCAAAAAGTTGATTGTTGTGTTCTTGGATCGTCTTGGGGCAAAGACTGTTTTGTTGCAAATAATCCGCCCATGAATTGTTCAGCGGATTAAATCCGTATAATAATAATGTATAGGTTTTATCATCGAACTTTGTTTCAAGCGGCCAAGCTAATACAAAACGAATGTTGATGTATTCTTTAAAGGCCGAGGTCAACAGGCGTAAAAAAAGCTTAAAATCATCGCTTTTTTGCCCGACCAAGCCGATTATTAACGGCGGCAAATCGTCATTTGTTTGTATTTGATCGGCAATTTTTTTGATGCGATTTAACATATTTAACATTTCGTCTTTTGATTCGGGCAAACGGACGTGCAAATCTAGGCGCGGCGCTTGCGTTTCAAAGTCGCCGGCATGATAAAGCGGCAATAAATTGCGTAACTGTGTACCGCCCATCAAAGAATAAAGCGTATATTCATCGCCTTTGGGAATGTGTAAACTTTTGGCCATATCCAGCAAATAAAGCCCGTCGGCCGGATAGAAAAACAGCCGATCTTTAAAATCATCTTTGATGCTTTTTATTTTGTTGTCTGTCATAAACATGCCCCTATATTTAATTAAAGCTTAAAGAATGTCGATGAAAAAAGCAAGAAAATCTTTTAAATATGTGATAAAGTGTTGTTTTATAAAATTTATTGTTGACAAGCGATGAGAAAAAGAGTAAACTGCGTTTTAAGTTTTTATAAAAAAGACTTGCATTTGTTATGAAAATAGAGTATAAGTGCAGGCTTGCAGTTAAACAAAGGGTTTTTAATAAAACCGTTTAAACAGTAAAAGGAAAAAAGAAAATGGCTACACCAAAGAAGAAAACATCAAAGTCTAAAAGAGATATGCGTCGTTCACACGAAGCTTTAAGCGCAAATCCGATGTGCGAATGCCCTAATTGCGGCGAAATGATGCGCCCGCATCACGTTTGTGAAGCTTGCGGTTATTACAACAAACGCGAAGTGATTACTCAACCAAAAGCCGAGTAAGAACCGTGGCTGACAGGCTTGTTATTTCCATAGACGCGATGGGCGGCGACAATGCACCCGAAAGCGTCATCGCTGGTGTCAAATTAGCGCACGAAAAGTATCCGGACGTATTCTTTTTACTGTACGGAGACGAAGCGCAGATTGAACCGCTTGCCGAGCAAAATGGTTTGGATAAGCAAGCCTATCGTGTTTATCACACAACTCAAATTGTCAAAGCTGATGAAAAACCATCGGCAGCTGTTCGCTATTGCCGTGAAAGCAGTATGTGGAAGGCAATTTACGCCGTTCGGACGGGTGAAGCTTCTGCGGTTGTTTCCGCCGGTAATACGGGCGCTTTGATGGCGATGAGCAAGATTTGTTTAGGTACAATGGCGGGCGTTGATCGTCCGGCTATTGCTGCCGTTATGCCGACTTCCAAACCGGGGCAAGATGTGGTTGCTTTGGATTTGGGCGCAAATGCCGAATGCAATGCAACGAACTTGGTCGAATTTGCGATTATGGGATCGGTCTTTTATCACATCATTTACGGCGAACAAAATCCGTCTGTCGGTTTGCTCAACATCGGTTCGGAAGAAACAAAAGGTCGTGAAGAAATTCGTGAAGCGGCGGCTATTTTGCGCGAAAACAAAGATAAAGTCAATTATAAGGGCTTTGTCGAAGGTTTTGATATCGGCGCCGGTACAACACAAGTTGTTGTTTCCGACGGTTTTTCGGGTAACGTGGCGTTAAAATCGATCGAAGGCACGGCAAGAATGGTTAAACGGATTTTTTCTGATTACGCTAAAAAATCGATTTTGGCGTATATCGGTTTAATTTTCTTTTTGCCGACTTTGTTGCGATTGAAAAAACGCGTTGATCCGCGTCGTTATAACGGCGCTATGTTTTTGGGATTGAACGGCGTTTCGGTTAAAAGCCATGGCGGCGCCGATGAAATCGGTTATTTTTATGCCGTTGAAACTGCCATTAACCTGGCACAAAACGACCTGTGCGAAAAGATACGTTTAGGATTAGAAGATGTCATTTTTTCTCCTGATGATGCTTTTCGGTATTAAAAAAAGAAAAAATTTTTGATTTATGACTTGCTTTTTTTTCTTTCTATTTATATAGTTAAAGAAAAGAATCAGTTTTATATAAAGAGGAACAAATGTCTAAAAATATTACACGTGCCGATTTGGCTGCTGCTGTTTTTCGCGATTTAGGGCTGTCTTTTGCCGAGTCGGAAAGATTGGTTGACGAAGTATTCGAAGAAATTACGCAAGCTTTTGAACGCGGTGAAGATGTGAAGTTGTCTTCGTTTGCCAGCTTTAATTTAAAGCAAAAGAAATCCCGCGTCGGACGCAACCCGAAAACGGGACAAGAATATGAAATCACACCTCGTGCTATTTTGTCATTTGTTGCATCGCAGGCATTAAAAGACGAAACCAATGGCATAAAAGACACAACGGAGGAATAACGTGAAGCAAGAGGCTGTTTATCAATCTATATCTGATGTAGCAGCGTCTTTAAACGTTCCTGCGCATGTATTGCGTTTTTGGGAAACTCAGTTTGTCCAAATCAAGCCGATGAAACGAGTCGGCGGCAGGCGTTATTATCGCGCCGAAGACGTTGCCTTGTTGCAGCAGATTTATGATTTGCTTTATAAGCAAGGCTATACAATCAAAGGGGCTCAAAAATATTTAAGCGATGCCGAAAAAAAGACGGCATTGCCTGTTCAAAAATCGGATAAAACGGCCGATTTTATTGATCAGATGCGCTCATTGCGTACATACTTAAAAGATTTTTTAAAATAAATACTTGCTCTGATTATTTTTTTATGTTATCCTGTTTCTATATTTGATGGAAAAAGGAGGAATTAATGTTGCATTTAGTAGTCCCTCAGCTGCCGTACTTTGAAACAGTAAAGCGCGGTGCTTTGGCGTGTTTGGCGGAACCGACGCCGTATGATATACAGGCGATGAAAAAATTAGAAGAAGCCGTACAAAGTGATTTTGATGCGTACTTAAAAAAGATTGCGGATACGCAAAAGGGAATAAATTTACCCGCCGGTTATGTTGCCGATACGATTTTGTGGCTGATGGACGACGATGAGTTTGTCGGATTATACGATATTCGTCACAGCTTAACGGACGGTTTGCGAATGCAGGGTGGTCACATAGCATATCAAATCGTGCCGAAGTATCGGCGCAAAGGATATGTCAAAGCGGGATTAAAATTATTGTTGGCTTGGGCGCGTGAAAACTTGCAATTAAATCAAGCTTTATTAACGTGTCACGGCGACAACATAGCTTCTTACTGCGCTATGTCATCGGTTATGCAGGAGTATGGCGGAATGGAAGATCCTCCGGTGATGGTTGAAGGTCATCTTGAAAAACGCGTTTGGATTAACACTAAAAAGGAAAAATAGCAATGGAACAAATTACTTTAAAGGATGGGCGTACAGCTTATTTGCGTCGTATGAGAGCCTCAGATTATGAAAAAGCAATCGCTTTTTTGGATCGGGTTGGCAGAGAATCAAAATTTACAAATCAATATCCCGGCCGTCCGCCTATGGAAAAAGAAAAGTGCGTTGCGGGTTATGAAGATGATATAAATCACTGGTTTTTGGGTGCTTTTGATTCTGCGGATCAATTGATCGGGGTAATCAGTTTTGGCGTCAATCACCCCGATCATCCTTGGACGGGACGCAACTGTTCCTTTGGTTTGTCGATATTAAATGATTTTTGGGGCGTTGGTTTGGGAACAATTTTAATGGACCGTTTGGAAGCTGCCGCACGTCAAAAGAATATGCATCGAATCGAAGGTGCGGTTCGGGCATTAAATCGTCGTGCGATATCGCTTTACTTGAAAAGCGGTTTTGAAATCGACGGTTTATTCAAAGAAGATGCTTTTATTGACGGTGCGTGGCAAGACACTTATCACATCAGCAAGATATTGGAGTAAGCTTTGGATTTACCGATACGATTGCGCCAAGCGTTGGACGCTTGTGCGGCCGATTATTCTTTGACCCGGTTAAAGCAAGCGGCTGAACAAGTCAGCGATACTTATCGTAAAGTGCATCGCAATGGTGCGCGTTTGGTGACGGACAAAGCGGCTGTGGTCAGCTATGCGTTATCGCGAATGCCGGCGACGTTTGGAGCGGTCTCGACGGTTTTAAAGGAAGTTCCTGCGTGTCAAACGATGGTGGACGTCGGCGCCGGAACCGGTGCGGCAACTTGGGCGGCTTTGGAAATGGGCGTTGCTCAAAAAGTTGTATGCTTGGAGCGGGAAGCGCAAATGCGCGATTTGGGACAGCGCTTGATGAACGAAGCTTATCCTTCCTTGCAATGGCAAGCCTTTGATTTGGCAAGGCAAGATTTGCCTTTTCAGGCGGATTTAGTTGTTGCTTCATATATGTTGAATGAGTTAAGCGAACCCGATCGGATTAACGCAATACAAAAGCTGTGGCAAGGGGCGCAAAAAACATTGGTGTTGGTGGAAGCCGGCACGCCTATGGGCTTTGGAATTATCCGCCAAGCCCGCGATTTTTTGATAAAACAAGGTGGTTTTATTATCGGGCCTTGTCCGCACAGCAAAACCTGTCCAATGTCGACAAACGATTGGTGTCATTTTTCGTGTCGTGTTGCGCGCAGCAAATTACATAAAGCGTTAAAATCGGCTGATGCGCCGTATGAAGATGAAAAGTTTTCGTATTTGATTGTATCGCGTCAAGCAACACAGGATCATTTTGCCCGCGTTTTGCGTCACCCGCAAATAGACAAAGGGAAAGTCGAATTGCAACTGTGTACTGTTTCTGGTTTACAGAAACGAACCGTGACCCGCAAAGACAGCGCTTTATTTAAAGCGGCTCGAAAATCTGATGCGGGCGACAAGTGGAAAGAGTAAGAAACGTTTTATTGTTTTTTTCGTCATTCTGAATGCCTTTTCTACTACCGTCATTCTGAACGAATGTGAAGAATCTTTTTACATCATCGCGATGCCAAATGTGCGGCGCGCAAATCTTCGCGCGCACGCGCCGCACATTTCCCCCGTGTTTGATGACACATCATCAACTCAATAAAAAAATCTCCTATAACTCATTCAAAAAAATAATTTTTGCGCCCACCAACCCCTAACTCAAAAATCATTTTTTTGAAGCTTAAAATAGCTTTGTCAATATACGACAAAAACGATCGTTTAAAGTCAATAGATTTTTTTGCGATGGGCCCCTCTGTAACCAACTGAAATTAAACAAAAGCCAATTTTTACATTTTGTCCAAAAAGCGACGAACACAAACGATCGTTTGTGTTATAATAAATCTATACGGATATAATTGAAGTAACGAAAGGAGAAAACAATGCCGTTAGACATAGGAAAAAAAGACGAGATAACAGCTTTAAATGATGCAGCCCGTTTGATGGAGGCTGCCAAAGATGGTGACAGGGAAACTGTGGAGGCGCTGATCAAGGCCGGTGCAGATGTAAATGCGGCGGACAAGTACGGGGAGACAGTTTTGATGAGTGTTGCCCACTCTGGTAACAGGGAAATTGTGGATACGTTGATTAAGGCCGGTGCAAATGTAAATGCGACGAGCAAAGGCGGGCAAACAGCTTTGATGCGTGCTGCCGGCTATGAAGCCCTTAATGATAACAAAGAAGTTGTGGACGCATTGATCAGAGCCGGTGCAGATGTAAATGCAAAGGACTATGACGGGCGAACAGTTTTGATGCGTGCTGCCGGCTATGATTCCCTCAATGATAACAAGGAAATTGCGGACGCGTTGATTAAGGCCGGTGCAGATGTAAATGCAAAGGACAGTAGCGGGCGAACAGTTTTGATGTGGGCTGCTGAGCTTGGTACGAAAGAAACTGTGGAGACGTTGATTAAGGCCGGTGCCGATGTAAATGCAAAGAAAGATTACGGGCGAACAGCTTTGATGTTGGCTGCCTTCAATAATAACAAGGAAGCTGTGGACGCATTGATCAGGGCTGGTGCAGATATAAATGCGACGGACGAAAACGGGCAAACAGCTTTGATGTATGCTGCCAACCAAGGGTATCAGAAGGAATGTGCGGACGCGTTGATCAAGGCCGGTGCAGATGTAAATGTGACGGACAATAAGGGGCAAACAGCTTTGATGTGGGCAGCCGAGACTGGTGCGAAAGAATCTGTGGACACTTTGATCAAAGTCGGTGCAGATGTAAATGCGAAGGACGAAAACGGGCGGACAGCTTTGATGCATGCTGCCAAATATGATTATAGGGAAATTATCGACATGTTGCGCAAAGCCGCCGAACAGAAGGGAGCTGAAAAATCTTTTCTTTTGAATACCCGCAGGACATTGCAAACACAGAGTTTGGAACAGACAAGCCCCCTGCAGCAAGCAAAAACCCCCGAGAAACAACAAGCAGAAAGCTTGTTTTTGCAGAAAATAAAAAATCAGGCCGGACGGTAGAAAGTCTTGCGATTTATCGCGAATGCCAATTCAATAGCAAATGTTTTCTCCCAATTGTCCCCGCAGCACGCGGATCAATCCGCGGGGACGATTGGGAACGGTACACTCTATTCAGATACGGGAAAATGTGGGCTCTGGCGCGCGGAGATTTGTGCGCTGCATATTTGGTGTTGCGATGATGTAAAGAGATTCTTCGCTTCGTTCAGAATGACGAGTGGAAAAAAACAGCTTATCAAGTGGGGGACGCGCGGCGCAAATTTTTCGCGTCCCCCACTTCGGGCCCATTAAAAAGATTCTTTACTGCGTTCAGAATGACGTGTGAGAATAGTATCAAAAAAAACATTCACACGCCGTTCAAAATGGCGAGCAGAGAAAAATCCTAAATGGTGTAAAATAAAAAAGCTTTAACTTATTGCTTTTTTAAAAACTCAATAACGGGAATATCTGCACCCGCAAAAGAATAATCGTCCATTTGACCCAAAGATACAAAAGCATATTGCTCGTGATCGCAAATTTTAATCGTTCCGTTACCGTCCCAAGACGCTTCGTATACATACATCTTTAAATCAAAGTCCGGATAAGCATAAGTATGCTCCATTAAATATTTGCCGGCTTGGATTTTAATGTCAAACTCTTCTTTAATTTCGCGTTCCAATGTTTGTTGGCACGTTTCCCCCGCTTCGATCTTTCCGCCGGGGAATTCCCAAAATCCGCCCAACGACTTATCTTTTCTGCGTTGTGCAATCAAAATTTTGCCGTTGTGATAAATCACGCCAGCTGTGACAGTTACTAATTTTCTATCCATTTTTTCTCCTTCGATGTTTTTAATAGTTTCGTGATTATGCGCTTTTTTTCGAAAAAACGCAAGGAATAATTTGACAAAAGTTTTTTTACTTGCTATTCTTTATTAAGAAAGGCAGGTAAAAATGGGGCTTAAAAAACTTTTATCAGGCATTGCTATCGGCGGTTTGGCTTTGGCGCCGCAGGCGGCTCGTGCAGCAGAGGAAAAACCTTTGCCGGCCGTAACTCAACTCGCTGTTGCGCAGGATGAGGCAAAATTGAACTTTTATAATAAATTGCCAAGCGGAAATGAAACGATGGATTCGATGAATCGTTGGTTTTATCAAGTGCCTAAAAAGGGCGGATATCGCCGTACCCCGATTGAAAAAATCGATATGTCTGTTTTACAAGGTGACAATTTAGATAACATTTCGAACGGTTGGGGACAAACTTTGATGACATCGGCCGTATTAAACGGTCGTGCTGATTTGGTGGATTTATTGCTGAAAAACGGAGCAAAAGCTGATGCACCGAATTTTTCGTCCGCCAATCGTGAAAATGGTCAAAAGCCGTTGGAATTAGCCAAAGACAGAGCGCGCTTTGCGACCGATGAAAGTGCCGGTCAAATCGTAACTTTGCTGGAAAAATCACTGGCGGATAAGGCTCAAAATCAACCTTTTTGGTCGTCTTTAACACAATCTGTGCGTTAAAATAAAAAAAGTCTTTGACAAAGACAATAAAAAAGAGTAAAAAGGTAATCACGACGGTCCCGTAGCTCAGCTGGATAGAGCAACAGCCTTCTAAGCTGTGGGTCGCAGGTTCGAATCCTGCCGGGATCGCCAAACCAAAATTTTTATTTAAGGGAGAAACATTATAATGAAAAAGTTTTTAGTAAGCTGTTTAATGGTTTTGTTTTTGGCGGCCTGTGGTGTTGGCAACACAAACACAACGTATCAACGTGGTCAAATCGGTAAAAGAGGTTCAACTTCTACCGGTACAATCGTTTCGATGGAAGTTATTGACATCGCCGGTGATGGTGATATCGGTACTTTGGCCGGTGGTGCGATTGGCGGTATTGCGGGTTCTACAATCGGCGGTAACAGCACCGTGAACGCAATCGGTGCCGTCGGTGGCGCGGTTGTCGGCGGTTTGATCGGTAATGCGGTCGGCAAAGCCGTCACAAGCGACACAGAATTTGAATTCTTGGTTCAAGAAGACAAAACCGGCGATGTTATTTCGATCGTTCAATCCAACGAATTAGGATTGCAACCGGGTGACCACGTTATTTTGATTGAATTGGACGGCGTTACTCGTATTCGTCAAAAAATGGTTGGTTATCGCCAATAATTTATAAAGCTTTTTAATGAAAAGCCCTGCCTTTTACGGTGGGGCTTTTTGTATAAAAATAGTAGCTTAGGTTGAATAAAAAGCCGTGCATCAAACCAGAGCATCAAAGCAGAGCATCAAAGCCGTGCACTATCAATAAAAAAAGGGGCGCCTCAACTGACACCCCTTTTTATCCAAAAATTTTTTGCTTTAAGCCTTTTGGCTTGATGTGATTTTTTGCGCGACTTTATCGCTGATATCCGTTCCACCAAAAACCAATGTTGTTTTGGCAAAAACAAAATCAAAGCCTTGCTCCGACGCTGTATCGGCAATCATTTTGCTGACTTCTGCATCAATTTGTTGCAACTTTTGTGCATACGTTTGTTGAACGATTTGCTGACGTTTGCCCAATTCTTGTTGAAATTGTGCGGATAAAGCTTGTTGTTTTGCAGCATCTTTTTGCGCGTTGATTTCGGCGTTTGCTGAATTAACCCATTCTTGCAAAGCCATTACATTTTTTTGTTGTTCCGCTTGCGCCGACACAAAAGACGGCAATTGTTTCAAAATCCATGGAATGTCAACGATTGCGGCCTTTATATTTGTTTGTTGTTTTGGCATTTAAGTTCCTTTCATTTAATTTAAATCATCAAAATGGTTTATAGCATAAAAAATAAAAAAAAACAACTTGAAAAATTATAAAAGTATGCTAAACTAAGCTAAAATTAACTTTTTTTTAACTTAAGGATTATTTTTAATGACAAAACTTAAATATTTTACGGCTGTTTTGTTCGTTGCTATTTGCCTGCCTGTCGGAGCATTAGCGGAATCGACCGGTGCAGCTTCTTCTTCCGTTCGTTTGCAGGAGGCTGTATCCGGACAACAACGCGAACGCAAAATCGAAAGCTTGCGCCGCGAATATGATGAAAATAAGGCCTCTTCATCCAAAAGCACAAAAGAACAGGCAAAACCCGCCGATAAATCCGATTTAAAAATCTTGATCAATCGCATACGGGTCAAATATTCAAGAGTTTTAACAAAGGATTTTTGGGATCGTTTAAAATTGAATTATCCTAAAAAAGATTATACGTTGGCTGCTGTCAAAGAATTGGTTGCCCAAATCAATGCCGAGTATGAAAAACAAGGCTTTTTAACTTCGCGGGCTTATTTGGCGCCCCAACAAATCAAAAACAAAACGATAACGGTCAGCTTGTTTGAAGGCAAAACCGGCAAAGTTAATGTTGTCAGCAATGGTTATGTTGCCGAAGGTTATGTAAAAAAGTCATTAGATATTCCCGCGCGGCAAGTTTTAAATTTAAAGAATGTCGAAAATAGCATTTTAATGTATAATGCCGCCAACGAATCCAAAGTGCGCGTTTCTTTGCGTCCGTCCGAAAAGGTCGGCTTTACGGATATTGACGTTACAGTCCACCAACCGCAGCGCTTTGAAGCCAGCGTTTTTGCGGATAATGCCGGCACCAAAGAAAACGGATATTATAGAGGCGGTGTTGTTGGTGTGGCACGCAAATTATTGCCGTTTGATATGATTCAAGATAAAGTAACGTTGGGTGGTGTAAAATCCGAAGGCTCTTCTTCTGTTTTCGCGTCCTATGATATTACAGAGCCGTATTTGAATACAACATGGAGTTTGGGCGTTGATTGGTCGGATACGGAAATTGTTTCCGGACCTATGGAAAGTTTGGAAGTCAAAGGCGACTTTTATGATTGGCATTTAGGTGTTAAACGTCCCGTTTTCGTAACGGAAAACTCTGTTGTAACGGGTGGATTGCGTTCGGATATTAAACACAGCAAAAACCATATTGCGGCGATGAAAGTTCATGACATAAAAACGGATACTGTTTCGGGGTTCGTGGATTGGCTTTATTTATTCGGTCGCGGTTACTTTTATAATATGTTCGAAGCAACGCACGCCGTGCATATCAACCAAGGCCAAGAACATTTTTGGCATTATAATTATTTAGCCGAAGGGCAGGTTGGCTTTTTGAATACTTGGGCTGTGAATGTCAAAGCCAATGCACAATATACAAACGATGAATTTTTACCCTCATCGGATCAAATCCAATTAGGCGGTGTCGGGTCTGTTCGCGGCTATGCGGAAGGTTTGCTTGTCGGGGATAAAGGTTTTTCTGTGATGAGTGAAATTAAAAAGGAAATACAGATCTCGTCGCAAAAATGGATCAACCGCGCTGAAACGTTTGTTTTCTATGATTGCGGTAGATTGTGGAGCAATGAAGTCGGCAGTGTCAAAAAACGCAATGAAACGTTTTTATCGTCGACGGGATTGGGTGTTCGTATGAGTATTTTTGAACGCTTGAATGCGTCTTTAACGGCGGGCTTTCCGATACGTCGCCAAGTCGGCGACGAACGCCAAAACAAAGTCAAGATTTTATTTAATGTCCAAATGAAGTTGTATTAAAAGTTAAGGTAGGTAGAAAATGCAAAAAACAAAATTGAACAAGTGCTTAATCGGATTAAATACGTTATTGTTCTGTGTTTCCACAACAACGGCGGGTGCGGACAATATGATTGTTGTGCGTGAAAACACGACAAACACAAACGTGACGCAAACCGGTAACATTTTCGATGTGCAAACAACAACAACTTCGGGATTGAATGCTTTTAATGCTTTTAATAAGTTCGATGTCAACTCCGGCACAACGGTGAATATGCATTTGCCCAGCGGCACCGAAAATTTAATTAACTTAATTTATGGACAAAAGACAAACATCGACGGGACATTGAATTCGATCAAAGACGGCACGGTCGGCGGTGGTAACATTTTTATGTTAAACCCGAACGGCTTTTTGATTGGTGAAAACAGCACAATCAATGTCGGATCGTTGGCTTTAAGCGCGCCAACCCAAGACTTTATGGACGATGTTTTAAAGAAAAAAGAAGATGCGATTAAATCCGTTTTGGGAAAAGAAGGGGCTTCGGCTATTCCTTTGGATAAAAACGGTTTAATCACGGTTAAAACGAAAAACATTAACGCCAAAGACGGTGTTTACATTAAATCCGCAAACGTGCAGATTTCCGATTTGGTTAATACCGGCAATATTGATATTGAGGGGCGCTCGATTACGGTTGAGAATAACGCGATTATCAGTGCGGCAAATAAAACAAAAGATGTGGTTATTCGTGCCAAAAATACTTCGACGGAATATGTGGAAACCGGAATCAGCGTTGGTGAAAACGCTTCTATTTCGGGCAAGAATATTACCTTGGAGGCCACCAGTAATATTGGTGTTGACAGTGTTGCGTCTGTTGATGCGGACAAGTCGATTATCATCGGGACGCACTTGGGTGAAATGCAAGTGTCTCCGTTTGTCGGTGTGGCGTCGTTGAAAGCCAAAACCTTTATTGATGTTGCAAAAGGCGCAAAATTGGACGCAGCCGAAGACTTGAAATTAAATGTTTTTTCAAATGTAAATGCAACTTCTTATGTCGGTTCTCCGCTTTATTTTTCATCGGTTATCGGCGCGATTGATAACACTTCCTTAATTACGGTTGCTGATGGTGCTTCTTTAACCGCGGGTAAAGATTTGGAATTAAAATCGTTGTCCAACAATGTTATGTCGTTAATGGCGGCAACGATTACAGGCGAATTTTTCCCCGATGATGGTTTTGCTTTGGCAATCGGTAATTTGGATTCGGTCAATAAAATTGATGTCGGCAATGCGACTTTGAAAGCCGGCAACAATATGAACATTGAAGCGTTGACAAATAAAGATATGTCCGTATCCACAATGACTTTTGGTTTGCCGGAATCCCGCAGTGCAGCCGATATAGCAATTGCTTTGTCTGACGTTAAAAATATCGTTTCGGTCGGCGGAGACGTATCGGCAAAAAATATTGTATTAAATTCAGATATTCACGCCGTGGAAGCAACCAATGCGTCCGGTTCTTCCGGTATGGGTGATTTTACGGCAACGATTGTTAATGGTGTTGCAGCCCCTGTGGGCAATATTGTTTCCTCTGTTGCGGGAAAGATTTTGCACAAAGGTGAAAGTATTCAATCGGGTAAAAAGGAAGTTTCTTCTCCGGCAACATTGAAAATCGCCGGTGCGGTTACTTATGTTGAAAGCTCCAACACATCGCAAGCTTATTTAAAAGATAACAGCAAAGCGGCAGCAACGGGCGATTTAGACATTAAAGCCAATATTTACCACAACCAATTCAACGGTGCAACAGCAACAGTTGCCGGCGGGAAAAAAGATAAAGCTTCGAACGGTGTCGCGGGGGCTTTGAATATTGCAGATTACAACAATTTGACTCAGGCTTTCATCGGCAAAAATGCCACGGTTGATGTGGATCATCGGTTAAACATTTTATCGACTTTTAAACGTCCGGTTCGCATTGTGTCGGAAGGTTCTTATTTCGGTGAAGTAAAAGAAGCCTATGAGACCGGTGCAAAAGACAGTTTCTGGGAAGCTTTTATGACGGGGTTGAACATCGACTTGACCGTTTTGATGCAAGGTAATCCGTTGACGGCTGTTTATAAAAACTTGGCCAACTCTTTAACGCGCAGCGCGGTTACAATTAAAGATGACTCAAACCAAAATCAACGCTTTGCAGGCAGCGCGTCGGTGGCTTTGCAAGAATATAAAAACAGCACAACGGCATTTATTGCTGACGGCGCAAAGATTAATCAAAACAATACGGCAAAAGCCGGCGGACGTATCATTGACGTTAATGCACTAACAGATTCGATCAATGTGAATATGGCGGGTATTTTTGATTTGCCGTTTGTTTTGGGTACTGAAACAGAGGGGATCGGTATCGGCGCGACGGTTCAAATTACGGATTACAGCAATACAACGGGCGCATTTATCGGTAATGGCGTCGTTATGGATACGGAAGCTTTGCGTGTATCGGCTTTAAATGATGTGATGAATATCGAAGTGACGGGCGGTTTTGGTTCTACCGGTGGTGCAAGTGCTTCGGCTATGGTCGGATATTTGGATATTGACAACACAACCGTGTCGCAAATTTCGGGCGGTGCGCAAGTGAATGTAACCGACAAAGCCAATAATTTAGGAACGTACAAGGACAATGACGGCAAAGATATTGATTACAGCAAAATCCGCTTGTCGGCGAAAGATATGTCGATTTTTGTAAATTCGGCCGTGGACGCGTCGAAAAGTTCCGGCGGTGCAGAAATTGCGGCCTCTTCCGTGATTACTTTGGCAGACCGTACAACACAAGCTTTGTGGGGTGATTTAAATCAAGGTTTATTGTCGTCGACGGCATTGGGGCATTTGGATACAATGCTGACTTATGATGGGAAAAAGTTAATGGATTTAACGGCCGCGGGTAATGCATCGGGCTTTTTGAATACAGCAAAAGATATGGATATTACAGCCGACGCGCGCGGTGTTAATGTATCGGTTGCGGTTTCGGTCGGCGTTCAAACAAACAAAGCGCCTGAACCGGCGGGTGAAGCTGATGAAAAAGACGTTAATGTCAATACAGGCGACGGAAAAGATGTCTTTAAATCCGATGCAAAATCAGATAAAAGCGGCTTTGCTGTGGGTGTTGCGGCGTCTTATGCGCACAATGACTTTAATAACAAGACCGCGGCTTATGTCAACAACGCGCGTTCATCCGGGATGAAAGACTTAAAGTTGGATGCATTTAACAATATCGGTAACTATGCTGTGACGGGTGGCGTATCTGCCAGCACGAAAAAAGCCGACAGCAGCGTTGTCGCCGGTGCATCTGCCAGCTATAACAGCGTGGATAATGCGACATTGGCCTTTATGAACAATGTCCGAATTGACAGATTGAATGCCTTAAATTTATTGGCCAAAAATGACAGCAAATACTTGGCTGTTTCAATCGGTGCTGCATTAGCAACCGGCGCGCAAGGCGGTGCGACTTTGAACGGCGCCGTGAACGTCAACGAAATTCAAAATGCAACAAAATCTTATTTGAACGGGACGACGATTTTGTCTTCCTCTTTGGTTGATTTGACGGCGTTGGATAACTCTTGGTTATGGCAAATCGGAACGGGTGTTTCGATTTCTCAAAATACGGGCGCCGGCGGCGTTGTCGGTTGGAACACGGCGGACAATGAAACGACAACCGAAATAACGGATAGCAGCGCTGTTACTTCTTCGGGGTCCGTTTCGATGACAGCCAAAAACGAAATGGACATCAATTCGGTTGTTACCGGTGGCGGCGCTTCGAAAAAAGCGCAAGTGGCTTTGACGGGTGCATATAATGACATTAAGCATAAGACCGGCAACAAGATTGACAAATCGACGGTGAATGCAAATGTGAATATGACCGCCGCAAACGAATCGTCGATTTTGTCGGTAGCAACAGGTGCAGGCGTTGGCAAAAAGTTGGGTGCAAGCGTTGTCGTGGGTGTCAACCGTGTTAAAAACACAACTGAAAACGAAATAAATCAAGCAACTGTAAACGGTTCTTTATCGGCTTTGGCAGCATCGCAAGGTAAGATTAAATCTTTTGCAAACAGCGTTGGCGCCGGACAAAGCGCCGGTATCGGTTCGGTCGGAACGTATAATGATACGCGCAATATGACGCAAAACGTGATTGATCAATCGAATTTGACCGGACAAAACTTAAAGGCCGATGCGGTGGATACATCGTATATTTTGGCCGAAACAACGGGTGTCGGCGTGGCAAAATCTGCCGGCTTGGGATTGGCGGTAGGCGTCAACCGTATCAATAACCAAACAAACACATTGATAAATAATTCAAACATTCAAATGACGGGCGATGTTTCTTTGACGGCTTTAAATCAACCGTCCAGCGCCGAACCTGACGAATTGCCGGACGATGTAAAAGAAATTACGACAGACGCGAAACGTTCGATTACAACGATTGTTGTCGGTGCGGGTGTTGCGGCCAGCGGATCAGGTTTAGGGGCTGGTTTGTCCGGCGTTTATTCTGATGTCCATAACACGGCAAAAGCCAAAATTACAGGCGGTACAACAACGGCAAATAAATTGTCTTTGACGGCAAAAGATGCGTCGGATATTTTGACGGTTGCAGTTGCGGCCGGTGGCGGCGGTTCTGTTGGTTTGGGTGGTGTGACTGCAACAAATATCATCGAAAATACAATTGATGCGTCCATTGAAAATGCAACCGTTGAGGCCAAAGATGATGTGGCTTTATCGGGGACAAGCGATGCGAATATTTTGTCGGCTGCTGTGGGTGGTGCAGGTGCTTCGAACGCAGCTGCGGTTGTGAATGTCAACTATAACAAAATTGCCAATAACGTTTTAAGCGGCATCAAACAAACCAAATTGACGGGCAAAAAGGCTTTTACTGCAAATGCCAAGTCTGATGATAATTTAAGTTTTTATTACGGAGCAGGTTCCGGATCGTCTGGCTTTGCGTCAAACGGTATTGTCGGCGTTAATGAAATATCCGGCAATACATCGGCTTTTGTTCAAGATTCGACATTGCAAACAACCGCCGATGCAACGGTTCAAGCCGATTCAACAACAACGTTGGGCGAAAAATCTGATCCGGTTATCGTGGGCAGCATTGCCGGATCCGGAACAGCAGCAATCGGCGCTTCCGTAATGGTGAATGTGATTGAAAACACGACTTCGGCAGCGGTTGAAAACGGCGCTTTAAAAGTCGGTGGAAACTTGGGCGTCAAGGCGACAAACAAAGATCAAGTCGGTGCTGTTGTTGCAACGGGCGGTTTTTCGGGATCAGCCGGCATTGCGGGTAACGTCGGCGTCAATTCTATTGACAGCGCGGTAGAAGCCAAAATCGTATCCGATAAAACCAAAAACGCACAAGGTTCCGATATCGCCGTTTCGGCAAACAATATTGATGTGTCGGCCGATAATACGACGGAAGTTTTCGAATCAATGACAACGCTCGGTGTGGCCGGTACGGTTGGTTTTGGCGCGTCCATAGACGTTGCTAATTTGCAAGGTACGTCAAAAGCCTATATCAAAGGTAATATGCCGGTGTCGGCTCAAAAAGACGTGAATGTCAACGCCTCATCAACCAAAAAGAATGAAGGCATTATTATCGCCGGTGGTGGTGCCGGTACTGTTGGGCTTTCAGGCACGGTATCCGTTGCAAACATCGGACATGGCGAATATAACTTTTCCGAATATACGGAAGGCAATAAAGCCGATGAAAACGGAAACACGGGTATCAACTCGATGTTGGCGGAAAAAACGGCGGACGGATCTGTTGGCTTTGCGGATTTGGGAATGGGCGCAAATAAAGATTCGACCGACAACCAAATGGGCGAAGTCAAAGCGCCGGACAGTGGGACAAAATCCGAAACAAAATCCACTTTGGCGGAAATTGATTTGGGCGGCAATCGGTTGACGGCGCAAAACGGCTCTGTCAATGTCGGTGCAAAAGAGACAATCGAAAATAAACAAATCGTCGGTGGTATCAACGGCGCCGGTGTTGTTTCTGCCGGTGCTTCGGTGGCGGTTGCTAATATTGACAATAACGCTTTTGCGTCGATCAAAAATGCGCAAATTTACGTCGGTAAAAACGTCAACGTCAAATCCGAATTAGATCAAGATGTCGAAAACATCGCAACAGTGGGCGGCGGTGCCGCTTATGTATCGATCCAAGGCGGCGTTTCAACCGTAACGGCAAACAACGTGACGGAAGCAGGTTTGGGCAGCGGTGTCAAAATCCACCGAGCAAAAGACGTGCTTGTTAAAGCAAATGCTGTTTCGGACATTTCCAACTATGTTGCCAGCATCAGCGGTGCTTTGGGATCTTTGGGTATGTCGGTTTCGACAACGATCAAAGAAGGTACAACAAGCGCCTTTTTGGGTGAGGGTGTTGAAGTTGCTCAATCTTCGGGCGACAGCGTGAATAACGTGACGGTTTTGGCCGAAAATAACACAAGCGATCGTGCCGACGCTTACGGATTAAGCGGTGGTACCGTGTCTGTCCAAGGGGCTGTCAGCGTTGCGAAAAACAGCGATAAAATCGCAGCCGGAATTGGAAAAAACAGCAAGCTTAATTTAAACAACAACTTGTCAGTTAAGACAAACGGATCGCAAAACGTCGAAGCTAACTCAATGGGCTATAATGTCGGCGCCGGTGCAGTCGGTGCTTCGGTGGCAACATCGTATTTGACTTTGGATAATACGCTCGATTTGGGTGAGGGCGTTATTGTAAACGCAAACAATGTAGAGCTTGCCTCTAATCAACAAGAAGCCGAATCGTTGGCCTCCTCTGTGGCCGGTACCGGTGCTTTGATCGGTGTCAATGCCAGCGTTGCTTCATCTGATGTAAAAGGGCAAGTAACAACAACGTTGAACAAAGGCGCAAAATTAAAAGCCAAAAACGCCGTTAAAGTCGGCAGCAATTCTTTCAGCAATTCGGTTGCAAACAATACCGGTATCAATGCCGGCGCGTTGGCTATTGGTGCTACAATTTCTTTGGCTGATTCGAATTTGAAAACGCAAACGATTTTGGCTGATGATCAAAATATCGATGCGGACAATATTGCTTTGACCGCCAAAGCCAATACAAAAGTTCAAGCCGAAAATGTGGCCGGTAGCGGTGGAATTATTGCTTTGACCGGATCCGATGGGGCGACAAGCAATGATTCGCAAGTAATCGTCAAAGTCGGTAAAAACAGTCAATTAAATTCGGACAGCTTACAGGTTGCGGCTGAACAAGATTTAAATCAAAATGCTTTTGCGGACTCGGTTTCTGTTTCGGCCGGCGGATTTACCGGTGACGGCGTGTCCAACACCAGCAATTCCAAAGTTGCGGTTGAATTCGATACAAACGCAAAAGCGTATGCAAATGACGTCAATGTGACGGCTTTGAACAAGTTTACAAAAGGTGATGGCGGAAATAATTTGACAATCACCGGCGGTGGGTTGTTGCTTTCGGGAATGACGCCGAACAGCTCAACCGACATAACAAACGTAACGACGGTTGACTTTAAATCCGGATCTTCGATTGAAGCCAATAAAGCAAAACAAAAAGTTGCTTCAAAACCGAACTATGAAATGAAAATCAACGCTTTGAACGCCGTTGACGCTCACGATCGCATTAAAGTCGATGCCGGTGGAGCGGTAAATGTTTCCGTCGTTAAATCCAATATTACGGACAACAGCACGGCAAAAATTACAGTGGACAACGCGAAGTTATCGTCTGTTAACGATATGATTTTGAATGCGAACGGCAATGCAAATATATCGGCGGACGTTGCCGTCAGTATGTATGGTGCAGCGTCGGCAATCGGATCTGATGTTTTTGCCGGTACAACGCAAAACAACACAATATCGATTTTGAACGGCGGGCGCGTATTATCAACCGGCAATTTATATGCTAATGCGGGACAGGCGCGCGGTGAAAAATCAGAAAAGTTTAATATTTCGGCGCTGTCGCAGATTTGGAATAAGACTTTGATTCCTATCACGGATAATGATGCAAAGGCCAGCTTGATTACAAACAACTTGATCAATATTGACGGCGCGTCGGCGGCTCAAAGCCAATCTGATATTTTCTTGACATCGCAAAGAAATAATGCTCAATTGAATGGTCAAGCGATTACAAACACGATTTACACGGGTGACAATCAAGGTAATTCGGACGACATTAAAATGTCAATGAAAAATTCCAAGTATGACCGTGTCAATACCAATAATTCAAGCATTCAAATTGACGGATCCGTTCGTGCGGGTATCAGCAACAGCAAAGACTTTGCAATTGATGAAGCGGGTAATGTAACGATTAACGGATCAGCCGAAGAAGCCAAAGATTTTTACTATAAAAAGACGGTCAATTTGTACCAAGAAATGGTCGATCAGTTGGCTTACTTGCAACAAATGTTAATCGATTACGGTTCCGACAGCGAAAACAAAGCGTATTACGAAGCGGAAATTTCTGCCTTGACGAACAAAATGAAGTCGATGGGTATCGTCGGCGAAGGCAATACGTTGCGTAAAGATGTTGCGGCGGATTACATTATTTTTGACGATATCAATGCGTCGGCGGGACAAATCGAATTTACTTCCGATAAAATCTCGGGATCCGGCGATATCGCGGTTTCGGGCGGTGCGCAAATCACCATTGATAACAAGAGCAAATATTTCTTGGAATTAAATGACTTGAAGCTGAAAAACAACCAAGACAGTCAAATCGTCTTTAACCATAAAACGGTATCGGGAGCATCGGATTTAACGGGCTTTGGCGGCAACCTTGACTTAAACGCCGGCGTGATCAAGTCCGACTTGATTCAAGTTTCTTCCACTTACGGCGAAAACGGCAGAGGGCCGGCAATTGATGTCAAAGGCAATATTGAAAACTATACCGGCGATATTATTATTGAAAATAAGTACGGCAGCATTTATTCCAGCGGCGCCGTTCGCGGAAAGGAAATTCATTTCAAATCCGGTGGTGACATTGTTCAAAACGTCGGCGATTTTATCTACCATGTCGGCGGAGAACCGTCCTCATCTTGGTATGACACGGCCAAAAATCATCGAGACGGTACGGAAACAGGATCGGTCAACGAAGATCGCGGAAATTACGGATCGTCTTTGGTTGCTTCGAACAATATTTACATCAGCGGTCGTTATTTGGACTTAAACGGCTTAATCCAAAGCGGAACGTCAGATTGGAACTTAAACATCAATAATGACAACTTAAAGCTTTCAGTCGGCGGCGCAACAAAAGACATTGCGGCAGCCAAAGCGGACTATACAGCCAAAGTAAAATCTGATCCGACGGCATCAAGCTTGTATGAATTGGCTTCGGATTACGGTAATGTGAAAGCGTACTATAACGTATTAACAAATCAAATCGAAATTGATGACGTGCGTGTTCAAGGCGGATACATCGAATTGAACGGGCGCATTATGAATACGTCTTCTTCTACGGGCGAATTGAAAGTTGTTGACGGTTATGGTCGTTTGAATGTGACAAACAATTCCAAGTACGACATTTTGTTAAATGACGTTAATATCGGCGACAAAATTGCGGGTCAAATTAAAATTACCGACACCAATGATTCGGGACGGACAACGATTTTCACGCGTAACGGTGGCACAATTACGAAAACCGAAAACGGCGTTAAAACGGATATTACGGCAAACGTTGATGCAAACGGTATTTCATCGACCAAGTACGATGTGAAAAAAGGTCAACGCTATGTTTGGTTGGAAGGTATCGAAAACGTCGAAGAGCGGGAAACAATCTATAACTCGAAATCATTCTGGGGAATGGATTGGATTGCGCCGGACGATGCGACGATTTATGAAGGGCCGACAACTTGGACAAAGACCGCAACTCCGTTGCGTGAAGGTGAAAAAATCGTAGTATCTTCATCGGGCAGCTATTATGATTACAGCTCTTCCAACGTCGATTTAACCGATTGGGAAAAGGTGGGCTTGGATTCGTGGACAGAAAGCTCCGGTTGGTGGATTTTCTCGGTTGACAATGTTTACACGCGGGTGACCGAACAAAAAGGATCAAAGACCTATTTTGAACACAGTATTAAAGCCGATAATCCGGTGAAAATCACGTTCCAAGGCTTTGAAAAAGCAAACTTAAACGTTTTGTCAAAGAGCAGCGTTTTGTTAAGCGGTAACGTGAACGCGGGCAATACGGGGGCTTTGACGTTGACCAGCCAAAACGGCGGTATCGATTCAAAATCATCGCAAGCTCAATTGACGGCCAAAGACATATCCTTGTCAGCGAAAAACGGTATCGGTGACAAAATGGGTGTGAATACGGCGTTAAAAGGCGGCGTATTGACGGCAAACAATTCGGGATCGGGCAACATTGATTTGCGTTCGACAGGTTCGGTTGTCTTTGATTTGATTGTCAACAATGGCGGTAACGTCAACTTAACCGGACTTTACGGTATTTCCGGCAAAGGCAGCGCATCGATTATTCAAGGCGACAGCATTACAATGTCGGCTGATTTTGGCGCTATCACCGGTGCAAATGGTGACGCTTTGTCGATCCAAACCAACGCGGCCAAAGGCGGTACTTTGACGGCATCAGCTTCCGGCGACATCAACTTAAAACAAGCAAACGGTGATTTGGGTGTTGTCAGCGTTACATCGCAACAAGGGAATGTAACGTTGAATGTTCCTAACGGTTCTGTCTTTGACGCGAACGAAGAAAAAGAAGAAAATATCCAAACCCAAGCACAGTTGGAACAACGTTGGGCTGATATGGGCTTGGAAGGCTTATCCGGCGCGGCTTTGGACGAAGCAATAAAACGTTACGAAGCGCAAAAAACAGCCGAATATCGCGAATATTGGGAAATTAAAAACGCAATGGACGCAAATGGAAACTTCCATTATTCTGATATTCAAAAAGCGGCTTTTGCAGACGCCGGCTTATCGGCCGAAGCTATCAGCAATATGGAAAGCGCAAAAGAACAACGCTTTGCCGAATTGTCATCTTATGCCGGTGTGACGACCAGCTTTGATGGGGCGTATCAATATACGGCGTCGGCAGATGAGCAAGCTCATATTGCAAACGGTGCCGGTTGGGATCGGTCTCAATTGCTGTACAGCATTGATGCCTCCAAATTGGATACAACGATCGGAACGCGTATCAATATTGAAAAACCGAATATTTCGGCCAACAAGGTTGTTGTCAATGCGGGCAAAGGAATTGGCCGAGAAAACGGAACAAAAGTATTGTCTATGGACGACATTAGCAATTGGTCTGATGCTGATAAGTTATTATTAGCAGCAGCCGAACGTGATAATGTTTCAATTTCCGAAGACGGTAAAACGTTGACTATTTCGTTGCGCGAGGATTTGGATATTGACGCAGACAGTATGATTTTAACGGCCGGCGATCATATTTATTTAGGATCCGAACAAGATATCAACATTGATAAAGTAACGGCGGGAGCAGGAAAAAATATTACAATTTCTTCTGCCAAAGGCATTTACAATGTTTCAAGTGGTAATGACGCAGTGATCAGCGGTAATGATTTGACGTTGGAAGCTGCTGACGGTGGTATCGGCACGGATAATAAGTTTATGAGCGTTGACTTGACCGGAAAAATCAATGCACGTGCGAAAAACAACATTTATTTGGCCAGCAATGGTGCTTTGAATGTAGATTATATTTACTCTCCGCAAACGGTGCATTTAAAGGCGTCGAACATCACTGATGCCAGAGCCGATGAGTTAGTCAATATTCGTGCGAAAAACGTAAATATGGACGCGGAAAATATCGGCGCGGCGGACAATTTGTTCGATGTTGTTTTGTCCGATGAAGAAGGGGCTTTGGTTTATGTTAATGCTTCGGGCGACATCTTTATCAAGAACGCCGAACAAAGCGATTTGAACATTTCCGGTTCTGCAAAAAATGCTTTTATCGGATCAGATGTCGGCAACGTCAATGTGCGTAATGTGACGGTTTTAAATGACGCTGTGTTTAATATGACCGGCGGAGATTTAGGATTGTCTGACGTTCGCATCAGTCGCAATGCGTCTTTTGGTTTAACGCAGGGTGGTTTGACTTTATCGAATACAAATATCGGGCAAGACGCCGAGTTTAAGTTAAGCGCAGGTGATTTAAGCTTAACCGATACAGCCATCGGCCGCAATGCGTCGCTGGAATTGGACAAAGGCAATTTGAATATGGCCAATGTCAAAGTCGGCGCAGCATTAAAAGCCAAGCTGTTGACGGGAGCTGTGGGCTCTGCATCCGACAGAGCAAGTGTTCAAAGTGATGATTTGGATATATTGGCAAACGGCGACATTTATTTGAATACAACATCATTAAATGGCGACGATGCCAAGATGGGCAAAATCGTTTCAAACAATGGTAACATTGATTTGACTGCGGGTAATGATAACATCATTTTGAATAACATGATTGCGGCAAGAAACGGCGACGTTCAAATATCTGCAAAAGGTTCAATCGATGATGAATATCAAGACGCGATCAATGGTACAATTCAAGCCGGTTCAATTACTTTATCCGCTTTGAATGGCCACATCGGGACGGTTGATAAAAATATCCAAGTTGACTCTGCTGTCAACGGTACAGGGGTTGTTCGTGCTTCTGCCGCTGATGATATCTATATTCGTGAAGTCGATGGTGATATGACTTTGAATAATATTTTGTCGACAAACGGTAATGTGGGTATTTCCTCAAACGGAGATATTTTAGCCGATCAAACGTCGTCGGATCATATCAAAGCCGAAAACATTAAATTGACTGCCGAAAACGGCAACGTCGGTGAAGAAGAAAACTTGCTTGTTCTTGACGTGAACGATAATGCGGGGAAAGTCAATGTTAAGGCAAAAGAAGATATTGCGCTTCGCAAAACATCGACGGATTTAAGATCGGATTATTTGATTTCGGATAACGGCAAGATAAAGCTGCTTCTTCCATCCGGCCGTATTTACGTTGACCAATTGCAAACACCAAAGGGGCTTGACGCCGCGATGGAAAACGGACAAAGGGTCAAGATTTCTATCGGTGGAGTCGATTTGGAAAATGCGATTAAAACGCCGGTGTTGTCCAAGACTGTGAAATTGGCAAACAATACGGATAAACGCAAAGATGATGGGCAGGTTTTGCTTTATCGCGATGCGCTCGGAAATCAATTGTCTTTCAGTGATTGGATAAAGACAATATTGCCGGATATCGTCAGCCAAAAAGACGATGACAAATAAAGTCTTTAAAGCGCCTCTTTAAAAAGGGGCGCTTTTTTTTAAAGGGAGGAAAACGTGAAAAAACGGCTGTGTCGCTTGGCAACACGGCGTCGATTTGTCCCAAGCGCCGGTGATAGATTGCACAAAAAACGATCATGTCGCTTGGCAAAAAGTTGTTTTTAATGGCAAGGGTAAAAATATGACCGGCAAGCCGTTACTTGTCGGTCGCGTTAATATCAATGGGCTTTATCCCCGACGCGGAAGCATCCACTACGTCCGCTTTGCCACGTTAATGTCAAACTTTGTGTGGAGTTATTCGCATTTATTTAAATAAAATGTTTTTTGACCTCATCTTTGGCTTTATCCCATAATTGTTTTAAATTAGTATAAGTTAATTTTTTTTCAACTTCTGCCCAATCGGTCCACACTAAATCGTGCGTGTCTAAACTGGTGTTGTCGCTGTGTCCTAAATCTTCGGCCAAGTAATAGTATATTTCGCATTCTTCGCCCGAGGGCGTTGTATAGCCAATAATTTCAAAAGGTGTTTTGCTTAATAACCTGCAATCACGCTTGGTTTCTTCTGCGGTTTCTCGAACAGCGCATTCGCTCAGCGTTTCTCCCGCTTCCAAATGACCTTTCGGAAACGAAAAATCATCTTGCTTTATGCGATAAATTAAAGCAATTTTATGTGTCGATTTGTTAAATAAAATCGTTCCGGCTTTTTGTGTTTTCATTTTATCCTCCTGATAAAAAAAGATACAAAATCGTTTTTCGAAAGTCAAGAGCCTTTTTTACTTGCAATAAATATTTCATATTCGTATAATTGAGGAAAAAGAGGAAGAGCGATGTTTCAATTATTTAAAAAGAAAAATCATTATGCGTGGCGCAGGGTCGCGGTGATATTGCTGTTTAAGCAAGGCGATAAATACCTGTATTTAAAGCGTACGCATACAGGTGCCGCCGACGGTTTTTATATGTTCCCCGGCGGGCATTGGGACGAAGGCGAAGATTTATTGCTTGGCGCGTGCCGTGAAGCAAAGGAAGAATTAGGCGTTGACATTGATCCGAAAGATTTAATTTTTCGCTTGGTCGAGCCCAGCAAAACGCACATCAATTTCTTTTTTGAAGTCGCATCTTATCGAGGCACTTTGGAAAACAAAGAATCGCAAAAGCACGGCGATATGGCTTTTTTGCCGATCGATGCGCCGGATATTCACCCGACGATACGCCAAGAGATCGAGTTAATCGAAAAAGGCATTTGCTTTGTCGCGCGGCATAAACGCAATGAGGATTCGGATTTTTGAAAATGATATCACTGAAAAGCGCGCCCCGATGGTTGATGATTGCAAATGCATTTGTAAATGCTTTGTTTTGTTTGCCGATTTTAATGCTTTATTATGGATTTAAAGGCGTTTCAATCGGGGATTTTTTCTTGATACAAGGCATTTCGTGGATCTTTGTTTTCTTTATTGAAGTCCCAAGCGGCTATATCGGTGATTTATTTTCCCGAAAAAACACAGTGATTTTGGGCTCCGCGATTTGGATTGTCGGATATTTATTTTGGATTTTCGGCTTTGGGTTTTGGTTTATATTGGCCGGCGAGCTTTCTTTTGCTTTGGCAATCGCGCTTGTTTCCGGAACAATAGAAGCGTATTTATACGATTTATTAAAAAAGCGTCATAAAGAAGATTTGTTTCATAAAAAATTGGCAAAAATGGAAACTGTTTCCAATATCGGGTTGTTAACGGCCACTTTAAGCGGTGCATTTTTATATCAATTTTTTTCGCCCGATACGCCGATTTGGTGCTCCGTTTTTTGTGTGGCTGCGGGGGTTGGAATTATGTGTTTATTGCCTGACGTTCCCGAATCAAAGCGCCAAATTGAAGAAAATAAAAGCAAGTTAAAAGACATTTTGGATATTTCAAAATTTGCCGTTAAGCATAAAGAAATAAAATGGTTAATGCTGTATTCATCGCTTTACGGTATGTTGACTTTGATTTTAATGTGGGGCAGCCAATCGGTTATGGTCGAGCGTGCTTTGCCCGTTTTTATGTTCAGCGTTATTGCGGGTTTAAATGCTTTTGTTCGGACGGCGTGGTCTTCAATTTCCGGCCCTCTTTTGGATAAAAGAGGATTGTCCGGAGTAATCGCTGTTTTGTGCGGAGTGATTATTTTTTCCACCTTTGCCGCGTGCAGCGCGGTTTATGTGCCGCAGTGGAGCGTTTACGCTTGTTTGATTTTTATGGTGCTTGGTAGCGGATCTGTTGTTTTAGCCCATATCGCCACATCGACTTTGATCAATCATCGCATTCGATCGGACGAACGCGCGACTGTTTTATCGGTTAATTCGATGATTAACCGTGCTTTTATGGGGATCGGAATGGTTTGTTTAAAGCCTTTGTTTGACAATTTGGGTATCGGACAAACTTTTATGATTTCGGCGCTTTTGGTTATACCGATTTTGCTGTGCAGTTATCGTTTGGCGCAAATGAAGCTGAAATTAAAAAAATAAAGCTTATCTTTTGTTTATCTTGCCCTTTTTAAAAAACGTTTATACATAAATCCCCAAGATAAAAAAAGGAGGATTTTATGTATAAACAACCCGATTCGGCCGATCCGAACTTGACTTTAAAAACAAAAGCTTTCTTGGACGCTTTGGCCAAACAAAAAGCAAAACCGTTGTATGAATTAACGTATGATCAGGCGCGTTCGGTTTTGTTACAGGCCCAATCTCAACAAGAGCTTCCTGCGCAATTTGATTGCGACATTACAGATGAAACTTTTCACCTTGACCAAGATTTAAGCGTTGATGTACGCCTTTATCGACCAAAAGGCAATCCAAACACTTTGCCTTTGTTGGTTTATTATCATGGCGGCGGTTGGGTGATGGGGGATAAAAGAACTCACCAACGCTTAATGCAACAATTGTGTACGCAAGTCGGGTGCGCCCTTTTGTTTGTTGATTATTTGAATGCACCAAAGGGGCAATATCCGTTTGTTTTAAATCAAGATTATGGCGCTTTAAAACATATCGTTCAAAACGCGGCGACGTATAAAATCGATCCCGAAAAAGTAATTGTCGGGGGTGATTCCGTCGGTGGAAATATGGCAATCGTTATGTGCTTAATGGCCAAAAATGACCCCGAAAAACAAGTCCGGATTTTAAAGCAGATATTGCTGTATCCGGTGACGGACAGCGCGATGGATTCACCGTCTTATCAGGCTTTTGAAAACGGGCCTTGGTTGACCAAAAAAGCAATGGCGTATTTTTGGGAGGCGTATGCTCCGGACAAAACAAAACGGCAAGAGATTTTTTCATCGCCGTTGCGTGCGTCTTTGGATCAATTGGCAAACTTGCCGCCGGCGTTTATTATAACCGATGAAAACGATGTGTTGCGCGATGAAGGTGAAGCCTTTGCCGATCGGTTAAGCTTGGCCGGCAACGATGTTGTCGCTGTTCGTTATAAGGGGACTATTCACGATTTTATTATGCTGGACGGATTATCGGATACGGCGCCTGCCAAAGCGGCAGTTCGTCAAATCGTGGAAGAGTTAAAAGCGGGATTTGCTATTTAAGCCAATTTTTGAACAAAACCAATTTTTTTAACGGGCGCAAAATAACACGTCGGAAACGGGCTTGGCGCGAGTGGGAAGACAAAACTTTTTGAATGAACGGCAAATAATCATTGTAGAGCGCAACCGGAGGCAAATCCGGAATGGCAATTTGAACGGTTTCGCCTTCTTGAATGTTTTTTAAAGCCGGATCAAAGCAACGCCGATTTAAAAACTTGTGAAGCGATTTTTCAATTAAACACAAGTTGGATAAGCTGTTCGACCCGCCGCCCGATAAAGGGATTATGTGATGAATGTCAAAGCCTTTTGGGACTTTTCCGTTTTTCAACTTGTCGACATTAAAGCGCCCCTTTAATCGATCTAAATACCCGTTTTCCAATAAAAAATTTAAAAAATGCTTGGTGACATCTTTGGCTTTGAATGCACGCCGTAAAAGGTGGGTTCGCTCGGCCGATTGTCTGATAAATATTACGCTCATTTGTGTATCCTGTTCTGTTATTTTTTATCCTGCCATAATTGTGGGTATATAAACGTCCTTTTCAAAAAAGTACATCAACATTTTTAATGCTTGTCCGCGCGGGGTTTGCAAGTTGGGATCCGTTTTGATGATGTTTGATGCATCTGCCCGCGCACTGGCAATCAATTCATTTTGTAATTCAAAATCGCTTAAACGCATATTTTCGATACCGCTTTGGCGCGTACCTAAAACTTCTCCCGCTCCCCGCAATTTTAAATCTTGCTCGGCAATGATAAAGCCGTTGTCGGTTTGACGCATCACTTCCAATCGTTTTTTGGCGACCTCCGACAAAGGGTAATCGTACATCAATAAACACGTCGATTTGTCCGCACCGCGCCCGATACGCCCCCGCAATTGATGCAATTGAGCCAATCCGAAACGCTCGGCTTGCTCGATAATCATTACGGTTGCATTGGGTACGTCTACGCCGACTTCAATCACCGTTGTTGCAACTAAAATCATCAGCTCTTTATTTAAAAAAGATTGCATAACAGCGTCTTTTTCGGCGCCCTTCATTTTGCCGTGAACTAATCCGACGCGGTTCGGAAAATGCGCCGCCAATTCTTTAAATCGATCCGTCGCGTTGGCCATATCGGATTTTTCGCTTTCTTCCACCAAAGGACAAACCCAATAGATTTGCTTGCCGCTTTGAAGCACATGCGCCAATTTTGCAATAGTTTCATCTTTCGCTTTGGCGGGGATTACGCGCGTGTCGACGCTTTGCCGCAGGGCAGGTTTTTCATCGATCGCCGATACGTCCATATCGCCGTAATAAGTCAATGCCAACGTGCGCGGAATAGGCGTTGCCGTCATTACCAACAAATCCGGCGTTAAGCCTTTTTGAGTTAAAAACAAACGTTGTTCGACCCCGAAACGATGTTGTTCATCGATGATGACCAGTTTTAAATTATGATAGACTACATCGGCCGTGAATAAAGCATGTGTGCCGATAATAATTTGAGCCGATCCGTTGGCAATTTTGGAAAGTAATTCAGCTCTGGCTTTCCCTTTTTCCCGACCGGTCAGCAAGACAACAGACATGCCCAATTTTTCGCAAAGATCCGATAATTTTTTATAGTGTTGCCGAGATAAAATATCCGTCGGACACATCAAAGCACCTTGCGCCCCTGCTTCAATGGCTTGCAACAAAGCAAATAACGCAACGATTGTTTTGCCCGATCCGACGTCACCTTGAAGCAATCTGTTCATTCGAAAATCGGACGCCATATCTGTGCCAATTTCCCCAATAACACGCTTTTGTGCACCGGTCAAATCGAACGGTAGCATTTGCTTTAATTTTTCCGTTAAGACTCCCGTGCCTTTTAAAGTATTTCCTTTTTGCTTTTTAAAGCGCGTCCGCATAATCGATAAAGCCAACTGATTGGCCAAGATTTCATCATAAGCTAATCGCGCTCGGGCAGGGTTGAAGTTCGATAAATCGTCGGCAGATTTTGGGTGATGCAAAGACATTAACGCCGTTTTAAAATCCGGCCACCCCGTTTGACGCAGTAATGTTTCATCAAGCCATTCGGGAATGGATGAGGGCAATGCTTTTATCGCTTCCCGAACACCAAACTCGACCATTTTGTTGGTTAAGCCTTGTGTTAAAGGATAGACCGGCTCGATCAAAGGAATCTTCCAATCGTCCAAAGCGTCGGTAATATAATCGGGGTGTGTCATTTGTAATCGCCCGTTATACCATTCAACGGCTCCGCTGATGCAACGAATTTCGCCTTCGGGCAATTGTCGTACTAAATAATCTTTGTGATAATTGAAAAAAACAATTTCCAATTCGGTGCCTTTAAAGCTTTCGATTTGGCATAAAATGCGATAAGGCGCTTTGCGCGAATGCGGCCGTATATGCGATAAAATACGCACCTTAAAAGTTGGTCTGTCGCCGTTTTTAACTTGGCCGGCATCAGTCAATCGGGGGCGCGATAAAATCGCGATCGGTCGATGAAATAATAAGTACAGCAATATGTCTTTGCCCAACAGATTTTTAAACAATTTAGCCGCTTTTGGGCCCATGCCTTTGATCGTTTCAACGCTGGAAAATAAAGGGTAAAGACAAGCCGGACGCATTTGATTTTACCTTTGCGCGCGTGGCGGAATCATATAATTGCGTTTCGGCATAGATTTTTTGCGTTTTTCAACTGCGGCTGCTTTTTTCTTGTCCGCCGTTGAAGGTGCTTTTAATACTTTGCCGTCCGGAAAGCGAACATCACCGTTGGCGTGAACTGTACAGTTAAAAATGTCCAAGTTGTAAAAGCGTTTTAATACTGCCGGACAATCTTCCTGCGGATTGTCTTTTTGCAAATTGTATGTCCGTAATTTTTCCGTTGCAAAGGCTTTAAAGGCCTTTTTGCGTCTTTCTTCGGTCGGGTTTTCGTTGGCGATGATATAGCTGGCAATCAATTGAAAATCGTCCAATCGGCTGCCCGCATTACATGCCAAAGCCAAGCCGGCCGCTGCGCCTAATTGTTGCGCGTCGGTCATACCGTTTAATGTTTGCGCTTTTGCCATGTTGGGCAGGGGGAAAACCGCGGCAATTCCCAAAATGAAAGTAAAAATAAGTTTTCGCATTATTGACACCGTTTTTCGTTTTTTCTATATTATATAAAGAATGGATTTGAATGACAAGCTTTTTTGACAAAGGAATAATAAAATGTTATCCGATACCTGTTTTTATATGCCGTCGCAAGCGCGCGATGTTCGTCAAGCCGTGATTATGTTGCATGGGTTCGGCTCGGACGGTAATGATTTAATTTCAATGGCGCCCGAAATGTCACGCGATTTGCCTAAAACGTGCTTTTATGCGCCTGATGCGCCGTATTCGGAAGGTGCGGGATATAAATGGTTTGACCTTGATCAGATCGCGGCCGATACGGTTTATGAGCATTTTGATTATTTGCAACGCTTGATGATCAAAGCCAAAGCCGTTTTGCCGTTGATTTTTAACTTTATTGACCACATTGCCCGAAAGCATAATTTATCCCATAGCCAAATTGTATTGATGGGGTTTTCGCAAGGCGGCTTGCTTGCTCTGATGACCGGATTGCTGTATGCCCCGACGATAAAAGGCGTTATCGGTGCCAGTGCAGTACCTTTGTCGATCAACAGCGCATTGAGCATTGATGAAGTTAAAAGCTTGCCGCCTGTTTTATTAACGCACGGCACGGACGATGATGTTGTGCCATATATCGGGGCACAAATAACGCAAAATACGCTGAAAAATTTGGGTTGTAAAGTTCAAATGCACACCGTCGCCGGTATGGGGCACGGCATAGACGATTCTTCCCAGCAAGCAATGACGGATTTTATTAAAAACTTATCCTAATACCAACGGATAGCGCGCTTCAACACGATACAGTTTACCTTCGCCGTTTTCGCGGGCATAGCTGGAAAACAGCGTGAAATAGTAGACGTGATATTGACGTGTTTTAAACAAGTTGTTCGCCGCAACAAAGTTCATAACGTCAACAATGGAAGTGCCTTTCAGACTGGCAATATTCACATGCGCATGAAACTTAAAACGATCGTTTTGAACGCCGCATTCGTGAACGACATTGCTGATTTTTGCAGCTAATTCGTCCAATGCTTGGTAATAATCAACACCGACCCACAAATGATGGGGAATGCCTGATGTTTCAAAATATCCGATTTGCTTAAAGCCCAAAGTAAAAGCCGGAAAACGCAATTGACATAGTTTGTCATGAATGTTTTCGCCGACATCTTCTTGCACATTGCCGATAAAGCATAAGTTTAAATGCAGTTTTTCTTTGTCAACCCAATGCGCCGCCGGAACACCGCCGTGCAAAGTATAAATATGTTCTTTTATGTCTTCCGGTAATTCCAAACCGACAAATAAACGTATCATTTTATCTCCTGTGCTTTTTATAAACTCATTAAAAACTTTTTGATGACGGGGAATGTCTTTTGAACCATAATTTGCACGCCTTCCGCCGTCGGGTGTACAGTGTCTTCTTGCATATACTTTAAGTCATATATGCCCAATCGTTTAATCAAAACGCCGTCCAAAAAATGCGGGTAGAGCGTTAAATTATATTTTTTTGCCAAATCTTTATAGACTTTGTTTAACTGTTCGCGCCCCTTTAAATCCAAAATCAAAGGCAACTGAATACCGATTAACATCACCGGAACATCATTTGCTTGAAAAGTTTCGATGATTGTGCTTAAATTTTTCTCGGCTTGGGTAATGCTTAAATCTTTTAACAGATCGTTCGCTCCCAATTCCAAAATAACCGCGTGCGGGTGTTGCGACAAAGCATCATCTAAACGCGCTAAACCGTCTGCTGTTGTATTGCCGGCAACGGCCGCATTGATGACTTTTACGTTGTCCAATCCGTTGTGTATTAACATGTTTTGCAGCTGTGCCGTATAGCCTTCATTTTCTTTTAATCGATAGCCCGAAGATAAACTGTCCCCGAAAACCATCAAACGAAAAGACGTATCATCATCTTCTTCTTGGGCAAAAGTTTGCTGCCAAACCAGAAAAACAGAGCAGACTACCACCGCTGCGCACAGCAACAAATTTGACCATAAAAATATTTTTTTTAACATTTTTTTTAAGTCCCCCTTTCATTTTTTTATATTTTAAGGTATAATTCAAAAAAAGAAAAGGAAAAAATGATGAAAATGAAAATTTTACAATTGCCTGATCCGCTTTTAAGGCAAAAAAGTGTTGATGTCGTTGATGTTGATCAAAAAATTCGCTCGACTTTGGACGATATGTTGGAAACGATGTATGCCGCTCATGGTGTCGGTTTGGCCGCGCCTCAGGTCGGTCTTTTACAACGGATGTTGGTTATCGACATTGCCGGCAAAGATGAAACGCCAGCACCGATTAAAATGATCAATCCTAAAATGGTTTGGCATTCCGAAGAGCGTGTGACGGGGTCGGAAGGGTGTTTGTCTATTCCCAATCAATATGCGCCGGTTGAGCGTTATTTGGGGGTTAAAGTTGAATATTTGGACGAAAACGGTAAGCCGGTTCATTTGAATGCAGAAGGCTTTTTAGCCGTGGCTGTGCAACACGAAATGGATCATTTGGACGGCATTATTTTTATTGATCATTTGTCGCCGTTGCGCCGGAAAATGTTGTTAAAACGTCACGAAAAACAATTAAAGCGTCAGGCTTTGGAACAAACAGAGGAAGAAGAATAATGCGTGTTATTTTTATGGGAACTCCGGATTTCAGCGTGCCGGTTTTACGCGCTTTGATCAGCAAACACGAAGTCGTTTGTGTTTATACTCAACCGCCCCGTCCGGCCGGTCGCGGGCAAAAATTGACCCCCTCTGCGGTGCAAAAGGAAGCCGAAAGCCATGGCATTATGGTGCGCTATCCGGTGTCGTTGAAAAGCCAAACAGAGCAAAACTTGTTTGAAATGTTAAAGGCCGATGTTGCGGTTGTTTGCGCTTACGGATTGATTTTGCCGCAGCCGATTTTGAACGCTTGCCCAAAGGGATGCATTAACGTTCATGCTTCGTTGTTGCCCAGATGGCGCGGAGCAGCTCCTATTCAACGCGCGATTATGTCGGGCGATGATAAAAGCGGTGTGACAATTATGCAAATGGAGGCCGGTTTGGACACGGGCGATATGTTATTATCCGAAAGCACGCCGATTACCGATGAAACGACGGCGGGACAATTGCACGATAAATTATCCGAAATCGGCGCAAAGTTGATTTTAAAAGTTTTGGATAAAATGCCCACACCGGTGGCGCAACCGTTTGACGGCGTTACTTACGCGCACAAAATAACCAAAGAAGATTGTGTCATTGATTGGAATAAACCGGCGGCGACGATCAGCGCGCAAATTCGCGGGCTTTCTCCGTATCCGAAGGCTTTTTTCACCTATAACGGCGAAGATATTAAAGTTTTAAATGCCAAAGTATTGCCGATTGCTACAAAAGAGGTGGTCGGGACCATTTTGGACGATAATTTAACGGTGGCTTGCGGTTTGGGGACAGTCTTGCAATTGGACGAATTGCAACGCCCCGGCAAAGGTGTTGTCGCGCGGGAAGCTTTCTTGCGCGGGTATCCGATTAAAAAAGGCGAAAGATTGATATAATGCCACGTTATAAAATGACAATCGAATATGACGGAACGCACTTTTGCGGTTGGCAAAAGCAAAAAGACGGCGTATCCGTTCAAGAGGAATTGGAAAAGGCTTTGTCCGTTTTTGCGCATGAAAAAACAGAAGTTTACGGATCGGGGCGCACAGATGCCGGTGTACACGCTTACGGCCAAGTAGCGCACTTTGATTTAACAAAGCCGATTGATGTGTTTGCTGCGCGTGCTTCATTTAATGCTTTGGTGCGCCCTCATGCAATCGGGGTGCTGAATATCGAACAGGTCAGCTATGACTTTCACGCGCGTTTTTCCGCCGTTGAACGCACGTATATTTATAAGATTTTAAATCGTCGCACGCCGCCCGTTTTGGATAAAGATCGGGTGTGGCATGTCGGTTTGGATTTGGACGTGCCATCAATGCAAAAAGCGGCTTTGTTGTTGTTGGGCAAACACGATTTTTCAACTTTCCGCGATTCCGAATGTCAAGCGAAAAGCCCGATTAAAACATTAGATGAATTGACGATTACCAAGCGCGGGGATTATATTTTCTTTCTTGTCAAGGCGCGATCTTTTTTGCACCATCAGGTGCGTAATATGGTCGGATCGTTGGTCGAAGTTGGCTTAAAACGTTGGACGGTGGACGATTTTCATGAAGCGTTGCACGCATGTGATCGAACAAAGGGCGGACCTACCGCGCCGGCGGCGGGGCTTTATTTTCAATCCGTGCGTTATGAATAATCAAGTTATAAAAAATCCCCTTTGTTTATAAAAGGGGATTTTGTTTTTTTAAAAAAGCTTAATTTACTTTTTTGTCTTTGTTTTCGGCTTCTTTTAACATTCTTGTTCTGTACAACATAGCAAAGTCAATCGGCGCCAATGTTAACGGCATCAAGCCTGCTTCGCGCGTTGTGTTGGCGATGATTGCACGAACATACGGGAACATTAAATGCGGCACTTCAATTAACAACATCGGTTGCAAATGTTCTTCCGGTACGTTTACAGTCGCCAAAGCACCGTAAGTTAATTCACAAATGAATGCGACTTTATCGTCGGATTTGGCTTCGACCTTTATGACCAATTCGACGGTGTATAATTTTTCTTCTTTGTTGACGCAAGCCGCATTGATGTTGATACCGATATCAACTTTCGGCGGTTCTTTTAAGTTGCCCAAAAACGGCATAGCCGGCGCTTCAAATGAAAAATCCTTGATATATTGTGTGTTGATTTGCAAAGACGGTTTCATTTCTTCGCTTTTGGCTTGGTCTTTTTTATTTTCTTCTGTCATTTTTATTTCCTTATATTTAGGTTGATAATTGAACACTGACACCATATTATATAAATAAAAAAAGCGATTTGTCACGAAAAAAAGTAAAAAAAACTGTACTTTTTGTAAAAAGGCTGGTATTGTAAAAGAAAAAAAGAAAAGAGGTAGAAAAATGAGTGCTGGTTGGATTTTTTTAGCGGTCGTTGTGGTTGTGGTGCTATCAAAGCTGTTTTCCGTGTTGGGAAAAGAGCCGGTTCAAACTGAAAAATTTCGCGGTGTTTTGCCGACAACGGGTCAGGTTTTCGAAATGACGATTACCAAAAACGCCCCCGCAGAGGAAGAAAAAAAGCAAGCGCCCGTTTTCGATGATGCGGACTTTTTGTTAGGGGCAAAAATGGCGTTTAATGCGATTGTGGACGCGTTTGCTGCCGGCAATAAAGGTGCTTTAAAACCGTTAGTTTCTAAAAAAGTCTACGATGCTTTTTGCGCCGATATTGACAAACGCACGCAAGCGGGCGAAAAAATGGAGTTTTCTTTGATTGCGATTAACTCGTCAAAGATTTTATCCAAAAACAGCATGAAAAAGCCGACACGGATTACGGTCGAATTGGTTACCGAACAAATGAATGTTTTGCGCGATCAAAAAGGCGCGGTGTTGGAAGGCGATCCGATTTTAATTTCAACGGTTAAGGATACTTGGACTTTCCAAAAGGAAATCGGTTTGCGCTCGTCGTGGATTGTCGTCGCAACGAAGAGTGAGGCTGTCTAGATGAAGCGCACCGCAGGTTTTTGGGTTATATTATTTTCGTTTGCAATACTTTGCATAACGGGGTGTGGTGTTTCGCCCAAAAAAGCTTTTGAAGTGCGCAGTGTTTCTTTTTCATCTTTGCCGGCGTGGAAAAGCGATGATTTAACCGATGCTCTGCCGGCGCTGATTAAAAACTGTGATGCGATGGCGGCAAAACCGGAATGGAAGACTTTTTGTGACGGTATCGTTCGATTAAAAGGGCGCCCATCAAAGCAAATCCGGCGCTTTATTGAAAGCACGATGACGCCTTATGCTGTTTACTCTTACGGCAAACGGGACGGTACTTTTACGGGATATTATGAAGCTTCTTTGAGCGGATCTTTAACAAAAGATGATACAAATCAATATCCGATTTACGGAATTCCGGAAGATTTGGTTGCTTTGGATACAAAAACGCTGTGCACGGCGGGATCGGATACCGGTACGCGAATTGGGCGTGTTGAAAATGGTCGTTTTTTACCTTATTTGACGCGATCCGAAATTGAAAAGGAAGCTTTAAAAGCCCCCGTTTTATTATGGGTCAGCGATCCGGTGGACGCTTTTATTTTGCATATTCAAGGTTCGGGCCGAGTGGAAACTTCAAACGGCGTGTATCATATCGGCTATGCGGGTAATAACGGGCACACGTTTGTCGGGATCGGATCGATTTTGTCCGCAGACGGGGTGTTAGAAAACGGAAAATCATCAATGCCGCATATTCGTGCGTGGTTGAAAGAAAATCCCGAAAAAGCAAAAGAATATATGAACAAAAACCCGCGCTATATTTTCTTTAAATTAAGTCCGGAAGGTGACGGCCCTATGGGAGCTTTGGGTGTGCCTTTGACACCAAAACGCAGCTTGGCTGTTGATACGCGTTTTGTTCCTTTGGGAACGCCGCTTTATTTGGATACAACCGACCCCGACGGCAATAAAGTGCAGTCTTTGGTCGTGGCTCAAGACGTCGGCGGTGCAATAAAAGGCGCTGTTCGTGGTGATTACTTTTGGGGCTATGGCGAAGACGCGTTCCAAAATGCCGGTCGAATGAAAAGTTCCGGTCGTTATTATATTTTGTGGCCAAAGGGAGCAACGCCTCCCGCAAGCTTTTAAAAAGTGTGGGGCCAAAAAATGTTAACGGATGAAGATAAGGCATTGTGGGAAGCTTTTGCAAAAACGGTAAAACCGCTTGGCACAAAATCAAAGCTGAAAGGTTTTGGCAGCCGGTTAATAAAACCGTTAGGCTTTCGTCCTAAAATAAAGCCGGTGATCCCCGTTGTGTTGGATTTGCACGGCTTTACGTTGCAAGAAGCATACGCTTTGTTTATCCGTTTTTTGGATTACCACAGCAAAAACGGAACGAAAAAAATCGTGGTGATTACGGGCAAAGGAAAAGAGGGGAAAGGCCTGTTAAAGGCAGAGTTTCCAAAATGGTTGGAAAACGGAGTAATTAAAGAAAAAATTGTTGATTTTAAAATGCCGTTGCTGGGCGGTGGCGGCGCTTTTGAGTTGGTGTTAAAGCAAAGGAAAAATTAAAATGTTAGTAATGGGAATCGAATCCAGTTGTGATGAAACCGCTTGCGCGATTGTATCGGACAAGCGTGAATTATTGTCGTCGGTCGTTTGGTCACAATATGATGAGCATCGTCGTTTTGGCGGAGTCGTTCCGGAAATTGCTGCGCGCGCGCATTTGGAGCAGGTCGATGTGATTGTGCAAGAAGCGATGACCCAAGCCGGCGTTGATTTTGAAGATTTATCTGCTGTTGCTGTTGCGGGCGGGCCCGGTTTAATCGGCGGCGTGATGGTTGGCGTGATGACGGCAAAAGCAATTGCTTTGGCGCATAACTTACCCTTTGTGGCGGTCAATCATTTGGAAGGTCATGCTTTGATGGCACGCTTTACGAATGATGTTGAATTTCCGTATTTATTGATGTTGACTTCCGGCGGACATTGTCAAATTTTGGCGGTCGAAGGAGTCGGCAAATATGAAAAATTTGGCGGAACCATTGACGATTCGGCAGGCGAAGCGTTTGATAAAGTCGCAAAAATGTTGGAAGTAGGCTATCCGGGCGGTCCTAATTTGGAGCGTGCAGCCTTGCATGGCAATCCGAAACGTTTTATTTTGCCTTATCCGATGAAGGGGCGACCGGGGTGTGATTTTTCTTTTTCCGGCTTAAAAACGGCGGTGCGTCACCAAATCGAAGAATTACAAAAAAACGGGCCTTTGAGCGAACAAGACAAGGCGGATATGAGCGCTTCATTCCAACGAACGGTTGTTTCGGTTATATCGGATCGCTTGAAAAACGGAATTGCGATGTTTAAAGAAAAATATCCGCAAGGCAAGCATTTAGTTGTATCCGGCGGAGTCGCCGCCAATACTTCTTTGCGAGACGCGTTGCAAGGCTTGGCCGCCAAAAACAAAATGATTTTCGCGGCGCCTCCGTTAAAATTATGTACCGATAACGGTGTTATGATTGCGTGGGCCGGTGTTGAGCGCTATCGCCTTGGTAAAACTTCGGGTTTGGATTTTAAAGCGCGTCCGCGTTGGCCTCTTGACAAGATGGACGAATAGCTCTATGTTAAAAAAAGAAACATAAATTAACCTATAAAAGAAAGGACCTTACAAAATGAATATTGTTCAAGACGATAATTTTGCCAGCGAAGTTTTGCAAAGCAAAGAGCCGGTTTTGGTTGATTTTTTTGCGGAATGGTGTGGACCGTGCCGTCAAATGTTGCCGTTGGTGACCGAATTGTCCACCGAGATGGCCGGCAAAGTAAAAGTTGTTAAAATGAATGTTGACGATGCGCCGAAGACTCCGGCTCAATTTGATATTCAAACGATCCCGACATTTATTATTTTCAAAGACGGTAAAGCCGTTGATAAAAAAGTAGGTTCTATGACCAAATCGCAATTAACGGATTGGGTCAATTCTCACCTTTAAATAAAGTATATTCCCTGTACTTTTGGCGCTCTGTTTTTTTTAAGCAGGGCGCTTTTTTTATGCTTTGTGGTAAAAAATTGGCAAAATTTTTAAAAAATATCTTATAAAGCTTTCATTTTCAGTGTTCGGGTGCTTTAACTTACTGATTGATTTTAAAAAGAAAAAATATTTTTTAAAAACGAACATAAACGATCGTTTGTGTTCATCGCATTTTTGGCAAAACGTAAAAATTGGCTTTTGTTTAATTTCAGTGTGTTATAGAGGGTCGCGTCGCAAAAAAATCTATTGACTTTAAACGATCGTTTATGTAATATATGAAAAAAGAGTTTTAATGAGACCAAAAAACATGAATTTTGCGTTCATTGTCAAAGCTAAAAAGAAGAACTATACTGATGAGAAATGCAAAAAAAGAGGAGAAACGATGAATAAAATATCTGAAAATAAAATATGTGGCGACTGTCATTCTGAAAAAGCGGCAGCAATTGACCGCAAGGTTAAGAGATTCTTCGCTGGTACTCAGAATGATGCGGAAACAAAAATGTGCGGCGCGGGCGCGCGGGGATTTTGCGCGCCGCACATTTGGCGCATGAACATACTTCAAACGATTCTTCACTGCGTTCAGAATGACGATGAAGTTCACATGGAAAATGCCGGCAAGAGGGGACGCGCGGCGCGAAAATTTTCGCG
>CAKPYQ010000013.1 GCA_934203105.1 uncultured Alphaproteobacteria bacterium
AATGCCATCGGCGATTGCTGGTGGAATATTTGGCAAAGCAAGATAAAAATGCAGAAATTATCCATTTGTAATTATGAAGGCCTTAAAATTTTCTAGGATGATCAAAAAGGTGTGTACGATTTAGGTGTGATGCGGTATAATAAAAACTGCGATGTAAAAAGTGATACATTAGGAGATTTGTTTTGTATACTATTTATTTGCAAAAATAGTGTTGCTGATCGTCAAAAATACGCACTTTTAAAATATAAGTTGATAAATCTGTAAATAAGAGCATGTATGGTGATGTCCTCAATTGAAATGAGAACACATGGAAAAACAACTTAAACTTCTGGCTCAAATCATCCTGCCAACGCTCTTAACCGTATTGAAAAATAATAAAAAAATCAAAAAGTGCCGATCAGGTTGAACTTGCTCAGTCAATTTATAATATTTGCTCCACAAAAAGGCGGTGATTATCTACGTCATTCTTTACTAAACAGAATACAAATTAAGACTGAGTCAAGCTCTTTTCTATTAAAGATTTGGCTTTTTCTAACTCAATTAAATTATTAATGGTTATCTCTAATTTACCCGTTCCATAGTGTCCAATATCACGAACATCTCGTGTGAAGCCTTTTTCCAATGTAATACTGTCTGCATCTACATTAACATACACAAGTATTTTATTGCTGTAAAATTGCACAGAAGCAAAGTTTTTTAAACGTCTGTAAGCAATATAATGCATCAATATTTTTTTCTGAACATCCTCTCCAAGAGAGAGAAGATAATCATCTAATTCCTTATATAAGTTTTTAATTTCAGATGATGAACCCTCTAATTTTTTAGTTACCGTTTTAACTTTTTTATGCAGATTGTGGTCTTTTTTAGCTACGTCGTGAGCAACTGATTTCGTTTCTTCGTTATTAGAACTGTTGACTAATTCAAAAAGTAAGTGATTGTTCTCGTATATCCGGTAGCGAATTAAATCAATATTTGCAGGCATTTGTTTAATAGCAAATGCATCATACCGACTAAAATCTTGCGCAATACAAATTAAGCGTGGTTGAGACCAGTCAATTTCGTCTGCAACCTTTTTACCAAATTTTTCTAATACAAGCCATGCAAAATCTTTAGGGTGCTTAACTAACCAATCCATATAAAACAAACCTTGATTGATAACGGTATCTTTACCATCTCTTTTATATTCGATAATTACAGGGCAATTGTTTTCATCCAACCCCAAAGAATCAATACGGGCATTGTGTCCATCCTCAGCTTCAAATGCGTGTTCTGTTTTCAAAAAACGTACATTTAATAACGTTTCACTATTTTCTTCGACAAGTCTTTGTATGTTACGTTCTTTAGCTACAAGAGAACTGTTTAATTCTACAGCTTTTCCACTTTTTATATTGAATAATTTTAAATCCGACATGGCCAACCATTTTAATTAGAAAAAAACTTATTACTCATTTTAGCACATATTTGATATCATATTTTTGTATTCTATCTGAAAATTTAATAAAACACAAGATGTTTTTAGGCTTTTCTAAAGAAATGATTGGACTCTAAGATTGACTTTTAGGCCAAGACAAGTTAGGATGTAGGGCATGAAAAATATTGTAATTTTAACAGGCTCAGGGATATCGGCAGAGTCCGGCTTAAAAACGTTCCGGTCCGAGGATGGACTGTGGCTGAACCACCGCGTTGAGGACGTTTGTACTGTGGAAGCTTTTGAGCGAAACCCAGCGCTTGTGCATTCATTTTATAATGAACTACGCCCGATTATGATGAAGGCCACGCCCAATGCAGGGCATCAAGCTATCACGATGTTGCAACAGGAATTGCCAGATGTCGCCATCAATGTTGTGACACAGAATGTGGACCTCTTGCACGAAAAAGCTGGAAGCTCAAACATTTATCACATTCATGGCCGGATTGATGAATGCGTGTGCTTGAATTGTGGTCACGTGCTGACCACTTTGGGGGATGTGAAAAGTGATGAAACTTGTCCCGAATGTCATGTTCAAGGGATGTTGAAACCCAACATTGTGTTTTTCGGGGAAATGCCGAAGTATATGGATGAGGTGGACAAGATGCTGGCGGAGTGCGACATGTTTATTGCGATTGGAACCAGCGGCGTTGTTTATCCCGCGGCGGGTTTTGTCCGGCAGGCAAAATTTTATGGTGCAAAGACCTATTTATTCAATCTGGATCCTTGCAATAACAGCTCTCAATTTGACCAAGAAATCCTTGGCAAAGCCTCACGAACTTTCCCGAAATTCGCCGAAGATTTGATAAATGAGCTGAAGAAAAAGGATTAGGATTTAACCTTTTCCCAAAACGCCTGACACCCCTCATAGATATCCCAATAGGCCTCATCAAAATTGCCTGTGTACCAAGGGTCCTTAACCGGTCGTGGATTTTCGGTAAAGTCCAACAGACGATATACTTTATGATCTTTATCCCCGCCAACGATATCCAAAATATCTCGCACGTTGTTATCATCCATTGCTAAAATATAATCAAATTTTGCATAATCAGATTTGCGAATTTGGTGTGAGTAATGTTGGGTAAATGGAACTTTCATTTGTTTGAGCATATCTGCCGCACGATAATCCAGTGCCTCATGAACCATTTCATTATAGCCCTCTGTTGCAGCAGAGGCAATTTCAAACCTGTCCGCCATTCCCTTTTCGGCGACCATTTGCTTCATCACAAATTCCGCCATCGGCGACCGACATATATTTCCAAGACAAACGAATAGAATTTTAATCATTAAACTTTCCTAATAACTTAATAATTTTAACTCCATTTTCTCTTTTATCTTTTCCCAATTAGGAAACTTAAGCGAAAGGAGGTTGTAGAATTCATCTGTATGATTTGGGTAATACGCATGACAAAGCTCATGATAAATAACGTAATCAATGGATGGTTTGCTGGCCTTAATTAAAGCAGGGTTAAGAACAATCTCATGTTTTTTCAAATAACTACCCCAACGCTTGTTAAGTTTTCTTATTTTTAACTTTGGCATCTCTAAATCAGGAAAAGCTTTCATACAAACATTCAATCGTTCATTGAAAATAATTTCAGCACGCTTTATGAGCCAATTTTGAAAAGCTTGATTAATCTCATCTAATTTTTGTACAGATGGGCTTAAAATGTAAATTTTATTATTGAAGATTTTGATAATATTACGAAGTGGTGATTTCTCAATAATGACCTGATATTGACGTCCTAAATATAACACCGAACTACCAGATTCATAGACTTTATCTTCAGGCATATTGAACTGTTTAAAATAATTTAATTGTTTTTCAATCCAAGTTGTTTTTCTCTTAATAAAATCTTTGATTTCAAAATCTTTTGCTTGTTCTGGTGATTTTACTAGAACAGTAAAATTAGGATAAACTTCCACTGCTAGAGATTTGCGCTTTTCTTTAACAACCTTAATGTTATCCATATCAATCATCTAGAGCATATCCTTATTTTGAACCGCAATATTCCAAGCAGTTTCTGTAATTTGTTCAATTGTATCTGCAGACAATTTTTCGTCTACTTCATCAAACAAATAATCTTCCAGCTCATTAAAGATCTTTCTTTTTACATTCAAATTATTTTGGAAATCTACCACTTTTGAAGATTTTATTAAGCCAACGATATGTTCAATAATTTGTGTATAAGCGTCTCCGGTTGTTGTAAAAAACTTTTGAATATTTCGATAAAAAGGATGATATACCTTGGCGTTTCTCATATTTTGAGGAATATCATTATCTTCATAATCACAGACTTTTTTCTGTATTTCTTTTGCCTGAGTCAACAAAAAGGCTAAATCTTCTTTTTTTGCACTTTTCAAGTCATTTAGAAGCTTTTCAATAAACTCACTAAACTTTCCATAAAAGACCTCATCTTGGAGCTCATAGCGTTCTCTTAAAACTTTCTTTGTTTGCGCTAGAATAGCATCGGCTTTAGATTTATCCGACAAGCCATTTTTTTCATCTTCAATATATTGATTGAATTCATGCATTTCTGATAGACTGATTTCTTTCGATAATACCTCAACATCGCCTGCACTGACATATTTATCCAGTAATTTCATAATTTGGTCTTTATATTTTGAAAAATCGACCTTTTCCGCCAGCACAAGTTGGGTTGTTTTTTTGATTTCAACAAAACGTTTTAGATCTTTTTTGTAAATCTCTAAGGTATTTTGATCCATTTTATCATGGAAATCATACAAAGAGTAACAAACAGAAAATTGTTTAATGAATTTATTAACATCATCATAGAAGGCCTCTTTTTCCTTTTCATGAGCTTTATCAGCTAAAAATTCTACATAGGCATTACTATTATTAATGTCTGTAACATTTTTTAACACATCGTGTAGACGTATATAAATGTTATTTAATAGTGCGATTTGGCTTTCTGTATCAAGAAGAGCATTCTCAATATCCTCTGGAGCATAATTTGAAAACAATTCCAATGCATTTTTTAAGTTCTTTGCATTTTTAGAATAATCCACAATTAATCCAGCCGTTTTACTTTGTTTATTGGCGTCACCGTCAAAAACTCGATTAACACGAGCAATTGCCTGTAACAAATTATGATCTTTCAGTTGTTTGGCTAAATACAAAACAGTATCCCTTGGCGCATCAAAACCAGTCAAAAGTTTGTCCACAACAATAAGTAATTCACATCCTTCTGGATTTTTTTTATAGTCCTGAATAATTTGTTTTTCTCTACTTTCTAAAGAGCCATATTTGTGTTTTTGTTCAGCCATATACTCTGTTACAAGCTTCTTATGAGTGGAGTTAACATCATCCTTGCCTTCCTCGGCCAACGTATCGGATATAACAACTTCTGCATTGATATCTCCAAGCATTTCTAATGCTTTTTTAAACATGACAGCCGCGTACTTACTCGGAGCAACCAACTGTCCTTTTAAGCCTGTGTTCTTAAAATTTTTTAAGAAGTGATCGTTTACATCTAAAGCAATCATTTCAATGCGTTGCGATGTTTCCTCCAGAACTGAAGAGGAAATACATTTTTTAGCAAAATCTTTACGTTCACTTTCCGAAAATCTTGAGGCTAATCGTTCATAAAATTTATCTGCAATTTTATCAATTTTTTGATCAACAAAGCGACCTTGATAAATAAGAGGTAATACAGCCCCGTCTTTTTCAGCTTCTGAAATTGTGTATTCATCAATTAACCCGCCAAACTTTTGAATTGATTGTGATTTAGAAATAACTTTTCCTTCTAATCGCGCAGGAACCTTTTTCATTAAAGGCGTTCCTGTAAATGCAATTTGGCAGGCCCTTGGCAACATTTTGTTCATCATTGCATTGGCATCACCGCCTTGAGTTCGGTGTGCTTCGTCAATTAAAACAAATATATTGTTATCTTCATCTACAAAATTAGTGGGTTTGTCAAATTTATGTACTAAAGTTGTGATAACATCCAAAGTTTTGGATTTAATCTTATCCACCAAATCAGAGCAAGAAGTTGCTTGTTGGACTCCTGTTTTAATATTACAAGCAGCAAAAGTATCACGAATTTGAATGTCTAAATCTATTCTGTCGGTTACAACAATAACGCGCGGATTGGTAATCGTTTCAATCAAATTTTTAACAAGCATAACCATCGTCAGAGATTTACCGCTTCCTTGGGTATGCCAAATCAAGCCACCACGTCTTTTACCATTTTCATTCATTGTTTGAATTTTGGCAATTGTCTTTTTAATGGCAAAATATTGTTGATAGCGGGTGATTTTCTTTATGCCATTGTCATAGATGATGAAATTGCGGACTAAATCCAGTAATCTTTCTGGCTTTAACAAACTATAAATGCCATAATCTTGTGCAGTTAAAGTTTGTTTTTGCACTTGCTCGTAAGAACCTCGTAACAAATCTTTCCCGATTTGAGTCACAGTTTTTACATCAACAAGCTTATTGACGCTTTCCAAGACTTTTGATTCATAATCTTTCGGAGCATCTTTTTCTTTCCAAACCGAATAAAACTCAAAAGGTGTTAACATGGTCCCGTATTTGATTTGGTTGACATTCGTGGCTATTAAAATCTGCGGGAATAAAAAGAACTTTGGCGTTTGAGAGTATTTCTGATTGCGTATCATTTGTGCGATCGCTTCATCCACAGAAACGGACGCTTTTTTGTTTTCAATAACCGCAAAGGGAATACCATTAACAAACAAAACAATATCTGGTCTGCGATTTTGATCTTCTTCCAGTTCAAACTCTGCTACTACATGAAAAACATTATTACTTGGTTCTTTCCAATCAATAAATTTAAGCTGCGGAGAAGTCCGCTTACCATCAATAATCTCAGAAACAGCACGTCCCCCCAACAAATCAGAAAACACATCTTCAGAAGCTTTCACCACCCCATCATCAAGCTTGATTTTTCCCAGTGCAAATAAAGCTTCATCGATACTTTTATCGGATATTTCTGGCGGATTAATTTCACGCAAGGCTTGATGTGCTATATCGCGCAAAATATATTGATTTTTGCCATCGCGATATTTTTCAACTTCATGACGTGGAATATAGGTATATCCAAGATTTATCAACTGTAAAATCGCTGGGATTTGTGAGCTACTAGCTTCATCAAAATCTGGAAGAATATATTGTTGTGTCATTTTAACGGCCTTTCTTCATAAGGAATTAATAGTCTTTCATTGTAAGTGTATTCTATCACCACACCATTGGGAAATGTTAGGTGAGAACGCGAAGCTCCTCTTGTTATATCTTTTCCTTCAAAAACAGGAATATAAAAGTCCTTTGTTTCCTCCAATCTAAAGTCCAATGAACTTCTTACTAAATTGGAGCAAACATCATTTTCATGATATAACATAGCTGGAGAATACCGTATAGCAAACAAAACTATATTAGCGGCGATCGCATCTATGCAATTCTCCAAATTTGCTAAATGAAATGAATCACTTTTGTTGTGTTTAACTTGATTATAAGCATCATACCATTTTAAAGATTTTGTGGGTTCCTTTTTATCCCAAGTTTTGAATGGACAACATTTATAAGGGTTTGCGTATCCTACTAAAGATAATTTATGTTTAGATAAATCCACAAAATCAAGAATTTTGATATAGTCATTCATGCCCATATTTTTCCCAAATTTATAGGCTTTAAAACTACTTTCTAATTCTGTACAGGATAAAATTAAAAGTTCCCGAATCTTATGGCTATATGTCTTTAAACCTTCGGAAGAAGGTTCAACATATAACAATATATCCTGCAATTTTTGAATTAAAATTCCTAAATCTCTTTTGGCATGACATAGATCGGAAATTGTAAAATCTAATTCCTTTTCTATATTGTCCAAAAAAGGCTTCCAAATATGCTTGGTTTTAACACCAATTTCCATATTTTGTGGCTTGGACACAGGAAATTCAAATGCGTTAGCTATAACCCGTTTGATGTCATATGTACTATCGCAGATCATAATGCCTTCCAAACTTGGGGCAAAATTTGCTTTTAAAATCTGTAAAAAGACATTTTGTTCTTTTGCATTCTTATATGCTATTAAAAGCCTGTTTTCTTTTTGTGTAAGATATACATCCGTTTTCATTTTAGTTCGCTTTCCCAAATCATTCAAATTCCCAATTTATACTGTATTGAAATCTGGTTTTTGCATAGACACATGCTATCATAATTCCGAGAACAGACACGTTATAATTAATAATATTTGTCCATTTATTGAACAGAATATTACCATTTTCAAAATTTTTAATAATAAAATCCTGGATTAATTTAGAATCGTTTTCATTTTTATTTCTATGCCAAAAATGAATAATGTCATCTGCTTTTTCTTTAGGTAAATTTTTGCTTTTTAAAATATTATTTAACTCATCTAAAGACATATCTATTACGACATTTCCTGGATTTGTAATGCTATTTTTAAAAATAATTTCTGGAATTTTTATGGCAATTACTCGATCATATTCTTCTTTTGAAAAGCCAAAATTTAATAAGCGTGTGCGTTTTACTACAATTTCAATAGGGGATATTACATGCTGGAGAGCATTATATGCCACAAGACATTGTTTTTGTGATAAATATTGTAAATTTGGATCATCTTTTTTTAATGGAAGAATGGATTCTAAACGAGTAATGATTTCATTAATAAAATTTTTTATTATATTTTCATCATAAAGAGAATGTTCAAATTGAAGTGTTAAATAAAACAATAAAATATCTAAATGTTTTTTATTTAATCTAGGTAAAACATCAATTGCTTCATCAATCAGCATTTGCTTGTTTGTACGCTGCGAAATGCTGCCCCTATCAATAAGCATATCCGTCAAAATTTTCAAATGATCGTCATCGTTAGACATTGCAAAGCATTTTTGGGATTTAAAAATAGCTTCTTGCATTGCTGGGTCCTTCAATTGATCCTCAATTTTTTTACGAATTTCATCATCTTGTTTGGATAACTTTTGAATAAAGATATCAGTTAATTGTTCTGCTCTTTGACATGCTACATCTTTTGCCTCATCCCGTAATGATAAAACATTTGTTTTGTAAAGATCCATAAATATTTCTCGACATTTTTCTTCTGTTATACCATTAGGATAAACATTAACTACTTGAGCTTGAAGTGCAGTAGAGCCCTTTGCATTATCTTGTTGCATAATTAGTAGATTATTACTTTCTGACATTTATTTCTCCAATTTGGGTGTTATTTTTTGAAAAAGCCCCATTTTTTTGTGTAATTTTATTGATTGTCTTTGAATAGTATTTTTTAGTAAAATTAAAAGTTATCCCACTTCCAACAAATATACCTAAAATTATCTCTATAAAATCTTTTAATGTAAAATCCATCATTTTTCCTTTCAGTTCACTTTCGCTCTGATTTGGCCGGTAAGGAGCTGTTGCATCAGGCCCTTCTTTTGCTCTTTTATGGCTTCTAATTTTTGATTCAACAGGTTAATTTCATCATCTGCAGTTGACAAAATATCAGCAATAGCGTGTTGCTCCGTAATATCAGAGGGGAGGCGGATTTTTATAGTTGACAAAGTTTTAAAATCAACAGTTTCACGAACACTTCCTTGAGCTGAGTTTCTTACTTTTGAATTAAATTCCGTTGTTGTAATCCAATGTTTCATATAATCAGATAATAGCTGTTCATTACATTTAAATATCACATACATGGGACTTAAAACACCGTCAGTGAAATTATCTAACCGATCAATTGAACCAACATTTAAACGGGAGGGGTTATAGGCAAACTCACCTTTTTTCACAATCTTATAATTACTTAAGTCTTCACTGGCGACAACCCTTGCAAATTGTTCTTCCGGTAGGACAAAGCCTCGACTATTTGTAACACTAAGTACTCGGGTAGTATTTAAGTTTTTATTTCGTCTGCTTATAGATTCTAAAACTGACCCCAACTTTACTTCTTTCCATGGTTGGGTGAAGCCAGGAAGGCGAGTTTTACCCGTCAAGAGTTCTTGCATCAATCCTTTTTTAAGGAGTTTTTTCTGCTCTATCAACCCCGACAACTTTTCAATCGCCTCATCCCACATCCCCAAAACTAAAGCAACCTTCTCCTGCTCAGGTAAGGGAGGAAACAATAACTTCAATGATTTTACTATTTCAGCGGATAAATTTCCCTGTCCTCCTTGAAGATATTTATGCAGCATCCTATCTTTCAAAAGAATTAATGAATTTTTTAAATAGTGGATATTATCTTCTTTTGGACGAATGCATAAGATTGCTTGATTAATAGCTCCTTCTATTTGCGATATTGCAATCTCTCCGCTGTTTGCACCATACAAAGCAAACAATAAGTCTCCTTTATTGACCATTTTAGCAGACGATTCTTGCAAGCCTTTTTCTGTGATAAAAAGTTCTGTATAATTTTGGTAGATTTCTCCAGAACGGATAAAAGGGATTGTCCCATTCTCATAATAAATAGATTTTCCCGCCAAAGGAGTTCCTCCTGAGAATGTATCTATAACATTTCCCAGTTTCTTAACACTCCACCCCTCAGGTATTTTTGGATTATTCTGCATCAACGTCCTCTTTTAAAATAGTCTCTAAAATGAAATATAAATCAGTTGTCAAGGTAACTATAGATACATTTGGCAAATGCTCGACTTTAAACTCATTAAATAACTGATACATTTGTAGCATATTTGTCTGCGAAGCTAATTGTCTATCTAAAATTTTCACGTTTGGGTATTCTGATGATGGAGCTAACATAATTCTTCTCAATATATCTTTGAGCTTCTTTGGAAATGTAGTGTAGGTAATTTTTGCCAATTTAATTTTATCTTCTGTTGGAGTAATAACAAGAGGAACAAAATTTTTAAAAATTTTATCCGTATTTTTTGTTAAAAGTTTCCAAACGGGTATGGGGATAATCATTGATTTGTTGTCAAAAATTTGAAGAATTTTCTTATTCTCTAATTGTCTTAAAAATTTTATAACTTTCTTTTTTGTATCAAAAGGATGCCTATATAATTTGAAAACGGAACCGCCTCTAAACAAATCAATAGTTTCTTCTCTATAAAAATAACTATCTTGATCCAGATCTATTTTAAACTCATTATCATTTTCATAAAGACGATTGTATAAAAAATTTTTTTCTTCAGGAGTACAATTTTTGAGCGTTTTTAACATAAAGAAGTTTGCTAAAGATTTTTTTACTTTCAAGCAACATCTAACCAAAATTTTCCATAACAATATAAGTGAAGATGTAATAGCTCCAACTAAAGCAATAAAAAATATAAAATCAAAGGAGAGCTTGAATGTTCCCCATTCAATAAAGCCAAAACTGCGGTACTGTCCTGTAGCGCAAATAATTACACATACAAGAAAAAGAACAATAAGATTTGTTGTCTTTGAAAATGTAGTTAAAATTTTTGTTAGTTTTTCCATTCAATCCTCTTTTTTCTCCAATTTCTTTTCCAACTTTTCAATCTCACGATCAAAGTCAGAAACATAATTTGCATCTTGGATCTTGCGGAATTTCTCATACTCTTTGGTTGCCAACGCTTCAGCTACGGAATGGCGTACTTTACCAGCATTATTCAGGATATCGTATTCGCTAAATTTCAAAAAAGCGTTTAGTTTTTCTACCCAATCGGCCATTTTCATTGGAATATGGCGGACCGCCTGTAGTTCCGCATAATCAATATACATAGCGACAATACGATTTAAATGTGAAATTTCTTCCTTGTTCAGATAATTTTTAGCAACGACCGTATCCGAAAGCATGATCTTTCCCTTTGGCGCCCGCTTCCATGTTGTTAATCCCATGTGTGGTTTAGTACTATCTGCTCGTTCGGTGATAATTTCTGCTGCTGTATGTCCGGTGATAGCAAAATGGAGTTTGTTTTGAACGGTTGCAAAGAAAGTTTTGGTAATCTCTACATCCTTTGAATAATCAATGCTTGTAGCATAAATATCAGTTATTTTTTGATAAGCCATACGTTCAGAAGCTCGAATATCACGAATTTCTTCCAATAATTCATCAAAGAAACGGGTGCTGAATTTTGAACCGTATTTAAAGCGATCAGAATCAATGGCAAAACCTTTGTAAACATATTTATGCAAAATTTCGGTTGCCCATTGTCTGAATTGAGTGCCACGAGGAGAATTAACGCGATAACCAACCGCTAAAATGGCTTCTAAGGAGTAAAGTTTGATATGTCGACTTACTTGTCTTGAGCCCTCATTTTGAACTTGTAAGGATTCCTTACAAGTTGCTTTTTCACTTAATTCGCCACACTCATATATATTCTTCAAATGCATGATGATATTTTGTGGAGTGGTATCATATAATTCAGATATTTTTTTCTGTGATAACCATACATTATTATCTTCGTATAAAACTTCTAAAGCAATACCACCGTCAGGCGCTTGAAACATAATCAATTGATTATCGGATATTTTGTTCATTTTATATTCCCAATTCTTCCAAATACTTCTTCATCTTTTCCTGAACTTCTGCTAATTCGGATTCAGTTTTGGCTATATCGGCTTTAACCTTGAGCAAATCGATTTCTTCTTCCTCTTCAAAGGTATCCACATATCTTGGAATGTTTAGGTTAAAATCGTTTTCCGTAATTTCGTCAAAGGTTGCAAGATGCGAATACTTTTCGATTTCACGACGATTTTTATAAGTATCCACGATCTTAGCAATATGTTCATCTGAAAGGGTATTTTGTTTTTTACCAGGGACAAATTCTTTGCTGGCATCTATAAATAGGACATCTTTGCGATTTTCATTAGCTCCACCTTTCTCTCGACTTTTATCAAAAATCAAAAAGGCGACAGGGATACCTACATTTAAAAATAAATTTGCTGGCAATCCTATAACAGCATCAAGAATGTTTTCTTCAATAAAAGCCTGCCGTATTCTGCCCTCAGAACCTCCACGAAACAAAACACCATGAGGAACAATAACCGCTATACGTCCAGATTTTGGCTTGGCTGTGGCGACCATGTGAGAAATAAAAGCATAATCACCTTTGCTCGCGGGAGGCATATCCCGATCAAAACGATGATAAATGTCGTTTTCCAAATGCTTTTCGCCCCATTTATCGAGAGAAAATGGAGGATTTGCGACAATAACATCAAACTGCATCAAGTGGTCATTTTCAACCAACATTGGATTATTTAAGGTATCGCCCCATTCAATGCGTGCAGAATCTTGACCATGCAAAAACATATTCATACGAGCTAAGTTATAAGTTGCTCCCGTTTTTTCTTGACCATAAAGTGCATAGTCGTTAGAACCTTGTTTTTGTACTTCTTCGCCAGCCAACAACAAAAGTCCGCCAGAACCGCAAGTTGGATCGCAAATTCTGTCTCCAGGCTTAGGCATTGCTAATTTGGCAAGCAATGATGATAGAACTTTTGGCGTGTAAAATTCTCCAGCCTTCTTACCTGCGTCTGAACCAAATCGTTCAATCAAGTACATGTACGCATTACCAAGTAAGTCACCTTCAACCTCAGCCAAGTTCACTTTATTAAAATCCGTAATCATATCTCGAATCATCTTATTGCGTTGGCTTGTTTGACCTAAAATAGCTTGAGAATTAAAATCAACCGTAAAAATATCGTGAAGTAGTGCAGAGTTTGCATCCTCAATTTTATGTAAAGCAATGTTGATTAACTCCCCAATATTGTCAGCATTTTGTTGAGCATAAATATCATAAAAACTAGATCCTTTTGGCAAAATAAAGCGAGCGTTCTTAAGGCGAAGCTCAATACGTTCTTGGTCATCACCGTAACGCTCTTTTAATTTTTGCACCTCTGCTTGCTTAAGATCGCTGATGTATTTAAAGAATAAAAAGGCTAAAATATAATCTTTAAACACACTGGCGTCCACAGTGCCTCTGGCAGAATCTGCCGCACTCCATAACAGTTTATTTAATTCATCTTGTGTAATTTTAGCCATTTTTTACTCCTTTATTGTTTGACTTAGGATTGAGTTTATAAGTTGTTGACGATTCTGTTTTATTTTTTCCATTATACTGGATTCTCTTTCGTAAAGCAAAAAGAGCTCAACTAATTTTCTTTGTTTTTCCATTGAAATAAGTGGAATGTCGATATCCTTGACATCCGAAATTGTTATTGTGCTTATTCGTACAGTGTTTTGCCTTAAACAAAGTTGGGCTTTTCCAGGTGCAGAGTTTAAATATAAAGCGACGTATTCTGGCAAGAAGTTTTTATCGCAAATTGTAATTCGATAGAATGCACTGGATGCCATAATTTTTTCTTGCCCTTTCCAAACAAAAGCTTGAAAATCCCCCTTATTAGAAAGAAGAATTTCATTCATTGAAAGGTAATACTTATCTTTAATGTCCGGTACTTGAATTTTTTGTAAGCAGGGGAAGGAATAATGACAGAATGAGATTACATCGCGAGGTTGGGCGATAGGCACTCCTTCTGATAGATAATCAGACACCAAGGGGGTATCTTTATTATCCCTCCTAAAGTTGTAACCAATTTTTACACAACCAATCTCGGATAACTTAGTCACATAACGCTCCTATTGTTCAATTTGGAAGCCATTATATCAGAAAGAAATCAGGATATCAATATAAAAATCTGTTCCAGATAAAAAAAACTTCTTGATAATATTTTTGTTTTAGTATATACAAGAAATGAGCCTGAAAAATTTCAAGCTCACTAACCGATAAACCAAGAGAATGGTGTTATCAGCCTTCACAACACTAATAATACTCATTTTTCTTGGTTTGTCAAATAAAATTTAACAATAACGCCAAGAAAGAGAGGTAAAAAAATGGCTAAATACGTAATTAATTATGATTTAAGAAAACCAGGACGGAACTATGACGATTTATACAAGGCCTTAAATTCCTACAGCAATATACATCCGATGGAATCTTGTTGGATAATAAAGAGCCCCAATTCAACTTCTTATGTAAGAGACTACCTTAAGACAAAAGTTGACAGTAATGATAAGCTTTTTGTTTCTAAATTAGGTGATTGGGCGTCGTTTAATTTAACACAAACAGAAGTAAACTGGTTAAAACAATAATAAAAATTGGGCGGATTATTCCGCCCTTTGTTTTTTTGTATTATGTTATGCAAAAAGTGTGGGGGTGACTAGCCCGATTTTTTCTGTTTCGCTAGTAAAACACTGCGGCTTGCGTCCCCGCAGATATAAAAAAGCCACCTTTTTGATCGGATGGCTGGCAACCAAAACAACAGAGAAATTATAAAAATTGTACGGTATCGGACAAAGGTTTCTTGTTCGTATGTGTTGGCGCCGGTGCCGCTGAGGCTGTCGGATAACCGAACATCATCAATAAAACAGGCACTTCGTTTTCCGGCAGATTAAAGGCCTTGCGCGTTTCATCCGGGTTAAACATATTCACCCAAGTGGAATGAACGCCCAGGTCTGTGGCCTGTAACATCATGTGCTTTGCCACAATGGATGCATCCTCAACGCCCGAAGTAATCGTTTCATCAGTCGGGTTATGCCATTCTTGATTTTTATCATAGCAAATAATCATGGCAAGCGGGGCATTGTAATGGCAAGGTGTCAAGGCGCGCAACTTATCCATAGCCGCCGGCGAGTGAACAACATAGACCTTTTGCGGTTGGTTGTTTTTGGCAGTAGGGGCCACTCGACCGGCCTGTAAAATCTTTTGGATTTTTTCATCTTCAACCGGTTTACTGTCATAACTTCTTTGCGTATAACGCGCTGTGCTCAGTTCTTCAAATGTCATTGTTTGTCCTTTCTGTTTGTGATCATTATATAGCATTTTTTTCAAAAAAAGAAAGCAAAATATATTTTATAACCACTCCCCCTGTTTTGCAAGTTTATTGAGCGCAAAGTGCCAGCCGTCCAGACGGCGACCCTTTTGATCACACCAACCTGTATGATAGTAATGGTCAAAGAACCGCTCCAAGTCTACGGTCAATTCTTTTTCCGTTACATATCGCCGCACTTCATCCTCATCCGGGGGAAGTTGGTCAAAATGATAAGGCATCACAGGCTTTATCTGCCGAGCAAATACACTGCCGATTGAGTGCAATCCGCCGTTTGAGGTATTTGAAAAATGTTGAGATGTGTATAAATTTTCTTTCCTTATAACATTATTCCCTTCCTTCCTTTCTTTATTTATTTATGGACTCATCGTGGACTTCTTCAGGATTTTCTGCGGGCGAAGGTCGGGCGGACTTTCCCTTTTTCTTTTCCATCAAGCCCATATATTTCAAGTAGTTTGGCATCTTTAAAAGTAGGGCGTTGCCAACGCGCATTGTCTCTACTTCATGAATGTCTTTTAATTTCTTCAACAGGCGCTTGACTTCATCTCGGGATTTATGAAGGGCTTCACCTAAATGCTGATAGCTGGTAACCAGTTCACCTTTTCGAACTTGATTTGTTCCCCGCTGGCGGGTTGTATAATTGACCCACATTAAAAGGTATGTAAAAATTTTCCAAGCCGCATTATCATAAAAGAGAGGTCAATTGGTGAACTCACGATCCAACATAATATACCCGTTGCCGGATGGAATTGTGTCCTGAAACGAGAAAGAGAGAGATATCGGGTGTATCACTTTTTTCATAAAAACTCCTAAAATTTTGGAAAACCGAATAGTTTTCTTTGTTCGGGCCAACTGGCAGGGATAGAGGCCCTGAGCAATTCTTTGGCAGTCATTGTTTTGGGCTGAGCTCCCCGTAAAATGGCATCAATAATATCCGGTGCCAGAAAAGTGAGCCGAATTTGTGCCCCGATATAGGCCGGATCCTGATGATATATTTCAGCCAGTTCGTGCAAGTTTAAGTTCTTGGCTTCCTGGGCCAGCGCCTGTAACACATACGGAGATTTAATCAGCAGATTGAGCAAATCCATCACCAAATTATCCAACAGGTGCATAGGGATGGCACTCAGCCGACATGAATGAGGCCCATATTTTTTGTGGGTATTATCGGTGTAATATTTGACATTTCGAGTGATAATTAAAATTGCTTGAGAGGATAAAGATACGAAACGAAAAAGGCGCAAAGTTATCGCTTTTTATGGATTGCCTAGCAAAGCCAAGTTTGGGTTGGTTCATCTGCTTTAAATAGCACTTTTGCTTTCTTTCCCAAAAAATTGCGAATGAATTGTAGCAAATGGGCATTTTCAAATGAAGGCGTAAATCATCACAAGAGCCTTTATAACTTAGCTTTCAGCCCCTCATTTCAGGCACGAAAAAAGCCCGTTTCAAACGGGCTGAATCTTAAATTGGTGGAGATAAGGAGGGTCGAACTCCTGACCTACGCATTGCGAACGCGTCGCTCTACCAACTGAGCTATATCCCCACAAGCAAGCAGCACTATACCACGCTTAAAATTACTTGTCAAGGGGGATTATAAATATTTTTGGCAAGCCTGATAAAAATAAGCACATAAACACTAAAACGGTTACGAAAAACATAAAAACGCTGATGTAAATGCCCCAAAAGGCCAAAGGCAATACAAAAATATAACTGCAAATCAGTGCAGCGACGCTTAAACGGCGGCGTTGTGCAAAGCTGTATTGTTCTGCGGGTATAAACATTGTCAAAAAATAGGACAGAGCTGCATAAACCAAGCTCCAAATATAAAGCGATACAAATAATACGATCGATACGGTTAAAAATAAAGCCCATGAAAAACGCACGTTGGCGTGCTGTAATATCGGTTCTAATTCACCTTGCTCGACTTCAAAATCAGGCAGGCGGTCTAATTGTTGGCTGCTCACTGTGCCGTCACTTAAAATATAGGCGTTTTTGCGACTTAAATAAATGCCGTTTGCCGGCGCTTTTAGGTTGTCGATCTGATCATTTTGAGTGTCGATAATAAAATGATATGTTTTAATTTGATTTTCTGCGGAGCCGACCGTCCATGTGATGTTGTGATAGCTGTTTTCAGGTTCGACCAAAACACCGTCTTTTAATTTCAAATCCGGCAAGCTTTTAACAATCGTTTTTGTGGCCGGTGCATTTAAAACGGCGTTCCATGAAAAATAAACAACAAAGCTACTCATCGCGGCAAAAATAACCGCCAATAAAAGTAAATACCGTTTACCTCGACCGACGCCGTGCAAAATCCATTGATAAAGTCTGTTCATTTTTTTTACTCCCTTTTTAATGATAAAAATATGGATTTAAAAAGGGAGCGTTTCAATCTCTACTTTATGTAATAACGCTGGGCTTTTCACGGCCAGTCAGTTCTGGCAAACGACTGATTTTCAATCCCGCTTTGACCAGTGGCGCCAATACATCTTGCGTATTTAAAGTTAATTTGTCTGCGTCTTGAACGTACTTTTCAAAGTAAACGCGGATGGTCGCGCCTTGCGTTCCTGTTCCAGAAACGCGGAAAATAATGCGTTCCCCTGTTTCGAAAAATATCCGAATGCCTTGTTTTGACGTGACTTCGTGCGTGACGGGATCGGTATAGGAAAATTCATCGGCCGCTTTGATTTTAAGGCCGTTTACCTCTTGTCCCTTTAACGCATCAAAGTTATTGCGTAAACCCTCCATTAATTGGGCGGCAGCACCTGCGTCAACGCCTTCAAAATCGTATCTGGAATAATAATAACGTCCGAAAGAAGCCCAAAACTTTTCAACAACCTGACGAATGGACAGCTTGGTTTTAGCCAAGATGTTCAGCCAAAATAAAATCGACCACAATCCGTCTTTTTCGCGAATGTGATTTGAGCCGGCGCCAAAGCTTTCCTCTCCGCAAAACACAATTCTGTCGTCGTCCATTAAAGAGCCGAAAAACTTCCAGCCTGTCGGGACTTCATAGTAATCCCAACCGTTTTTCCGGGCGACCGCATCTAATGCTTGGCCGGTTGGCATAGACCGTGCAACGCCGGAAATTTTGCCTGTGTATCCTTTTGTTAATCCTGCGTTGGCGGCCAAAACGGCAATGGAGTCACTAGGGTTGACAAAAAAGCTTTTGCCCAGCACCATATTGCGATCTCCGTCACCGTCGGACGCGGCTCCCATATCCGGCGCTTGATCTGAATACATAACGTCCACTAAATCTTTTGCATATGTCAAGTTCGGGTCGGGGTGCCCGCCGCCAAAATCAGGCAAAGGTGTTGCATGAACGACGGTGCCCTTGGGCGCGCCCAAGCGATTTTCAAATATTTCTTTGGCATAAGGGCCGGTGATTGCATTCAATGCATCATAGCGCAATTTAAATCCCGATTTGAACAGCGCAGCAATCGCGTTAAAATCAAATAATTGTTCCATTAAATCGGCATAATCGGCAACCGGATCAATGACTTTTATGGTGGTTTGATCAAATCTAAAAGAAGTGATTTGTGTCAAATCGATATTCGGCATTTCCGCGATTTTGTATGATGTGATTTTTTTTGTTTGTTCGAAAATCGCATTTGTGATGTTTTCCGGAGCCGGTGCGCCGTTTGGTGTATCAAACTTTATTCCAAAGTCACCGTCCAATCCGCCGGGGTTATGGCTGGCACTTAAAATAATGCCGCCGTCCGTTTTGTTTTTGCGGACCACAACGGACAAAGCCGGTGTGGACATATATCCCCGTTGTCCGACAATGACTTCTTTGACGCCGTTTGCGATGGCCATTTTTAAGATAATTTGAACGGCTTGTTCGTTGAAATAACGACCGTCACCGCCTAAAACCAAGCGCTTACCTTTAGCGTCGATTGTGTTAAAAAGCGATTGCACAAAATTTTGTAAGTAGTGTGCTTTTTCAATAAAGACCTTTGTCTTTTTTCTTAATCCCGAAGTACCGGGCTTTTGATCGTCATAAGGTGTTGTTGAAATCGTTTGAATTTGCATGAAAAAAATCTCCCTAAAATGTTTGTCATACATACATCATAGAGAGATTTTTTTGAATTTCAATCTTTTTTTATAATTATAAAACGGCGTGAGCCAACGCGCGGACTTCTTGTCTGGCCGCAACGTTGGACATTGATAACGGCATATGCAATCCGTTTTCGCGCAAATCCATCATAGTCAAACCTTTTAAGAATAATTCACGAAAAACAACGCGTTCGGTGATGCCGCCTGCGACTTTAAAGTGAATGCGCTCGGATAAATTATTTAACAAAGTTTCCATTGTTTGCTTGTTGTGGTTTTTAAACGGGGACAAGCGATTGCGTGTAACTACCCAATTTAAAGGCGCTTTTTTCATTAAGTTGCGTTTTTGACGAACTGACCAAATGCGCTCGGCATAATGACTTGGGCCTTTGATACGCATTGTATCGCCGTCGACCAATCCTAAAACGTCTAAATCAATCAAGCTGTCGTTGATCGGGGTTAACAGAGTGTCGGCTTGAAATAAAGCTTCCAAAGTTAAAGCAGTATCCGCACCCGGTGTGTCCAATACGATAATGTCGTAATCGTTACCCAAGCGTTCCAATTGAGCGCGCAAAAACAAAATTTCATTTGAAACGTTTGCAATGCGAATATGATCCGGCATCGGTAAAGATAAATTATTTTTTTGTGCAAAGTTGCGGCGATTTTCCAAATAGCGTGATAAAGTTCCTTGCCGTCCGTCCAAATCCAAAGTCGCCACTTTTTTGCCTTCACGCAGCCAAGTTACAATTAAATGCATGGCCAGCGTTGATTTTCCTGTTCCCCCTTTTTCGTTCCCCAACACAACGATTTTAGCTTTCATCTTTTGAATCTATCCTTTATTTATAACTGTTTAAAACACGAAAAACGGCGCTAATTTTATCACAAAAAAGATTTTTTGTCAAGAATAATTGTTAAAATCAAATAAATAAAGATAAAAACGGTTAAAATAAAAATTTTTTTGTTAAACTAAAATTAATTATTGTTTTTCTATAATAAAGTTGCTATGCTGTAGGAAAACAAAAAATGAAAGGGTAAAAAAATGAAAAATGTTTTGATTTTTTCCGGCCTTGTTTTGGCGGCTTTGTTAATGGCTTGCGGCTCTTTGTATGAAAAAGAACCGGTGGGTATCGGTACGGATTATTCGGAATTAAAGCGTTCTCCGTGTGCGTGCTTGGAAGTTGAAATGTTGCCGGATTTGCCGGAATGGTTTTCTTAATTTAATCGGAGTTTTCGGCGAATGGCTTTGTTTGCTCTGTCATCAAGCTTGCGCCCCAAAGCGCATAAAGACCCCGCCGCGCCACAAGACGCGATAAATGTCGTTGTTGATGAAGTTTCAGAAGAAAATCTACGCGAAAGGCGCTATTTATGGACAGCGCGCGCTTTTGTTATGGTGTTTGTGGTCAGCCTGATCACGAACATTTTAATGTTAATGGCTTTGTTTTCTTTGGTGCCGTTGACACGCGTTCAACCGTATGAATTGGTTTTTTCGGATAAAGCTTCGCAAACTGTTACGATTTCCCCGCTTCGGGTTTCTTCCAATATTGCAAATGGTATTACTGAATCGATGATCCGTCAATATGTGACGGTGCGCCACACAATTACTTCTGATCCAGATGAAATGGCGTATCGTTGGGGGCCGAACGGTCCGATTAACTTATGGTCAACCGGTAATACATATCAATTGTTCGCAAATGAGTCCGGTAAAGTTTTGGAGGCCGCCGTGAAATCACAAATTACGCGTGATGTCGAAATTAATTCTGTCATTCCGTATGCGCGGGGCAGTCAAGGTGAGTATTGGAACGTTGATTTTAATTTAGTGACGATGTCGCCGCAAAATGCGTCCAAAGAGGTTGTTCCTTATGTGGCAACGATTTATGTAACGTACGAACCGTTCAAAGGAACATGGGAAAATCGTTTAAAAAATCCGGTTGGTTTTCGTGTGACGCAGTACGGCAGCGAAACAAAAGAGTCTTTCGATGCTCGTGAAAGGGAGTTGTTAAAGGATAAAAGATAAAAAAATAAGAATTTGTTAATTTTTTGTTTTTATAATGATTTTTATCTGGACAATTATGTCGATGTTGGTTTATGTTAGTATTTAGGTGTTAATCAAGGAAAGAGTTCAAATTATGTCAAGACAAGTTAATATAAAGAAAATTGCAATGATGGCAACCGCCGGCGTGTTTGCTTTTGCGGTATGCGTGGCGAATGCACAGCAAGTTGCTCCTGGTGACGTTGACGGCGCTTTGATGAGCGACGCGATGGCGCAGACGGCCGGCAGCTTTGATACGATGAATTTAAGTTATATTTCATCGCTCGGTATGCAACAAAAAGCGTGGAATGATCCGATGCAACATATGGGTGAAGGCCAAATTAAACCGGGCTATTCGCGCTATATTTGGTCGCCGGACGTGGTTTTGCCTATTCGTTTGCGTGAAGGTATGATGACCTTAATTAACTTGCCGACTTGGGAATTGATCGAAAAAGTACATATTGGCTCTCCTGAATCTTTTGGTGGTGAGATTGCAGCTCCGAACTCTTTGCTGCTTTACGCTGATCCGACGTATTTAGGGGTTGACAGTAACTTGATCATCTTTGGTCGTTCCGGCAATCGATATGTTTTCTATTTGCGCAGCGAAACTTATAACACAGACCGTATTACCAATGCGGTTGTTGACATTATTGTCGGACCTAAATACACACCGGCCAGTGCAGGTGGCTCTTCTAATATCAGCGGTGGCGCTTCCGTTAATATGGGATCTATGGGAATGAGCGGTCGTGCCGGTGGTGCCGGTGCTCCGGGTTGGAGCGGTGCCGGTTCTTTAACACCGGGTGGCGGACAATCGCCAAATCCGGGATTGAATACGGCAACAAACGGCCCGAAAAATTGGTTGGAAACAATTCCTGTTGATCCGGAAAAGTTCCGCTTTGACATTGATGTTTTCATTCCGAACCCGAGCGATATTGAATTAGCGCCGGAACGTGTATGGCGTGATGAAATCTTTACATACATTGATTTTGGCAAAAAAGCGTTGACGATGACGCAACGTCCGATTGTGAATTTGATTGTTCAAGATTCCGAAGTTCCTGTCGGATCCAGAACAAAAGGTCCGCACAGCCGTTTATTGGTTGTCGAAGGTGTCGGCGATATGGTTTTGCGTAACGGTCAAAGAATTGTTTGCTTAAAAATGCGTCGTGATCCGGCTATGGGATTGGATAACACGGATTATTCTTGGTCAGATCAAAATACATGGTATGCACCGCAAGCGTCGAATCAAGCAGACGGAGCTGTGGGTGGCGATGATTCCTATGCATACGCTCAAAACGGTGACAATCCGTATATGGTTGAAGGAATGGCTCCTTTGCCGGCCGGGGTGCGTCAATCGCAAACAGCGTCACAAGGCATTGTGGACGTGATGACGGGTATGCCGTACGGTCAAGCAAATGCGCCCAAATTGGCGGAACCGGCCGTAGATAACATTGCAATCGAATTGGGGCAAGGTGCGGATATCGCTTCTTTGGAAGCCAGCTGGGAAAATATTCGTGCTAAAAATCAAAACTTGTTGAAAGGATACAACCCGTACTTTTCAATTGACACAGTTGCCGAAGGCGGCGTTCCTGAATTGTTCAGATTGCGCGTCGGTCCGGTTAAAGATGTCAAAACAGGTGATGAAATTTGCGCTAAATTGTCCAGAAAAGGTGTGACTTGCTCTGTGATCAGAACGCAATAGTATGTGTGAAAAAATAAAGCGGTTTTTGCCCTTTGATGCAACGCGTGGCGGATAAGGGCAAAAGCCAAACAAGATGTCGTACAACAATAAAACAGGTGTTGGAATAAATGGCTAATAAAATACTCAGCTCTTCCGAGCAATATGTGAAAAAATCAAACAGACGGCTTTTGATCTTTGGGATCATAGCCTTGCTTGCGTTTTTATTCGGGCTTTTGATGTTGACTTCCGGCGGCAGAAAACAAGAAGTTGAACAAAAACCGATTATCAATACGACGCAAGATCCTTTGATCGCGCCGACCAACACGGGGATGGATTTGACGTCTGCCGGAGATGATTCGGCTTTGTTGACCGCGTATCCGCAAGATGTTTCGTTAACCAATGTTGTTTTGGGATCGGCTGCCGAAGCGATTGTCACGTTGCGTGCCGGAAACGGTCCTGTTCGCTTGGAGAGTGTTGATTTGGCCGAAAATCAAACGGACGGCTTTATTATTGATTACGGTACTTGTGTTGTTGGTGAAGTTTTAGCTCCGTCGACCAGCTGTAATTTGAAAATCTTATGGAATCCGGTTTCTGTTCGTTCTTATTCAAACTATTTAAATATTCGGTGGCGTTTAGATGATTTGACGGTGTATCCGCCTCCCGAACAAAAAACGACAATTGTCAATATTACGGGGCAATCGACGGATTCAAAAGACTGTATTATCTGTGAAACCAAAGAAGTTGACAAGACTGCGGCCAGATTGGGTGAATTGGACGAAAAAACAGGCCTTTATATTAAAGACGGCGAGATTATGGGAATTGTCGAATTGGATAAAATCGCGATTTCTGTTGACGGTACTTTATTGGGGCGTGTAACAAAAGATACAGCCGAAGTTGTCAACGAAGCCGGAGAAGTATTGGGTCGCGTTTTGGGCGATGATACCGTTGTCACCAAAGAATTAAATGTTTTGGGTGGTGCGTTGCCTTTGGCTTCTGTGTTGGATTCTTCGGGCTCTGTGATCGGTCGTTTGATTGCAGACGGTACGGTTGTTGACGCAAATGATCGCCTGTTGGGCTTGCCGATGGCAGACGGTTCTGTTGTTGGTATGGACGGCCGGATTATCGGTTCGGTGATGCCGTGGGCGGTTGTTTTGAATATGTCTTCAAAAGCCGTTGGCGCAACACAATTAAACGGTACGGTTTTATTGGCTAACGGTCAGTTAATGGGCCGTGTGTTGCCGGGTGGCTTGGTTGTCAACGAAGCCGGTGTCATCGTTGGCGGTACGGTTACAAAAGGCATTGGTGTCGGTCATACTTGCGGCGTTTTGGGTAAAGTCGGCGGCAATGGTAAAATTTACAATGCGTTTGATCAACAAGTTGCTTATACCACAATTGACGGTTTGGTTTTGGATATGTCCGGCGTTCCGGTCGGTACGGTAATTCGTGAAGGTTTAATTATCGATACGGCCGGCGAAGTGATTGCTTTTGTGAACTCGGAAGGCAAAGCAGTGACGAAAGAGGCCGACTTAATCGGCTGCGTCAATCCGGACGGTTCCGTTTCTGCCGGTAAAGAAAGCATCGGCGCGATTATGCCGCGCGGTCGTGTTATCGGCTATGATTTGGACGTAAAAGGCTTGGTATTGCCGAATGGGTCTGTGGTGCGTCCGACCGGCGAGGCAGTCGGTAAAACGATGGCTTCGGGCTATGTTATGGACTTAAACGACCAAGTAATCGGTGCAGTTATTCCGAAAGGGACTGCGGTTGCACCGGGTTGCGTTTTGTTGGGTGTTTTGGACTTGAACGGCCAAGTTTTGAATGAACAAGGTATCGTTGTCGGCACGGTCAATCCGGACAAGCAAGTTTTGAACAAAGCGCGTGAGGTTATCGGTGGTGTGACGCCGATGGGCGCTGTTGTTGACTTAAAAGGCAAATTCTTGGGGTATGTCAGACCGGACGGTAAAGTGGTTGATAAAACCGGTCAGGTGATCGGCTGCGTCAATCCGGACGGTTCGGTTGTTGATGAGAAAGGTAATTTGTTGGGCGTTGTTGCTTCTGCCTCCGGTGTTGTGTTGGACGCAAACGGCAATCCGACGGGCTGGACGGTTGTCGGCAATAAAGTATATGATGAAAACGGCAATTTAATCGGCACTTTGATTGGCGATAAAGTTGTCAATGAACGTGGCGAAATTATCGGCTTTATTCCGCCGGACGGCATTATCGTATCTCCGGAAGGTCGTTTCTTGGGTCGCTTTACCAGCAAGATTGGTTATGCTATGGATGCAAAAGGCGTAAAATTCGGTCGTGTTTTGCCGGATTATACGGCGGTCAGCATTGAAAAATCCGAAATTATCGGTGCGTTGATTCCGGACGGCAGCCAAGTGATCAATATCGATAATGAACGTATCGGATCGGTTGGCGGCGATGGCGCTGTTCTGAATAACGAAGGCAAAGCTTTGGGTAATATCCGAGCAGACGGCAGCGTTATGGATCGTGACGGCGTTGTGTTGGGCGGATTAATGCCAACCGGCACAGTATTGGATTGGAATGGGAAAGTTTTGGGTTCTGTTCAAGGCAATGGCTCTGTTTTATCGGTAAATCAAACGCAAGTCGGCGTTGTTACTTTAAACAGAACGGTTGTTAACAGCGACGGCGCTGTGGTCGGTATGGTATTTCCGGAAGCTTCTATTCCTTTGGGAGAAGATGGCAAATTGATTGGCTTGCTGACGATTAACGGCGAAGTCAACAAAGACGGTAAAAAAATCGGTCATATGACACCGGCGGGCAATGTCTATGCGGACAACGGCCAAATGTTGGGTGCTTTGGTTCGTTTGGGATCGGTTATCGGAACGGATAACAAGGTCAAAGGTTGGTTGGCTTTTGACGGTCAATTGAACAGCAAAGACAATTTTGAGGCTATCGGTCGTATGATGCCGGACGGCTATGCGGTTGATAAATCGGGTATGCAAATCGGGCATTTAATTCCGCGACAAACTGTGACGGACTTAAAAGGTAATTTTGCGGGTGTTGTTTCGGTTGACGGTCGCGTTTTGGGCAGATCCGGCGAAGTGTTGGGATCTTTCCCGTACGATAATCGTTTAATGAACGCAAATGACGTTTGGGTCGGACGCGTTTTAAATGCCGGTGTTGCTTTGGACGTCAATGGCCAAAAATTGGGATCTACACGCTATGATGCGGCGGTTGTAAATACGCGCGGTCAAGTGGTGGGCCAAGTACGTTATGACAATCGCATTGTCAATGTCGGTGGCGATGTGATCGGGCTTTATGTTCCCTATGGTACGCTTTACTTTGATCAAAAAGGCAAAGTGTTGGGGGCAATGGCTTTTGACGGCGTTGTCCGCGACGGCAATGGTTCGGAAGTCGGTCACGTTATCGGTACAACGTTGGTGAATAACAACAGCGAAGTAGTGGGCAACCAAATGCCGCAAGGCTTTGCGCTTAATGAACAAGGCAAGGTGACAGGCCACATCTTCCCGAATGCAACGACTTTGGCGGAAGTTGACGGCGTGGCTCAAACAAACACTTTGACGACCAGCTTGCGTATAGTTGATAAGAATAAAGCAATTGTCGGCGGTAACGTTCCGTTCGGTATTGCTTTGGGATCGGATTTGTCTGTTACGGGAAATGTGATTGCAGACGGTACAGTTTTACAAAATAATGCGATTTCGGCAAAGACGTTGACGGATAATGTGATGTACGACACTTTGGATAAAGTTGTCGGCGGTATTATTGAACCGTCCGTTATTGTGGGTCGTGACGGCCGAATTGTCGGATCTACATCTATTTCAAATGCGGTGAACGATAACAAAGATGCGCGCATTGCGACTTTGATGCCGTTCGGCAAAGCGTTAAGCGTTGATAATCGTTTAGTCGGTATGACGATGCCGACGGGTGCAGCGGTTGACGATTTTGCCAAAATCGTCGGTTTTGTGGCGTCGGACGGGTCCGTGATTAAAGCAGACGGAGCCATTACCGGACGCGCTATGCAAGACGGTACGATTGTTCGCTTACTTTCTCGTGACGCTTACGGAGTTATGCCGGACTTTGCTGATGTGATTGCTTCTGGTGTTGCTATCGGCTTAAAGCCGGAATTGTTCGGGCGCGCTATGCCCAGCGGCGATGTTTTGGATACATTAAACCAAAAAACAGCGTCGATTTTGGACGATGCGACTTTGCTTGGAACAGACGGCAATTTGGCCGGTGCTTTGGTTGGTTGGCGGACGGCAATTGACCACCAAGTCAATGTGATCGGTGATTCAACCGGCGACGGTTTTGTGACAGATATCAAAGGCGGCAAAGTCGGTAAATTGGCTTCAAACGGTGCGATCAAAGGCAAACATCAATTAAAGACTTTGGGTGCGATTGTACCGACGGAATTGGTGGCTAAACAATGCCGGATTCAAGGTCAAGTTCGCTATGACGGCCGGATTATCGACGGTAATGCCAAAGTGGTTGGCTCTATCGGTTTGGACGGTATGGCAAAAGACGAAAACGGACAAGCTTTGGGTGGTGTCGTTCAAAAAGGAACGGTGATCGCGGACAATGGCGATGTGTTGGGTCGTACTTTGCCGGATTCTGATGTTGTGAATATGGAAGGTGAATCCATTGGTTGCGTACTGGAAGACGGCACGGTTATTGATCACAACGGCAACATTATCGGTCACGTTTTAAAGCGTGGTATCGTGGTTGACGAAAACGGTAATGTTTTGGGTCGTGTTTTGCGTAATGGTCAAGTTGTGAATGCGGCCGGCGAAGTTATCGGTAAAGTTTTGGGTGACGGTACGGTTGTTGACTTAAACGGCAACAAGATCGGTCATGTAGTCGATATCAAGAAAGAACACTTACTGTACGATGATAACGGCAATATTATCGGTTCTATGGATAAAGCGGGTCGTGTCTTTGATAACAACGGCAAGCATTTGTTCACGGTTGGTGCTGATGATAAATTGTACGATCCGAACGGTAACTTGATCGGTTATTTGGACGAAGACGGCAATATCTATGATTTAGCGGGAAACAAGATCGGTAATGCGACGAATTTGCCTCATTACTTATATGATGCAAACGGTAATATTATCGGATACATCAAAGACGGTAAGTTATTTGATATGGACGGCAATCAAACCGGTTGGATTGGTCCGGACGGTACTATTTACGATATGAACGGCAATCCGATTGGTCGGTTGAATCCGGACGGGTCATTGACAATGTTTGATTCATTGGATAAACCGTGTAAAAAATATGACGGCATTATTTACGATGACAACGGCGAAATGAACGGATACATCGAAGATTGTGTGTTATATGACAAGTACGGCAATATTATCGGTTATGTTGATGAATTCGGTAATATCCGCGATAAAGACGGTAATATTATCGGCAAGATCCATCCAGATGGAACAGTCGAAGTCAACGGCAAGATTTTGGGTAAGTTGGATACAAACCCGCCCTGTAAAAAATACGACGGCGAAGTTCGTGACAATAACGGTGAAATCCAATACATCATTAAAAACTGTATTGTGTATGATAAGTACGGCAACATTATCGGCTATGTCGATGAAAACGGCAATATCCGAGATGCAAACGGCAATATCATCGGCCATATTTTGCCCAACGGTGATGTAGAGTTGAACGGCAAGATCGTCGGTAAATTAAACACAAATCCGGCGTGCAAGAAATATGACGGAGATGTGCTTGACGAAAATGGCGAATTGCAATACAGAATTAAAGATTGTATTGTCTATGACAAGTACGGCAATATTATCGGTTATGTTGATGAATTCGGTAATATCCGTGATAAAGACGGCAATATCATCGGTAAAATCTATCCGGACGGACGCGTTGAAATCAACGGCGAAACGGTGGGTTGGTTGAATCGAAAAGCTGATGGCGGATATGTATCGGGTGCAAAAAATCTGTTGGCCGGCGCTCCGGGTCTGGGTACTCCCAGCCTGTCGGGTCGTAAGATTGCTATCGGGGATAAGAGCTTCTTTGTTATGCCAGATAACAGCATTGTCGATTCAAATGGCGCTGTGGTTGGTCAATTACGCAACGGAGTTCCGTATTCATTATCAGGCAATTTGTTGGCCGATGAATTAGGTGTTGGGCGCGGAGGAGTTCCCGGATTGAACGGCAACTATCCGCAAGAGCAGTTGATTTTTGATAAAGCCCAAGCCGCTGCTATGCGTGATTTGCTTGCGCGCCGTCGTGCAGAAATGAAAAACGGTGTCGGCCGCAATATGGCTAAAATCACACCGGACGGTCGCGTGTTGGCCAGAGCAAAAGCAAAACAATCCAAAGACTTTGGATCAAAGACGGTTTCTTCTTGGCCGGTTGATATGTCGCGAATGATTTTAAAAGACAAGGCTATTCCGGCCGTGTTGGTTCGTTCGATCGACAGCCGTTATATGTCGGTGCCGGCGTCTGCGATTGTGGAACGCAATGTTTATGCCGAAGATGGTCGTAACATCATTATTCCGGCGGGCAGTAAGTTAATCGGCAGCGTAACCGGATCGCCCGGATCGAACCACGTTTCGAAAATGGAAATTTCGTGGGAACGTTTGATCCGTCCGGATGGGGGTCAATTCAAATTGAGCGCTGTTTCCGGTGATGCTCAAGGTCGCGGAGGTGTTGCCGCCTATTTGGACGAACAATGGTTGGCGCGCTATGGTAAGCCGTTAATGCAATCAACATTGACATCGGCAATCAGTTACTTGGTCGCTACGGACCAAACGGTGACACAAAACGACAATTATGGTACCAGCTCGCAATCCGACAGAGCGCAAGCGGCACAAGATGCCCGTGAAAACTTCATCGATGATATGGAGCAAATCTTCCAGCAAATGATTGAAGAATCTTCTTCTACGCCGCCGGTTGTTTTTGTTCCGTCGGGAACGCGTATGACTATTTTTGCGATGGAAGACTTGTGGTTGCGCAGTGAAGAAGACGATGCGGACGACTATGAATCCGAATATGGGGCAGATCCGACTGCAGCTCAAACACCAAAGGGTGGCGCCGGTATGCAACAACGTCCTATGGGTGGCAACAATAATATGGGGGCGCCGACGGGACAAGGATCTTCCGCAGATACGTCATCTGACGGTGAAGAATACTATGATCCGGGATACAGCGACGAAGATCAAAGCGATGATGACGAAGAGATCTATACGCCGGCTAAATCCACCGACAAGGCTGAACAGCAAAAAGCGAAAGAGCCAAGTTTAGAGGATCGCTATCGTTCGCGTCAAGGATTATCGAATTACCAAGTCAAAAAAGATGTTTCAACGCCGCTCGGCCGTCAAGGTACGACAAGACGCAGCACGTCTGATACACTGTTTTAATTAAAGGGGAGGGTGCTATGCCGGAGTTATCAATTTCCGAAACATATAAAGTTCTGGAATCGGCGTTGCGCCCTTTGTCCTATTGGTACAACCAAGATAATGTGGAAGAAGTAGCGGTTGATCACCCCGGATCGATTTGGTTGCGTTTACGCGGGCGTCGTGCTCACCCTTGGCAAGAACAAGAAGACCCAAAATTAACACGGGAATATTTGAATGATATTTTATATATCATTGCCAACAGCTATGATTACTCGTTCGAACCGACGGAAGGCACGCCTGTGGTTTACGCGACGTTGCCGGGCGGACATCGTTTTACGGGCATCAGCGGACGCAACGTGATGTATGATAACGACGATTTAACCGGCGGTGTCGCTTTGGCAATCCGTGTGTATAAGGAAGATTTAGGCATCGGTTTTGGCGATTTTAATTTGGAACAAGGACAACGTTTGCGACCGTTAAACAAAATGGCGCAAGTGGAAGACCCGGACGATCCATACGATCGGTTGTTGCTGTCTATTCGCAAAGGCGAACATATTTTAATCAGCGGTGGAACGGCAACCGGTAAAACAACATTTTTAAACAATATGATTAAGTTGGTTGATGAACACAAGCGCATTATTACGGTTGAAGATACACGTGAATTGATTATTCCGCATAAGAATCGTGTGCATATTGTCTTACCTCGTACCGACCAAACCAACGGGTTTACGTATCCGCGCGTGATTGACTTGATTGTGCGCTTTACGCCCGATGCGATTATTTGCGGGGAAATATCTACATCGAATGCCAGCGCTATTTGGGAATTGATGGGGTCAGGTCACGAAAACTGTTTTGCGACGATCCACGCAGAAAATGCCGAAGAAGCTTATAAAGCTTTTGTCGCGCGCATTATGCGTACGACGCCGACAATCGATCGCGAAAAAACGCTAAAAGAAATGCACGATAAATTGCGGGTTGTGCAAATCAACCGTAACGGCAACATTCGTGCGGTGACAAATATTACTTAATAAATTGCTTTTAAGCATAAAAAAAGCCCCGATCAAAAGGGGCTTTTCATTTTGAATGGTCAAGTTGTTAAACAAACGCGACACCGGAAGCATCTTTTGTAACCGTTACAATATCAACAATGACCCAAATAAGTACAATCAACAATGGGAAAATTAAAATACCAAACGGAATTGTCAATAATAATTGAGCAACACCTTTGCCGGTATAGCCTGCATAAAAATTGTGGACGCCAAAGCCACCCAAAAATAAAGCAAGCAAAATATAAATCAGGCGGCTTTTGGGTTGTGTTGCGGGCTTTGCTTGAGGTTCTTCAACTTTTAACAAAGCTTCTTTTTGTTTTTCAAATTCTTGATCAGTAATAATGCCTTTTTGTTTTAAATCGGCCAATTTTTCCAAATCTGCGTATTTATCCATTTTATCCTCCGATAATAATTAAAACCAACGATTAGATCATAAAGTAAATCGACGGATATGTAAAGCAAAATAATACTTGCTTTTTGGGGAAGGTATTGTTAAAGTCTAAAAAAAGAAAGGAAAGAATATGATCAGCTATATTTTTGCATTTTTGTTTGGGATTTTTGTGCCGGCAATTGCAAGCCGTTATCCGAAATCATACGCCTCCGATTGGGGTGAATGGTTGTTTTTTTTGTGGCATAAGCCCCACTTTCCGCATTCGGACAAAATCGAACGCGTGCGGTTGTTGAAAAAAAAGTGGCAAAAAATGCTGTTTTTTTCGCTGTTTTGGGGCGTGTGTTTAACGGCTTTGTTCGTTACGGTGGATTTATTTGTTCCCCAAAACGCGCGTTGTTGGGCAAAAGTCTTTATGTGTTTAATGGCTTTGTTAAGCGCGGTTGATCAGCAATACTTTTTATTGCCGGACATTTTGACCGTACCGTTGATTTTTTTAGGTTTCGGATATGCTCTGTGGGGGGATGTTATTCCGCCGGCGCAAAGCTTTTTCGGGGCTTGCTATGGCTTTTTTATGCCGGCCGCCGCCGTGTTGATTTCATCAAAGTTTTTGAAAAATGCTTTTGGGGGCGGAGACGTTAAAATGCTGGCCGGATTGGGCGCATGGGTTGGTATGTTACCGCTGTGTGTGGTATTGATGATTTCGATTATATCTTTTGTTTTTTGTGCCGCTTTGACGGGACGCAGAGCCGGCGCTTATGGTCCGCATTTGGCTTTGGGAGGTATTATTGTTTTGTTTTTAACGGCCAATCATCTGATTGCTTTTTTATAAAAAGACTTGAAATTTATAAAAAAACAGGTAAAATATAATTCGTCGTTTGAAAAAAGGTGTGTGAAAATGAAAAAAAAGTCTGAAGAAGCCCAAGAAAATCAAGACGCGGTTGTTGAAAATACAATACAGACAGTATCCAATATCGATAATCAAGATTGGTGTGTGGGGGCTGTTTTAAAAAAAGCGCGAGAAAAAAAGAAAAAAGAAATTGCCAAAATCGCAAATACCTTGCGCATTCGTCCGCGTTATTTGGAAGCGTTGGAAGAATCCAGATATCAAGACTTTCCGGGGCAAGCTTATGCCGTTGGTTTTTTGCGTAATTACGCTTTGTTTTTGGGACTTGACGCGGACGCGCTTGTTTCAAAATATCATAAGGAAACGGCTTTCTTAAAGCCCACCGTTGTGGAAATGCCTTTATCCGAACATGCGGCTTTGTTTCCGTCGGTTAAATGTTTGCTGTTGGCCGTTTTGGCGATTGTTTTGGTGTGGTTTTTTTGGTATTTTTTAACATATCGTGAAACACAAACACAAATGAGCCCGCCGGTTTTGGCTGCGCAAGAGACTTTGACTTTGGATGAAGTTGAACCGCCGTCTGCTGAATATGTCGACGCCGAAGAAGAAAATAAAGCGCCCGAAAACACAAATGCAATTGTTGACGAAAAGCCTGCCGTCAAAGCGGTTGAGACGCCCAAAACGGCTTCATCAGTTCAAATTGTTGCGCGTGAGGAAGTTTGGCTTGAAATCGAACAAGACGATACGTTGATTTTAAGCCGCACATTGAAAAAAGGCGAAGTGTACGATGTACCGAAATCGGACGCGGAATTGTTCTTAAAAACCGGTAATGCAGGCGGTATGGACATCTTGGTTGATGGACAAAAAGTAAAACCGTTTGGTCCTGTGGGGGCTGTGCGTTCCGGCATTTCTTTGTCCGCAGATAAATTAAAAAAGCATTAGCAGTGCTGACTTTACATTAAATAAAAATGCACAAATTGTTCTGTGCATTGTGGAAACGTATCTATTAAAAAATAAAGGAATATAAAATGAGTTTTGAAATGAAATTAGGCACGATTATGGACAGATATGATGAACTGTCGTCGTTGCTGGAAACTGAAACGGACGGCGCGCAAATCGTAAAACTTTCAAAAGAACAAAGCGCTTTGGAAGACGTTGTTTTGGCTGGTCGTCGTTTTAAAAAAGTGCAATCAGATATGAAAGACGCCGAAGAAATGATGAATGATGCATCGGCAGACGCTCAAATGCGCGATTTGGCCAAAGAAGAATATTATGCTTTAAAGGCCGAACTGCCGGACTTGGAGCAAAAAATAAAAGTACTTTTGTTGCCAAAAGATGAAGCAGACGCTAAAAACGTTATTTTGGAAGTGCGTGCAGGGACGGGCGGTGAAGAGGCCGCTTTGTTTGCTGCTGATTTGTTCCGTATGTATGAACGCTATGCGGCTTTTCGCGGGTGGCGTTTTGAAGTTGAAGAAAAAAACGAAACGGGTATCGGTGGCGTTAAAGAAGCGGTTGCCAGCATTTCCGGAAACTGTGTGTTCGCATCGTTAAAGTACGAATCCGGCGCTCATCGAGTGCAACGCGTGCCGGCGACGGAAGCCAGCGGTCGCGTTCATACGTCGGCAGCGACAGTGGCTGTATTGCCGGAAGCTGATGAGGTTGATGTTCATATTGATGAAGAAAAAGATATCAAAATGGAAGTGTTCCGTTCTTCCGGTGCGGGTGGCCAGCACGTGAATAAAACATCGTCTGCCGTTCGTTTGATTCACATTCCGACGGGTACGGTTGTCGAATGTCAAGAAGAGCGCTCTCAATTTAAAAACCGCGATAAAGCAATGGCGCGTTTGCGGGCTAAATTATACGACACGCAACGCCAGAAAATCGAAGCCGAGCAATCCTCTAATCGTAAAAATCAAGTCGGTTCCGGCGATCGTTCAGAACGAATTCGGACGTACAATTATCCGCAAGGTCGTGTGACGGATCATCGCATTAACTTGACGGTTTATCAATTGGATCAAGTGATGAACGGGGACGGCTTGGACGTATTTATTAAAGCACTGATTGAAGAAGATCAATTGGCAAAATTGGCGGAATTTGAAAATGGATAGTTCTGATTTGCGCTTATGCAGTGATACGCCGGAGTTGGATTTTAAATGGTTAAAGCAAGCGGCCAAAGATGATGAAAACGTGTTGGCGGGTTTTATTGCGCGCCGGCAAAAGGGCGAGCCTGTGGCCAAAATTATCGGACAAAAAGGGTTTTGGACATTGGATTTGAAGGTTTCCAAAGATACTTTGGATCCGCGTCCGGACAGCGAAACGATAATTTCTTCTGTATTAAAGCATTTTCCGGACAAAACAGCACCGTTGCGGATTTTAGATTTGGGAACGGGCAGCGGGTGTTTGTTGTTGGCTTTATTGGACGAATATAAGAATGCAACAGGGGTCGGCATGGATGCCAGTGCATCGGCTTTGCAAATCGCTGAACAGAATGTGAAAAAGTATGCGCCGGATCGTGCGCGATTGCTTTGTCGCAGCTGGAGCGCCGACAATTGGTGGAGTGATTTGGGCGGCTTTGATGTGGTGGTTTCAAACCCGCCTTATATCCCGACGGCGGAAATTAAAACGTTGGATGTAGGTGTAAAAAATTATGATCCGATCCAAGCGTTGGATGGCGGAGCGGACGGTTTGCAGGATTACCGTACTTTATCCGCCTCGGTTGGCCAAGTGTTAAAGCAACACGGCTTGATTTTCTTTGAAATCGGCCAAGGCCAATATATGGACGTTACCAATCTTATGGAAAAGAAAGGCTTTGTTTTGCAAGGCTTTTACTATGATTTTGGTCAAATCTTGCGCGTGCTAGTATTTTCAAATAAAAATACTTGACAAAAATTATAAAGTGTGTTATACTCACGTTATGTTTTGATAAAAAGGAGCAAGAAATGGCAAAAGAAACATTTGAACAAAAAATCCATCACATGAGCGCAGACGAATTGTTGAAGTTAAAAGATGAGCTGAAAAAAGAAATTGGCGAACGCTTGGCAAACAATGAGTGGTCTAAACAAGCGTGTGTTTGCAGTGCTCAACAAGTGGCGCGAAAGGCTTTGCGTGTGGCGCGCGTTTTGTATGGAGAAGAAACACCGGAATTTGCTAAATGTCGTCAGGAAATTATAGGTTTGATCCCGAAATATCAACCATCAACTCCGGAGCAAAAAGCAGAGCGTTTTGTTGAAAAAATATATAGTGAAGTTGCGGACATTGAATATGCTCAACGTTCATCAAGGATTGCGATTCGTTTGGGATATTGTTCGCAAGATGCTGGCGGTTATTTCCGTCGCGGAATTGATAAACAACGTTAAGTTATCGTGTATTAAAAAAGCCCTTGATTTTAAGTCATGGGCTTTTTTTTATTGCTTGAATGTTTGTTATTTTTATTTGCGGTCATTTTTTTCTCACAGGTCATTCTGAAATAGCCACTTTCTTCCGTCATTCTGAGAGTGTTTTCCCCACCGGTCATTCTGAACGTAAGTGAAGAATCTTTTAATGCATGGCATTGCGCCAGAAGTGGGGGACGCGAAAAATTCGCGCCGCGCCTCCCCCACTTGATAAGCTGTTTTTTTTCCACTCGTCATTCTGAGCGATAGCGAAGAATCTTTTTACTTCATCATAACATCAAATGTGCGGTGCGCAATTTTTCGCGCGTCCGCGCCGCACATTTCTATCCGATGACGCATCATCAATTCAATAAAAAACTCCTCCATAACTCATTCAAAAAACTTCTTTCCTATATGAACAAAAACGATCGTTTAAAGTCAATAGATTTTTTTGCAACGCGACCCTCTATAACACACTGAAAATAAACAAAAGCCAATTTTTATATTTTGCTTGAAATACGACGAACACAAACGATCGTTTAAGTAATATATGAATCAAGAGTTTTAATGAGGCGAAAAAACATGAATTTTGCGTTCATTGTAAAGAGTTTAAAAACCGTTTATACTTAATAAAAAAGGAGATAAAAATGAATAAAAATCAATTATTAAATATCAAAAAAATGATTTTTGAGTTGGGGCACGGGGGGAGCAAAAATCATTTTTTTGATCGAGTGAATGATGCGCGGGAAGTTGAGAGATTCTTCGCTATCGCTCAGAATGACGATTGCGAAATCGCCGGCAAGAGGGGACGCGCCGCGCGAAAATTTTCGCGTCCCCTCTTGGGACATAACGCAGGCCGGTCAATGCTTGAAATGCTGGGCGTGCTGGCGATCATCGGGGTGCTGTCGGTCGGCGCAATCATGGGCTTTCGCCAAGCGATGAACCGTCATAAAGCGAACGTCATTTTGAACGATGTTTCTTTGGCTTTTGAAGAATTAGCAACGCACGAAACAACCGGCGCGATCAGCCGCTATCAAGTAACGGCTTTTACGCCCGAATCGGGGCATACTTTGTACGCCAAACGCGACGCGAACGGGAATGATTCCGTCGAAGTCGCCGGCGTCGTCCAAGGCGTTTGCGAAATCCTGATCCAATACGACAAAACCGAACTTTATACTCAAATCAGCGATACAGCCGGCGCTAAATTAACGGCGTGCGCTGACAATCAAACAATGGTGTTTGGATTGGGTGCGGGCTCGAGTGGTAGCACGGA
>CAKPYQ010000014.1 GCA_934203105.1 uncultured Alphaproteobacteria bacterium
GCTTGGCGAAAGCCCATGATTGCGCCAACCGACAGCACCCCGATGATCGCCAGCACGCCCAGCATTTCAAGCATTGACCGGCCTGCGTTATATCCCAAGAGGGGACGCGAAAATTTTCGCGCCGCGCGTCCCCTCTTGCCGGCGTTTTCGCAATCGTCATTCTGAGCATCAGCGAAGAATCTCTTAACTTCCCGCGCATCATTCACCCGATCAAAAAAATGATTTTTGCGACCCCCGCACCCAAACTCAAAAATCATTTTTTTGATGTTTAATAGCTGATTTTTATTCATTTTTATCTCCTTTTTTCTTTGTTAAATTAAATCAAAAAACCGCTTCTTTCATATATTACTTAAACGATCGTTTGTGTTCGTCGCTTTTTTGGGAAAATGTAAAATTTGGCTTTTGTTTATTTTCAGTGTGTTATAGAGGGCTCTCTCACAAAAAAATCTATTGACTTTAAACGATCGTTTTTGTCGTATATTGACAAAGCTATTTTAGGCTTCAAAAAAATGATTTTTGGGATAGGTTTGGGGCGCGCAAAAATCATTTTTTTGAATGAGGGAGGATTTTTTATTGAGTTGATGATGCGTCATCGGATATAGAGAAATGTGCGGCGCGGGCGCGCGGGGTTTTGCGCGCCGCACATTTGGTGTTATGATGAAGTAAAAAGATTCTTCGCTAACGCTCAGAATGACGAGTGGAAAAAAACAGCTTATCAAGTGGGGGACGCGCGGCGCGAAAATTTCGCGTCCCCCACTTCGGGCGCAAGGCCACATATTAAGAGATACTTCGCGTTGCTCAGAATGACGGACGGGAGAAAACGTTCAGAATGACGCCGCGTCTTAAAAGATTCTTCGCGTACGCTCAGAATGACCCGTTGGAAAAAACGGCCTCAGAATGATCTGTGAAGTATAGTTCCAAAACAAAAAAACATCTGTGGCAAAAGAATAAATCGTTTAGAGAAAATGATAAGAAAACACCCGTCAACAATGACGGAATAGTCAACACATAAAAAAACCGCCGGAAGAAATGCTCCCAGCGGTATTTTTGTAAATGCGTAAAGATTAGTAGCCTTCTGCCCATCTACGTTTGCGTTGAATCTTGCGGTTACGACGAATGCCTTCTGCTTTTTCGCGTTTGCGTTTTTCAGACGGCTTTTCGAATTCACGGCGCATCTTCATTTCACGGAACAATCCTTCGCGTTGCATTTTTTTCTTCAATGCTTTCAAAGCTTGTTCGACGTTGTTGTCGCGTACGATAACTTGAACTATGGTTCTCCCCTCCTTTCGAAAGGAAATGATTTACATTATTCTTTAGTTTCTGCTGCGTCAGCTTCAACTACTACTTCTTCATTAACAACTTCTTCAACCGGTTTAACTAAATCGGAATTGTAAGAAGCGGCCAACTTGTTTGCTTCTTCGCCGGAACGAGCAACCGTTACTTTGATGTTTTCGGAAACGTCCGGATGCAAAACGATGCGAACATCATACACGCCAACGTTTTTAATCGGTTGCGGCAAGTCAATTTGATGACGTTCCAACTTCACGTTCATATCACGCAAAGCTTCGAAAATATCACGTGCGGAAACAGAACCGTATAACAAGCCGCTTTCTGCAGCTTGGCGAACCAAAGACAAGGAAACTGTTTTGATTGCTTCGGCAGCTTTTTGAGCTTCTTCACGCAATTTCAAGTTACGAGCTTCCAATTCAGCGCGTTTGCTTTCAAAGTAAGCCATATTTTCCTTTGTGGAACGCAAGGCTTTCTTTTGCGGCAACAAATAGTTGCGAGCATAACCGTCTTTTACCTTAACAACATCGCCCATTTGACCCAGGCGTTCAATGCGTTCTAATAAAATAACTTCCATACTTGCTCTCCTTAATTTTCAGTACCGCTGACGAAAGGCAACAAGGACAAGAAACGCGCACGTTTCGTTGCTTTTGCCAATTGACGTTGGTGTTTAGCGCAAACACAAGAAATACGAGACGGAACCATTTTACCGCGTTCCGTAACGAAACGAGACAACAACTTTACGTCCTTGTAATCGATTGTTTGAGCATTCTTACCGCAGAACGGGCAAGATTTTGCACGGTGAAAAAATGAATTACGAACTTCAGCCATTAGAATGCCTCACTTTCATTTTCAGAATTGGAATCAAACAAATCTTCTTCCGACTTTTTGTTTGCTTTCGGAGCCAACATAACAGACGGACCTTCTTCCAAAGCTTCCACTTTAACTGTTAAGTGACGGATAACATCTTCATCAATGCGCATAACGCGTTCCAATTCTTGAACAGCGGCTGCCGGTGCATCAATGTTGAATAATACATAATAACCTTTACGGTTTTTTTGAATGCGGTATGCTAAATTACGCAAACCCCAATTTTCACGTTTTGTGACTTTGCCGCCTTCTTTTTCAACGACGCCGGCAAATTTGTCGGCCAATTCGTCAACTTGGGAAGGTGTCAAATCTTGACGTGTAACAAATACATGTTCATAAAAAGACATAAATCTTTCTCCTTCAGGATATCTCGGTCACGGTTTCTGACGCAAAAACAAACCACGTTTGGGCGCCCTGTGACATAGTCAACCCGGTATTTTGGGCGGACAAGGAGCTATCAGCACGCGTTATTATAAACTTTTTTAACCAAATGTCAAGTATTTTTTTTAAATAAAAAAGCTCTGCGCCCCCAAGTTTTCCAAAGCGCAAAACAAATCAAGCGCGGCGCAAAATAAAATCAGGAAACAGCTTTCGCAAAGCCGTTTCAAAGTCTTTGTCGACATAAAAGGATTTAATTTCTTCGCTGGTCGGTTCTTCCAAACGACCGTTGTTAATCGGACGATACTCTTGCAGTGCAAAAGTTTGTACGCCTTTTTCGGACAAAACGTGCGCCATATTCATAATATCGTCTTTGTTAACAACTCGGGGATCTGTCGTCGTACGGACTTCCATCGACTTACCGGCCGATAAAATCATATCCAAAGCCTGCTCTGCTTTTTTGCCCATTTCAAAAGCGGCTGAGGTACCGCTTGCCGGCGCATACTTTGCAAAGGGGGCTTTAATATCCAATCCGACCCAATCGAGTAAAGGCAGAACATCGGCCAATCTGTCGGGATACGCTCCCGATGTGTGCAAAGCGACGGAAAAACCCAAACTGCATACGGACTCAATCGCTTCTTTTAAATCCGGTTGCAACAAAGGCTCGCCCCCGCTGAAAACAACGCCGTCCAGCAAGTTTTGCCGTTTTTTCAGCAAAGCCATTACATCAGCCCATGAAACGTCCGTCTGAACGGCCGGCGTTTGAAGCTCCGGATTATGGCAATACGGACAACGCAAAGGACAGCCTTGCGTAAAAACAACGGCGGAAAGCTTTCCCGGAAAATCAATCATTGTAAAGGGAAGCAATCCGCCGACGTTCATTTTTTCATCCTCTTAACCTTATTTATTAACGGCACAAGCGCACTTTTCGGACGCAAAAGCTTTGCTTTCTGTAAACCATTTGCGTTCATTGTATTCGCTTTGCTTACCGTTGTTGAATTGTGAAACCGGACGGAAATAGCCCATCACGCGTGTCCAGCATTCAACCGGTTGACGTTCTTCATCACTTAAAATTACTTTTACATCTGCATTCATTTTTTTATCTCCTTTTTTTAAAGTTTCTAACCTGCATTCGCTGCAAGCAATCTTTGCTTTTCAGCAATTTTTTCTTCATCACAGATCGGACAGAACTTATATTCTCCCGACAAATAGCCGTGCTTCGGACAAATTGAAAATACCGGCGTAATAGTCACATACGGCAAATGATAATTTTCCAAAACGCGACGAATAAACGATTTACATGCATTCGAACTGGAAATGCGTTCGTTCATATAAAGGTGCAACACCGTGCCACCCGTATATTTTGTTTGCAATGTGTCCTGCAAATTCAACGCTTCGAACGGATCGTCCGTGTAATTCGACGGCAATTGCGAAGAATTTGTATAATAAGGGGCTTCCGGAGTACCGGCTTGGATAATATCGGCAAAACGCTTTTTATCTTCACGCGCAAAACGGTAAGTTGTTCCTTCGGCCGGTGTCGCTTCCAAGTTATACATATGTCCTGTTTCTTCTTGGAACTGCAACATCTTTTCGCGAATGTGATCCAACACGCGAATAGCAAATTTCATACCTTCTGCATCCGCAATGTTGTGTTCGTCGTTGGTAAAGTTGCGGATCATTTCGTTAATACCATTGACGCCGATCGTGCTGAAATGGTTACGCAAAGTTCCCAAGTAACGACGCGTAAACGGGAATAAGCCATTGTCCATATGCATTTGAATAGTTTTGCGTTTCATTTCTAATGCCGTTTTGGCCAAATCCAGCAATTCATCAATACGCTTCATCATCGCATCTTCATTGCCTTTGTACAAATAGCCCAAGCGCGCACAGTTCAAAGTAACAACCCCGATTGATCCGGTTTGTTCTGCCGATCCGAACAATCCGTTCCCCTTTGCCAACAACTGCGTCAAATCCAGTTGCAAACGACAGCACATTGAACGCACTTGCTTTGGCGACAAAGACGAATTGATAAAGTTTTGGAAGTACGGCAAACCGTATTTAGCCGTCATTTCAAACAAAGCGTCTGTATTTTCCGAATCCCACGGAAAATCTTTTGTAATGTTGTAAGTCGGAATCGGGAATGTAAACGGACGTCCGTGTGCATCGCCGGCAGTCATAACTTCGATATAGGCTTTGTTGATCATATCCATTTCGGCTTGCAAATCGCCATAAGTAAAGGGCATTTCTTCGCCGCCGATAATCGGATGACGAGCGCGCAAATCCTCCGGACACACCCAATCAAAAGTCAAGTTTGTAAACGGCGTTTGCGTTCCCCAACGAGACGGCACATTTAAGTTATAAATAAAGGATTGCATTCCTTGTTTGACTTGCTCATAGCTCAATTTATCTTTACGGATAAACGGCGCCAAATAAGTATCTGCCGAGCTGAAAGCTTGCGCGCCGGCCCATTCATTTTGCAAAGTTCCCAAGAAATTAACCATTTGTCCGAAAGCCGTATCCAAATGCTTTGGCGGTTTGGATTCAACTTTGTTCGGCACGCCGTTAAAGCCTTCCTCTAACAAAGTACGCAAAGACCAACCCGCGCAATAGCCCGACAACATATCCAAATCGTGAATATGATAATCACCGTTTTTATGCGCATCGCCGACTTCTTTGGGATAAACGTGGCTCATCCAATAATTGGCAATCATCTTGCCGGAAATATTTAAAATCAAACCACCCAATGAATAACCCTGATTCGCATTTGCCTTAACGCGCCAATCCGAACGATCCAAATATTCATTGATCGACGCAATCGCATCGACAACGGCCTTTTTATCTTGGCGAGAACGTTCCCGATTTTCACGGTAAACAATATACGCGCGCGCCGTTTTATAGTAGTTGGCGGAAATTAAAGCTTGTTCAACAATGTCTTGAATCTGTTCAATCGACGGAGATTGTCCGTGCGCAAAGCGATGCTTTAATACTTTAACGACTTGCGCGGCCAAAAACCAAGATTCTTCAAAACCAAACTCTCCCGTTGCAGCCCCTGCTTTTTCAATTGCCTTTGCAATTTTGGACGCATCAAAAGAAATCGTTTGTCCCTCACGCGTGATAACGCTTTGCAAAGGCCCTAAGTCTATTACAAAATTTTCATTTGTTTGCGGTTCTACAACTGTCAACATTTAGTATAATTACTCCCTTCAAGAACACAACATTTAGTTAATCTAATCAAAGTTTCTAATTTAGACCATAGCCTGACAAGACACGTTCGTCAAGCCTTTTTTTAAAAGATTTTTTATACTTTATGTTTTCAAAAATAACGCTTTCAAAAATAACGCTTTTTATATGCTTTGTACAAAAAGTGGAAAAGTTTTTCAAAAAAAAGTTAACCTTTCTTCACAAAGCGAATAACAAATTGAAAAACAATAATAAAAAAAATCGTTTTAATCAAACGTTCTGATTTATCGGCCTTTGGTCGGCTTTTATTTTTTTATTTGTTATAATATATTGATTTTTATGGCTTAAAATTCTTTTTTTGTTTTTTTGATGTTTTTATGAATAAAAAAGCTCGATTCTTTTTTTGCTTTCTGGTAATATATAAAGCCATAAAAGAAAGAAAATAAAATGTTTATGCGTAAAAGTAAATGGATTGATCAGCTGATAGCCTGCGAAACGGACGCACGTCAAGTTCGTTCGATGAACGGTAAGATCATTGCTGACAATAAATCGGGACACGCTTTATTCGGCTGTGGACAAGATCCGTTTGCTTTTTTAAAACAAACTTTGCAACCCGAACGGTTGGAAAAATTACAAGACGCTTTTAAAAAGCACTGCCCTGTTTCGGTAATAATCGAAACGCCTGACAAAACATTTAATGTATTTGTAAAGCCGATGGATATGGGAATATTACTGACGGCCGAAGACTTATCGGAAAAAATCCAAATGGAAGCCTTGTTAAGCGAAGAGCAAGAGCAGATTTTGGACGCATGGGAAAATATGCCTGTCGGTTTTTATTTAACCGATGCACACGGCAAAATATTGTTCGTCAACCAAAGCCTGTGCGCTTGGTTAGGGGCAGACAAAGAAACTGTTTTATCAAAAACATTGGATCACTTTATTAAAACGCAAATGCCGCCCGCCGTCGATATGTGGCGTGGAGATGTGACCTTTAAAAACGGATCCAAATCATTTAAAACATACGTTATTCAAAGTGCTTTGGAACGTATGGGGCAAACGTTTTTACAAGGTATCGTTCTGCCGCCCGATATGCATAAAACAATTAATAATGCGCCGGCAACGCCTTTGCTTTTCGACAAAGCACCTTTGGGGATTTTGATCACCGACAGCGTGGATTTAAATATTACAAAAGTCAATCCGGTTTTAATGCGCTTGTTGGGCAACCGGGGCGATTTGATCGGATTACCGTTAAATTCTGTGTTGGATACCGAATCCCAAGAAGCGCTGCCTTTAAAGTTATCCAAGCTTTTAATGCGGGCGCAAAAGTTTGAAAAATGCGAATTAACATTTGAAATGCCAAACGGAGAAAACCGCGCGTTTATGGCGTACATTTCACCGGTTGAAAAACGATCCGCTGACAAAGAAATCATCGGCTTTGCATTTTATTTAACGGACTTGGACGAACGCAAAACATTGCAAATGCAGATGTTGCACGCCCAAAAAATGCAAGCAATGGGACAGCTGGCCGGCGGCGTTGCTCACGATTTTAATAATTTGTTGACCGCAATTATCGGCTTTTCGGATTTGCTTTTGCAAAAACATACGCAAGGCGATCCGTCCTTTTCTGACATTATGCAAATCAAAAACAATGCTAATCGAGCCTCCGGATTAGTCGGACGATTATTGACTTTTTCGCGCAAGCAACCTTTAAAGCCCAAATTATTGGATATGGCCGACGAATTTTCGGATTTAGCTTCGCTTTTGCGGCGCAGCATTGGGGCACGGGTTGAGTTACAAACGGACTTTGCGCCGGACTTGGGCTTTGTCAAAGTCGACCCGCAACAATTGATGCAAGTGTTTTTGAACTTGGCCGTTAATGCGCGGGATGCTATGCCGGACGGCGGCACTTTGACGATCACCAGCCACATCGAAACCATCAAAAAATCAAAGCCTTTGGGGGCGGACATTATCATTCCGGGAACGTATGTTGTCATCAACATAACGGATACCGGTTGCGGCATTTCAAAAGAAAACTTACCGCGCATTTTTGATCCGTTCTTTTCGACCAAAGAAGGGATTGCCGGATCCGGAACGGGGCTTGGGTTGTCGACGGTTTACGGAATTATTACACAAACGAATGGTTACATTCATGTCACCAGCCAAATCGGCAAAGGAACAACCTTTACTATTTACTTGCCACGTTTTGAAAAAGGCGAAGATAAAAAAGAAAAAGCAATGCGGCCGATTATTCCCGTTGCTATGCAAAAGGCCAATATTTTATTGGTAGAAGACGAAGATGCTGTACGAGCTTTTTCGTCGCGCGTTTTGAAAAACAAAGGATTTAATGTCACTGAATGCGCAAATGCAGAGGAAGCCTTGGCTTGTTTCGACAAAGGCAAAACTTTTGATTTGATGTTGACGGATATGGTGATGCCGGGAATGGACGGCGAAACGTTGACGAACATCGCAAAAGAACGATACCCGTTTTTACGGGTGATATTGATGAGCGGCTATTCAGAAGATTTCGCGCGCCACGGCAAAGACGAAGCAAAAAACTTTTCATTCCTGCCGAAACCTTTCAGCCTGAACCAGCTTGTTTTAAAGGTGCGTGAAGTTTTACAAAAAAAAGATTCAAATAATAATTAAATAAAAAAAAGGAAAAAAGTAATGGAAAAAGAACAAATTGAAAAATTGAAAAAAGGAATTGAATCAATCATTCCCGAAAACGGATTGGAAGCTAAAATAGCTTTGGCGGAAAAAGAAGGCCGACCGTTGGTTATCAAATTCGGTATGGATCCGACGGCGCCTGATTTACATTTGGGACACGCGGTAGCCATGAAAAAATTGCGCCAGTTCCAACAAGCCGGCGCTAAAATTGTTTTGTTAGTCGGCGACTTTACGGCGGCTGTCGGCGATCCGACCGGACGCAACACCACACGCCCGCCTTTGACAAACGAAGAAATCAAAGTCAATGCACAAACTTACCTTGACCAAATGGGGAAAGTGATTGATATAACCAAAAATGTTGAAATCGTCCGCAACAGCGATTGGTTAAACAAAATGACTTTTGCCGACGTGATCAAATTGCTGGGAAAAGCCACTTTGGCTCAGATGATGCAACGCGAAGATTTTGCGAACCGCTTTAAAGCAAACATTCCTATTTCTTTGCACGAATTGGTCTATCCGATGATGCAAGGCTATGATTCGGTGGCGATCGATTCGGACATCGAATTCGGCGGTCGTGATCAATTATTTAACTGTTTAGTCGGCAAAACGTTGCAAGAAAATATAATGGGCAAGCCGGTTGGACAAACCGTCGTCGGAATGCCTTTGTTGCGCGGATTGGACGGCGAAATGAAAATGAGCAAATCCAAAGGCAATTATATCGGTTTAACCGAACCGGCAAACGATATGTTTGGCAAAACTATGTCTATTCCGGATCAATTATTGCCCGAATGGATAGAGTTGACAACGGATTTTTCCGACGAAGAAAAAGCCAATATGATTGCTGATTTTAAAAACGGCACCGTTAACCCGATGGAATTAAAAAAGAAAGTCGCTAAAAACATTGTGCGCCAATATCACGATCAAGCAGCAGCCGATGAAGCAGAAGCTTTTTTCTATCGTCAAGTTCAGCAAAAAGGCTTTGATGACAAAGCTTTTACGCCGGTCGCCTTGTCGGATATTTTTGCGGGCAATGCCGAAATGACATTGATTGACGTTTGTGCAAAATTAAATCCGGCAGAAAGCAAATCTGCTCTGCGGCGCTTAATCGAAAGCGGTGCGGTCAGCATCAATGGAGATAAACAAACAGATCCGTATTTTAAAGTTTCGGCCACGCAAGGCACAAAATTTAAAATTGGAAAGCGCGGTTTCTTTGAATTAGCTTAAAAAAAAGCGTTAAAGAAACTTAAAAAAAGCAACCTATAAAAAGCCCTTGATTTTATGTCTGGGGCTTTTTTATTGCAAAAACGTTTGTTGTTTTTATTTGCGGTCATTTTCCCAAAAGTCATTCTGAAATTGCTACTTTCCCAGCGGTCATTCTGAGAGTGTTTTCCCCTACCGGTCATTCTGAGCGCAGTGAAGAATCTCTTGAAGCTGTGGCAACTTTCACCATGACTGAATGAGGTATCCCAATCGTCCCCGCGGATTGATCCGCGCGGCGCGGGGACGATTGATTTTTGGCTCATTCCGATGCTATTCTTGGTGTCATTCCGAACGCAGTGAAGAATCTCTTAAAGCTGTGGCAACGCATCAAATGTGCGGCGCGCAAATCCCCGCGCGTCCGCGTCGCACATTTTCCCCATATCTGGTGACACGCCATGCGAAAATTTTAGCGGGCCATTCTAACAAGTAAAAAAAACAGGTCTTGGGAACTTCCAAGGCCTGATCTTTTCTTTTAAGCTTTTTCAATTTCAAAAGGCTCTTTGCCGGTGATTTGGTTGTTTTCAATAACCAATTTATCAATTTGTTCTTTTGCCGCCGCCAATTTGGCATCACACGCTTTTTTTAAGTTCATTCCTTGTTGATAGGCCGTTAAAGCTTCCTCCAACCCCACGCGTCCGCTTTCCAAATTCCGCACGATCGTTTCTAACTCGGACAGCATTTCATCAAATGTTTTTTCGCTCATTTTATTATCCTTTCTGATGTGCTCATTATAAACGCAATCGATAAAAAAGAAAAGCTTTTTTTAACAAAACATTAATGTTTCGTCGGATAAAATAATTCTAAGCGAGGTCAAACATGGATACAAAAAAAGAAAAATCAGTTAAACAAATTTCCGTCGAGAGGGGCTCTTATATGCGTCAGCCGGAAAAAATGGAGCGCCCGACTTGGAAAATTAAACGCTTGGCTTCCAGCTTTAAGAAAGTCAACGAAGGAAAGGAATTTCGAATTTTTGTTGCCGGCGGATCCAGATCCGGAAATGATCCGATTTATGAAAGAGAAGCTTTTAAATTAGGTAAAAAAATCGCACAAATGAACTTTCGATTGGACTTTGGTTTGTCGGGACGCGGCATTATGGGCGCCGTTGCCAAAGGCGTTTTGAAAGTTTGGGCAAGCCAAAATAAAGATCAAGAAAAATTACCCATTAAAGGCATTACAACAAAAGAATATTTGGCTTTGACTCAGGCCGATGATGTCGTTAATCAGATCAAGGAAGTTTTTATTGCTCACAGCTTGGAAGAGCGGAAAAATCAGCTGTTAAACGCGGACTTTGTGATTTTTGCACCGGGTGGAATAGGGACTTTGGACGAATTAGTCTATGATTGCGTTGCAATGCAGGACGGTTTTTTACCTTTAAAGCCGTTTATCATTTTTAATGTAAACGCGCATTATCATCATGTGTTGGAATATTTAAAAGAAATTGCCGCCAAAGAATTTTCGGCACCGACGCCGTTTTTGGTGGTTGACGATGCACAAGAAGCCGGCGTTTTATTTGAAGTATTGGAAGAAATCTATAAACGCCAAATCCCGCAAGATAAAGTTTTGACTTTGGTGGAATGGTTGGTTTACCATATGCCGTTTATTGTTGAAACCAAAATTAAAGATCCAAAACGGACGGCATTGTCTATTTTAAAAGAAATCAAAGACAACGACGATGATGAAAAGTTTGCATTACAGCTTGAAAGCGCTTATTTAAGAAAGGAAATAGAGCGCATGTACGGACGTTTGGAACGCGCCAGCCAAGATACGGCGATGGTCAGTCAAAAGTTGTCCGGATTAAAGCAAAGAAGGAAAAAGGAAATATTAGAAGATGGACTTTATTAACCTGCCGATTTTATTATTTTCGGTGATTTTGGTCATCAGTATACTAACCAGCTTGGTATCCAGCCGAGCCAATATTCCATTGATTTTGGTTTTCTTGTGCATCGGTGTGTTTTTAAGCGATCGCGGCGGTTTGGGTATTGTATCGGGTTATCATCAACCGAAGTTGGCTTTTTTCGTCGGATCATTAGCATTGGCTTTGATTTTGTTCGACAGCGGGTTTCAAACCAATTTTGCCAGCGTTCGTAAAAACTTGGCGCCATCCGTGTTGTTGGCCAGCTTTGGCGTGTTTTTCACGGCCGCATTATTAGCGCCTGCCGCGCACTATGTTGCGGGATTTTCGTGGCTGGAATCTTTTTTGTTGGCGTCGATTATCAGCTCTACTGATGCCGCCGCCGTATTCTTTGTGTTGCGAATGGGCGGGGTGTCAATTCGCGATAAAATTAAATCAACCTTGGAAATGGAATCCGGCAGCAACGATCCTATGGCAATCTTTTTAACGCTTTCGTTTTTATCGCTTTATATGGCTTCTAAAACAAATCCGCTGATCTTGGGTGCTCAATTTTTTGTACAAATGGGGGTCGGCTCTTTGGCCGGCTTTGGCTTAGGTTGGTTGATCAAAACCGTTGTCAGCAAAGTCGATTTTGATGCAGGGCTTTATCCGGTTTTGGTGATTGGAATGGCTTTGACGGGGTTCGCTTTGACCAATATGTTGAGCGGCAGCGGATACTTGGCTTTGTACATTGGCGGTATTATTGCCGGACAAGCCAAATTAAAAGGACGTTATCAAATCATTCGTTTTCAAACAACCCTGACATGGCTCAGCCAAATCATTTTATTTTTAACTTTGGGCTTTTTTGCCGATATGTGGCAAATGCCGTCGATGTTTATGTCGGCGTTTGTGTTGGGCTTGGTTTTGCTGCTTTTTGCGCGTCCTTTGGCGGTGTTTGTTTGCTTGCAACCGTTTAACTATACGTTTATGGAAAAAGTCTTTATTTCCTTTGTGGGTTTGCGCGGAGCGACCTCGATTTTACTTGCTTTGGCGCCATTGGTGATGAATTTGCCGAACGCGCAAGCAATGTTTTCAATTATCTTTTTGATGGTGCTGATGTCGCTTGCGGTGCAAGGATTGTTGATTATTCCGGTTGCTAAACGTTGTCATGTGGTTTTGCCGCAAATTGATCGACCGGCTTTGAAAAGTGAAATTGATTTGCCGGGGTTGGTGGACAGTTATCTGATTACCTATAAACTGACCGAAGATACACCGGCGGTGAATGGTGCAAAAATCCCCAGATGGGCTATGCCGGTTTATGTGCAACGGGAAGATGTTTCCTATAACGGCGCGAATATTAAAAGCCTGCGTGCCGGAGATCAAATATATGTTTTTGCCGGAAATGAAACTTTTGCCCGGGAGTTGGACGAGCTGTACGGCGGCGGACAAAGTTCGGAAAATTGCGAAAATATGGGCGATTTTGTCTTTTTACCGGATATTAAGTTAAAGGATTTGTCCTATCTTTATAATGTCAATGTTCCCAAAAAATGGGAAGATCATACTTTGGGTGAAGCGTTGGAACAAAACTTTTCGGACTTGGACGTGGGGGATCGATTCCAGTTGGGCAAAGTCGAGCTGGTGATTCGTAAAAAAGACAACGGAAAAGTTTCGGAAGTGGGGTTGAATTTGGAACCTGTACATAATAAAACGTCCTTTACGCGGCTGTTTCAACGCAAGCGGTGTAAGTAATTGTTTTTCAATTAAAAACAAAAAAAGACGAAAAAAAACTTGCAAATTTTTGATGAAAAGTATATTCATATAGAATAAATTATTAAAAAGAAAGAGGAAAAAATGAAAAAAACAATTATTGTTTTGGCTGTTGCTGCTGTTTTGGGTGGTGCCGGCTATTATTATTATAAAGATCAAAATAAGACGGTTGCAACACAAGCGCCACAGGCTTTTCCTGTACAAGTTGTTAAAGTTTTGGAAGAAGACTTTTATCCGTCTTTGTCTTTCGTTTCGAAAATCGAAGCCAAAGATCGTGTGGAAGTTCGCGCTCGTGTGACGGGCTTTTTGACAAAGCGTTTGTTTACTGAGGGCGATTACATCAAAGAAGGGCAATTGCTTTTTGAAATCGAAAAAGATCAGTTTGTTGCGCAAGTGCATAATGCCGAAGCCAATTTAGCAAAAGCCAATGCAAATGAAGAAAATGCAGCGGCTCAATTTAAGCGTGCCCAAGACTTGTTCAAATCAAAAGACGTTTCCAAAGCGGTTTTGGATCAACGACAAGCTGAATATTCCTCTGCCAAAGCGACAGTAAAACAAGCGCAAGCCGAATTGGATATTGCTAAATTAAACTTAAATTATACAGATGTGGAAGCTCCGATTGCCGGCCGAATCGGTGCGTCGGTTTATTCTGTGGGTGCTTTAATCGGGCCGGATTCGGGCAGCTTGGCAACAATTGTCAGTGTTGATCCGATGTATGCGGTTTTCTCGGTGTCTGAAAATCAATTGCTTCAAATGCGCGACTTTTTGGAAAAAGAAGGCGAAGACAATATCAAAATTTCATTCATTTTTGCAAACGGGAATGTCTATCCTTATAACGGACATTTGAACTTCGTTGATATCGCTTTGGATGAACAAATGAACACGATGAAAATGCGTATTTCTTTTGAAGATCCGAAACATAACTTGATTGCCGGACAATATGGTCGAGTCGAAATGAAGTTTGCTAAACCGCAAAAGGCTTTGTTGTTGCCGTCCGAATTGATTTTGCGTGATTTGGCCGGTGCCTATGTTTATATCGTCAACCAAGATAATAAGTTAGAACAACGTCGCATTACGGAAGGTTTGGAATTGACAACCGGACAAACGGTTATTGCCGGAGGATTAGACGCCGGAGAACAAGTTTTGGCCAGCAATTTGCAAATGGCCGCTCGTTTTATGAATGCGCCATTGGCTGTGACGGTGATTTCAGCTGAAAAACTGATGAAAAAAGAGGTTAAATAATGATTTCAGAAGTTTTTATTAAACGTCCTCGTTTTGCAATCGTGGTATCTTTGGTTATCACGATTGCCGGCTTATTGTCATATATTATGTTGCCGGTGGAACAGTATCCGAATATTACGCCGCCGACTGTTTCCGTGAATGCCAGTTATCCGGGCGCAAACGCGGAAGTGATTGAAAGTTCTATTGCCCAACAAATCGAAGCGGCCGTTAACGGTGTTGAGGATATGCTTTATATGTCGTCAACGTCATCGGATACCGGTTCGTATCAGTTAAATGTCACGTTTAAAGTCGGTACAGATCCGAATACAGCAACGATGAACGTGCAAAACCGCGTTAAGCAAGCCGAGTCTATGTTGCCGGAAGACGTAACGAATTTGGGTATTTCGGTGCGTCAACGTAACTCATCAATGTTGCAGATTTTCGAATTCGTTGCCGATGCAGATCAATACGATATGAAGTTTTTAACGAACTATGTTTTGATTAACATCAAAGACGAATTATCGCGTGTCAACGGCGTCGGGGACATTCAAATGTTTTCCAGCGCGGATTACAGTATGCGCATTTGGGTCAGTGACGATAAGTTGAAGAGCTTAAAATTATCGACTTCGGACATTATTGCGGCGATTAAAAGCCAAAATATTCAAGCCTCTGTCGGTTCTATTGGTGCTCAACCGGCGCCAAAGAATCAGCTGTTCCAAATCACTTTGACGGCAAAAGGGCGTTTAAGTTCGGTTGAAGAATTTGAAAACATCATTATTCGTGCGAACAAAGACGGTTCGTATTTGCGTTTAAAAGATGTGGCAAAGGTTGAATTAGGGGCTAAATCCGAAGATATGTCCAGCCGTTATAACGGGCGCATTGCGGTCGGTTTAGCGATTAACCAAGCAGCCGGTTCTAACGCGATTGAAGTTGCGCAAGGCATCAGCAAAAAGTTGGAAGAATTAAAGCTTCGTATTCCGGAGGGCGTTTCCGTACAAATGATGTTCGATAATGCTGCGTTCGTGAAGCGGTCTATGGGCGAAATTGAAGAAACGATTATTGTCGGCTTTATTTTGGTTGTGGCCGTTATTTATATGTTCTTGGGGTCAATTAAAACAACGTTGATTCCGCTGTTTGCTATTCCGGTTTCTCTGATCGGTGCTTTTGCGGGTATGTTAGCGTTGGGCGTAACAATTAATACGATTTCAATGTTGGCGTTGGTGTTGGCTATCGGTGTGGTTGTGGACGATGCGATCGTGGTTGTGGAAGACGTCGAAACCGTGATGAAAAATAACCCCAAGGATGCGCCGGCTAAAAACGTTAAAAAATCAATGGAGCGTATCGGCAATCCGATTATCGCGACAACGATGATTTTGCTGGGTGTGTTTATTCCGGTGGCGTTCTTGCCGGGTATTACGGGTTTGCTGTATCGGCAATTTGCGGTGGCTATTTGCTGCGCGGTTGTTATTTCGGCCATTAACGCGTTGACGTTGTCTCCGGCGTTGGCTAAATTATTGATGCGCCCGAACCAAAAGCCAAATCCGTTTATTGCTAAAATGATGCACTTTGTGGAAGTTTTGGGTAACGGTTACACAAAGGTTTTGGAACACTTAATTCCGCATTCTTGGGTCGCTGTTCCTGCGTTGGCACTGGTTGCGTTGATGTCATGGCAATTGTTTAAAGTGACGCCGACGGGCTTTTTGCCGGCGGAAGATCAAGGCGCTTTTTTGTGTATGGTGCAGTTGCCTTCCGGTGCGTCGTTGAACAGAACAGAAGAAGTTCTGCAACGTGTCGAAAAGTTGGCGCGCGATATTAAGGGTGTCGATGGTGTTATGACAGTGGCCGGTTTCGGTATGCAAACGGGTGCCGGTTCAAACAACGGCTTTGTTGTGGTGAACTTGGTTCCTTACGAAGAACGTAAAGACGAAGATATGGTTGTGACGGCGGTCATTAACCGCTTTAACCAAGTGATGGCGGCAAATATTAAAGACGCAATTGTTGTTGCGTTTAACGTGCCGGCTTTGATGGGTGCGTCGTCAACAGACGGTTTTGAATATGTGTTGCAATCAACTGAAGGTGCTTCTCCGGAAGAATTGGTCAGCGTGGCCAACAAAGTTATTGCAGAAGCATATAAAAATCCGGCTTTGTCGAACGTGATGACATATTATCGTGTTGACAGCCCGCGTTTAAGCGTCGAAGTGGATCGTGAAAAAGCTTATGCTTTGGGTGTGTCCGTTTCGGATATTTTCTCGACAATGCAAGTTGTTTTGGGTGGTGCTTACATTAACGACTTTAACTTATACGGTCGTTCGTGGCAAGTGCGTATTCAAGGTATTGAAACGGATCGGGCAAACGTCGATGATATTTACAAAATTGAATTAAAGAATAACAAAGGCGAAATGGTGCCGTTGCGTTCTTTGATTTCGATTACAAAAACAATCGGTGCGGCGTCAATCAATCGTTATAACAACTATCGTTCTTTGACTATTACAGGTCAAGCCTCGCAGGGATACAGTTCCGGTGATGCGATTGCGGCGATGTCCAAGATTTCCGATGAAGTATTGCCCAGCGGTTATAAATACGAATGGACGGGTACTTCGGCGCAGGAAGTTGAAGCCGGCGGACAAACATTTATCGTGTTCTTTATGGCGTTCTTGTTCGGGTATTTATTCTTGGTGGCTTTGTATGAAAGCTGGACATTACCTTTGAACGTTATGTTGTCCATTATTGTTGGTTTCTTGGGTGCGATTTTGGCCGTTTGGGCACAAAGTAAAAACTCGACATATCCGATTTTCGATGATTTGTACGCGCAAATTGGCTTTATCGTGTTGATCGGCTTGGCCGCAAAGAATGCGATTTTGTTGGTTGAGTTTTCAAAAGATCGTCACGAACAATTCGGCGATCCGATCCACGAAGCTGCTTTATTGGGCGGTAAGTTGCGTTTCCGTGCGATTATGATGACGGCGATTTCATCTTTGATGGGATTTTTGCCTTTGATTATTGCAACGGGCGCCGGTGCATTGTCTCGACGTGCTGTCGGTTCGGCAATTTTCGGCGGTATGGCTTTCTCGGCATTCGTCGCGATTTTCTTCGTGCCTTTGTTGTATGTGATATTGCAAACGATGGCGGAAAAAGTGGCCGGTGTCAAAAAAGATGACGACATTTAGTTCGTTGATTTAAAATAAAAAGCGCCTCTTTTTAACAGGGGCGTTTTTTTATTGGTGTTGCATAAAGGAAGAAAATCGGCTAATATGCAAAAATCTTAATTGAAAAAGGAAAAAAAATGAAAAAGAAAATAGCGTATATTTTATCGTCCGTCTTTGGTGTGGGCTTTTGCCCCGTTGCATCCGGAACGGTCGGTTCATTGGTGACTTTGCCTTTGGCATTTGTTTTGATGTATTTTGTGGGGGCTTGGTGGGTTGTACCTTTGGCCACCGCAATCATCTTTTTTGTCGGCGTTTGGAGCAGCAAAGAAGTTTTAAAATATACGGCACACGATCCGTCTTTGATTGTGATTGATGAGGTTGCAGGCCAATTGACCAGCTTTACTTTGGTCGCACCGATGATGTATCATAATGCTTCTTGGCAAGCTTTTATTATCTATGCTGTGGGCTTTGCCTTGTTCCGTTTGTTCGATATTACAAAGCCGTCCGTAGTCGGTTGGGCAGATCAGAAGATAGAAAACGCCTATGGGGTAATGTTGGACGATATTTTTGCCGGCATTTTTGCGTCCGTTTTGTTATTTATCGTCGGTTTGATCATTTTGTGATTTTTTTTAAGCCCCTGTTTTAAACAGGGGCTTTGTTTTGATTTTAAGCCTTTAAGTCAGCGCTTAATAAATCGGCCATTGTATCCAATGTACATTCTTGTTCGGGCTTTAAGCTGGAACGAATGCACAGCTCTTCTGAAATAAACGTGATGCCTTTTAATGTTTGTAAAATGGCTTTCATTTGGTTTTTGGCGCACGGAGCCCACGATCCGTTTTCGATCACAGCGACAGTTCGATTGCACAACGCGTGTGCTTTAATATCATTTAAAACGGTTTCCATTGCGGGAAATAATCCGGCATTATAAGAGGCCGATGCAAAAACCAAGTGGCTGGCGCGGAAAGTTTCCGATACGATCCAAGACGGGTGCGTGGACGATACATCGTAAAGGCGAATGTTTTTAATTCCGCGTTCGGACAGTTTCATTGCCAATAATTCCGCTGCTTGTTCTGTGTGGCCGTAAACGGAAGCATAAGCAATGATAATGGCTTTTTCTTCCGGTGTGTAAGTGCTCCATTTTTGATACTTATCCAAAATCCAATTTAAATCTTTACGCCAAATCAATCCGTGCAACGGGCAAATCATTTGAATGTCCAATCCGGCCGCTTTTTTCAAAACGGTTTGAACCGGCATTCCGTATTTGCCGACAATGTTTGCATAATAACGGCGCGCGTCGGCAAGCCATTCGTTGGGATAGTCTACTTCGTCAGCAAATAAGTTGCCGTCAATGGCGTTGAACGATCCAAAAGCATCGGCTGAAAACAAAATTTTATCCGTGCTGTCGTAAGTCATCATCACTTCCGGCCAATGCACCATCGGCGCAAATACAAACGAAAGCGTATGATGTCCTGTTTGCAGAGTGTCTCCTTCTTTTACAAGAACGGCTCTGGGTGTTTCATCGGTACAAAAGAATTGTTCGATCATCGACAAAGTCTTTGCATTGCAAACAATTTGTGCTTTGGGATAGATGCGCAAAATATCTTGGATCAAAGCGCAATGATCCGGTTCCATGTGCTGAATGACCAAATAATCCAATTCGCGACCGTTCAAAGCGGCTTTGACATTCGATAAAAAAGCATAATGTACGCTGGCGTCGCAAGTATCCATTAAAACGGTTTTATCGTCCAATAAAACGTACGAATTATACGAAACACCCCGCGGTATCGGGTAAATGTTTTCAAATAACTTTAACCGGCGATTGTTCGCGCCGACATAAATCCAATCTTTGTTGATGTTTTGAATAGCTGGCATTTTTATCTCCTTTGTCTTTAAAAAAGATATTATAGCAGCATGCTCCTAAAACGCAAGTCTTTATCCGACTTTATTTTGAACTTTACCTGTTAAAAAGCCCGCAATATTTTGAATCGTTGTCGATAAAATTGTTTCTACGGCATCGATCGAATTAAAAGCTATGTGCGGCGTTATCAGAGTATTATTCAATTGCAACATTTTAAAGTTGATTACCGAATCGATTAAAAAATCATTGCTCTTTTTTTCCATATCGGTTGAAATTTCACGTTCGGTGACGACGTCTTCATTTTCTAATACGTCCAAAGCGGCTCCGGCGATTTTGCCGTCCAACAAAGCCGCATAAAGCGCTTCCGTATCAATCAAACTGCCACGCGCCGTGTTGATAATGTAAACTCCGTTTTTCATTTGCGCAAACGCTTCGGCATTGAGTAAGTGAAAGTTTTCTTTTGTCGCGGGGCAATGCAAAGAAATGATATCGGCCGAGCGATAAAGTTCGCTTAAATCGGTGGCGTATTGAATGCCGGACTTTTTTAATTCTTGATTGGGAAAGGGATCAAAAGCGATGATTTTGGCTTCGAATGCCTGCAATAATTTAATGACGGCACGACCGATAGCGCCCGTTCCGATGATGCCGACGGTTTTGCCTTTAATGCTGTCGCCCAAATAATTGGGTAAAAAAACGTTGTTCGTTTTCATTTGTGATTTAGCCAATGCAATACGCCGCATAATGCCCAACATTGCGCCGATTGTAAATTCGGCGACCGATGTTGCGCCATAGTTTGGTACATTGCACACGGTGATGCCGCGCTGACGGCAATAATCCAAATCGATGTGATTAAAACCGGTTGAACGAGTGGCGATCATTTTTAAATTTTTAAAATAATCCAACGCTTTGTTTTCGACGCTTTGAGCATGCGCAAACAACGAAATAATTTCCACGTTGTCCGGATTGTCGATTCTAGGTAAGTTTTTAACGCTTAAATCAAAGTCAAGTATTTTGTATGTTAAGCCCTCCATCGGGTGCTGATTTAAAAAAGAGCATGTCCCCGATGCACAATCGAAAAATAAAACTTCTGTCATTTTGTATCTCCTTTAACATAAAGTTATTTAGGAATACGACATTGTTTTTTCAAGTCGTCGATTTGAACGTCCAGTTTTATTTTATCCAAAATAGTTTCAACAATTTTTTCCATCATCGAACCTGCGCTGTAATCTGCATTTGCAACAAAATTCACGCGACCTTCTTTAAATAATTGGCGAGCGGCTTTTTTGCTTTTGGGATTTTCGGGGCAAAACACGGCAATCGAATGGCCGTTTTCTTTTTTTAATAAGCGCATACACGGAACGTCCGTGATACCGTCACCGATGTAAATCATATGTGATAAAGGAATGTTGCGCTTTTCATCGGGAACAAAAGCATTGATTTCCGGATCGTTGATGTTTAAACAACCTTTGTTGATACGAAACAGATATTGTGTTTTTGTTGTGTAATTTAAAGCCATCGCCGGCCACACAGCATTATCATTTTTATCATACATAAAGGACGATGCATAAATATGCTTAAACTTTTTGGAAATGGGATTGCCCAAAATCATTTCACGCAGGCCGGAGGAAATAATATAATGTTCGACCGTCAAACCGTTTTGTTTCCCATAAGCATTGATACGATCGAACCAAGTATCGACGCCGTCATAAAGCGGTAAGCTTTTCCCGTATTCGCGAAAGTCTTGCCGTGTAAAGGGGATATTTTTTGCAATTGATTCTTCGACCATTAAACGCATATAAGCCAATACGCCGTCGGCGTGCGTTTCGTCCATCAGCTCGGAGGATTTTTTCCAAAACGATTTACAATCCATTCCGATTTTTTTCATAAAGTCATACTCTTGCATGTTTCCCGGGGAAAGCGTGCCGTCAAAATCGTAGCAGATAGCGACTTTTGTTTTTTTCATATTATTGTTTAATTTCCTCGTAATCTACATCAATCACATTGTCATCGGTGACTTTACGATAATGCGTATGCGTTTTTTGGGTATTTTGGGATTGCTTTAACAAATCGTTCCACATTTTACGCGCCTGGTGTACGCGCCACATCGCAAAGCCCAACAAAACCAAAAAGAACGGCAAGAATAACCACCAAATGAAAAACACCAAATAAATCATGGCAAACAGAGCGATAATCGAGAAAAAATAAGTCAGAAATTTTTGTAACATAATTTAAATCCTTTTTTGGGTTAATTCGAAAGAATATATAAGTATTCTTTTTTTGCTTTCAAGAGCTTTTGTTCATTTTATCCTCTGTTTTTTTATTTATCATAACGGCAAGCGCATCAAAAGGCAAGGATTTTTTGCGCATTGCTATTTTTTATATTCAAAGATGTTTTGCCCGATACAAAACGATGTTGCCGGCTTGATTGCTTATCCGAAAGATCACATCCTTATAAAAAAGGAGAGACGGCTATGCAAAGACATTCCACTTTATTTTTTATCGCGCTGATTATAGTGTTGGCAGGAGCAGGACTTTATGCAAAACACATCTGTGATCAAAAACATTTATCCCAAACAGAGCCAAAAGCCACAAGCTTAACCGAACAAGTCCAAAAAACACAAACGGTTTATGTTCAAAGAATGCAACCGGTTGCCATGGATTTTACACAATCTTATATCGGTTTTGTTGTGCCTATTCATGCCGTGGAAATTCGGCCGTTCATCAGCGGCTTTATCGATGAAGTGTTGGTCGATGGCGGGCAAGAGGTTTTTGCCGATGAGCCGATGTTTGTTTTAGAGCAATCTCAATATATAGCTCAAATGGATTTGCAAATGTCGAATATCATCAGCACATCGGCTGATTATGAAAATGCAAAAATGTATTATGACAGGTTAAAAGCGGCCGGTGAAAAGGCGGTGTCTGAAAGCGATTTAGACGCAGCTAAGGCCAAGTTTTTAACTGCCGGAGCTGCTGTCGGGGCGGCGGTTGCGCAATATGACGCGGCGCAAGTGATGTATAATTATACATTTATCAATGCTCCGATAACGGGTGTGCTTGGAGATTTGAACGCAACAAAAGGACAATATGTTTCTCCTGAGTCCGAACCGTTAGCGTATTTGGTGCAAACGACACCGATGCGTGTTGTGTTTTCAATCTCCAATGCCACATATTTATTAGAAAAAGAAAAAAATCCCGATGATTTATTTGCTTTAAAAACGATCCGTTTAAAGTTGGCCGATGGGCGTTTTTACGACATATCCGGTAAGGTGCAATTTTTGGATAACGTTGTGACGGCGGCAACATCGTCCGTGCAAGTCTATGCTGATTTTGATAATGTGGATCGTATGTTGTTACCGAATGCTTATGTTGATGTGTTGGTGCAAGAAAATCTGCCAAATGCTTTGACGATACCGCAACAATTTGTTGAAATGACCAAGGAGGGGTATTTTGTATGGATCGTTGATGACATGGGACGCTTGCAACATCGGCAAATTACTGTGGCTGATCAGGTTATAAATCAAGGCTTTTATTTGGTTTTGTCGGGATTAAAAGCCGGTGATTTTGTTGTGACGCAAAAACCCGCAAAGATAAACGCCGATACACCGGTACAAATGAAAATTGAAAAGACTATTTTGCCCGATTTGGCCGATACGTTTGAAGCAACAGCAAAGAGCGTCAACAATTTAAACGGAGATGTTAAATGAATTTTTCGGCCTTTTTCATTCGCCGCCCGCGTTTTGCCATTGTGATTTCGCTTGTCATGGTGTTGCTTGGGATTATGGCGTTGGCCGTTTTGCCGATTGCGCAATATCCCGACATTACGCCGCCACAAATCATCGTTGAAGCAAATTACCCCGGCGCTTCGGCCGAAGTGTTGGTCGATACGGTGGCTGTTCCGATTGAAAACGGCATTAACGGTGTCGAAGGTATGTTGTACATGGAATCGACGGCCGATGATACCGGTTCTTATAAATTGACGATTACCTTTAATATCGGCACTGATGCTGATATGGCTCAGGTCAAAGTCGAAAATCGATTGCAACAAATCACCTCTGAATTGCCCGCTGTGGTGACGCAGGAAGGATTAAGCGTAACGACTCAATCTTCCAATATTTTGGCAATGGCGGCGTTGCGTTCGCCAAACAGGACGTATGATGATTTATTTTTAAGCAATTATGCGTATACGAATTTGCAAAATCCTTTGGCGCGTGTCAGCGGGGTCAGTGATGTGCAAATCTATGGCCCCAAAAACAGTATGCGTATTTGGCTGAACCCGCAAAAGATGACGTCTTTAAATATATCTACGTCCGACGTGGTGAAGATTATCGAAAGCCAAAATATCCAAGCCGCCGTCGGATCTATCGGCTCTGCGCCCAGTCCCAAAGGCAGCCGGCTGGTTTTGTCTTTGACGGCCAAAGGCTTATTGAACAGCGTTTCGGACTTTGAAAACATTGTTGTTGCGACCTCTGCAAACGGGGGGATTGTTCGATTAAAAGATATCGGTAAAGTGGAAGTCGGCGCCAACAGTTATGCCGTTTCGGCCAACTATGATAACGCGCCGGCGGTGGTGTTGGGTTTTTCACAAACGCCCAATTCAAATGCGTTGGATATTATGAAAAACTTGCAACATGAAATGGATACGTTGGCGCAATCTTTTCCCGACGATATGGAATTTAAAATCGCCTATGATTCAACGACTTTTGTCCGCGCGTCTATTCAAAGCATTGTTGAAACTTTGTTTTTGACGTTCTTTTTGGTGGTGCTGGTGGTGTTCGTTTTTTTGCAGGACCCCAAGTCAACTTTAATTCCGACGATAACCATTCCCGTGTCTTTGATTGCGACTTTTATAGTAATTTACGCGTTGGGATTTAATTTAAATATATTGACTTTGTTTGCGATGATTTTGGCAATCGGTTTGGTGGTGGACGACGCGATTATTGTTGTCGAGCGTGCGCAATATTTAATGCAAACGGAAAACTTAAATGCTGTGGACGCGTCGATAAAAGCAATGCAGCAAATCAGCGGCGCAATTATTGCAACGACATTTGTATTATTGTCGATTTTTATTCCGGTCGGTTTAATGGCCGGTATTACCGGAAAAATATATCAACAATTCGCTGTGACGATTGCAACGGCGGTTGTGTTTTCGGCTGTTAACGCTTTGACTTTATCGCCGTCATTATGTGCGATTTTTTTGCAGACGGCGCAGGCGCAAAAATCAGACAAAAAAAGTTGGTTGGAAAAGCTGTTTACTCCTTTTAACAAAGGCTTGGACTATGCCAAAGAACAATATTTAAAGGTTGTTCATTTTTTATGTACACGCTTGGCATTGATGAGCCTTTTTGTTCTTTTGGTTATTGCGGGGATTGGTGGATTATTTTATGTGTTGCCGACGGCCTTTGTACCCCAAGAAGATCAAGGTTTGATTTTGGGAAACGTTCAATTGCCCGAAACGGCAGGCATTAACCAGACGCAAGAAGTATTAAATCAAATGGGCGAAAAGATTTTAAAAATGGAGGGCGTGAAATACTTTATTTCTGTTGCCGGTGCCAGTATGTTGGGCGGCAGCGGTGAAAATATCGCTTTGGCCGTCGTGGGCTTGGACGATTGGGATAAGCGCACAACGCCGGCGCTATCGCTTCAAAGCATTACAGAAAAGTTGATTAAAGATTTCGGCGCGTCCGATACCGCTTCGATCAATTTTTACGGCTTGCCGTCAATCCCCGGGGTTGGCAGCAGCGACGGATTATCCTTTGAAGTGCTGGCTTTAAATCAATCGATGAGCAGCGATGACTTTGCTTTAATGTTGGACAGCTTTTTGATGAACTTAAACCAAAATAAAGATTTGGCGTATGCGTTTTCGACATATCGCGCCGGCACGCCGCATTTATATTTGGACGTCGACAGGGTGAAGTTGGAAAGCTATGGCATCGCTGTATCTTCTTTGTTTGACGCGTTACAGGACAATTTAGGGTCACGCTACATTAACAATATCACTGTCGACGGGCAAATCAATAAAGTCATTATTCAGGCGGAGTATGATTTTCGCAAAAGCAAAAATGATGTGTTGAATTTGTATGCATATTCAGCGGACGGAAAGCCGGTTCAAATTCGTAATTTTGCCTCATTGCATACGGTAATGACACCAAAGATTTTATATCGCTATAATCAATATATGGCGGCCTCTGTCATCGGTGCGGCAGCTAATGGCGTCAGCTCCGGTACGGCAATCGATACAACAAAGCAGACAGCCCAAAGCGATTTAAAACCAAAAGGTGGCGCGATTGCGTGGACAGGTTTGTCGTTACAGGAAGTTGAAACCGGCGGTTTGGCGGCTTTGCTGATCGGGTTGGCGGTTGTGTTCGGGTACTTGTTTTTGGTTGCTTTGTATGAAAGCTGGTTAGTGGCTTTGTCGGTGATGTTTTCAAATGTGTTCGCGGTGTTGGGCGCATTGCTCGGATTGCATTTTTTAAGCTTGCCGCTTTCCATTTACGCGCAATTGGGGTTGGTTTTGCTGATCGGGCTTGCCAGTAAAAACGCCATTTTAATCGTTGAGTTTACTTTGGATTACCGGCATGCGGGATTGGATATTGTTTCGGCGTCCGTCAAAGGCGCGTCCGAACGTTTCAGAGCCGTTTTGATGACCGCATTGACTTTTATTTTGGGCGTGTTTCCGATGGTTGTTGCAACCGGCGCCGGTGCGTCCAGTCAACGCGCGATCGGTACGGCGGTTTTCTTTGGTATGATTTTGGCTACATTGGTTGGGATTTTATTTATTCCCGCTTTGTTTGCTTTGTTTGACACGTTTGCAAATCATTTTGGGACGCCTTTAAAAAGCGTATCAGAACAACAAGGAGGGCAAAATGAACAAAGATAATATCATCAGAATTACCGCCGGTTTTGTTTTTTTGTGGTACTTGTTGGGCTGTACGGTGGGTAATGATTTCGAAAAGCCACAGCTTTATTCAAACGCCCAAATTGAGCAAGCGTTAACGTTAAAGCCGCAAAAGCAAGAATATTCTTATGTCATATTTAATGATCCGATATTGGAAAAATTACAGATTATGGCGTTTGAAAATTCGCCCAGCATCAAGGCGGCAATTTACCGCGTCAAACAAGCGCGCTTATCGGCAAAAATTGCCGAAGTAAAAGGCTTGCCGACTTTGGATGCTGCAGGACAATATCAGTATGTGAAAGAAAGCCGAAATATCGGTGTTATTGCTGATGAGGATATTTATCAGGTCGGCTTGGACGCGTCGTGGGAGTTGGATATTTTCGGCGGCGTGCGCCGGCGTGCAGAGGCCGCCCAAGCAAACGCTTTTATCACAATCGCGAACTTGGAAAATGCATATGTTTCTTTGGCCGGCGAGGTGGCTTTGGCCTATATCGGTTTGCGTCAAAGCCAAACCGATTTGACTCTTCAAGAACAACTTTTAACGACGTATCGCGCCATTTTTTCGCATACACAATCGTTGTTGCATGCGGGACTGATCACTCAGGACGAACTGAACAAAGCCGATGTGAATGTTCAAAATACATTGTTTCAAACGGCGGATATAAAATCAAAAATCGAGCAATACAAAAATCAGTTGGCTTTGTTGACGGGCCAATTGCCGAGAGCTTTGGACGATTTGTTAAAACCGCAAAAGAAAAACTTAATCGATAAAAAGTTTGCTCTTGATACGGAGCAATTTTTTAATCTTTCCGCCGATGTGATCGAAAATCGTCCGGACGTGCAAGCCGCATTATTTGCTTTGCGCGCGCAAAATGCCACGGTTGGCGCAGCAATTGCCGAGTTGTATCCGAAAGTATCTTTATCGGGAATGCTTGGTTTTCAATCGTTGCATTTTGATAAATTGTTCGATCACAAAAGCTATACTTATTCGGCAACGCCGGTGATTTCTTTGCCCCTGTTTTACTTTGGTCAGCTGAAAAACCAAGTCAAAATCGAACAGGAAAAGTACGCCGAAAGTTTTGCGACTTATGAAAATACGTTTTTGACGGCGGCCGAAGAAATTAAAAATGCGCTGGTTTCATTGCAAAGCGCGCAAAAGCAATATCAATCTGCCGTCCGAAATTTGCGTTTAATGGAAAATATTTATCGTTTGGCGGGGCAAAGACGTTCCGCCGGTTTGATCAATCAAAATGAGTTGGAACAAGCCTTTGCAGGATATTTAACCGCTTTGCAAAGCCAGCGTTCGGCAAATGCGGCGTTATATTCGAACGTTGTGCGGTTTTTTAAATCAATTGGCGCAATGTCATAAAAAAGTCTTTTTCCTTTTTGAAAAGTATGTTATAGTCGAAATTGAAGAAAGGATATAAAGATGATCAAGATAGCTCCCAGTATATTATCTGCTGATTTTGCTTGTTTGGGTAAAGAAGTGGCCGATATTTGTGCCGATGGTGCCGATTTTATTCATTTCGATGTGATGGACGGTCACTTTGTGCCGAACTTGACTTTTGGCGCGATGGTGTTAAAGGCGATAAAGCCTTATTCAACCGTTCCGATGGACGTGCATTTGATGATGACGAATCCGAAGGATTATATTGATAACTTTATTACGGCCGGCGCGAATCGCGTAACAATTCACCAAGAGTTAGGCGGCGATGTTGCAGCTTTGCTTTCCTATATCCGCGCACAAGGCGCAAAAGCCGGTTTGTGCATAAAGCCTAAAACGCCGGCAGAGGCGGTTATTCCTTATTTGGAATTGTTGGATTTGGTGTTGGTGATGACGGTTGAGCCGGGCTTTGGCGGTCAATCGTTTATGGAAGACAAATTGCCCAAGATTACGACATTAAAGCAGTTAATCGGCGATCGACCGATTGATATCGAAGTGGACGGCGGAATTAACGAAAAAACGGCAAAAGCGGCTGTACATGCCGGTGCTGATGTTTTAATTGCCGGCAATTATATTTTTAAAGCTGATGATCGCAAAGCCGCTATTGAAACGCTTAAAGGGAGTAAATAATGGTCAAGATTTTAATAGTCGAAGATGAGCAAGGTTTGCAAACCATCTTAAAGTACAATTTGGAAAATGAAGGATATCAAACTGTGCCGGTTATAGACGGCAAAAAAGCGTTAGATACGATTATATCCGAAGAGCCGGATTTGATTTTGCTTGATTGGATGTTGCCGCATGTGTCGGGCGTTGAAATATGTAAAGCCGTCCGTCAAAATCACGATATTCGGCATATTCCTGTGTTAATGTTGACGGCGCGCGGGGACGAAAGCGATAAAGTTTCGGGATTATCTATCGGTGCCGACGATTATATGACAAAGCCATTTTCCGTGCCCGAATTGATGGCCCGAATAAAAGCTTTATTACGGCGTGCGCCACCCAAGCCTCCTCAAAAGGCAAAAGTATTTGCGGATTTGAAAGTGGACATTGATCGCAAACAAGTGATGCGCGGAAAACGTTTAGTCCATTTGGGACCGACGGAGTTTCGCTTGCTGCAACTTTTGATGTGCGAACCGGAGCGGGTGTTTTCTCGTGCCGAATTATTGAAAAAAGTTTGGGGCGAATCGATTTATGTCGAAGACAGAACCGTTGACGTTCATATCAAACGCTTGCGCCAAGCTTTAAATGCCGGTGGCGAAAAAGATATTATTCGCACAGTTCGTTCAATGGGTTATGCTTTGTCGACAATAAAGAAAAAATAAATCACTATTCACCATTTGTTTACTTTTTTATGCTCTAATATAACTCTGTTTAGATTTTTAGGGGAAAGGGCGAGCGGTATTTTATGGCAAGAAAGATACAGGCTCAAATGGAGTTAACACAAAAGGACGTGGATTTGCTGATGCAAAATCCGGCGCCCGAAGTGCGGTCTAAAACGGCGCAAAAAGTGTCGTTGCAGTATCAAGGTTTAATCAGCGAAAACGAAAGAAAAATTGCGGAAGATATTTTCCGCCTGATCGCTAATGATGTGGAAATCAAAGTGCGTCAGGATTTGGCGGAAAGTTTAAAAAAATGTCAATCTCTGCCGCGCGATATTGTTCAAAAAATTATTGATGATGTGGCAAGTGTCGCGCGCCCGATGATCCAATATTCTGATTTATTAACCGAACAAGACTTAATTGAAATTGTCAAAGGGCATGATGAAGAAAAACAAATCGCGGTGGCTTCGCGTGAAAAAGTTCCGTTCCGTGTTTCGGAAACGTTGATTGAAGAAGCTTCTCAAAAACCGGTTGTTGTTTTGGTGTCCAATAATTTGGCGGATATTTCGGATTATGCTTATCAACGGTTGATCGAACGCTTCCGTGATTGCGAAGAAATACATCGACCGTTATTGATGCGTTCACATGTGCCTGTTCGAATTTTGGAAAAGTTGATTAATGTCGTGTCTGATAATTTAAAGCAACAATTGTTGATGCGTCGTGATTTACCGGCGCCATTGATTACGGCAATTGTATCACAAACGCGTGAAAAGGCGATTTTGTCATTGTCCGAAGCCTCTACTGAAAATGAAGTCAGGACTTTGGTTATTCATTTGAATGGCGTCAATCGGTTAACGCCGAATTTGATTTTGCGTGCGGCTTGTGTCGGAGATATGAAGTTTTTTGAGTATGCTTTGGCAATGCGTGCGGGGATTCCTATTCGCAACGCGCGTGTTTTAATTTACGATTCGGGGCAAATGGGGTTGGAACGCTTATATGAAGAAGCCGATTTGCCGCCTGAAATGTATCCGGCTGTTCAATTGGCCGTTAAAACTTATCGCGAGATGATTGAAGAAACCGAAGACGGATATCGCGACCATTTTTGCCGTCGTTTAGTCGAACGTTTGTTGATTTTGTTTGATGAAAACAACATTCAAATTGATGAAGGCGATATGAATTACTTTTTGCAAAAAATTGGAAAAAATGAAAATGCAGCCTTTGATGTGGCTGTATAATTTTTATATTCCGCCTCTCAGATTTTTTTGGGGGCTGTTCAGAGCTTATTTCATGCGTCATTCTGAGTATTTTTTTTCTATCCCGTCATTCTGAGCGATAGCGAAGAATCTCTTTACATCATCGCGATGCCAAATGTGCGGCGCGGGCGCGCGGGGATTTTGCGCGCCGCACATTTTCCCATATGCATCATCAGCTCACTAAAAAACTCCTCCATAACTCATTTTTTTTGATTAAAACTCTTTATCGACATGCAATAAAAACGATCGTTTAAAGTCAATAGATTTTTTTGCGACGGGGCCCTCTATAACACACTGAAAATAAACAAAAGCCAA
>CAKPYQ010000015.1 GCA_934203105.1 uncultured Alphaproteobacteria bacterium
ATTGACGCGCCGAACGAATGCCAAACCACACAAACGCAAAACGGCTGTCCGAAGATTGTAAACGTGACCGGCAAATGTGGGACGAACGGGATTTGCACAAACGGCGCTTGTAGCGAATGCTCGTCGCCGATGATCGCGAATGCTGACGGTACGGCTTGCGTTTGCCCGGAAAAAGGAGCCAATTGTAAAACACAAAATGGCGTGACGTGCGCTTGCGATGTTTGCGAAGAAGGCTTTGAAAAGAACGATGCCGGCGAGTGCGTGGAAGCTGCTGCAGAAACATGCGAAGATGGCAAAATGGTCTCTGCCGAAAATGGTAATCAATATTGCATGAGTAACAGTCAAATGTCTTGGAAAGACGCTCAAAATTGGTGTACAGATAGAGGGCGAGCACTGCCAAGCCTTGTAAGCATCTGTGAAAAAACAGCGGAATTAGACCCTCCGATTGGTTATAACTGCAAAAATTGGGTAATTGATTCGCAGACAGCTGCTGTTTGGACTTTAACCGAATACAATGATAATGCAGCTTTCGCCGTTGTGCTCTTTACGGGTTTTGTGCAACCTGGTGAAAAAATCGAAAGCTCTTATTTTTACGCTTTTTGTAAATAATTTATCTGTGCTTTAATCACAAAAAGGTTGAGCTAAAAACTCAACCTTTTTTATTTGGTACAAAATGATGATACTGTATCGCGTAGAAATGTGCGGCGCGGGCGTGCGAGGATCTGCGCGCCGCACATTTGGCGTTACGAAGATTTGAAGAGATTCTTCGCGTTGCTCAGAATGACGGGGACACAAAGAGATTCTTCGCTGACGCTCAGAATGACACAAAAAACAACCTTCAAAATGACTATAAAACCACAAAAAAAGCCCCGAAAAAACGGGGCTTTTGATTATTGGCTTTTTAAAGAAAGTCTTATGCTTCTTCCTTTGTTGCGGTGTTGTCTTCGGCAATACGAGCTTTCTTACCGAACAATTGACGCAAATAGTAAATCTTCGAACGGTGAATTTTACCACTGCGAACCAATTCGATCTTTGCAACATTCGGAGAATACAACGGGAAAATACGTTCCACACCTTCGCCAAAAGAAATTTTGCGAACCGTGAAGTTGGAATTTAAACCGTCGTTATTGCGCGCAATGCAAACACCTTCAAAAATTTGAATACGTTCACGATCGCCTTCTTTAATTTTGCAATGTACTTTCAAAGTATCACCGGCTTTGAATGCAGGGATATTCTTTGCCAATTTTTCCATTTGTTCTTTTTCAAGATTTTGAATGATATCCATTTTTTTATCCTTTCTAAAATTTTGCCTTATATTTTTCCCAAATATCAGGCCGATTTTGTTGAGTAATTTTAATCGACTGTTCTTTACGCCACGTTTCAATGTTTTTGTGATGTCCCGACAATAAAACCTCAGGAACAGACAAACCATTCCAAACTGCCGGCCGCGTGTATTGAGGATATTCCAACAACCCATCGCCGGCAAACGTTTCATCAGACACTGATTCGGCATTCCCCAACACCCCCGGAACATAGCGCAACACTGCGTCCGTTAATGTTAAAGCCGCCGGTTCTCCGCCCGACAAAACAAAATCACCTATACTGATTTGCTCAAAAGGCCAACTTTCAATCACACGTTCGTCAATACCTTCGAAGCGCCCGCTCAAAATAGTTATTTCTTCCTCTTTTGCCAAGCGAATCACCGTATCTTGTGTCAACGGTTTTCCTTTCGGGGTCATATATAACAACGCACCCTTTGTATAGGTCGCGCGGATCGCACTGTCCACAACATCGGCTTTCATCACTTGACCCGCACCACCGCCGAACGGCGTATCATCTACGGTTTTGTAGTGATCGGTTGCAAAGTCACGAATGTTTACGGCTTTGTATGACCATAAGCCTTTTTCCAAAGCTTTGCCCATCAGCGAATAGCCCAAAAAAGAGGGGAACATTTCCGGATAAAGTGTTAAAAAGTTAATCTTCATTTTCCGAAATCTCCACCATTTGAGGCACCATCACATCGATTTTTTTGTTAATTAAATCGACATTTAAAATCGTTGAAGGACTCATTGCCAATAAAACCTCGCCATCAGTACAATCAATTTGCAAAATATCACTGGCGCCATAATTTAAAACGTCCGTCACAGAGCCGATTTTTACACCGTCTTCAAACGCGTCCAAGCCGATTAAATCACAAACATAATATTCGTTTTTGTTTAATTTCGGCAACGCATCATGCGACGCAAACAATTTTTTACCGCGCAACTTTTCGGCCGTATCCCGATCCGTCACACCGTCCACAGACGCAATAATTTGATTTTTGCAAACACGCTTTACATGCACTTTTAAAACGTGACCGTCCGCATCATAAAACGGCGCATAGTCAGCAAATGCCCCCGCATTACAGAAAGCGTTAATTTTCACTTCCCCTTTAATGCCGTGCATAGCGACGATTTGACCCATTTCAATGCGGCGTTCAGTCATTTAATTTATCCTTATTCAGCCGGTGTTTGTTCAGCAGCAGGAGCTTGTGTTTCTGCGTTTGCAGCAGCTTCGGCTTCTGCTTTTGCAGCTTCTTCTGCGGCTTTGCGTTCAGCTTCTTTTTCCGCTAATTCACGAGCACGTTCTTGTGCTTTTGCTTTCGGAGCGGATTTTTGGGGTTGTTCTGCGTTTGTTTTGATCTTCGGTGCAGCAACCAAGCCGGCAGCAGCCATTAAACGTTCCATACGGTCTGTTAATTCAGCACCTTTGGCAATCCAAGCTTTTGCTTTTTCGGCATCAATTTTAAAATGTTCCGGATGATCTTTCGGAACTAACGGGTTATAAAAACCGATTTGTTCAATGAAACGACCGTCACGAGGTGCGCGCTTATCAGCAACAACAATCTTATGAAACGGACGCTTTTTCGACCCACCGCGGGCTAATCTGATACGAACTGACATTTATATTCCTTTCCTTTGCTTGTTCGAGTTAAAACGGCGAAAACCCTCCGCCGTTATTCATAAACGGATTCCCTGAACCACCCTGCATAGATGACATTTTCTTCATCATATTCAACGCGCCCAAAGGACCCAACTTTTTGAATTTCTTTGATGTTTGCGCCATTTGCTCATATTGCTTCAAAAGGCGGTTCACATCACCAACCGTAACACCAGAACCATTTGCGATTCTTTGTTTACGTGACGCTTTAATAATATCGGGATTTTTGCGTTCACGCGGTGTCATCGATAAAATAATGGCTTCTTGACGTTTAAAAATTTTATTATCAATGTTGGCTTGTTCGATTTTATCGCGAAACTTGCTCATACCGGGGATCATCATCATAAAGCCTTTGATATCCCCAAGCGATTGGATTTGTCGCAACTGCGCCAACATATCGTCCATAGTAAAGCGACCGGAAAACATCTTTTGCGCCATAGTCAGCGCTTCGTCCTGATTGACTTTTTCCATTGCCGTTTCAACCAAGCCCACAACATCGCCCATTCCCAAAATACGGCCGGCAATGCGCTTGGCGTCAAACACTTCCAAAGCGTCAGTTTTTTCTCCAACGCCTAAAAACTTGATTGGTTGCCCCGTCATTTGGCGCATCGACAAAGCCGCGCCTCCCCGTGCATCACCGTCAACACGCGTCAAAATAATGCCGGTTATATTCAATGCTTTGTGGAACGCGTCCGCGACGTTAACCGCATCTTGACCCGTCAAAGAGTCGACAACCAATAACTTTTCAATCGGGTTGGCCAAGTTTTCAACGGCTTTAACTTCGTCCATCATTTCCGCGTCAATATGCAAACGACCGGCCGTGTCCAAAATCAAAACATCATAAGCCCCCGCCTTTGCCGCCGACAAAGCACGTTTTGTAATTTCCAACGGCTTTTGCCCCGCGATAATTTCTAAAGCATCGACACCGATTTGTTCGGCCAAGCCGGAAAGTTGTTCTTGTGCCGCCGGACGATAAACGTCCAAAGACGCCAGCAAAACCTTTTGACCGCCTTTTTTTAAACGCGCAGCCAACTTACCGCTTGATGTTGTTTTACCGCTGCCTTGCAACCCAACCATTAAATAAACACTGGGGGCAACAGAGGCGCGCTTTAATTCGGTATTTTCCTCACCCAACAAATCAACCAAAGCGTCATTGACGATTTTTACCACCATATTGGCAGGCGATACCGACTTGACAACTTCTTGTCCAACCGCTTTTTCTTTCACGGATGCAATAAAGGATTTGACAACGGGCAAAGCGACATCGGCTTCCAATAACGCGATTTTAATTTCGCGCATTGTGTCGTTCACGATATCTTCGGTTAAGATACCGCGCCCCTTTAATTTATCAAAAACACCGGCCAATTTATCGGCCAAACCTTTAAACATTTTTGCTCCTTTAAAGCATATAAAAATTTTCATCACCAGTGCGCGTACTCGCGGACTGATGTATCTCCGTAAAGACTGCTTTCTCACAGTTGGAGGGAAAATAGAGCTTTACTCTACACATAAATGATTCAAAAGTCAAGCATTTTTTTAATTTTTAGCAATAATTTCTTTAACTAATGCATGAATATGAGCAATCACTTCGGGTTTAACTTCTTTTAGGTCCATAAACAGCTCTAACAAGCCGTTCGCTTCCGTGATTTTCTTCAAATCGTCCCGATCTGTAAACAGCTCAAACATTTCAACGCCCAACGCATTGGCGATTTCTTCCAACGTCGAAATCTTGGTTGCATTGGCAGCATTTTCCAACCGGCACAACATTTCCGGCGTTCTGTCGATCCGCTCGGCTAATTGGCTTTGTGTCAAGCCTCTTTCTATGCGCAACCGGCGTATTCTTTCAATATAAAAAGGCGTTTTATTGATGTCTTTTTTCATTCTTATTCCTTATCTTCGAATTATAAATCAAAAATTTTTAGATAAGAATGTAACAAAATATCAATTTTATGCTTGACTTTATTTTTTTGATGACGTATTATATCAATATCTTATCAAAATTAAGCTTTTTAATTGCGATAAGGTGTAAGGAGTCGATTCGGTATTGCTAACGAGTCGATCAGTTTAGCTAACAGGTGGGGCGTACAGAGTTTTACTTTGTACGCCCTTTGTTATTTCCCGATAAAAAAGCTTACGCCAACATATAGTTTGAAATCTTTTGAAAGGCTTTGCTTTCAATTTGACGAACGCGCTCACGACTGACTTGGAATTGTTTGCCCAAATCTTCCAATGTGGTCGGATCGTCCCGCAAAAAACGCGCTTTGACAATTTCCTGCTCACGCGGCGAAAGCGTTGCAATGGCCGCGGCTAACTTTTTATTACGAATACTTTGTTCTTGGTGTTCCATCAACGCTTCTTCCAACGTCGGCGTCCCGTCCGTCAACAAAGATTGTTTTTCTTCGTCCGAATCATCAAAAGCAACCTCATTTAACGAACTGTCCCCGCGCAAACGTTGTTCCATATCCCACACGTCGCGTTCGGAAACGCCCAATTCTGTCGAAATTTGCGCAACCGTTTCATTATCCAAGTCGGTGCTTTGATAAAGCCCCAATTTAGCCTTTATTTTGCCCAAATTATAAAACAAACGTTTTTGGGTTGCAACCGTGCCGATTTTAACCAACGACCACGATTTTAAGATAAAGTCCGAAATAGCGGCCTTGATCCACCAAATCGCATAGGTGGACAAGCGAAAGCCCTTTTCCGGATCAAATTTTTTAATTGCTTGCATCAAGCCGATATTTGCCTCTGAAATCAAATCCGACAAAGGCAATCCGTAATGACGGAAAGACAAGGCAACCTTTGCGGCCAAGCGTAAATGAGAGGTCGTTAATTCGTGTGCGGCTTGCAAATCGTTATAGTTCCGATAACGTTGCGCCAACATATATTCTTTATCCGGATCTAGCATGGGGAATTTTGCAATTTCCCGCAGATATACGGACAAAGAGGTCTCCGATAAATTTGGAATTAAAGCAGTTGTTTGTGTCATTTTCATATCCTTTCGTTAGCAATATGAGCGTCCCTTGAAATCAAGCAGACTTTTGTTTGTTCAGCCTTCCATACAGAACCGCTAAACGATATAAATCATAGCACCGATTCTATCGTTAAGTCAAGAGAAAAAATATATTCTTTTGAACCTGTTTATGATATTTTTTTAAAAATCCGCAAGCCAACATTTTTGCTGTTGACTTTATATTACAGCTTTTATATCCTATATTTAAAGTAGGATTCTGATTTAAGGACATATAAATGAATAACGCAAACATCATAACATGCGCAAAACGGCGCAAGCTAACGGGGCGTTCAATGCTTGAAATGCTGGGCGTGCTGGCAATCATCGGAGTTTTGTCCGTATTGGCCATAAACGGCTATAATTACGCCATTACCAAACACAAAGCCAACGAAATCCTTGACAACGAGCAACTTTTGGCCTTTGTTGTCACTCACCAGCTGGACGCAGGACACAAAATCAACATAAATGAAGTCAAAACGCCCTATACCGTTACGGCCGAAAAAGTCAATGATAAAGCTTTTGGCATTTATATCAGTGACTTGCCTGAACGGGTCTGCAAAATACTTTTGCAAAACGCTCCCAAAGGCGTTAAAATGGCGGTAAACGACGTTTTTTATTCGGATAATACGGATATTTGCCAAAACAGCAATGTCGTCCAATTTTATCACAATTTAAATGATGAGGATGAGGACGCAGATGATGACAAAGATTGTCTGCCCGACTTCGGATCGCATTGTACAGCCACTCAATTAACCGACGGCAATTGCATCTGTACTGCGTGTGAGGTAGGCTATACTTTAAACGCCGGCGAATGTGAAGAAGAAGAATTGACTTGTCCGCCGAACGCCTCTGTCGACGGCGACGGAGAGCCAACCGATGTTGATGGGTGCAATTGCGATGCGGACACGCCCAAATGGTCAGGCAATGAGTGCCGTGCCGAAAATTGCGCTGATCGATTGATTGCTGCAACTTTGGCCGGCGGCTGGGGCGTTGAGGAAGAATTAAAAGCCGCGATCACAAACCTTAATTCCGATAATATCGAATATACCGGCAACATTGAAATCCGGAGCGATGCAAATTTAAGCGGGTGTTCATTAACGGTAAACGGCTATTTTTGGTTGGAAGACGCAAAAATGGATGTCGATTCGATAACCGTTACGACTAAAACAAACAATATCGCTTTGGGGTTAAGAGGCAACACCACTTTAAATGTCAAAGGTGACATCAGAGCTTCGTCGGCAAAACATCAAGGCTTGTTCAATCAAAACGGAACGATTACGGCACAAAACATCTTTATCCCGTCCGCCCAAAACACAGGAGTATACAACAATGGCGGTTCGATCACGGTATCGGGGAAAATTGAAGCAAACTCAACATCTGATGTGGGCATTTCCAACAACGCCACGATAACGGCGGGCGAAGTTGTGGCCATTGCTCAAAAGCGCGGGATCAGCAATGAAGGAAGCGGCGTATTAAAGGCGGCCGGCAACATAACGGCCTCGTCCCAAACAACGCACGCGATTACATCGGGCAACACGGCGACCATCGAATCGAAAAACGGTTCGATTACCGGAGTGGCCGAAAGCGACAGCGCAAACGGATTAAATTTAAGCAACACAACCGCTCTAAAAGCAAGTTCAGGCATTTACTATTGTCCGGCCATGTGGAAAGCCACCACCGCGACAGTTGATCCGGCGGCGACGTGTTCTGGCGAATGCAATCGCGGCAGCTGTGTTTGTTCTGCCACCGACCCAAATTGCGAAACAATGGCACGTCAAAACGGCGAATGTATTTGCACAAAATGTAAAGAAGGCAGCAGCTTTGATGAAAATAACATCTGCCAAAGAACTTCTTGTTACGACAATTCATCGGCCGGCGGAACGGGCGACCAAACGGCCTTGGAAAATTGCAAATGTAATGCAGACGCACCGCTGTGGAATGGTTCGGCATGTGTCGCCGATACATGTGCAAACCGCGCCATTAAAGCAATGGTCAATTCCAACTATGGCATGGCCGAAACATTAGAGCCGAAATTCAAATCTTTAATCTCCTCTGATATGGAATTTACCGGCAATATGGAGTTTAAAACAGACGTCGACTTATCCGCTTGCTCTTTAACGATTGACGGATACTATTATTTGGAAAATGCCGAAATGCAATTAAAAAGCTTGCACACATCGACAACGGAAAATTCCAAAATCGCCGCGAACTTTTTGAATGCAAAGCTGACCGTAACGGGCGATATTTATGCTTATTCCAAAACGAATTTCGCATTTGATATCAACAACACGACCGTATCGGCCTCAAATATTACAGCTGTGTCGGACAAGGCCGCATTCAGAAGCACAAAAAACAGCGTATTAAATGCGTCCGGCAAGTTAACCGCCACGGCAAACAACGGAATCGCTATACAAAATGATACCGGAACGATTACAATCAACGGCGATATTTTGGCCACGTCTGAAAAAAGCAACGGCATTTTAAATCGTGCTTCGATCACATCGACAAACGGAACGATTACCGGCATTTGCTCTTCCAAATCGACGGCGGGTTTAAGTTTGATTTCCGGCTCGATAAACGCAAAGGCAATTTATTATTGCCCGTCAATGACGGGAAGCGCATACACTACGACTCCCGAAAAATCAGCAACTTGCGAATAAAGGGGACGCCTGCGATGCCATGCGCTCAGTACAAATTGGACAAGGCACAAAGTCAACTGTTTGACTTAATCGAATCTTCCGACAAAAATGTTTTTGTCCAAGGGCAAGCCGGCACGGGTAAATCTACGTTTATCAATTACTTGAAGACACACAGCAAGAAAAATATTCGGCTGGTCTGTCCGACGGCCATTGCAGCAATTAACATTGGCGGTGTAACGATTCATTCTTTATTTAAGTTGCCCTTATCCGATTTTTTTATTGCGGATCAGGTGCTAAAAGAACCACGCCGGCAATTAAAGTCTGTTTTGAAAAAAACGGATTTGCTGATCATCGACGAAGTATCAATGGTACGGCCGGATATGTTGGATATGATAGATTTGCTTTGTCAACAGGCCAAGCAAAATTCAAAGCCTTTCGGAGGTTTGCAAATGTTGTTAATTGGCGATTTATGCCAATTGCCACCGGTCATTAAATCAACGGCTTATCAGGTTTTTGAAAAAGCTTACGGCTATAAAATGCCCTATTTTTTTGACGCAAAAGCTTACAAAAATGGAGCCTTTTGCAAAGTCGAACTGACAAAGGTTTACCGACAGCAAGACAAAACATTACTGGAAAACTTGATCAAAATCCGGCAAAGCAAAGACGTTGAAAAAGCAATTGAGTATTTTAACTCATGCAAAATAGCCGATGAAAACATCATAATGACGGCGATGACAATCACACCTTATAAGTCTGTTGCTGACAACATCAATCGATGGCGATTGAGCTCAATCAACGCGCCGACACGCACTTATCAGTGCCAAACAAAAGGCGTTTTTGATAATGCAAAAGACACTCCCGCCCCAAAAAGTTTAACATTAAAAGTCGGAGCTTTGGTCATTTTCAACAAAAACGGCACGTTATGGATCAATGGCACGGCGGGAATTGTTGAAAAATTGGATAACGATGTTATTTCGATTCGATTGCTTCAAACCGGTACTTTGGTCACCGTTCAACGCGAAGAATGGAAAAGTCATACATATGAATATGACCGTGAAACGGGGCAAGTCAAGGAAAAAGAAACGGGCTCGTTTGTTCAGTTTCCGTTGCAATTAGGCTATGCATTGACAATCCATAAAGCGCAGGGCAAGACATTAGATAAAGTCATTATTGACATAGACAAAGGCGCGTTTGCACATGGGCAGCTTTATGTTGCGCTTTCTCGGACGCGGAAAAAAGAGGATATGCATTTACTCAAACGCATAGATGAAAGCGACATCATCACCGATCCGCGCATCAACGCGTTTTTATATCAAGAAGAAAATACAAGTTCGAACATTTAACGGCACAAATCTTAAACGAGATGTTTTCCATTCACAAAACGTGTTATAGTTGACCGTCTGATTAATCTCTGATATAATGATTGATGGCATCAGATTTTCATGGAATGAGTTATAGTTGACCGTCTGATTAATCTCTGATATAATACGGAACTGGTTTGTTCTTATTTAGGAATGGTTATAGTTGACCGTCTGATTAATCTCTGATATAATTAATCATAGCGTGTCTTACGCGTAAATTGCGTTATAGTTGACCGTCTGATTAATCTCTGATATAATGTATTCTTCGCAAGGGTCCAGCGTGCCGAGGTTATAGTTGACCGTCTGATTAATCTCTGATATAATTATAAAGCACCTTGAAAGCATCGTTTTGCTGTTATAGTTGACCGTCTGATTAATCTCTGATATAATTATGCAAAGCCCTTTTTTATGCTTGGGTTAGTTATAGTTGACCGTCTGATTAATCTCTGATATAATTTAAGGGGTGCAAGATGCAAACAAAAAAGAGTTATAGTTGACCGTCTGATTAATCTCTGATATAATTTAAAAAGCCCTTGCGATGAACGCAATAAGTTATAGTTGACCGTCTGATTAATCTCTGATATAATATGCAAAGCCCTTTTTTTATGCTTGGGTATGTTATAGTTGACCGTCTGATTAATCTCTGATATAATAAATCTAAAAAAAGGGCTTGACATTTAAAAGTTATAGTTGACCGTCTGATTAATCTCTGATATAATGCTTTTGCTTGCTGGCAGGTAGGCAATTTAGTTATAGTTGACCGTCTGATTAATCTCTGATATAATGTATTCTTCGCAAGGGTCCAGCGTGCCGAGGTTATAGTTGACCGTCTGATTAATCTCTGATATAATTATAAAGCACCTTGAAAGCATCGTTTTGCTGTTATAGTTGACCGTCTGATTAATCTCTGATATAATTATGCAAAGCCCTTTTTTATGCTTGGGTTAGTTATAGTTGACCGTCTGATTAATCTCTGATATAATAGATAATCATTGCTTGCTAACAGAATGGTTGTTATAGTTGACCGTCTGATTAATCTCTGATATAATTTGGGACTTAAAAAAAAGGGGTTTAATTGAGTTATAGTTGACCGTCTGATTAATCTCTGATATAATGGGGGTCAAGATGTCGAGGTTGCTTTCTAAGTTATAGTTGACCGTCTGATTAATCTCTGATATAATTAGGCGGGCGGTAGTCGCCGGCTTGATAAAGTTATAGTTGACCGTCTGATTAATCTCTGATATAATAGAAGCCGGACAACACATTGAAAACAAACAAAAAAATGTGTTGTCCGGCTTCAAAAAACATTAAAATAATAGTAGCTGCCCATTCTCTTCCCGAGTCGTTTCTTCGTTTTCAATTTCATTATGACCCAGAAAATTATCCGTCATTAAGTATTGTTTATCCGTTATGTACAAAAAAGATACCGAACTATTCGGTGGAATATGTATTTTTAAACGTTTTACAATGTTTTTGGAACTGTCCAAGCTGGTACAGGGTTTAATATAAACAGAAAATTGTTTCATACTAAACCCATGCTCCAACAAAGTATTTCGAAAACGCGTTGCCCGACGCATTTCTTTTTTGGTTCTGACGGGAATATCAAACATACAAATGACCCACATCATTGACCAGCCTGTTAACGTATTAAGGCGCAGCCTTCGTGCCATTCCACAAAACCTTATGTTTTCGTTTTGTCTTTCCAAAGGGTGTCAGCTCCACCTTACGCGCTTTTGAATTTATGTAAAAAGATAAACCACGTTCATCTAAGGTATCAACAAACATATATTTTAAATTTTTATTTTTAGGTGATGTCATTCGTGCATCGGTAAAATAATCGATGCTACATTTTCCCACACTAAACTTTTTCACACGAGCCAAACAACGTGGTTGATCTGTATAGGAAGCCCATTCCGCAGGCGTATCCAATTCCAACAAATCCCCTTGCTGAATTGACCAAATCAATTTAGCCCCGTCTTGTTTCCATTTTGGAACGAAATCTTTTTGATTAGCGTCAAAGCGTTTAATCACTTCCCAACCGACTTTACCGTCTTTTTGATAAAAATCAATGCAATGATTGTTGCCACCTTCATACGCAAGTCCATGTTTTTTGATATAAATTAATGATGAATTGCTTTCGTATTGTTTAAACGAATCACTTTTATATAAACCTTTATTTTGAATAATTCGAAAAGCTCTTTGTAATATGCGCGCTTCCAATACGGGAATTTCTTTTTTGCCATCGGTCAAAAATTGTTCATTTTCGGCATTTAATTCAGCCTTTGCCAATTCAGAATATAGTTCAAAATCATCTTTTAGTTTTTGTTGTTTTTCTCTGTCAATCGGAATATTCGGATTCCATTCATCCTTTACCATATCAGGAACTAACAACTTTTTCAAATCTTTATTTGATTTAATAGCCTGCATAACCTTTCGTTTATAAACCGTGATCAAAGCATCTTTATTATTCGGATTTTCACATAAGACAACACGTCCCGTTTCTTTATGAAATTCACCGTCTTTTGTGTGATTTGGTTTATGTGAAACTTTGACGTGCTTTAACACATCAATCACATATTGCCTGAACTGCGCCACAGTTTCAACGCATTTCATCGGTAACGGGTATTCAATTCGTTCTAAATTAACCTCATTTGACATTTTTTGTATCAAAGATCGATTAAGACACGCAACTGTTATCGCATCCATAGCATGATGGCGATGATCAATTCTGGGCTTTTTAGACCACTCCGGATTGCATTTTTTTTCATAAAAACGCCAATTTCCATCAATATCAGGTTTTGCACTCCCTTCGCAAATCTCGCCGGTTTCTCTTTCGATCCAATAAGGCAAACACGGAACATAACGCGGAACGTTTATACCCATTAAATCATATTCCAAACCAAGCAAATTCCATTTTCCACGTACCGTTGCCGTTTGGGTGCCTCTTACAGGCAATATACGATTTTCGTTTGCCTCCATCACATCTTTACAATCAATGATCGTTCGTAAATAACGTGCGGCCAATTTAGAAACATACCGCGTATCTGTTAAATAACGATTTGTTTCATCTTCATCACCACTATCATCGAATTTTTCTGACGCGTCGGATTCAAAACGCCAAGATTTCGACTCGGGTAATCTGCTCCGTGCATTGTCCAAAATGGCCTTAACAATTTCCGGTGGCCTCGTCGCTTCAAAATAATCATAAGCAAAGCGATCACCTTTTGCATTATTATCATTTCGATTAACCAAACATAAATTCGAATATGTATCAGAACCTCCTTTTGCTCTGGGAATAATATGTTCTATTTCAAAACCTGTAAAATATTGGCCAATCTTATTTACAGGATTATACGCATCAACCCACCCTTGTTCTTTTGCCAACTTATATTTTAAGATATTTTTTGAATTAATAAAAATTCGATGTTCTTGCAGATATTTTTTGGCTTCTTCATTCAAAACTTCATTTTGTCGTTTTTCCAACTCAAATTGTTTTTTGCGCTTTGTTGACATACCTACATCACGCCCCAGTTCAATGTTAATCGAATAAGGCTTGCCATAAATTTTTATGATTTCATTTACAACCTTACGCAACTGATTTAAAATCATATGAACAGCCGGATTTGCAACTCTTCCGTACTTAACTTCATCAGCGTTTAAATGCTTGTTATGCAAAATAGTCAATGGAGGAATTACCTGAGTATCACTACGCAAAATAGCGCCATAGTAAGGCAATGCAGAGCAAGTACCTTGTGTTTGTCTGGCACGTTCTTCTTCGGCCATAAAACGAGGATCTGTTTTAGACAATTCTTCCGTTACCTCTCGGTGAGACAATCCTGTATTTTTTAACATTTCTAAAATAATTTTGGTTGCAGTTTTACCTAACATTGCACGCCCTTTCGGCAATTTAGTCAGTAAAAATGCAATCTTTTTTTCGTCTTGTGTATGCAAAATCGGTTTTAATTTTTTAATCAATTCGTCTTCATTTAATAAACGACTGTTTGGATTGTCGGGATCTTTTATCGGATTGGCTAAAAAATCAATAAACTTTTCTAATTCTTCTTGCGACAAATTTCTAATATAATCGATTTCCTGAAATAACGGAGTAGCATATAAGTAGGCTTTGATAATCCGATCTTCATCCAAAGATATTTGTATTTGATTATTCAGCCCTAATACTGATTTAATGGCCTTTCTCCCTGCATTTTTTCCTTTTAAAAGCAACTCATTGACAATCAAGTTGCGCTGTTCTGTATTCAATTTTATTCGAGCTACATCAGTTTCCAATCGAATATTATTTACTTCTTCATAAATTCGACGCATTTCAGATAATGGATGTGCTTTTAATAATCGATCTTCATTTTCAAAATAAATACATTTTCCCGTTGCATAGGGTGCGGGCGATTTTTCATAAAATAAAATATCATAAATTGTTTGCTTTAAACCATCTTTTTGCATTTGCGGATAATAAACGGCTTGTTTGTCCCAAATCTGATTAAACTCATCTTTGACTAAATAGCGTGGAATTGCGTAATCAATGCTGTGATTTTTTAAAGCGTAATCATGTTGACGAACCGGCTTTTTTTCTTCCAAACGTTGATAAAAGAATTCACCCAACGTTGTACAGCCTGTTTTTGTTAAATATTCATTCATCAAATCATAAGATGTCTTTTTCTTTTTTGAAATTTCGCCTTCGTCCAATATTTCCTCTTCCATTTCTTGCGCCGCGGATACGAAACCGGCGCCTCTGTGTTTTGCAAGATGTAAAATGATTCGGCCGATATAAAAAGGACTTTCCAACTTTGCCCCCAAAGCGTTTTTTCGCATCAAGTATGGAGAAATAGTTCGAACTTTTCTTGTTCCGTCCGGCGACGTCGTCGGCCAAAGGCCGTTCTCGAACAAAACCGAGGATAATAAATTTAAACGTTTTTTAGTTCTGATATTGTTTTTACGAATCGTTCGCTTTATTCTTCTTGTTTCCGCACCCTCTGAAACTTCAAAAATGCGAACACCTGCATCAACGATTCGAACACGATTGTTATTTTCATCTAACTCTAAAACGGCGGAACCGATCGACCCGACCCCCAAATCTAAACCCAAGCAATATTTCATTTTTTCTCCTTTGTTTGAACTTTCAATTCAATATATCAAAAAACTATTGACATTTCAATTAAAAAAGAATATTATACAATTATTATATGAGTTGATAGTTTTCATCAGAGATTAATCAGACGGTCAACATTACATATAATAAGGCTGAAAATGCCGTCAGATTGCGGGGACAAGAAATTGTCCCCTTTTTTCTTGCGTTTTTATCAAACTTTGTTATGCTTAAAAAAAAGAGGGAAAAAATGAGTGATCAAAAATTACGTTTATCGGCACGGGCAATTCTGATCGATAAAAACAACGATTTAGTCTTAATCAAACGCACAAAACAAGGAATAGAACCTTACTTTGTCACTGTCGGTGGTGGCGTCGAAGAAAATGAAAATTCCGATCAGGCTCTTATTCGCGAATTGTTGGAAGAAACCGGATCAATTATCGACACCCCCAAATTTGCTTTTCACGCCGAAGATCCGCAAAAAGGAAATGCTTTTGATTTTTTTATTGCGCACGAGCTTGACCGCCAACAGCCAACGGGTAACGAATGGATTAAATACAACACCCCTTTAAATCAATATGAAATTGTTTCCTGCCCTTTAAATCAATTGAATAAAATCAATCTGGTGCCAAGTTTTTTAAAAGACAAAATCATCGATTACGTTCAAAAAGAAATCCAAAAATAGCCGCATCATATTTTTTTAAAACTATTTGAGACAAATGTTTTTGTTTGATTTGTAAATGTCCCGTAATATGTATAAAGTTGTCCATAATGAATACATCCAACACCATCTTCTGTAAAATCTTTTTTCTGTAATCCATTACCCCTTATAAATGTTCCAATCTCACCTAATGTCTTCCATTGAACTTCACCATTCATATTCTCTGGAGTTAGCAACTGGTCTCTATAATACTCATACTGCTGCTTTCTTTTTTCTAATTCTTTTTCTAATTCTGTGAAGGTGTCAAGCACTTTTACAATTTCCACCTGAACCGGCAGAGGCGGGACTGGAATTTTCAACGTGTTTAATTTCTTTCTGCTCAAACTTGGTATTCCAGCACCTTGTTGAGAACTCATAAACTCCTGCTGATGATGTTTTAATATGTGATACAAATATCTTTTAATTATACTATTATCATTAGGAATTATAGTATAACAATGTGCTCCACTCCAAAAATGTTCTGCCATCCAATTTACAAAACCAGCAGAAGCACCACCTTGACTAACAGCAATATTGTCTGCTTCAATATTATATTCATCATATCTACCAGATGGATACATACCTCCATTCATCACAGGATATCTTCCAGTATCAAAAAGCAATTCTTTGTTTAATTGCTCTCCTGTATCAACTTCACATAATACCCCTAATTCCTTATATTCCACCCCATCAGGGCAATATTGTTTGATTAAATCATCTATCTTACTCATTAAGCAACCCTTTCCAAATCTGCTACTATGGCATCTATTTGAGTTCTTAAAGCATTTTCTTTGGCAACAATCTCAACCAATTCGGCATTTAGTTTGATAATATCCACCGGTTCCCGAGTGTCCTGTTGTTCTACATAACTGGAAACTGAAATGTTATACTCATTCTTGGCAACATCTTCATTTGAAACCAGTTTAGCAAAGTGCTCCTTGTCCGTTCGGGCAATATAAATATCCAATATCTTTTGGATATTTTCATCGGTCAGTTTGTTTTTGTTTCCTGAATGGATAAACTCATTTGTGGCATCTATAAACAGGATATTGTTATCTTTCTTACTCTTCTTTAAGACAATGATACAAGTAGCAATAGTCACCCCAAAGAACAGGTTTGCCGGCAACTGTATCACACAATCTACAAAGTTATTATCTGTCAAGTATTGACGGATTTTTTGTTCTTTGCCGCCCCGATACAAAACACCGGGGAATTCAACGATCGCCGCCGTTCCCGTTGTCGCTAACCACGAAAGCATATGTAAAGTGAAAGCAAGGTCTGCTTTACCGGATGGCGCCAAAACACCCGCCGGCGCAAATCTTTCATCATTTATCAATAAAGGGTTCTTATCCCCATCCCAACTGATGGAATATGGTGGATTTGAAACAATGGCTTCAAAGGGTTCATCATCCCAATGCTTTGGGTCCGTCAATGTATCCCCACAGGCAATGTCAAACTTTTCATAGTTAATGTTATGCAGGAACATATTGATCCGGCACAGGTTATAGGTGGTGATGTTGATTTCCTGACCAAAGAAACCATTCCTGACATTATTAGCACCCAATACCTTGGCAAACTTTAATAACAGCGAACCACTGCCGGCGCAAGGATCGTATACTTTATTCACTTCTTTTTTGTAGTTTCCTTCAATAGCGGTATCCACTAAAGTCAATTTGGTTAAAAGGGTTGATACCTCTTGGGGTGTAAAGAACTCGCCGCCTGACTTGCCGGCATTGCTGGCATACATTGTCATCAGGTATTCATACGCATCACCAAAAGCATCAATGGTGTTATCGGTAAAATTACCCAATCTTAAATCACCGATGGCGTCCAAAATTTTAACCAATTTAGCATTGCGTTGAGGCACGGTTGCGCCCAACTTATTGCTGTTTACATCTATATCGCTGAACAAACCTTTGAAATCATCTTCGCTGGCGGCTCCCTGACTGGATAATTCAATATTTTTGAATACTTGGGCAAGCGTTTGGTTTAAATTGTCGTCTGTTTTGGCATTCTTCCTGACATTACAAAACAATTCACTGGGCAGAATGAAAAATCCTTTTTCTTGAACCATACTTGATCGGGCATTTTCAGCAGTAGCGTCATCCAAAACAGCATAGTCAAAAGCAGCATTACCGGCTTTATGCTCTTCTTTGTTGATGTAGGCCGTGATGTTTTCACTGATATACCTGTAAAACAGGATACCCAACACATAACCATCCGTCAACAGAACCCCTTAAATCATTGGCAATTTGCCAAATAACTCTGTGTAATACTGCTCTTTCTTGCTCTTTGGTCACTTTGCCTCTCCATAAATGGTCTTATAATTGAAATATAAACGCAGAATAGCATCTTTATCTTAAAAAAGTCAAGCAAAAAGACAACAAGACGAATTCCGAAATCACACATTGTCCAGCAACTGAATTAAAACTTGTTTTATGCGCCGCAATGTGGTATACTTTAAGTATATTTTAATTGTATTCAGGAGGAGCCATTATGAACGAAGATGTCTTTAAACAAATTAAGAAGCAAAACGGGGAAAAATTTGCTCAATATCTAAGAAGCTATCACAATGGTATTTTTGAAATAAAAAATGTTGTCGAACTTCTTAAATATGCGGGACATGATGTAGATGCGGCCAAAGATATTGCTCCCTATTTAAAAGCGCTACAACAAGCATCTTTAAAAAAAGAAAGTTCGAAAGAAGAACTCTCCCTCGATCCAATTGAATTATTGGATAAAGCGGGATACAATGCATTTTATGTAAAAAGCTTGGAAGATCAAAATAAAATTGAACATTACTATGCCTCTGCGGAGGATTTGGAAAAGCTTGGATGCAAAGCAAACAGGGCTGCCGGTGAAAAGCTTTGTACATTCCGCGATCCTGTACGCTACAAGACACATTACATCATTCATGCCGTTAAAAAAGATGTGGATAATATACGACGTGCAGACTTCGTTGGAAAAGAAAAAAGAGAGGATTTATATGGAACAAGCGTTATTTCAATTCAAATACCAATTCCTCGAAATGCAAATGATAGAAACAGCTCTATTAGCATAAAGAACAGATATAACCACACCGTACAATCATGCGACAATACTTTTCAAAGCAATCCGGATAATATTATTCCCGGCTTAACTTTGGCGCTGCAAAACAAGTTTAATGTGACCTTTGGACATTTAAAGGATCTTCCAAAAGAATACAGATTAGTTGATGGGCACTTGATTTCTTTCAATTTTGAAGAAAACGACATCTTTTTTGGCGACGCTTTTTACGTAAAAAACGGGGAAATTAAGGAGCTAAATCGAGATTATGAAATTATGTTGTCCGGTTTTATTTTAAATATAAAAAACAATACAATATCAAATCCGGCAAATTTAGCGCCCTCTCTTCATGTGGCTTTAGAAGAAGAAATAAAAGGCAAAAAGCTCCAAATAAGTGCGGACAAAAAAAATGGGTTTAGAACTTTAACCGCAGATAATGAAATTATCGCGCGTTTTAGAGACGGAATGTTTTTATCTTTAAGATTGCCGACAACCGAAAAATTACTCGGAGATTTAAGCGCCACACACTCCCAATTTGAGGATTTAAGATCTTTTGATGCTCCAAATCTTGTTGAAGTTGGGGATAACTTTCATAATGGGATCTTCGGAACGCTTAACTTTCCAAAATTAAAAAAGGTTGGAAAATTTCCTGATTTTCGTCATCAGAAAGGATATAACACCCAAACAGGACAATTTTATATTTTTGAAGACAGCTATGCAAAAAATGGTATTGTTACCCACAAAAGTTCAGATGAAATTTTTATGGATAATTTTATTTTTAATTCCAAAAACAAAACTATCAAAAATATATTAGAAACAGAAGATTCCTTTGCAGACGCTTTTTCAAAAGAAATCAAAGATAAAAAGCTTACGGTTTTATATCCGCCAGAAAGAAAAAATAATTTTAATGATGGTTCTATGTATAAAAAGCTAGAAAATGTGATTTTTGATTTTGGGTCAGAGATAGCTCATAATTTCACACGAATTTTAGCAGATGATAAAGAGATTGTTCGTATTGAACAGAATAATATTATTGATATAGATTTTTCAAAGACCGATAATATTGGAAATAATTTTTTGGAACATAATTCTTCGTTGGAAACAATAAATCTGCCCAATGTTCAAAAAATAGGTAATGATTTTTTGGTTAATCAAAGTTTTTCAGTAAAACTTATGAATCTTCCTCATTTAAAAGACGTAGGAAACAATTTTATGACAAATTTTAAAGGTTATCACGATCCTATGTTTGGTTGTTTAATTTATACGGATACGAAAAAAGGAAATTTTGATATTGATTGGGAAAAATCAAAGAGTATATGCTTTCCGGAACTCACAAGGGTTGGAGATAATTTTCTGCCCAAGATAAATAATGATGAATACAAAAATTTTGTTTTTCCAAAACTGACCTCAAAAGGCGAAAATTTTATGCAACGGATGGATCCAAATAAAATTGAAACTCCTTTATTATCTCAAAAAGATATGGCAGATAAGATTGCTTTAATTAAGAAAAAAAGAGAGGAATATCAAACGGCAAAATCTCAATCTGCAAATCTAAACATTTTAAAAGGATTGAAAACACGTTAAGCACTTGGAATTTTAAAGCAGGGCGCTGTTCGTTTTCTTTTTGTTTAAAGTAAGGTTAATCCCAAAGCGATCTCTTTTAAAACAAGGATTTTTTATCCGCGTTGGTCTGTGCAAGGAAAAAATTGCATATTTTTAAACGCTTGTCTTGTGATTTTATAAGTAACTAAAAAAAACAAAAAAAGCCGCTGGAAACAGCGACTTATCTTTGGCTGGGCAAGTCTGGTAATAGACGGACTGATTTAGAGGCATTCTAAGTAAAAAAAATGTTGACAAATCTTTCCTTTTATTATACAATTTCTTTATGGTATATTAAAATTAAAGGAGAATATAAAATGACAGAATTAGAAAACAAGTGTTTGTATCACGCCACGCGTTTACACGAAGGTGTTACCTATGGTGGTGGTATGGTTATGTTGGACCAAGTTAAAGGAACAACAGAATTAGTACAAAAACATTCTACATTAGATAAAGAAGACAAAGAAGTTGCTGTATGCGCTTCTCTTTTACATAAATGTTTTGAGACAAAACGAATTGCTGAAGGTGTATCTCCTTTAACGCCGGAACAAATTAAGCAAATCGCAGGTCCAAAAGTTTTGTCTGTTATTCAAGAGTTGATGACAGAGCCAGAAGACGAAAATAAAACAAAGAAAGAGCAATGGGAAGAAAAAGCTGAATGGGCAAAAACACTGTCTCCTCAGGCACAAGAAATTTTGTTAGCTGAAAAAATTATGAATTTTCAAACATCCAGAGATAAGCCTAATCCAAAGAAACCATTGTCTTGGCATCAAGAATATTTCCAAACACGCATGATCTTGGTTGATTCTTTGAAAGATGTCAATCCAGAACTTTATAAGATTGCGGTTCAAACAAAAGATGAAGGGTTGAAAAAAATTGTAGCTATGCAGAAAATGTTAGCTAATGGTGGTCGAGAATAGTTAACAAATTTTCTTTACAAAAAAAATAATGCCCTGTTTCTCTTGAAATGGGGCTTTTTACTCTTGTTTTTTATAGTCAACCTTGATTTTACAAAAAATCTAGGTTATAGGGCATAAAAAATTTCCCATTTTTACATCAAATTTGAGTCTGAATACATCTGCCTTTCTCTGGGATGATTTTTTGACATCCCGACAAGGAAGTATTGAAAACAAAGGCTTTTTTGTAAAATTGGTCCGTGTAGGGCTGAAAAAAGAGCTTTTTGAAAGGCACCAAAACGGACCGGGATAAGTGCTTGACAATAAAAGAAAAAGCCGCTATTTTCTGCGGCTTTTCTTTGGCTGGACACATCTTGCATGGCACGAACTATAATAACATACTGAAATAAAGTCTAAACAACGGGCTAAATATTGCATTACCAACAAACATAATAGCATATAGTATATACAAAAAGATACTCCATTTAAGCCATTTATAAGTGTTATTTTGCCAGTTTTCTTTATCAATCTTTTTTCTTTTATATCTGATAAACGATATTAAGATGGGTAATAGCCAAAGTAATAAAAATAACGATAATAACAATGCAGGAACGAAAAGGTCATAATCGTTGTCCCTAAGCTGATATAAAATATTTAACATTGATGAATATACAAAAGGGAAGAAAAGCCATGAAAACAAAACTAAAATTATATATTTCGGCTTTTTTTTGAAAAAAGTCCAAACGGTTGTTAGTAAAAAAGAAATTAAAGTAAATCCAAAGAAAAGCAAAAAAACAGGTCTGATTAATGAAAATGCTGGTGAATAACCACAAGTCCATAGTTCATTATTCATAGCTGGCGCATTTGGATTTGGAAGCATATACAAACAAAAATGTTCTGTCGATAAGCTTGGAAACAAATATTCCGAAGAAAGAAACGGAAAAAAAAGTATCCCAACGATTAAAAATATAGTTTTTGTTTTACGAGTAATCTTTATCATTTTAATTTCCTTTGTTTATTTCTTTATGTTTTACCAAAGATTCCTTAATTGTCAAAACAAATTTACAGTATCCCGAAACAATATTATTGTAAAATAAGAATAATTCAGCATTGCTGGTCCGTGTAAGGTGAAAAATTGCACATTTTTAAATGTTCGCACACGGACTTTCATAACTACTTGCAAACAAAAGAAAAAGTCGCCACATTTGACGACTTGCACGATTTGGCTGGGGTGGCTGGATTCGAACCAACGAATGACGGGATCAAAACCCGTTGCCTTACCACTTGGCGACACCCCAATTTTGACAAAGTAAAATCTTTATACACGATTCTAAATCAAATTGCAAGCCCTTTTTTGCTTTTATGCGATTATTTTTTGTGTTATAATATAAAAAAGGTGTTTTGATGACAAATAATTTAAAAAGAGCGATAAATTTAAATCAAATCTATTCAACTTTGCAATCCGGCAAAGATAATGCGTTATTCGTTCAGAAAGATACCAAAGAAAAAAGCCGTTTAATTCAATCGTTTTTTCAAAAGAATTTGGACTTATTGGAAAGCCAAAACAAGGCTGAACGCAAAGCCGCAAAGAACTTTTTTGAACAATATAAAGAGTGCGTACAAATAAAATATCGCCGAAAAAGTTTATGGCAAAAGTTGTGGAGGCTTAAAAAAAAATCCGTACTTTGTGCTGCAAAAAAGTGAAAACGAAATCTTCGATCGATTGTCTGCAAGTCGGCCGGATATTCAACAAAAATATCAATCTTTTATCGATGATTTTATCGATATGATACGCCAAAAAATCAAAATGTTAAAGCAACAACAACGCAAAAATGCTTTTAAAGTTTTGCCGTCGGTGCTCGATCAAAACGGAGCAATTAAGCCCAAGCGGTTGGCTTTGGTCCACACATCGCGTTATAAACCGCTTCAAAAAAACGGCGCTTTTTGTATTCAAACGACATCGACGGCCACGAATTTTGAATACCCCAGAAACACCGTTCATTTTTCAATAAACCATCACGTTTACAGTCATTTGGCCGGTGCTTGGAATGATTGTCCTTTTGTCGTGATTGCGCCGTTTGTTCCAACAATGCAAAAAAACGGACTGCCGGCCGGCATTTCGTCTGTTGATACTTTTTTTGAATTGGGCGCGGGGCAAGATTTGATTTTACCAGACCAAACGCATTTTATTATGCCGGCCGAAAATCGAAATTTACAGGGCCATTTATTTGCGACGGCCGGACATCGAACGTTATACAAAACGGATCATTTTACCGATGCGGAAAAAGCCTTTATTTCATCTGATCCGACGTTAAGCGATCAAGAATATGCGGGGTTGTTAAAATTAAAGTTGACCTCTATGATGATCGAAAAGTTAGGCTATGCCACGCAAGCAGAGCAAGAACAATTTGCCGACGTCAATAATTATGAGAAAGATTCTTTTGCAAAAAAAGTGGCAAAGCTGGGCGAAAGCTTGGGTGTTCAATCCAGCGCGGACGCCGCTTTGCATGCTTCCCAATTTTTGGGCGAAAACGGTTTTGGTGCAGTGGTAAACACCGTTTATGATACGGTTAAGAGTATGGAAATATTATTGATGGGGGCCGATAATGCGCCGATAAAAGTGAAAAAACAGCTGGGTAAAGACACCATTATTATCGGTCAAAAATCACAGGAAAAATCGTTTGATAAAAGCGATTTTGAATATTATTGCAAGAATTTGCATCAAATGCATCGGCTTCAAGATTACTTGACGCAACAAGGCGAAGAAAAAATGTTGCAAACAAAAGCAAATCCAAAAACGATCGAGTGCTATAATTTATGGAAAAGTAAAATGCAACGAAAAATTGACCGGATTTATCCGAAATCGAATCAATTTGACTTTGATCGTTTTGTCGAAAGCGTAAAATCGAAGCAGTGGAATGTCACTTTAAAAACATCGCAGAAAGATTTTTAAGAGCATTTAGCCATAAAAAAAAGCTTGAAATAAAAAATAAAATCGTGTAAAATTACATCCGATCAAGGCGCTTGTAGCTCAACTGGATAGAGTGTTGCCCTCCGAAGGCAAAGGTTGTGGGTTCGATTCCCGCCAAGCGCACCAAAAAAACTCACCTTTTTACAATTTTTTTTATAACAATTCTGATACTCTTTTTTTTGTGCCCGTCATTCTGAGCGATAGCGAAGAATCTTTTAATCAATAACAGCAAAAAAAATCCCCTCTGAAAATTCAGGGGGGGAAACGGTAAGTTTTATCCATTGGTATCGTATACACATTGTGAGCCGTTATTCATCGGATCACCGGAATCGGAACAATAACAATATGTTACAAATTTTCCGGTAACTTCTACAGTATCCTTTTTACATTTTTTTCCGTCAGTTTCATACCATTCAGTATAGGTGTGAGATAACGTTCCTGTTTCTTGATACCACGATCGATCTTCTTCTTTTGCGCAAAAGGCGCTGCCACCATTTACGCGAATTTTGTATCTTCTTTCTATTTTTGCATTAGTTTTTCCAGAGGCGTAAGTGTCTTGAATGTTGGCAAAATCACCGCAACAAGTGCCGTTAATAGCTCCGACAATATTATATCCGGAAATGCTGCTTTTTTTGCTTGGATCACCTGATAGATAGGCGTAGTTAAGTGTATAATCAGCTTTTGCTTCACAGCACGCTGTACCATTTTCTGAACCATCGGAATTATAATTCGTCACACTGACCTGCCCTTCACCGCACGGATTGGCTTCCACGCATTCGCCGGCGGCGTTCTTTTCGAACCCGTCTTCGCAAAGGTCGCACTCACAAGTCAAGTCATTTTGCGTTTTACAATTGGCGCCTTTTGCCGGACATTCACAAGCCGTGCCATCGGCATTAGCGACCATCGGTGACGAACATTCGCTGCAAGCGCCGTTTGTACAAATACCGTTTGTACCACATTTGCCGGTAACGTTTACAATCGCCGGGCAACCGTTCTGCGTTTGTGTTGTTTGGCAAACGCCCGGAGTGCCGATGCTTGGACATACACAATGGTAATCCGTCGAGCAAACTTTCGGACTGGC
>CAKPYQ010000016.1 GCA_934203105.1 uncultured Alphaproteobacteria bacterium
CTTACCATGGTCTACGTGACCAATCGTCCCAATATTGCAATGGGGTTTGCTTCTTTCAAACTTTTCTTTTGCCATTTTTCTCTCTCTTTTTGACTAAAAAGTTAATCCTCATCCCCCACCACGGGGATAAATCTTATAAAGCTGTTTTGGCCGCTTTGTTCGCCGTTTTCGATAAAATCAAATCGAAAATTACTCAATTTCTAACCGTTTTTTCGCCGATTGTCAAGCACTTTTTTATAAATAAGGGAATATTTTATTTAAAACGGTACGCATTAGGGCAGACAGACGAAAAATGATTAAATAAAGGCAAGCCTATTTAAGACACACGCGCGTTTTATTTTGTCGCAGAAATTTCGAAGTTAATTGATTAAAATGTGATGAAATGGAGCGGGTGAAGAACGCAGCACAACAAATCTGCCACAAAGGCTGATTTTTGTGATGATAGTCAATGAGACTTGGTTTGTTAAGGCCAAAAAGCCGCAAACAAACCTTAGTCGGAATTGGCCTCCCGAACCCGAAAAAATACTAAAACAAAAAGGAGAATAGCGATTTCGAAAGATTTTAAGCAAAGAACGAGAACTTCAAGAAAAATAAAAGGCAAGCGTATTAAGACATACGCGCGTTTTATTTTATCGCAGAAATTCGAAGTTATTTGATTAAAAGATAAAGAAATGGAGCGGGTGAAGGGAGTCGAACCCTCGTACTCAGCTTGGAAGGCTGCTGCACTACCGTTGTGCTACACCCGCACCTACAAAAAATGCTTCCGTTAAGAAGCACCATAAGTGGTGGAAAGGGGTGGATTCGAACCACCGTACTCAAAAGAGGGCAGATTTACAGTCTGCTGCCATTAACCACTCGGCCACCTTTCCATATTCACGATATAATCCAAAACGGATCGGGCTCTAATATGCAAAAAAAAATTCATCTTGTCAAGAACAAAAAAATAAGTTATAACGTTTTTAAACAGAAAAAATTATTAACACATTGAAAAACAAAGGAAAAATTTTTAATGAAAAAAACTAAATCAAATGGGAACTTATGGATTTACGGGCATCACGCGGTTGTTGCAGCGCTGCAAAATCCGAATCGAGATAAATTAATGTTGAAAATGACAAAAGAATCGGCTTTGCCCCGCGAAATCGTTGCAAATACACCGACTCAAATCGTTTCAAAGCAAGAGCTCGATTCGCTGGCAGGAGCCGGCGCCGTCCATCAAGGATTGGCTTTACAAGTCAAGCCTCTACAAAGCGAATCGTTGGACGAGGTCATCGACAAAGCCCCTGATCGCGCCGTTATTTTAATATTGGATCAAGTGACTGACCCGCACAATATCGGCGCTATTTTGCGTTCAGCGGCCGCTTTTGATGCGATCGGAGTCGTCATTCCTGATGCGGGCGCTCCCGAAGAAAGCACAACATTAGCAAAATCCGCGTGCGGTGCATTGGAAACAATCCCGCTGATCAGAGTTACGAATCTGGTTCGCGCTATGCAACAATTAAAAGATGCCGGCTTTTGGTGCTTGGGATTAGACGGATACGCGAAAGAATATATCGGCGACAAAAAATTACCGCAAAGAACCGCTTTTGTATTAGGATCGGAAGGCGACGGAATGCGCCGCTTAACGGCCGAAAAGTGCGACTATACGATCAAATTGCCGATCAGCGATAAAATGGAAAGCTTAAACGTATCCAATGCCGCAGCCGTTGCATTATATGAATTTTATCGTCAAAAATAAAGCTATCGCTGATGCCCCGAATTATTCATCAAAGCGATTGCTTTGATGATTTCGGCCCTTGTCGCGGTTGATGATCCCAACAGTTTTTTAACGTCTTGCTCTCTGAAATACATATCCAAAGAGTGTTTTAATACCGATCTTTTTTCCTTAACATATTTTTTGCGCGCTGCATAAGGAAATTCGTCCAACCCCATAATCGTTTTTTCCAAAAACAAACACTGACGAGCTGCTCTGCGCTCGACCACTTCCATCAAAGCGCCCTCTTCTTTTTCAACAAACTCATGCCACTGCGGCGAATTAAGCCCATAGCGACGTCGAAAATGGCGACGGACAAACAAACGCAGCAATTCTTCTCCATACGCTTGCAAATAATCCAACGTCATAATTTGATTTTTATTAACGGCTCGAATATAAGCTCCGACAAACGAGGGCGTTTTGGATACAAGGTTACGATTGGCATAGGCTTTCATCATTTTTAATTTCACGCGACGCAACGCAAAAAAATCCCCCCATGCCGAAAAAGGCAACGACAATAAGTATTTCCAATTCGATGCATGCCAGCGCAGTTTTGGCAAAACAGCACGCCCCAATTGGGTATGAAAACGTTCGGTTAATGAATCCATTTTCACCTCACTTTTAATAATGCATTATGTTATTATTATAGCCCATTTTAAGAAAAATTGCAAAAAATTAATTTTACACTAGCTTTTTTAAAAAAAACACGCTATAAATAAGCTTGTATTGTTAAAAAGCCAATTTTTATAAAGGAGATTTTAAAATGGCAGTTCGTGTAGCGATTAACGGTTTCGGTCGTATCGGCCGTTTGGTTTTTCAAGCAATTACGGAAAACGGTTTGCTGGGCAAAGATGTTGATGTAGTTGCGGTTGTTGATATGTCAACAGATGCAAAATACTTTGCATACCAATTAAAATACGATTCAACTCAAGGCAAAATGAAAGCGGATTTTGCAACAAAGAAATCCAGCCCTGAATTGGAAGAAGATGATGTTTTGGTTGTCAACGGCAATGAAATTCGTTGCTTGATGGCAAAAAAAGACTTGGCTGAAATGCCGTGGAAAGAATTGAACATTGACTATGTTATCGAATCGACAGGTTTGTTCACAGACTCGGAAAAAGCAAAAGGTCACTTAGCCGCCGGCGCAAAACGCGTTATCATTTCCGCCCCCGGTAAAGGCAACGTAAAAACAATGGTTTTCGGCGTCAATGAAAACGAATTCAACCCTGAAACAGACGTGATTGTTTCGAATGCATCTTGCACAACAAACTGCTTGGCTCCGATCGTTCACGTTTTGCAAAAAGAAGGCATCGGCGTTGAAAACGGTTTAATGACAACAATCCACGCTTACACAGCAACACAAAAAACAGTTGACGGCCCGTCCAAAAAAGATTGGCGCGGTGGTCGTGCGGCTGCAATCAACATCATTCCGTCTTCGACTGGTGCTGCAAAAGCTGTGGGTGAAGTTTTGCCGTCCGTTAAAGGTAAATTGACAGGTATGTCTTTCCGTGTTCCGGTTGCTGACGTTTCCGTTGTTGATTTGACTTTCAACGCCTCCCGCGATACCAGCATTGAAGAAATCGATGCTTTGATGAAAAAAGCGTCCGAAACATACTTAAAAGGTACTTTGGGTTATGTTGACGAAAACTTGGTTTCTTCTGACTTCTTGCACGATTCTCACGCTTCCATTTACGATTCTTTGGCAACAACAAAGAACAACTTGAAAGGTGAAAAACGTACATTCAAGATCGTTTCTTGGTATGATAACGAATGGGGCTATTCAAACGCTTTGGTTCGTATGTTGACCATGATGGCCAAAAAAGATAACTTGGTTTAATCATCTGTGCAAAAAGTGCCTTGTTTTTTCAAGGCACTTTTTTTTGAAATATTTAGAGGGGAATATGAAAAAAAACGTTTTACTTTTTATGATTGTATGTACATTGCTATCCGGTTGTATTTCACCCGAAGAACGAGCAGCGTCCAAAAACAGAATGAACAGCATTTTAAATCAACAATGCTCTGTCACTATGGGATTTAAACAAGGCACAAAAGATTATATGAATTGTCGTATGTTTTACGACGATGTGCTGCGCTATCAAGGCATAGATATCACTTATATGTCATTAACAAGGGTTGACCGTTTCCGCGTCAATTTGGAAGATTTGAACCAAACGTGTATGCAATACTTGGGCAATTTCAAACCGAAAGCCGGCGAAATTTGGGAATGCGTCCACAAAAAGGAAAAAGACAAAATCGACGAAGCAATCCGCAAACAACAATTAAAAGAACAAGAAGAAATGCAACAACGCGCGATTTCCAGCGCGCTAAAAGAAGCCAATGACGATGCCAGATTGCAAGAGCGAATCGATGCAGAACGTAATCGTGTTGCGGCCGAAAAAGGCGTACGTCCAAGCGATGTGACTTGCAAAACTTATCATAAACGCAACGATTATATTCAAGTAAAATGTAAATAATTTTATAAAAAAACTTGCCAAAAAGTTAATTTTGTGTTAACCTTCCTTTTATTCTTTATTAAAAAAAAGGAAGGTTAATTATGAAGAAGTTATTTTTATTATTGGCTGCGGCCTGCTTTTTATCGGCTTGCCAAAGCTCTAACCGCGAAGAAGAACAATTTGAACCGGCACCACAAATGGAGCCGATGGAACAACAAATGGCTCAATGTCCGTCATGTGAACCGGCTGTCCCCTATTTTGAAGTCGTCACTCAATGTTCTGACTTTGCTGAAAAAAATCTGGGCAATGGGGCTTTTACGCAATGCCGCGTTTGCACAAACAAAATTTATTCGAACGGTGTTGATGTAACCGCACAATTTATGAAAAACGGCGCCGATTCGGGCAATGCAGGAAAAGCAATTCTGCGCCCGCGTTATTTCCATGCCGGGCAAACCCGTGGAACAAACGCGCCGCAAGCTATACAACAACAAAGAACGCCGGCCGATAATCAACCGGCAAAACCAATGCCTTGCAAAAAAATAAATTAATTAAAATCAGCCTCCGCCAAAAAATGGAGGCTTTTTTTATAAAAAAAACAAAAACAATCTTGCTTTTTGGGCAAAGTTATGATTAAATGACCCCATAAAAGAAAGTGTCATCAACTGAACAGAAAGGAAAAGAAAATGGCAAATTTTAATACGCTCGATGATTTGGGCGATATCAAAGGAAAAGTTGTTTTTATCCGTGCGGATTTAAACGTTCCGGCGAAGGAAGGCAAGGTAACAGATACGACTCGTATTGATCGTTTTGCACCGACTTTGGTAACTTTGGCCGACAAAGGCGCAAAAGTCATCGTCACATCACACTTTGGCCGGCCTGACGGAGAAAAAAAGCCTGAATTTTCAATGGCTTTCATCGTTCCTGAATTGGAAAAAGCAACCGGCAAAAAGATCACATTCATCGATGATTGCATCGGCGAAAAAGTCGATCAAGCCATTGCAAATATGAAAGACGGCGATGTTATTATGTTGGAAAACTTACGCTTTTACAAAGGCGAAGAAGAAAATGATCCTGAATTTTGCAAAACTTTGGCAAAAGGCATTGACATTTATGTCAACGATGCATTTTCAACGGCTCACCGCGCTCACGCGTCCACAGCCGGAATGGCTCAATATGTGCCGGTTCGCGTTGCGGGACGCTTGATGCAAGCGGAATTGGAAGCGTTAAATAAAGCTTTGGATAATCCGGTACACCCCGTTGCTGCATTGGTTGGCGGTTCAAAAGTTTCCACAAAATTGGATTTGCTCGGCAACTTGGTCAAAAAAGTCGATTATTTGTTAATCGGCGGCGGTATGGCGCACACATTCTTGGCGGCAAAAGGTATTCCGATGGGTGAAGGATCTTTGGTTGAACCCGCGATGATTGATACAGCAAAGCAAATTTTGGCCAATGCCGGCAATTGCAAAATCATTTTGCCGACCGACTTGGTTTGGGCAAATGAATTTGCCGAAGGGCAAGAAGCTCATGTTGCTGATGTAGATGCTTTGCCGGCGGGCAAGCCTTTGTTGGACATTGGCCCCAAATCAACCGCGTTGTTTATCGACACATTAAAAGAATGCAAAACATTGATTTGGAACGGCCCTGTTGGCGCTTTTGAAATTCCGCCGTTTAATACAGCCACAAATGAAATTGCTCACGCGGTTGCCGATTTGACAAAAGAAGGCAAATTGACTTCCGTTGCCGGCGGTGGCGATACAGTCTCCGCGTTGAAAAAAGCAGGCGTTAAAAAGGATTTAACGTATGTATCCGCGGCCGGTGGTGCTTTCTTGGAATGGATGGAAGGCAAAGAATTACCGGGTGTAAAAGTATTGGAAAAATAATTTTTTCGGTATAAAAAATTAAGCCTCTGATTTATATCAGGGGCTTTTTTTATAAAGAGCGCAAATTTTCCGTATCATTTTCGATCACTATGCGATTAAAATCAAGCTTAAACAGGACATTTTCTAATGTTTGAACGGCCTCTTGCAAATACCCGAAACCAACCGCACTATTCGTTAACCAATAACCGATATTTGCCGTTTTTTACCTTTAACATTATAATTCCATTTTATGTTTTGTCCAAAAAAAAGCTCCTTTAAAAAATATTAAAAGAGCTTTTGATTAAACAATTTGGCAACTTATAAATCCAAACGCCGATGCTTTATTTTTTCAGATACACGATCCATAAAATCCGAAAGACAAATATCTTTTATCCGTTCGTTGTTTCGCAATCGAACAGAAATGCTGCCGCTTTCAAGCTCTTTATCACCGATAATAATAATATAAGGGATCTTTTGCTTTAAAGCGTTTCTGATTTGATAAGAAACCGTATTGCCGGACATATCCACATGCGAACGTATATCATTTTCAGTTAAAAGCCGCTGAATTTCTTCTGCTCTTTGCCGATGTTTATCCGACACAGGCAAAATTTCGACTTGCACAGGCGCTAACCAAACCGGTAATTTTCCTTCACACTGTTCCAAATAAACGCCGATAAAGCGCTCAATAGAGCCCAAAATAGCGCGATGCAACATAATCGGAACGTGCTTTTGTCCATCTTCGCCAACATAAAACATTCCCCACTTTTGCGGCAAATTTAAGTCCAGCTGGATCGTCATACATTGCCATTCTTTACCGTTTTTATCAACCGCTTTTACATCAATAGCGGGGCCGTAAAACTTCGCTCCGCCGACATCAATGTCGTATGGAATGTTTTTGTCTTTTAAAACTTGTTCAATCGATTGTTCCGCCATTTTCCAAACGGGTTCATTATCAATATATTTATCTTTTTTGCCTTTTAAGTCACGAATGGAAAAGTAAACTTTGAATTGATCATATCCGAACACTTTATTGATCGCAAATCCAAAGTCAAAGACTTTTGAAAGCTCTTGCATAAACTGATCTTGTCTGCAAATGATATGAGCATCGTCCTGAGTAATACAACGCACACGCAACAATCCCTGCAACCCGCCGGATGCTTCATATCGATAAACATTGCCTAATTCACAATATCGGATCGGAAGCTCTTTGTATGAATGTTGCGACGCATTATAGATCGCCACATGAAAAGGGCAACTCATCGGTTTCACATAATAAGCGCCCTGCTCTTTTTTGTCTTTTACTGACATATCCATCGGCGGATACATACAATCGGCGAAATGTTCTAAATGTCCGGATTTTTCCCACAACTGTTTTAAGCCGACTACGGGAGTATAAACATATTTATATCCGGCTTTTTGATGTTCTTTTTTCCAAAAAGATTCGATTTCATTTCGAATGATCGCGCCGTTCGGATGCCATAAAGCTAAACCCGATCCGACATATTCGCTGAAAGAAAATAAATCCAACTCTTTACCTATACGACGATGGTCGTTTTTTGAAAAACTTTGTTCTTCATTCATCTTATTTAACCTTTATTAAAATTGTTTTTTGAATTAAAAAAATTGCTTGTATGGATATAAAAATCCAATAAATAACAGAAAATATCACCGCGCTTAGGCGGTGGTCTTTGTGGTCAAGGTCAAAACCACACGAAACAACACAGAACTTTTATTCAAGTCCCGTTCAAAAGATTTAAAAAAGTTGTTTCCTTTGTTTTGCATAACTTAATGCTAACATAGATCGAAATTGTATGTCAAGATGTTTTTTCCTTAAAATAAAAAAACAGGCAAGCTCGCCAAAAGCCAGCCGCCTGTTTTTCTCTTTTATTTGCTGACGCAAGCGCCGGTGTTATCGTCACGGCTAAACTCTTCGCCAACCGTTTGGCAAAGCCCGCTATCATCACGACAAGTGGCCGTTGTCAAAGCTTGGCAAATGCCGCCACTGGTTAAGCATTGCCCTTCCGGACAAGATAACAAAGTACAACCGCCATTCAAATAAAGGTGGCCTTTTTCGCAACAATGCCCATTACTGACCGTTCCTTCACAAGTGCAACCGTCCACCAAACTGCCGTTTTTTAAACACTTACCGGAAGCGCACGCTTCGTGATAATACACCTCGCACGAAGAGCAATCTTTTGTGCAATACCCACCGCACAATGTTTTTCCACCATCAATAAAGCACGAATTAGAGTATCCCCAGTTTCCATCTTTATAAAAGAATGTATACCCGTTCCTTGTTGTTTGACAGCCATAGATATCAAATTCATCTAGAGCTCCCGAACTGATGGGCATATAAACAAAGTCAGAGCCCGCAGGACAAGCCGTTTTATCACACATACCCATATGGCAGACAGAGAAATTGCCCGGTGTCATTGTATCACATCCGTTTGCGCAACGATTAGAAGTGCTTGTTGCTCCATAGTAACAACGTCCGGCAAAATCACAGCTCATTTCAATCCCGTTTAAAGTACCGACACATCGATCCAATTCGGCATTATATGTTCCCCATTGGCAATTTTTAACTCCGTTAAAGCAGTTTCCGCAATTACCACCCGCCAAATCCGATGCCGAGCATTGGCCACAAAAGTTTGGGCTGTATGACGAAACGGCCAAACTGTATGCTGGTGAATATTGACAAATCCAAGAACCGTTATAGGGTACACAATACGCTGTATTATTGTTTTTTGTAATCTTGCATCCAAAGTTTCTGTCTGCGACATACAGGTATTCACCGCCAAAAGCATTGCAATCAGCTGGCGTACATGTACCACGAGCACATTGTCCAAAAGCATCTGCTTCGCAACAAATATCCTTACGGCCATCTTCGGTTATATTTGTGTTTTGTGCACAAACCCATGAACCGAAGCCCATTCCGGTTGTTCCGCATAAAAAACCGTTTGGTGCCACGCATCCGAAACCGGACCAGCTCAACGTTCCTTGAAACCAAGTCCCTTTTCCATCGCAAAACTTTGGATCGCAATATCCGGAACAATCACTTTCATTTTTTGGAGTTGGAGTACTGCAAAGCCAACCACATAGCTTTCCGTTCAAATAACATCTGTATGTAAGCGTGTCAATTTCAGTGCTTTCAATACAATGTAATTCTTGGCATGTGCCGTCGACAAAAATCGTGCCTTCCGGGCATTTACAAGTATCCGCATCCAGTCCCGCTTCACAAATGCATTGACCGTTTTCATCGCGCTCGCCCGTCATACCATCGCCATCACATTTGGGCACGCATTTACCGTTCCAAAGTTCCTGAGTCGTATCAATGCACGAACACGCGCACGTGGTCGAATCTTGCGTTTGGCCCGAAGTGCAACCTTCCGGACATTCGCAAGCCGTACCATCGCTGTTGACAATCTTCGGCGCTTTGCAAGCGGTGCAAAGACAATTTTCGTCATACGAAGTACAACTGTCAATTTGCGGACATTCGCAAACACCGTCATTGCAAACTTGATCCGAAGTGCATAAATTTGTACAACGACAAGCCGAACTATCCAATCCTTGACAGGCTCCGCAATTGACTAACGAACACACACAAACGCCGTCTTGACATATGTAATTTTCGCCACAATCGGTGTCCGTTTCACATTCCGGATCGGGGTCTGGCGGCGGCGTTGGATCAACCCAACCTTCTTCGAACAAAAAATACATGTTTGTTTTGTCCGATCCGCAATCGTCTTGTGTCGCATGAATGCCCGTTCGATCGATTGCCGCACCGGCTTTGTATAAAGAAATATCCGGCGGATTTAACGCGATAATTTGCCGGCACACAGCGCTTGGAACGTCCGCGACTTCGACTCGGTAAGCGTATTTGCTGGTCGCGGGTTCGGCCCAAGTTTCAACCGCAAAGCCGACCGGATTGACATCGTTTGGACGAAGCTCGGGGAACTGATATTTAAAGTCGTGCAGCTCGGCGTAATTGTCCCAAGCCATCGGGACGTTGGTCGCACGCAACATCACATCGTAAATCGTTTCGTTTGCTTTGTGGCGGTTCATGGCGTACCGAAAGCCCATGATTGCACCGACCGACAGCACCCCGATGATCGCCAGCACGCCCAGCATTTCAAGCATTGACCGGCCGGTTTGAGTTTGGGCGCTTTTTCCCGAATAACGGCGGACAGCGTCGATAAAATAAAATTCACGTATGAATTTATACGCTGGAATTTTATTTTTCTCGCTCTCCTTGTTCTTCGAAAAAAATCCCCTCAAACCCGTGCTTAATTGGTGGCCTGATCCGGACTTGGAAATGTGCGGCGCGCAAAATCCCCGCGCGCCCGCGCCGCACATTTTTGATCCCGCGTCATTCTGAGCGAATGCGAAGAATCTCTCAACATCCCGCGCATCATTCACCCGATCAAAAAAATGATTTTTGGATCCCCCGCGCCCCAACTCAAAAATCATTTTTTTGATATTTAATAATTGATTTTTATTCATTTTTATCTCCTTTTTTATTAAGTATAAACGGTTTTTAAACTCTTTACAATGAACGCAAAATTCATGTTTTTTCGCCTCATTAAAACTCTTGATTCATATATTACTTAAACGATCGTTTGTGTTCGTCGCTTTTTTGCCAAAACGTAAAATTTGGCTTTTGTTTATTTTCAGTGTGTTATAGAGGGCTCTCTCACAAAAAAATCTATTGACTTTAAACGATCGTTTTTGTTCATATAGGAAAGAAGTTTTTTTTGAATGAGTTGTGGAGGATTTTTTATTGAGTTAATGATGCGTCATCGAATATAGCAAAATGTGCGGCGCGGACGCGCGGGGATTTGCGCGCTGCACATTTGATGGTGCGATGAGATAAAAAGATTCTTCGCCAAAGCTCAGAATAACTCCGCGCGTCAAAAGATTCTTCACTTCGCTCTGAATAACACCTCTGCTTTAAGAGATTCTTCGCTTCGTTCAGAATGACGGGTGGGGGATAAAAAAGACTTTGGAATGACGGGGAGAATAAAAAATACCACAAAAAAATACCGCCTTTTTATAAAGACGGTACTTTTTCTATACTGTTTTTATTTTACGCAATTTGCTTTGCGCGTGTGTTCGACATTTCAATCACTTTATTCTTGACTTTTGTGCTTTTTTCCTTTTTCGCACGCTTTTGCAAAGAATGCTTTAAACCACGTTGAACAGCTTTTTTCAACTCTGCCGGATCATACGTTGCCATAGCTTTGTCGACTTGATTGTTCTTTTCGACCACTTCACGCATAGCTTCCAAAGCAGATTTTTGATGACCTTCTTGCTTCATTTGATGTCTGTACAACTTACGTTGCAAGCGTAATTGCGCGATTTTTTCTTTTCTTGCCGCTTCTTTGTCGCGATTTTCGAAGTATTCCGGATGATCTTTGTGCATACGTTCTTCGTAAATGCGGATCAAAGCAGGGTGCTTTAATTCATTTTTGATTTCTTCCATCGACAAAGTCGTTCCGGCTTTTTGTTTGATGCGGTTGACGCGTTTCATTACCAACGCTTCTTTTGCATTGTAATCCGGTCGTTTTCCTTGATTTCTACGCTCTTTACGTTTTTGCGGATCGTGTTTTGCTTCGTGACGAGCAACCGATTTGTCGAAAGCCGTTTTCCTTAAAGCAATTTCTTCCTTGATCAAGTCTTTTTTAACTTCAGGATGTGCTTCCAAGAAAGCCACTTTTGCATACTTCTTTTCGATCGGTGTTAAAGCAGGGGCTTTTGCGATTTCAGCCAAGGATTTAGGCTGCGCTTTCGGATCAATTTTCTTGATAGCGCGATCAGCTACTGCATTCACTTTTTCCACGTAAACGGGGTGTTTTTCTTTTTCCTCGTCGTTGAACGCGAAAATACCGGCAATCGGCATAATCGGTTGTTTCGGCGCATGGATTTCGAAGCGTTTTTTCGGCGCCTTTTTGGCAGCAACTTCGTTGACAACAGTTGCAGCAACAGCCGCTGTACCAATGGCGATTGTAACGGTTGCCAATTCATCGTTATCTTTTACTTCTTTTTCTTTTGGTGCGTTTTCTTTTTCCTTGATTTCTTCGACTTTGTTCAAAGTATCCGGAGAAAACTTATAATTTGTGTTTTTCGCCTGATCCATAACTTCTTGCAATTCTTTTTTTGTTTCGGCAGGCAGACCAGAAGATTTAATTTTTTCTTCCAATGCCGTCAAAAGCAAAGATAAACGCTCTCTTTTTTGGTCTTCCAATTCTTTTAAAAAGCGTTTTTTGGCTTCTTCGCGTTCGGATTTTGGTAATTTTTTTACAGCTTTTTTTTGCCCCTCTGTCAATTCAACGGGGTCGTTTTGATAAGCGCGGATTGTTTCCATTTCCGCAGCAATTTCAGCAATAAAAGAATCAATTTGAGCTTCGTTCATTATGCACATCTCCCTAACGTATTGATAGCTATATTAGCCATTTCTTTGTTTTTTAACTTTTTGATCTGACGGCGTGTTTGCGGATTGACTTCCTTCATCAATCGCTTACCGCGTTGGATCTGTTTTTCGCCTTTCAAAGTTTTTTGTCCTTTGACGCCGCGAATAGCGTTTTTGAAAAACTCGACCTTCTTTTTAAACGGAATGTTCGGGTTTTTGAAAACCGCACGCATTTGTTTTTCTTGTTTTGTTAACTCTTTATCCAAATCTTTGGTTTTTGTCGGAGCGTTTGCTGCTTCTAACACACGTTTATCGGCTTCTTTGGCGTCCAAAACAAAGCCGTGCTTTTTTTCGGCTTGTGCCAAGTTTATTTGCTCTTGGCCCATACGGAAACGTTGCATTTCCTTTGCGGCAGCAAAGACCTGATCTTGATGTTGGTTTGCTTGGCGTTCTTGCTGCGTTTGGTCAACGTGCGGCATTTCCGGCAAACCGATTTTCGGCTGTAAAGCTTGTTCGGCCTTTAACTGTTGTTGCGCTTTGAAAAAAGCGATTTTGTTTTGGTTGATTTTATCGATAACCGCTTGTTTTTGCATATCCTTTTGGCGGGCTTCAAGCACACGATTGCGGGCGTCTAATTGTTCTTGACGCTCGTCCAAACCTTGTTGCCGTGCTCTTGCCATCATATCAGCCATTTCGGACACACTCCTTTCTTCTATATATAAAGAATACCATAAAGAACAGGTTTTGTCAAGTTTTTAATTTACACTTTATAAAAAAAAGTTTATTTTTCTTTTGACTTTTGCCCTTAATCTATGCTATGCAGATTCCTATAGCAGAACATAAAAAGGAGAAAGTTATGGCTGACGAAAAAGAACAAATCCAACAAGAAACTGAAAAAATCCTTGTCAAATGGAAGTCAAAACGGGGTGCGTTGATTATGGCTTTGCATGAGATTCAAGGGGCTTTCGGCTATGTACCGTGGAGCGCAATGGAAGTGACTTCACGACAAATGGGTGTGTCGATGGCGCAGATTTATTCGGTATTGACGTTTTACAACTATTTCAAATTAAAAGCACCAGGCAAAGTCGTTATATCAATTTGTGACGGAACGGCTTGCCATATCAAAGGCGCTCCGGCCGTTATCGAAGCGTTTAAAAAGCAATTAGGCGTTGCGGAAGGTCAAACGACGCCGGACGGCTTGTTTTATACCCAAATCGTGCGTTGTTTAGGGTGTTGCGGATTGGCGCCGGTGGTGGTTGTCAATGGCAAAACCTATGGAAAGGTTCAAGCTGATGAAGTGACGAAAATCATCGCCGAATGGCGCGAAAGAATGCAAGAAAACGGATCTGCAACACAGGAGGCGTAAAAATGGCAGACTTGACACAAGAACAAATCGAAAAATTAAAAGCGTTGGGACGGACGCAAAAAGAAAATTTGCTGAAATTGGGGCAAGATTTTAAAGAACAGGTTAAAAATTATAAAGCGTGCATTTACACATGTAACGCAACCAGTTGCCATTCGGGCGGCGCGGCAAGCGTGATCGACGCGTTTAAAGAAAGCTTGATGACTATGGGATTGGATAAAGACGTGCGAATGGTTTGTACGGGGTGCATGGGATTATGTGCTTCCGGACCTTTGGCGCGGGTGGAAATTGCCGGCAGAAAGCCTTTTTTATACGAGCACGTCAAGCCCGAAGATGCGCGCAAAATTGTGGCTGAACACGTTGCGCCGGCGTTGCGTCAAGCCGCGACAGATCCGCTGAATTTACCCGAAGAGCTGAAACAAAAAGAATTATCTTTGGATCTGCCGTTTTTCACAAAGCAACGCAAGATTGTTTTGCGCTTGCTGGGGCATTCGGATCCGGAAGATTTGGGCGAATATATCGCAAACGGCGGTTATCAAGGCTTGATGAAAGCTTTAACAATGTCGCCGCAAGAAGTGTTGGATTTAATCAAGCGCAGCGGTTTACGCGGTCGGGGCGGTGCTGGTTTTTCAACCGGTACAAAGTGGGAAATGTTGGCAAAAGCGCCTTTAGTTGACGGCGAAAAGTTTATGGTTTGCAACGGCGATGAAGGCGATCCGGGGGCTTATATGGACTCGTGCATTTTGGGCGGTGGTTCTCATGCGGTTTTGGAAGGTATGATGATCGGAGCGTATGCCACCGGTGCGACAAACGGTTGGTTTTATATCCGTGCCGAATATCCTTTGGCAATTAAGCGTATGGAGTTGGCAATTAAGCAAGCTAAAAAGTATGGCATTTTAGGCCGTAACATTTTCGGCACAGACTTTAACTTTATGGCGGATATTCGCTATGGAGCAGGGGCGTTTGTTTGCGGTGAAGAAACGGCGTTGTTGGCGTCGTTGGAAGGCAAACGCGGCACGCCACACCCTCGTCCTCCTTATCCGACGCAAAAAGGATTGTTTGATAAGCCGACGGCGATTAACAACGTGGAAACTTTGGCCAACATTGCGCCGATTGTTGTCAATGGTCCCGAATGGTTTTCTGAAGTTGGCACGGAAACGTCCAAGGGAACTAAAGTATTTGCAATTACCGGAAAAGTCAAGCATTCCGGCTTGGTGGAAGTGCCAATGGGGACGACGGTTGCAACGATGGTCAATGAAATCGGTGGCGGTACGTCGTCCGGAAAACCGTTCAAAGCCGTTCAAACAGGCGGACCTTCCGGTGGCGTTATTCCGGCCAGTGAATTAAATATGCCGCTGTGTTATGAAGAGCTGAAAAAAATCGGTTCGATGATGGGATCAGGCGGTATGATCGTTATGGATCAAGACGACAGTATGGTTGAAATTGCCAAATTCTATTTGGGCTTTACGGTTGACGAAAGTTGCGGTAAATGTGCGCCATGCCGAATTGGCGGCTATCAAATGTTACAGCTGATGAAAAAAATTGCCGACGGCAAGGGATCAAAAAAAGACATAGCCAAAATCAAGCAAATCGGCGAGGCAATGAAAAAGGCTTCTTTGTGCGGATTAGGGCAAACCGCACCAAATCCGGTCTTATCGACAATGAAGTTCTTTAAAAGCGAATATGACGCTTTGTTGACTGATGGTGATGAAAAAACGGCACAAAATAAAGGAGAATGAGATATGGTAAAATTAACAATTGATTCAAAAACGGTTGAAGTGCCGGCAGGGACAAGCATTTTAGATGCGGCAAAGTCGGTTCAAATCAATATACCGACCTTGTGTCATCATCCGGATTTAGCGCCAAGTGCTGCCTGTGGCATTTGTATTGTCAAGGTTGGCGGACGAATGTTGCGATCTTGTTGCACGCCGGTGGCGGAAGGTATGGAAGTCATTACACGCGATCCGGAAATTACGGCCGCAAGACAGACGGTTTTAAAGTTGACTTTAAGCAATCACCCGAATGATTGTTTGACGTGCTTAAAGAACGATACGTGTGAATTAAGGCAGTTAGCAGCCGACTTTTCCATTCAGAACATCGGCTTTGATAATATCACAAAATCGCCGGCAGAACTACCCAAAGACAACAGCACAAAAGCAATTGTTCTTGATCCGCGCAAATGTATTCAATGCGGCCGGTGTGTTGAAGTTTGTCAAAATGTGCAAAATGTATATGCTTTATCGATGTTGCAACGCGGTATCAATACCCATGTATCGCCGGCGGCGGACAAAACGTTAAGTGACAGCCCGTGCATTAAATGCGGGCAATGTGTAGCGCATTGTCCGACGGGAGCTTTGACCGAACGGGACGATACGCAATACGTTTGGGATATGTTGCAAGATGATGAAACATACTGTGTTGCTCAAATAGCGCCGGCTGTTCGTGTGGCATTGGGCGAAGCATTCGGCTTGCCGGTGGGAAGTGTGACAACGGGGAAAATCTATGCGGCGTTGCGTCAGATGGGCTTTAAAGCCGTTTTTGACACAAACTTTGGTGCTGATTTGACGATTATGGAAGAGGGGAGCGAATTTATCGAACGCTTTGTGAACGGTAAAGGAGCTTTGCCGATGATTACATCATGTTGTCCCGCGTGGGTTGATTATGCGGAAAAGTTTGCGCCGGATATGTTGGAAAACTTATCGACGTGTAAATCGCCGCACGAAATGGTGGGAGCGATTGCTAAGACTTACTATGCAAACAAGGCGGGGATTGATGCAAAAAAAATGCGCGTCGTTTCCGTGATGCCGTGTACGGCGAAAAAGTTTGAAATTGCCCGCAGCGATGATATGGCCTCGTCGGGAGAGCAAGACGTTGATGTTTCCTTGACTACGCGTGAGCTTGCCCGTATGATCAAGCAAGCCGGTATTGATTTTGCAAACTTGCCGGACGAAGTGGCGGATAATCCTTTGGGCGAGTATACCGGAGCCGGAACGGTATTCGGCTTTACCGGCGGGGTTATGGAAGCGGCGTTGCGGACGGTGCATTATGTTGTAACGGGTCAGGAAATGCCGCAAAATGCTTTGGAAGTCCAACCGATTTTAGGCCTTGATGAAAACATCAAAGAAATGACTTTGGATTTGGCGGGAAAACAAGTACGCATTGCCGTTGTTCACGGTATCGGCAATGTTGCACCCGTTTTGGATAAAATCCGAAGTGCAAAGGAAAAAGGCGAAGAAGTACCTTATCATTTCATTGAAGTAATGGCTTGCAAAGGTGGTTGCGTTGGCGGTGGCGGTCAGCCTTTGGGCGCAACCGATCAGGTTCGCAAAGCGCGCGCAGCAGGTTTGATAAGCGATGACAGAGCCGCAAAACAACGTTGTTCTCATCAAAACGCCGACATTCAAAAATTATATAACGAGTTTTTGATGGCGCCGTTGTCTGAAAAGTCTCATCATTTGTTGCACACGCATTATCAAGCGCGGCCGTTATACAAATAAAACGCACTTTTACGATTAAAAGAATCCCTGTTTTACGACAAAAGCAGGGATTTTTTTATATTTTATGCAAAATTGCTTTACGTTTGAGGCGGATTTTGTTATAATTACTTTTATGATGGATACTGAATTGAAACGTCCCGAAATGAAAGTTGGCGCTGCCCCGTTGACAGAGGCGGATAAGTATGATTTTCTGCCTTATATTGATCGCGCGGCGGGGATTTTGCCGTCCGAAAAAGATACTTGGAAAACCGACGAACAAGCAATTGCTTTTATGAAAGCGTTAAAGTCAGGCGAAAGCCTGTACGGGACGGATTGGAGCGGTATTAACTTAAAAGGAGCGGATTTATCCGGAGCAGATTTATCGGGCGTCAATCTGTCAAAGGCTAACTTGATGAATGCGAATTTGTCGGGGGCTTTGTTGGAATGGACGGATTTATCTTATGCGTATTTGGAAAATACGGATTTTTCGGGCGCCTGTATGCAAAACACGCAAATGAAGGGCGTTTTTTTCAAAAATTGTAATTTGGACGGAGCCGATATTGATGAAGAAACAAAAAAATATTTGCTTTCGCTGGAATGGTTTTTGGAGCAGGTGGAAAAAGGCAAAATTGCATTAGATGAAATCCCGCAGGATCAGTTAAACTATTTGGATTTGCGCACGATTGATATGAGCCAAGTGGAAGTTCCGCAAGACATTGATTTATCGGCGCTTGTTTTAACGGGCGTAAATTTATCGGGAGTGTATATTCCGCGCGGACATTTTTTGAATATGGCGTTAATGGCAAAGCAAAAAGCACGCGCTAAATTGATTATGCAACGCAGTATGCGGACTTTGGAATTGATGTTGCAACGGATACGCCAAGAGCGCACGGATAAAGCCGCTGCTTTTGGTGCAAAAGAAAAGGCCAAAAAACAACAAGTTCGGCCGGAGGCTTTAAAAAATGGTCGTCCGCCCTTAAAGGTCAAGCCGGAAACGGCGGACACGACGGATAAAAAAAGCGCTGTTGCGTCGGATAAGAATGAGGCCGCGACAAAGACACGTGACCCAAGATGGCAAGAGCAAAAAAGCGGATTTTCTTTACGCCGCTTAATGCGCCAACCGTCAAAAGTAAAACCACAAAAAACAAACTTAAAGAAAAGGGCTTGATAAAACGATGAGACCGGTAATGAGTTATGCCTTTATAGAGCGCCGAAAAGCCCTGAAATACTTGGCCTTACGGACGTTGTTGTGCGTGTTGGTTTTGTGGGCCGTGTTGTTTTTTATCTTGCCGCTTGCGTATTGGATCGGTAACTCTTTTTCTGCTGACAGCACAAAAGGAATGATGACGTTTTTTTCAAAAGCCGTTCATAATCCGTTTTATGTGTGGTATATCTATGGACGTTGGTTTTATAACCTGTGGCTAAATGAGCCTGCTCATTATACTTGGACTTCGTTTATTATGTGGCGTTTACCTTTGTTGCCGACGTTGGGTTTTGCGCTTGGGTTTACTTATTTTTTGACCTGCAACCCCTATGATTATCGGCCGCAATATTTTGGCTATGGCCGCGAAGCCAGAACAAGTGATTTAGCGCAAATGCGCTTGGATAAAGGAAAGTATTTGTATTTGGGAAATTTGGGCGATGTTAAAATGCGATTGCCCGATACGCGATCGGTGTTTTGTATTGGCGCACCCAGTTCCGGCAAAACCGCCGGCGTGGTTATTCCGAATATTTTGTCCGCTAACAATGCGTGTTTGTTTATTCACGACCCGACGGGGCAATTGATGAAATTTACCAGCGGGTATCGTTCGACTTTGGGACCGGTTTATAATATGGATTTTTCTTTGGCTGATAAACCGCAGGAAGGTGTTTTTTATCCTTGTTGGAATCCTTTAAATCCGGATAATATGCCGCCTCAACATAAGGGGCGGGACAGCTATATTGACGCGTTGATCGGCTTTTTAATTCCCGACGGACCGGAAGGGACTGACCCTTATTGGGTAAAGTCCGGACGTTCATGTTTGACCGGCTTGACAATTTATGTGACGAACAAGGTTGAGCAGGCCAAAGCAAATGATTATTTTATCGTGCGCTTAAATGAGCAAGGTTTGGACGCGGAAGATTTGAAAGTTTTAAAAAGCTATTACCAAGGAATGCAACAGACACCCGATGTTTTAGCGGCTTTAAAAGCGATTGATGAAAATCGAATGAATAAATTTTTGTATGTTCCGGTTGGTTCGTGGGATCCTTTGCCGCATAATTGGATCGGTAAAGAAGCTTCATTCGGTATGTTGTTGGATTTATTAAATAACTGGATGTTCGCCAAGACAAAAGAGTTGCGTGCTAAACGTGACGCGGGTGATTTTAATGCGGCTTCATTGGACGTTTGGCAAACGATTTTGGATACGATGGTCAATGAAATTTTCTTTTTCGGGTACAGCCGTCGCGCTTTGTTGGAGCTCAATCAAGTTTATTCTTTGCCCGATAAGCAGCGCTCGTCCGTTTTGTCTATGGCGCAAAGCGGTATTGAATTGTTTAAAAACAGCGCTATTCGTCAAAGAACGTCATCAAATGATTTCAGCTATAAAGATTTTCGTGGCAGAAAAGATGAAGCAACAGGTGAATATAAGCCTATTACAATTTATGTCAATAATGAAGGCGGCGCGGTTTGCGCGCTGTTTATCAATATGATTTCCGGCTATTTAATGGAAAACGGGCAAAATGAAGGTGGCGTCGGACCTTATGCGGTCGAGTTTATTTTGGACGATTTCGGACGTATGCCAAAGCTGCAATCGATTGCAGACGGCGTGACTTTCGGTCGGTCAAAAGGCAATGTGTATTTGGTATGCGTGCAAGATTGGCATCAAATAGCCTCTAAATATGGGGAAAATACGACGGACGTTATTTTAAGTTCGGTTGCGGCCAAGATTATTAAGCGTCAAAATAATGTAATTACGCGTAACAAAGTGACGGCCGGGATTATGAATTTAACCCGTGTTGTGGAAGGATCGCACGGTGGTGAGGTGGGCTTTGGTAAAAACGTCAATCCTTTTGTGCAAAAGGGCGGATTTAAACGGATTAAAGATTCGGTTATCGGTGGTACGGGTATTTTAAATATGGCGCCTGACAAGCAATTAGTTTTGTATGCCGGATTTTATCATCGTCCGATTCAGGCCAAGACCCCGCTTTATTTTAAAAGCGAATCGATGAAGGCATTAGCTGCGATGAAACCGGCTGGTGCGATACCGGAAGATTTAAAGGCTCGCAAACAAAAAGAGCATCATTCATATATTGACATTCAATTAGACGCTTTAACAGATAAATAGTGTTGTTTAGTTTTTTATTTTGGGATATTTTATTTTGTCATTCAGACGCTGTTTTTTTACGTCATTCTGAGCGAAGCGAAGAATCTCTTAATATGTGGCCTTGCGCCCGAAGTGGGGGACGCGAAATTTTCGCGCCGCTCGTCCCCCACTTAAAAAAATGCTGTTTATCCCGTGTCATTTTGAACGTCCCTCCTCCCCTCCGTCATTCTGAGCGAAAGCGAAGAATCTGTTAGGGTTTACGGGTCATTCTGAGCGAAACGAAGAATCTTTTTACTTCATCATAACATCAAATGTGCGGCGCGGGCGCGCGGGGATTTTGCGCGCCGCACATTTTCCACATACCAGAATGGATTTTGAACATCGAAAATTATGATTTTATTCCCTTTCAATCGTCCCCGCGGATTGATCCGCGCGGCGCGGGGACGATTGTTTTATTGGCTCATTTTGCTATTATTTTCCACTCGTCATTCTGAGCGTTAGCGAAGAATCTTTTTGATTTACAAGATTCTTCAATCGCTGCCGCGCTTTCTTAAATGACAAAATCCTTTTCCCTCATTTAAAAAAAATGATTTTTGCGCGCCCCAAACCTATCCCAAAAATCATTTTTTTGAAGCTTAAAATAGCTTTGTCAATATACGACAAAAACGATCGTTTAAAGTCAATAGATTTTTTTGCGACGCGAGCGTCTGTAACTTATTGAAAATAAACAAAAGCCAAATTTTACATTTTGGCAAAAAAGCGACGAACACAAACGATCGTTTATGTAATATATGAAAGAAGCGGTTTTTTGATTTAGTTTAACAGAGAAAAAAGGAGAAAATATGAATAAAAATCAATTACTAAACATCAAAAGAATGATTTTTGAGTTGGGGCGTGGGGGCAGCAAAAATCATTTTTTTGATCGGGTGAATGATGTGCGGAAAGTTGACAGTTTCTTCGCGTGCGCTCAGAATAATGCGGGCGCCCAAACCGGTCGCAGTATGCTTGAATTGGTGTGTGTTTTAGGTATTGCAGGTGTATTATCATTAACATCTTTATATTTTTTTTCATCAATAAAAAGTAAAGTTGTTATAAACGAACTTTATGAAAAAGTTCAGCAAAAGGTAGTGAGTTTGAAAGGAATGGATTTAACACATGTTGCGCCAGAGACAGAAGTTGTTATTGATGGTTTTGACTCATCAAAAGACAACATTCGAATTATTCGGTTAGACGAAAATGACGCAAGCAATGCTGGTGCCGCTTATATTATACAGCTTTCAGATTTAACCAAAGAAGAATGTATTGAGTTTTTGCATCGTCCACTGAATACCCCTTTTATTTTGACTGTGGGTGGTCGAGATTTTGATCCGGATAATCCAGATTACAGCGTTTGTGATGCATTTAACGAAAGCTTGAATAATATATTTATATTTTCGGCTTATGCAGGTAATGGAGTTACGATTGACATTCCTATGCCACCAGATGAAAAAAAGACAGATATTCCAAAAGAAGATTCTGAATGCCAAGATGGTGAAGAATACTATGTAGATTACAATACCAGAGTAGCCGGTTGTTGCAAAAATTATGGCGGTTTTTTTACAGCTTCCAATATAGGAAAAATCTCTGGATCCGATTTGGGTGTGTGTTGCGCCGAAGGAGAAGTTCCAAATGCTTATCAACCGATAAATGGAACAGGTTTGAAATTCGGTTGTTGTCCCAAAGGTAGCCCAAATCACGCTCGTTTTACTTTAAAGCCGTGGTATGGAAAAAGACCCGAAAAAAGCCTTTGTTGTCCGGCATACCAACGTCCTTTTTACGACCGAATTACACAACAAACGGGTTGCTGCGATCATGATGCTGATGGAAATCCTGCAAGTGATAATGGCCCGATTATATCTATATCAGAATTGATAGGATTAGATTCCCCACAAAGCCAAGAGTTGAGCGGTTCTTATTATGCTAATTGTTGTGGCCCTGATGAAGTTTCAAAACGTATGGGAAGCGGTTATCATCGTTATTGTTGTCCAAAGGACAAACCGTGGAGTTCCTTTTTTGGAAGTTTGATTTTTGACGGTGTTGATGGTCCGGTTTTATCTCAGTATTATGCAACGGCTTGTTGTGCAAAATCCAGCAGCGGAAAATCGGCAGAATTGCCATATCAAAAAAATGTTTGGCTTGATGAAAATGGAAATGAGTTTAATCCACCTATTGTTTCAGAAGCTATGTGTTGCGCGAAAGATGCAGATATTATTCTTTCTTCAATAAAGAAAAAAAAGTTTTCAAAACCAAAAACAAATGAAAGTTCTGATGGGGCTTATGTATTAAATGGTTATATTGATGTTCAGGCGCTTAATCTTGATTATTCTTGTTGTGCTTTGGATGCTCCAAAAGGGACAAAAGCTCATTACAATTCAACTCTTGTTGATTTGGAAAAAAGTAATGAAAAAATGTCGGAAGATGCATATTTACTCATAAAGTCAAAAGACAATAATATGTGTTGTCAAAATGATGACTCAAAAGCATTTTGGAATGGCAGTGAAATTAAGTGCTGTGAAGACCAAAATGGAGCCGGAGAAATCTTTTTGCCACAAAAAGAAAAAAAACATTATGAGTGCTGTCTTTCCAGCAACGGAAAAAGCAAAAATCATGTTGTTGATGTTCAATCTGCAATTGCAAAAGTTGACGATAAAGCGTGTTGTCCGACTGAAGCAGAGAGCGCTTTTTGGAAAGGTGATGAAAAAACTGGAAAAGCCGAATGTTGCATAGGTGAAGTTTTCTTACCAAGCGTGTCTGATGGCTATAAATGTTGCTCATACTCTTATGATGAAACACAAAAAACATATTTAAAAGATAAAAAAGTTGTAAAGGTTAACACACCAAACGGAGTTTTAGAAATTTGTTGCCCTGTTAAAGATGGAAAAGAACCTATGGGATATTGGGACGGGAAATCTGCTCAATGTTGTTTGGGTGATGGTATTTATGAAATAGGGAACGGTGTTTACAGTTGTTGTCCTTATGAAGAAAAGGAAGAAAACGGGCAAAATATTTTGAAAAAAATAGCAGATGTTGTTCCGATTGTTGGCGGGCAAGAAGGCTTTACTCAATTATGTTGCGAAGTTTTAGATTTGGATAATGATGGTATCAGGGAAACATCTCAAACAGCATTTTGGACCGGCAGTGGGGCCGAATGTTGTGCCGGAGAAGTCATTAAAGTTGGAGAAAATCAATACAGCTGTTGTAATGGAACAACGGGAACACAAAAAACACATGTTAAAGTTTCGGTTTCTGGTGCTCCAAACGGTGAAGAGGCTTGTTGTGAAATAGCCACTTACGGTGAAACTCCCACCGCTTTCTGGAATGGAAAAACAACAGGTTGTTGCAAAAATGGTTATGTTTCTATCACGAATTACGATTCCGCTGGAAACAACATCGGGACGACATGCTGTGAAACAAAGGAAGATCAGGTTAATTCATATGGTTATGATGTCGTTTCTGACTATACAGTCGGAGGAGCAATTAACGGAACGTGTTGTGGCGGGTATAAAGTTATGAATAGTGGGGAATACGGAACACCCGCCTCTGAAAAAAATTATTTTAACTATAA
>CAKPYQ010000017.1 GCA_934203105.1 uncultured Alphaproteobacteria bacterium
GGAACGGCTCCGGAATGCAACAGCACAATTGCTTGCGCCAGCCCGAAAGTTTGCTCGACGGATTACCACTGCGAATGCCCAAGCATCGGCACTCCCGGCGTTTGCCAAACCACGCAAACGCAAAATGGGTGCCCGGCGATTGTAAACGTTACCGGCAAATGCGGCACAAATGGGATTTGTACGAATGGTGCTTGCAGCGAATGTACAGACCCGAAAGTAGCCAATACTGACGGGACAGCTTGCGAATGTCCGGCAAAAGGCGCCAATTGCAAAACGCAAAATGACTTGACTTGTGAGTGCGACCTTTGCGAAGACGGGTTTGAAAAGAACGCCGCCGGCGAATGCGTGGAAGTCAATCCGTGTGGTGAAGGTCAAGTCAGCGTGACAAATTACGATAGCGCAGGAAATGATATCGGTAAAGTGTGCTGCGAAACAAAAGCGGATTATGAAAATAACTATAGTGGAAATAACTATGAATCAAAAAGTAATTACAAAGTAGTCGGAGCAATAAATGCCTCATGCTGTGCTGGATATAGCGATGAGAAAGAATGGTATGTAAGCGGCGGTGAAAGACACTACGTGCAGATGTCAACTTTTAACTATAAAATTCGCGTGAACGGGAATATAGCTTATTGTGCGCTTTCGGGCATAAATGGCACGATAAACGCTCGTCTCGAATATGAAAGCGATAGTAAATTCTGCAACTATGATACAGATACTGGAGACGTCAATATCTGCTTTTGTGCCCCTTCAGGTGATCCGGCCTCTTCGTCTGAGAAATATCCTTGCAGCTAAATTTGATAAATTTAATAGATTTAAAAGGTTGAGCCAAAAACTCAACCTTTTTTTGAATGTTTAAGCATTAAAGTTATTAAAAAAACGATCGAAATAGTTAACAAATATTTAAAAATGAATCTTTTGGATTCAAATACTTGACTATAAACGACTCGAAACGCTGAATTTTTAAAAAATTTTGCGTTTTTTTCAATTTTGCCATTGACGGAGTCGCAAAATTTTTATATAAATATTTATAGTGCTTTTCTAAATAGGGTTAAAAAAATGAATAATTCTAAATCTTTATTGATGTTTTCAACAATTTTATCCTTTGCTTTGGTGGCGGGATTTTCCAGTAATTTGCAAGCGAAAACCGTTTGGTTGGAACAAGATGACTTTAAACAAGTGGCAGAAGGTGACGGCGATTACCAACCCACAAACTTTACTTTGACGGAAGAAGAAGTTTCTTTACAAACAGCGGCGATGAAAACGGCCGCAGCTAATCCGCAAAAAGAAACTGTTGATGATAAAAAAATGCCGACATTGACTTCGGAAGGAAGTTTTTTGTTGCCGACATATGTTTTGCCCGAAGCACAAAATGATGCGCCAAAAACAGTTGCTTTTGTCGATGATCAAAACCCGTGGCGCAAAAATAATCAAGCAACCGCTCCGGTTGGCTCTCCGTCCGCTCAAAACGGTGTTGCTTTAAAAGGTGTCGAAACACCTGCTTTGCCGACAACCACCGCAAATGATAAAGCTTTATTGGAAAGCATCGAAAAACAATATCAAGATACAACGGCTTTGTTGGAAAGCACGGCAAAGCGTTTGGCTGCTTTGGAAAATGGAATTGAAAACTTGTCCAAAAATACAATCAGCGCGCCGGTGGTTGCCGCAAGTGCGCCGGCAACGGCTGTTCCTGCTGACGAAAACACCGCCGCCGGTGGCGAAAATAAAATTTGCGTGACAAAGGAAGTCCAAAGAGCGCCTTTGTTATTGCCTTTGGCGCCGATAAAAACAACCCCCAGCACAAAAGCACAAGATACGGCAACAGAAGAAGAGACACAAACTGCATCTAACGCGCCGGCCAAGAAAGAATATGTTGATTATTTGTTGGAAGTAATCAGCCGCAATGCGTCGCGTACGAATCGTTATTCCGCGTCAGATGAAGTTATTTTGCGCTCTATCCCGAAGGAAATGAAGATCAGTTTCTTGCCGGACAGTGCTGATTTGTCATCGCAAGCATTTAAGTGGATAAAAGCATTTTCTTATAATCCGCAAAGAACGGTTGGAACCGCAGTTGAAGTTCGTTTAAGCCCGAATGATTTAGAACTGCAATCCCGTCGGTTTGCTTTGATAAAAGGCGCTTTGTTGGCAAATGGATTGGCTCCGCGTCAAATCCGCTTTGTCTTTACGGACAGAGATAACGACACGGTGATTTTGCGCAATATCCGGTTGCCGGAAGAGCAAGAATTTTTGTATCAAACAGGAAAAAACGGTAAAATCTCGCAACAAATCATTCAAAAATGGTAAATTTATACCATTTATTAACATTTGTGGCTTATAAGTGAAGAGAGGATACCTGTATATACGCGCACCAAATGTGCCATTTTAAAGTTGGAGATGACGTTTATGAAACAAATTTTAAATACAAAAAAGATTTTAAAAGCAACTATTGCTTTGAGTGTAATCGTGTTGTGCGGTTGCACTTCCGCATCTGACGATGAATGGGGTGCGGCGGATAATTACAATTATGACAACAACGGTGGCGCTGCTCAAACGGATACATTCCAATTTGATCCGTATCCAGAGCAAAACGAAGCTTATCAAGGTGAAGCTCCGTTTGCCGAAGAATTGCCAAATTACAGCAATGATGAAGCTTACTATGCTGAACAACCGGCTCCGGTTGTAAATCCGGCAAACCAAGCGCAAGATGAACCGTGCGTTCTTGGTCAATCTTCAACAAAATCACGTCAAAGCTTGGCAGCTTCATCGCCGGCAACTCCGCGCGTTGTTCCGGTAAAACCGGCTGGCAAAAGCGTTTCATGCAAGACTGTTCAAACAAAGACGGCTCAAAGCAGCACGCAATCAAGCACAAAAACAAACCAAGTGACGGTAAAACAAAAACCGGCTGCGCCGGCTGTAAAAGTCGAACAACCAAAACCGGCTCCTGCGCCTGTACCGGAAGTAAAACCGGAACCGCCGATTGTCGAAACAACGGTTGAAAATACGACCACGATTGATTCGAACAATGCAAACGCCAACAACGGTAACGATTTTGCGATTATCGACAGCGTCATTGAAGAAAACGTTGTTTCCGATGTTCAAGAAAATAATTCACTTTCGCAAGGTCAAAACACGAGTTCCGACTTGTCGTTTGATGAACAACAAATGTCCGCAGATGCACAAGCTGAACGCTTGGCCTATGAAGAGCAAGAAAGAATGCGTTTAGAACAAGAGATGGCGGATTTGGAAGCGCAAAGACAAGCTTTGGAAGAAGAAAAGTTGCGTATCAGCCAAATTCAACGCACAAACACAGAATCGTGTGAAGATGTGAAGGATTGGGTCGCCGCCGAAGGAACAACATTGCGTTCGTTGTTAATGGATTGGGGTGATCGTGTCGGTTGGCGCGTTGTGTGGAATATGGATCGCGACTATACATTGGAAGCCGGCGCAGTATTCCGCGGACGCTTTGTCGATGTAGCAGCGGCATTGTTAAGATCATTTGCGCGTGCAACACCGGCGCCGAAGGGTGTATTCTATAAAGGAAATAAAGTTTTGGTCATTAGTACTCGGGAGGACGAAAATGCAGATTAAAAAAACGCTCAATCTGCTGAGCATTGTAGCTTTGGCTGCCTTGACAATAGGGCTTGCGGCTTGCGATAACCACGTCAAAGAAGTGGAAGACAACGTCCAAACGGTTTTGGACGAAGCCGAAGTTTATGTCGAGCAAGCCAAGATTCCTTATAAACCGGAACCGATTGATACGGTGACGATGAAAGAGGACATTTGGTTGGGACAAGACAGCTTTAAAATTGCCGGCGGTGAACCGTTCCCATTGGCGTTGGAAGCGCCGGACGCTTTAACAGTGTCGTTCAGTGAACCGATTAAATTGGTTGATTTGGTTGCTGATTTGCGCGAAATGACCGGTTTGAAGTTTTCTTTGGACGAATTGCGGGCCAATAACGAATTGCCTGATGAGGCTTTTCAATTAAATTATACGGGCTCTTTAAGCGGTTTGTTGGATTATATTTCTCACAAATATTCGATTTGGTGGAAAAACAGAAAAGGTCAAGTTTCTTTCTATAAAATGGAAACGCGTGTTTTTTCAATTTACGCTTTGCCGGTTGACAGCACAATGTCGGCTTCTTTAAGCGGTACTCCGACTTCCAGCGATTCCAGCAGCAGTCAAACAACATTGTCGATGTCGACGAACGTTGCATTGGACTTTTGGAATAAAGTTGAAGAAGGTATTACGCAAGTCAAAGGGGATCAAGGTGTAATGAGTGTTGATCGTACTTCGGGATCGATCACGGTGACGGCACCGCCTTTTGTGATGCAAAAAATTGCGCGTTATGTACAAACTTTGAATGAAAAGATGTCGCGTCAAGTCGCGATTTCGGTCAAGGTATTGCAAGTTGCTTTGGAAAATCAAGACCAATATGGTTTGAACTTGCAAGCGATCTTCCAAAACAAAACTCTTTCGGTTGCGACGGCTCCTGTCTTTACGCCGACCGAGGCTGTCGGTACTTTGACGATGACTTTGATTGATGCGACTTCAAAGTGGAACAATTCGGAAAGTATTATTCAAGCGATTTCAACACAAGGAAAAACATCGTTGGTGACCAGCACTTCGGTAACGACTTTGAATAACAAAGTAGCACCGGTTCAAGTGACGACACAAGAAAACTATGTTGAAAAGACGACAATTCAAAAAGATAACTATGATTCGGGTAACGGTTCGACTTCTGTTGAAATGGATACCAGCACGTTAAATTATGGTTTCACGATGGAAATATTGCCGCGTATTTTGGATAACGGTCGATTGATTATGTTGTTTTCAATGACGTTGACAGATTTGATTTCGTTGACAACGTTCTCATCTGCCGGTACGGATCCGACGACGCAAAACACATGTACAACCGACTCTGATTGCGCCAGCGGTACATGTAATACAACGACGCATACTTGTTCGTCGACAAGCACCAGCGGGGACACCGAAACAACGGTTGTTCAATTGCCGAAAATGCAAACTCGCGGCTTTGTCCAAGAAATTGCAATGCGTTCGGGTTCGACTTTGGTCTTGACCGGTTTTGAAACAGTTCAAAACAAAACTGACACTTCGGGTGTTGGCAGACCGCGGATTTCGATCTTGGGCGGAAAGGCATACTCGACACAAGTACGCAATGTGTTAGTGATTTTGTTGACACCGGAAATTTTGATTTCCCCGTTGTCACCGGAAACACGTATGGAAAGCTTTTAATTTAAGGGAAGAAATGTCAAATGGCAGACGAAAAAAAATTAAATAAAGGGCAAGACTTCAACTTTACGGCGCCTGTTGCCGGTGAAGGTGGGGCGACTGCTGCGTCTGCCGATATGACAAACAATGCAAATGCAACAGGACAAGAACAACCGCTTGCTTTTGAACAAAAAAACCTGATTAAAGTCGGCAAAGTGGATTATGCTGTCGGTTTGTTTTGGCAACCTTTGCAAGACGTTGATGATCCTATTCCGGAAATTCGGGAAACGATGGAAGCCGATGTCGGCACGAACTTATACACGATTCATTACGGCAGAGCGCCTCAATATGGTATCGGTCGCACGGACAAAGGACATAAAGAAGGTCAACCGGCCGGTGCAATTGCTGTATTAGATTCGCTGTCGGACAAATCTTCTTTTGTCGCGGTGTTTAAGGTTGATGAAGGTTGGTGGTTCTTGGTTGCCCGCAACGACTTGATCTTGCCGGAAGAAGATATTTTGTATCGAACGGAACAAGAAGCCAAAGACGCTTTTTATTCGATGATGGCCGTTCCGGATTGGGGATACAAAATTGCTCCGTCGTCTTGGAATATTGATGATACGGAAGAAATGCAGGCCGAAGATTTATTGAAAAACGGTTTGCAGGTTCGCTTGTACAGTTTAAGCGCTATTCGTGGTACAAAAGTTTTATTGATGATTGCCTTATTGATTTTGGCGATTGTCGGTTTGGCAGTTTATTCCGTGCTGTTCTTTATCGATCGTGAAAAAGCGGAGCCGACGATTATTGAACCGGTCATTCCTCAGGCCAGCATTCAAACGGTAGAACCGCAGCGCGAAGAAGAAAAACCGTGGGAAAAATTGGTCAGTGTGCCGGAGTTTTTGAACCGTTGTTGGAGCGATTCTTATCAATTAAAAACGATGCAAATTCCGGGGTGGAGGCTTAATCAAATCACTTGCACGCCGTCGGGCATTACAACCGGTTGGACGAACAGCGGTAACTCGCGCGTTGCTTGGTTGGAAACGGCCGTACGCGATCAATATCGGATAAAGGGCGAAGTTCAAATCAATGAAACAGGAACGGCCGCAACAATTAAAATAACTTTTGATGGTTTGCCTGTTGTGGCATCATCACCGACCTTATCTGTTCAAAAATTGCGTCGAGAATTGACGGATATTTCGCAAGCGCTTTCGATGCCGATTACAATGAACGTCGGTCAAATTGTGGTTGAAGCGCCAAAACCGCCGCAAGGTGCTGCCGGCCAACAAGCACAGCAACAACCGGCAAAGATTTATAAATATTTGTCATTTGCATTTTCATCGTCGATGGATCCGCCGGCATGGGAAAGTTTCTTTAAACCGTTTGCTGCGTTGGAAGTGACAAAAATTGAATATAATCCGGGGTCGGATTCGGCTTTGACAAGCAATTGGAAGTACGAAGGACGTATTTATGAAGTTAACAAGTAATAAGAAGGACATATCTATGAAAAGCAAAAAATTAAATTTTTTAAGTTTTGGATTGGCTTTAAGCGTATGCTTTATGGCTTTGTCGGCAGCTGCGCAAGAAATTCCGGTCGTTGATAATGTCGCCGAACCAACTCCGGTTGATTTTCCGGGTCGTTCTTCTTTGGGCGAAATGAAAGAAGCGCCTTTGCCCAGTTTGTCGGACAGTGCGATTAAAGAACCCTCTCCGATGGAACGGGTTGTTTCGAAAAAAGAATTGCCCAGTGAGCAATTGCTTGGTCGTATTACTTCCGAAGTTTTCCATGAAATGGCGGATTTGGAACGTGGCAACGTCTTTTTGAAATTGCAAGCGCAACGTGAGCAATTGAAAAACGATTTGGAAGCGTTAAAGGCAAAATACCGTGAAGCGCGTTTAGCGGAAATCGAAAAACGTGAAAATGTTATTCGTACGCGTGTTAAATGGCAACAAGAGCAAGAGCGCATTCGCCAAGAGATTTTGGAAAAGAAATTGAAAACCGAATTGTTGGAAAAACAATTGGAAGAAGCCGAAATGGCCAAAGAAGATTTATTGCCGATCGACGGTGAAAAAACACAAAATGATGTGTCGCAAGAGAGCACAGATGGCCCCGACGATAAAGCCAACACACAACAAGAGGCCAGCGAAGAAAAAGCCCCTAAAACACCGGCTTTTGGGATTCAAAAGATCGTTGATATTAAGGGGATGAAAGGTCGCTTGACCGCCAGAGTTGTTGATTTAGAGGGCAAGATGTTAAGTTTAAAAGTCGGTTCAGCATTGCCTTCCGGACATATTGTCAAGTCGATAACGAAAACTGATATTGTATTAGAAAAAGACGGTGTCAGCCAAATCTATAATATTGACGATTTAATGGCTGCGGTAGCCAAGGCAGCTGAGGAAAAGGCCGATAACGAAAAATAAAACTGTTTTAGGAAGCAAGGCATTATGGACACGCAACTTTCGAATGGTATGACAGCGCAAGATCACTTGCCACAGGAGGAAATTGATCCTGTGGCCGCGCCAACTATACCGGCACCAGTTGCTGTACCGACTGCCTCGAACAATACGCAAAGCACGTTGGAAACAAAGAAAACGGCCGCAGCTTTGACGGCACAAGACAATGACGGACCGCGTCGGTTAGTGACTTCAACGCCGGAGTTTATCGAATCGTTGTTTGCTGACGGGAACGAATGCATTACGGCGCCGACGGGTATTTTCCCCGTGAAAGATGAAACGCGCTTGATTTTGGCGTTGTTTTCCAATGGTCGTTTTTTGGTGGCAGAGCCGTATCGTCACGACGGGCGCGTGTTGTCGTTCCAAGTTTTGGCGCGCAAGCGAAACTTGCAAATCGGGCGACCGGAAGCCGTTTCTATGGCGGTTATTTCGGATATTTACGAATATGTGAATAAAAAGCCGACACAAACGGAGGAGATTTCAGCCGAAGAGCAAGATCAAATCCGTATGCAACGGGACTTTGTGACGATTGTATCGCATGCGGCAAAAATGCATGTGTCTGATATTCATATTATTGTTGCGGATCATACGACAGTTCAATTCCGTGTTAATGGTTTGTTGCAAGCTGAAATGGAATATAATAACGAATGGGGCGAAGCTTTTGTTCGTGCGGCGTTTGCTTCTGCGGATATTTCCGATTCGAACTATGCACAAAACGAATACCAATCCGCGCAAAAATCCGGCAAAACACCTTTGCGTGGGTCGCGCGGTCGGTTGATGTTGCCGCCGGAAGTCTTGGCTATTCGTCTTCAATTTAACCCGATTGCGTTCGGTTCGCGATATGTTGTTATGCGTTTGCTTTATGCCGATACATCCGCAGATGTTAATAACCCGCAAAGTAATTTACTTTCTTTGGGATGGACGCAACAAGATGTTGACTTGTTTTATCGGTTGCGTGCGATGCCGATCGGCTTGGTGTTTGTGACCGGTCCGACGGGTTCCGGTAAATCAACCACTTTGCAACGCAATATGATCAATATGTTAAAAGAGCGTAATTATGAAATTAACTTAATTACGGTGGAAGATCCGCCTGAATACCCGATCCCCGGAGCGCGTCAAATGCCGGTGACCAACGCAGGTGTTGAAGAATTAAAAGAGCGCGAGTTTACAAAAGCTTTGGCAGCGGCGTTACGTTCCGATCCGGATATGATGATGATTGGTGAAGTTCGTACTCTATCGGCGGCAGATTTGGCCTTTCGTGGCGCTTTGTCCGGTCACGGTGTTTGGACAACATTGCATGCCAACAGTGCGCCGGCAACCTTAATTCGTTTGAAGGATATGGGAGTTGAAAATTTCAAACTGGAAGATCCCAGTCTAATCCGCGGTATGGTCGCGCAGCGGTTATTTAGAACGATTTGTCCGCATTGCCGTATTTTGGCAAAAGACGCTTTGGACAATCCGGCGACACAACGTTTAAAAGCTGCTTTGGGTGATTTTGGTTTGGAAAACGCGTACTTGCGCGGTAAAGGTTGTCCGCATTGCGATTATCGCGGTATCGTCGGCCGTACGGTGGTTGGAGAATTTATTATTCCGGATTCGACTTTCTTGGATTTGATGTTACAAGGTGAAAACAAAAAAGCCATTGACTATTGGCAAGAAACTTTGGGCGGCCGCACGTTAAAAGAAAATGCGATTTCCCGAATGTTACAGGGACATGTAGATATTGAAGAAGTTGAACGTTGGACCGGTTTGTTAAATGAAAAGGCCAGCTATTAGGCTTTAATAAAAGGAAAGGTACAGAAAAATGCCGTTAAAAGCGCCTCAACTGCCGAAAGCGAAAGAAAAGAAAAAATTTGGCACATTTACGATTCGTTATGCGCAAATGATGATGAAAATGTTCCAAAACGACCGCTTGCGGATTTACCGCAAATTGGCGGCGTTGTTGCGTAACCGTTTTTCGTTGATGGACGCGTTGGAGCGATTGCAAAGCATTGCTTCGGATAATGGCAGAAAGCCGGACGATACGACCGCGATTGCGATTGGTTGTTGGATGGAATCATTGCAAAATGGTTTAAGCTTTTCTGTGGCTTTGCGCGGGTGGGCGCCACAAAGCGAATTATTAATGTTGTCCGTCGGTGATATTGCTAATTTGGAAGACGCTTTGACGAACTTGATCCACGTTGTCGAAGGGACAAAGAAAATGAAAGAACCTCTTGTAGGTGCTTTGGCGTACCCGATGTTCTTGATGGTGATGGTGGTGTTGATTATTTATGCGGTGGGTGCTTACATGGTGCCGCCGATGGTTGACGCAGTGCCGGGTTTGGTGTGGACGGGTCAAGCGCGTACTTTGGTTGCTTTGTCCAACTGGGTGCGTGGAAATTCGTTGATTTTGTTTGTGACATTACCGATTATCTTTTTGTTTATTTCTTGGACGTTACCGCGGTGGAAAGGGCGCTTGCGTGCCAAGTTTGACAAGATTCCGCCTTGGAACTTGTATCGTATTTTCGTTGGTGTTTCGTGGTTGTTGTCTTTGTCGGCTTTGGTTAATGCCGGTACGCCGGTGTCAAAGGCTTTGCGTATGTTGCGCGGAGATTCTTCGCCCTACTTGTTGTATCGGTTAGAGCGTGCTTTGATTTACGTCAATAACGGTGAAAACTTAGGTGAAGCATTATACTTAACCGGCTTGGATTTTCCGGACAAAGAAGTGATCGGTGACTTGCAGATTTATGCTGAATTGGATAACTTTCCGGCTGCTTTAAATATGATGGCAAATGAATGGTTGGAAGATTCTATTCGCGACATTGAACAAAAGGCTGCCGGTTTAAATGCGGCTGCAATTTTGATGATTGCTGCGATTGTGGCGTGGGTTGTTGCCGGTACATTCGCAATGCAAGATCAAATGGTTTCGGGTATGTAAATATGGCAGAACATTTGCTCCATACACGCGTCAAAACGGCAAAAGGGCGCAAAAAAAGTTCGACAGCTTGGTTGCAACGTCAACTGAATGATCCCTATGTCGTTCGGGCGCATAAGGAAGGCTATCGCGGTCGCGCGGCATTTAAGATTATCGAATTAAATGATCAATTTCACTTTTTCAAAAAAGGTGCGCGCATTGTGGATTTAGGCGCTGCCCCCGGCGGGTGGAGCCAGGTAGCGGTTAAAAAAGTCGGCTCGACGGAGGAAAATCCTTTGGTCTTCGGCTTGGATATTTTGCCGATGCAACCGATTGCCGGTGCGCGTTTGGTCCAAATGGATTTCAATGATGAAAAAGCTCCCGATGTTTTAAAGCAAATGATGAACGGCAACGCCGACGTCGTGATGAGCGATATGGCGGCCAATACGACCGGCATTCAGGAATTGGATCACTTGCGCATTATGAACTTGATCGAGTTGGGCTATGAGTTTGCTATTCAAGTTTTGAACGAGGGCGGTTGGTTTATTGCAAAGATTTTTGCCGGTGGTACGGACAGCGCTTTTTTGGCGCGAATGAAAAAAGACTTTGCTCTTGTAAAGCACGTCAAGCCCCCTGCAAGTCGCAAAGATTCCGTCGAATATTACGTTGTGGCAAAAGGCTTTAAGGGGCATCACTAAATGCAACCGGAACAAATCCAAAAAGCAATCGATGAGTTATGGCAGCTGACGCAAAATCCGCACAAACCGGCATCAGAAATTATCAATGAATACACGCGATCGCGCCGCTATATCGGTTCTAAAGATCGCAAAGCAATTACGCAAGGTGTTTGGAACAGGTGGCGTCAAAAAGAATATCCGGCTTGGCTGCGTGCAAAAATCCCCGATTTTGAAGCGGAGTTTACCGCGATGAATCAAGAGCAGGCACCGACAGTTTTGCGCGTCAACGGTCATCGGGAAAAGGTCGCAAAAGCTTTAAAAGCGCAGGGCATTGAAAGCAGGACAACGGAAAAGTCACCGCTTGGGTTGATATTGGAAAAGCGTGTTAATTTGGCGCCGTTGGACGTCTTTAAAAAAGGTTTGATCGAAGTTCAAGACGAAGGGTCACAACTGATCGGTTTGGCGGTTGATGCCAAGCCCGGCGAAAGTGTTTTAGAGCTTTGCGCCGGTGTCGGCGGAAAATCGTTGCTGTTTGCTCAAACGATGCAAAATAAAGGCCACATTATCGCGTCGGATATATCGGCCAAGTCTTTGGCAGAGCTGGAAAAAAGAGCGGCGCGTGCCGGTGTCAAAATCATTCAAACCGCATTGCAAATTCCCGAACAAAAATTCGATGCGGTGGTCGTTGATGCGCCATGCTCCGGAACGGGGACTTATCGTCGTGCGCCGGACAATGTGCACAAATTAACGCCATCCCAGTTTGATCATTTGATCGAAACGCAAAAAATGTTGATCGAAAAGGCGGCAGGCTTTGTTAAGCCGGACGGGCGTTTGTGTTATATGACGTGCTCTTTAACGCGCGATGAAAATGAAAATCAGGTCGCCGGATTTTTGGAAAAACACCCCGATTGGCACCTTGTTTTTGAAAAACATTTAACGCCGGCTTCCACCCAAACAGACGGCTTTTATATCGCTGTATTAAAGCAAAACAGTTAAACTTTTTTCTTGCAATCATAAAAAAGTTTCGTTATACTTCATTTTATGATGAAAAAGATAAATAACATTATTATTATTGCACGAATTAGTGGCTGATTGCCGCTAATATTCTGATACCTTAAAAACATTTCCTAAATAACCGTTTGAAACTTAAAATAAAAGAAAGAAAAAATGATGTCTGAAAAAATAAAATACTATCCGGAACTTGACGCAAAAAATAATGTTGTCGAACGCGAAAAAGAGACAATCGAGTTTTGGCATAAAAATCATACTTTTGAAAAGTCTGTTGAACGCCGCAACGGCGCTGATGAATTTGTTTTTTATGATGGACCTCCGTTTGCAAACGGTATGCCGCACTATGGACATATTATGATTTCTTATGTCAAAGATATTGTGGCGCGTTACCAAACAATGCGCGGCAAAAAAGTCGAACGTCGCTTGGGTTGGGATTGCCACGGATTGCCGGCAGAAATGGCGGCCGAAAAGCAATTGGGCGTATCGGGGCATAAGGCTATTGAAGAATACGGCGTGCAAAAATTTAACGATTTTTGTCGTGCTGATGTGTTGAAGTACACGAACATTTGGAAAGAAACGTTTACCAGAATCGGTCGTTGGGTCGATATGAATAATGATTATAAGACGATGGATTTGCCGTTTATGGAATCGGTTATTCATAACTTTAAAGAATTGTATGACAAAGGTTTAATTTACGAAGATTATCGTGTATTGCCTTATTCGTGGGCGGCACAAACTCCGCTTTCGAACTTTGAAGTCAACCAAGGCTATAAAGACAAAACCGACACGGCAATTACCGTTTTATTTAAATTGGAAGATGGCCGGCATTTGTTGGTTTGGACGACAACACCTTGGACTTTGCCGTCGAACTTGATGATTGCGGTGGGTCAGGATATTGACTATTCGGTAATGCAAGAAGGTGATGAACAATACATTTTGGCATCGGCTTTAAAGGATAAATATAAGCAACAATTGCAGCACGCAACCGAAGTGGCTGTGATCAAGGGGCGTGATTTGGTGGGCTTAAAGTATGAACCGATGTTCCCATACTTTAAGCATTTAAAGGATAAAGGGGCTTTCCGTGTGTTGGCCGGCGAATTTGTGTCGACCGAAGATGGTACCGGTATTGTTCATATTGCGCCGGGATTTGGTCAAGACGACTTTGACGTATGCCGTGCTTATGATAAAGATTTTCCGGTTGTCTGTCCGGTAGACGAAGCCGGTTGCTTTACATCGGAAGTGCCGGATTATCAAGGCAAGCAAGTCTTTGATGTTAATCCTTTGGTTTTGGATTGGCTAAAAGCGAATCGCAAGTTGGTTAAAAAAGAACAGTACACGCACACATATCCTTATTGCTGGCGCACGGATACGCCGTTGATTTACAAAGCGATGTCCAGCTGGTTTGTGAAAGTGTCGACTTTGAATGATGAAATGGTGGCGTTGAACGAAAACATTACATGGTTGCCGGAACACATCAAGCACGGCCGCTTTGGTAAATGGTTGGAAGGCGCTCGCGATTGGTCGATTTCGCGTAATCGTTTCTGGGGAACGCCTATTCCGGTTTGGAAGTCCGAAGATCCCAAGTTCCCGCGTGTTGATGTATTCGGATCGATTGCCGAATTAAAAGAAAAGACGGGCTTTGATGTGACGGATTTGCACCGTCCGATGATTGACGATGTTGTGTATCCGAATCCGGACGATCCGTCGGGCAAAACGATGATGCGTCGTGTGTCAGATGTGTTCGATTGTTGGTTTGAATCGGGTTCGATGCCATACGCGCAAGTGCATTATCCGTTTGAAAATAAAGAACGTTTCGAAAAGCATTTTCCGGCGGATTTTATTGTCGAAGGTTTGGATCAAACGCGCGGTTGGTTTTACACTTTGCATGTGTTAGCAACGGCGTTGCATCATAAAAATGCGTTTAAGACTTGCGTTTGCACGGGGCTTGTTATGGCTGAAGACGGGCAAAAGTTGTCCAAACGTTTAAAGAACTATCCGGATCACAATATTATTTTGGATTCGATGGGCTCGGACGCTTTGCGTTGGTGGTTGATGTCGTCTCCGATTGTTCGCGGCGGTACGGTTGCGGTCGATTTAAAGGGCGTTGAGATTTCCAAAGCAGCGCGTAAAGCTTTGATCCCGTTGTGGAATGCGTTTTATTTCTTCTGTTTATACGCAAATGCGGAAGGGATTAAAGCTAAATTGACAACGACTTCTGCCGACGTGTTGGATCAATATATTTTGGCAAAGTTGAAAAAATTAGGGCAAAAGTTAACTCGGTTAATGGACAGCTATGAGTTGGCTGCGGCTTGTGCTGAATGTGCGGATTTCTTGGAAATTTTAAACAACTGGTACATTCGTCGTTCGCGTGCTCGATTCTGGGACGGAACGGATTTAGACGCTTTCAATACTTTGTACACCGTGTTGGTCAAAGTATCGCAAATGATGGCGCCGTTAATGCCGTTTATGACTGAATATGTATATCAATCCTTGACGGGTGAAGAGTCTGTTCATTTAACGGATTGGACGGTTGATTTGGATATCGCCGATAATGACGTGCTGATCGAAAAAATGGATAAAGTTCGCGCTATTTGTTCGACGGCCAAAGCGGTGCGGGAAGAAGCCAAATTGCGCAACCGGTTGCCGTTGATGAGTATGACAATTGCCGGCATATCCGAAAATGAATTGTCCGAATTTGTGGACATTATTAAAGATGAAATCAATGTCAAAGAAGTTGGTTTTGCTGACGATGTTTTGCAAGTGGCGACGAAGTTCTTGTATTTGAAAACACCGTTGATCGGCAAGCGTTTGGGTGCGTATATGAAAGACATTATGGCGGCCAACAAAGCCGGTGAATGGGCCCTTCGTGAAGATGGAACTTTGTTTATCGGCGGTCAAGTTTTAAATGCCGATGAATTCGAATTGCGCTTGGTATTAAAGGACGGTTTAAAGGGTATGGCTTTGCCGGACAATACGGCCGTTGTTCAATTGGATACACAGGTTTATCCGGAATTGGAAAAGGAAGGCATTGCCCGCGATTTTGTCCGTATGGTTCAAAACTTGCGTAAAGAAAAAGGCTTGGACGTTTCGGATCGAATTGTGTTGCATTATACAGCTTCGACCCCGTTGATTGGTGAGGCTTTGGAAATGCATAAAAACTATATTATGGAGCAAGTTTTGGCTTTGGATATGGTTGCAAAACAATCCTTATCCGACGCGCCGGTTTCAGAGGAAATCGGAAACGGTACAATCCAGTTGGATTTGCAAAAAGCGTAAGGTTTAGAAAATAAAAGCTCCTCTTTCAAAAAGGGGAGCTTTTTTTGATGCTCTTATTAAAGGGATTGTCAGTGTTTAACTGCCACTGCGCAAGGCTTTCATCAATAATTGATAAGCTTGTGTTACGTTTTTAAATATTTCTTCGGCCTCTTTCGATCCCGCATTTTTATCAGGGTGATATTTTTTTGCCAAAGCTTTATATTGGCATTTGACTGTATCGCATGTAATCGGAGGCGTTAAGTTCAGCGTGCGAATAGCATTTAAATGCTCGACTGTTGCCAAGTTGGGCGTTTTAATGTGCGCATCTTTGCTTTCAAAGTCGTCCATTTCGGGTGGAGCTTGTCTTTTGCCCATGCGTCCGCGCGCCAAGCCTAAAATGTCCAGCGGGTCTTTCAGGGCATTCGCATATAAATCATTTACTTTCCACGTCGGGCGATGACCGACCATATCCATACGCAATTGCTTTTCGATTTCGTCGCTGCTCATACCCGCGTAAAAATTCCAATTTTTATTGTATTCTTGAACGTGTTCCAAACAAAACCAATAAAAGTTTTTCAAGGTTCGATCCTTTGGTGCACGGTAAACACCTTCCGCTTTGCAACCTTTGCAATCGCAAGGTTTTCCGGTGCTTTCAGGAATATATTTTTTACTTTGTCTACGTGTGTACATTTTGTTTTTGCTTTTGTATTAAAGCACTTATTTTAACTTAACATAATGAAAAAATCAATTGTTATCTTTAAAGTGAAAAGTTTTTTTATTTTTTTCTGGTGTTTTTGTTATAATTGTTTTATAATCTTTCAAGAAAAAACAGCTTTCGAAAGGTGCAACAAATATGGATATCAAAAAAATTCAAAGAACAACATTTATTTCAACCCTTTGGACTTTTCTTTATTTTCTGTGGTTTCGTTGGTTTATGCTGCATAATTGGCAGTTCAATATCTTTTCCAGCAACGATTGGAAATCAACATTTAATGATTGGTGGTATCACGGTTGGATTATTCAAGGTTCTTATTTTTGGATTTTTGTTATCAGTATCTTTTTGTTCATTCCTGTGTGGATTTGGGGGCTGTGCTTTTTCTTGTCGATCGATTACAAAAAACATTATGAAAAGCTGTTTTGGGATGTGATTTATAAGAAAAAAACAAAACAGGTTCAGGCCAATAACAAACAAATTCGCGTTAAAAAGAAAAAATCTTATCGTCAAGTTCGTCCCAAAGCTTTGTCAGGAACTCCGCAAATGGTGGCGCCTGTACAACCCCAACAACCCGTTGATATGATGACTTCGGCACCGTCGACAGCTTCGATGGGAATGGGCGCGCCGAATTTGATGATGGAAGAAAAATTGCCCGATTCGTTGGCTTCTTCTTCGTTTTCGCATCGTGAAATCGCCGATGATTTCAATGGTGCTTCGCCGTTTGCTTCTGCCGGTATGGAAAACAACTATGGTATGCCGATGAGTTTGGGGGCGATGGATACGCCGGTCGAATTGAAGGAAGATTTGCCGGCGATTATGCAAGCGGCCGGCGCGACGGTTATTACAAATCCTGTTTTAGGTGAAAATAAAATAAGCTTTTTGGCCGTTTCCAAAGATCAAGTTTTCTTAATTTTAACCGATGCTGAAAAGGGCGATTGGTTGGCTGATGAAGAACGCTTTAATGATGAAGATCCATTGTGGTTTTCCGAAACATCGCATCGCGTATCACCGATTACTCAATTAAAGAACTTTGAAAAGGCTTTGAACGACAAAATGTTTGAAAATGGTTTAAAATCAAATACGCATATTATTTTGGTCAAAACGGACGGCAATATCATCAATGCGGAAGATATGGCGGACGTTTGGCGTCAAATGGGTGCTTTGGTGGCGCGTTCAGCGATGGGAATGCCGGAAGAATTACCATCTTTTACGGAAACTTTCCCAAAGGAATTACAAGCCGCTGATATGGAGCAAGTCGATAAAATAAAACAAATTGTAAACGGATAAAAATAAGGGGACAAAATGGTTTTTCAACGTGCGGGTGAATATGCAGATCGGGATAAGGCTGTATCGTTTTTGGTTATTGCAGCCGCTATTGCCGTTGTCGTTTGCTTGATAATGGTGTACTTAATTATTCCGGTAAACTATATTTTGAACGAAGGCTTTTCGCGCAAAGTAATGGCAAATGTTTTGGGATTTTTGGGGCATGCTTTAAATCCGGCATATTTGACGTCGCAATATTCTCAATGGATCAAAAAATGCTTTATGTCCAGACAATTAGGCACGATGCTGATCCCCTTTATTCCGTTTATTACAGCGATTGCGATTTTTGTTATTGCCGTTATTATCAACCCGAATGATTTTATGTTAAAAACGTTCGGTGGTGGCCGTATGGCAACTTATGCAGACGTTAAGAAAATGAAGTTGTTTAACGGCTTTATTATGGTGTTGGGGCGCTTTAAAGGAAAGTTGTTGAAAATGCCTGAAACACTGTCCGCGTTGGTTGTTGCGCCTCCGGGAACAGGTAAAACTGTCGGTGTTGTGATTCCGACGATTTTGGAGTCTCCGGGGATCAGTATCATCGTCAATGACCCAAAGCCGGAACTGTGTTTTAAAACGTCCGGTTATCGTGCAACGCAAGGTCCTGTATTTATTATTAACTGGGGCGCGGAAGATGAACCCGAAAAAGGGATTTTCTATCCGTCTTGGAATCCTCTGTCGCCGTCGTGTTTGCCGCCGTCGGGCCCTCCGCGAGATATGTATATTGACTCTATGGTGGCGGTTATTGTTGAAGAACCAAAAGGCGGTGCGGATCCGCACTGGTCAAAAACGGGTCGTAACGCGATGTCGGGCTTTTTGCATTTTATATCCAGTAAATGCGAACGTGCTAGAGCGAATGATTACTTTACGAACCGTTTAATGGAAGGTTCTTTTGATGACGAGGACGCCAAAGTTTTGGCAACTTATTATTCCGATATGCCGGATATGAGTGCCAGAACGGCTTTGATGGCTTTGCAACAAGGCTCTTTGACATACGATTCGTATGCGCCGATCGGAACATGGGAAGGCTTGCCTCAATATTGGCATGGTTGTGAACCGTGCATTGCGATGATTTTGGATTGGTTGAATGATGCGCAAATGAAAATTGCGGCCGATATTAAACGTCGTGCGGACGAAGGCGACCAAATGGCGGCGTTGGCAGATCCTATGCGTGACGTGTTGGATTACGCGGTCAATGAATGTAACCGTTTTCATTATTCGCAACGGGCTATGTTGGAAATGAACCAGTTGGCCAGTACGCCGGATAAAGAGCGTGGTTCTATTTTATCAACGGCTTTGACGGGTATCGGTGTGTTTAAAAACTCGGCCGTTCGAGCGCGGACGCGATTTTCGGATTTTACGTTCCGTGATTTGCGGGGTATGAAAGATCCGATTACGGGCGAAATGAAACCGATTTCCGTTTATTTGTCGGTAAACCAGGTTGACGCGCGTGCTTTGTCTGTTATTACGGGTATTTTCATTGAATTGATGAGCTCGTTCTTGATTGCTAATCCGCCTAACTTTAAAGGTTCGGACGGATTGACAACCGGTCCTTATCCGGTGATGTTTGTATTGGACGAATTCCCGCAAATGCCGAAGTTGGCGGCGGTAAAGGACGGACCTGCGGTCGGTCGTGGTCAAAAAGTATCATACTTGTTGATTGGGCAGGATTTAGGTCAGATTTCCGGTCAATATGGTAAAGACGATTTGGAAACGATTATTACAACGACGGCGGCCAAAGTTATTTTGGCGCAGAACAACGAACAGACGGCCGAACGTTTTTCCAAAATGATTGGTACAAAGACGATTCAAACGCAAAACGTATCAAAGCAAGAAGCTTTCGGATTTAACCCAAAATTATCGGCGAACATTTCGACGTCGTTGCAATCCAGTCAAGTTGTCGGAGCTTCCGAAATGATGAGCTTGGATATGTTAAAGCAATATGTGATTTTCCAAGGCTTTTTAAATCGTCCGATTTTGGCCGATGCCCCGCGTTGGTATTTGGATAAATCGATGAAGAAAAAATGTATGTTGCCGGCATCTCCGTTTGTGCCGTATTGGATTGTGGCGCAACGTGAAAATACGGATTTGGACGCTTTGGCCAACTCGTTGCAAGAAGAAATTGTTGAGGTCGACGAATAACGATGAGTACAGAGGTTTTATTTCCGACGATGACGAAACGAACCGTGATGACGGTGACGGACGAAATGCGTGAAGACTTGGCTTTTTGGGAAGCCAAGTTTCAGGAAATGAACTTTCCGGGTATGGATTTGGTGGAAGCAACCGCTTATCCGATATCGTTATTGGAAAAAGTCAATCGCAAAAAGCAATATAAGCGTGTCAAGCGCGACTTTTTAAAATACATTTCTTATCACTTTATCAATGATTTGCGTAATGCCGGTTTGGACGAGGATAGCATCTTTTATTTTAAAAAAGGCATTATGCCGGAAAACTTTAATGTTCATATCAAAATACCGTTTGATTACACGGGGGAGGTTGATTTTTCGAATATGGTGTTGATTCAAAATCGCCCGTATCACGAAGACATACACCGCTTTATGGATATGCAAATGGAAGGAATGGAAATCGGGGTTTTGCCTCAAAAGCTGTATATCCCTGTGCCGACCGGCAAGGTTTATATTCCTTTGACGATGTACACGGGCAGCGGTGGCAAAGGCAAACATGATCGCAGCGTTTTTGCGGGCTATTCCGAAAGCGCTTTCCAAAAATTGGCGCAAAAGACTATGCGAGGTGCCAGATGATGTTATTGACTAAATTGTTGGACAAGCTTTATAACGCCAAAGCGCGCGTGTTTAAGCCTGTGCCGGAAAAAGATTTACGGGCTTTGCGTATGACGATGGCAAAGGAAAAAATAACACCGATTCCGTCTGATTATTTGCAATTTTTAACGTTAACGGACGGATTGATGTATAACGGCTTGCGCTTTTTCGGGGTCAAAGATCACGATCGTGGTGCTGCGGGATATACTTATCCCAGTTTATTATCCGTAAATCAGGATTTTCGTGCGCGCAATCGGCGCAAAGACATTTTGATTGTGGGCGAAAAAGACGAAGATTTAATTATTTACTATCCCAAAAATAAAGCGTATCAGTTAATGGACAAGATTGATTTGATTGGTGATTTGAACTTGCCCCGTTTTTTTGATGTGATGTATTTCTTTACGCAAGAATTGATCGAACAGAATGATACGCCGGCCATCACCCCCGCCGACCAATAATACTTTATTTGGCTTGTTTTTATTTTGTGTTATTCCGGGCGCCTTTTGTCCGCTTGTCATTCTGAGCGAAAGCGAAGAATCTGTTTGTGTCTCGCGTCATTCTGAGCGTTAGCGAAGAATCTCTTGACGTCTGATAATGCGCCAAAGTGGGGACGCGAAAAATTCGCGCGGCGCGTCCCCACTTAAAAAAGCAGTTAAAATGTAGTGTCATTCTGAACGAACGTGAAGAATCTCTTGAAGCTGTGGCAAAGCATTAAATGTGTGGCGCGCAAATCCCCACGCGCGCACGCACCGCACATTTTCCCTGGGCAGTCTATAAAAATCCGTATAGGCGGATATGAGCGATTTATTACGATAATGATAAATGTTTTATCCCAATCGTCCCCGCGG
>CAKPYQ010000018.1 GCA_934203105.1 uncultured Alphaproteobacteria bacterium
CTGGAATTTTATTTTTCTCGCTCTCCTTGTTCTTCGAAAAAAATCCCCTCAAACCTGAGCTTAATTGATGGCCTGATATGGCCTTGGAAATGTGCGGCGCGCAAAATCCCCGCGCGCCCGCGCTGCACATTTTTGATCCCGCGTCATTCTGAGTGCATGCGAAGAATCTCTCAACTTCCCGCACGTTATTCACCCGATCAAAAAAATGATTTTTGCTGCCCCCACGCCCCAACTCAAAAATCATTTTTTTGATGTTTAATAGCTGATGTTTATTCATTTTTTATCTCCTTTTTTCTCTGTTAAACTAAATCAAAAAACCGCTTCTTTCATATATTACATAAACGATCGTTTGTGTTCGTCGCTTTTTTGCCAAAACGTAAAATTTGGCTTTTGTTTATTTTCAGTAAGTTACAGAGGGTCGCATCGCAAAAAAATCTATTGACTTTAAACGATCGTTTGTGTTATTTTAAACTAAAGTTTATTTTATACTAAAAATTAGGAGAAAAAGGGGCTCAAAATGATCGAAGACGGCATGCATGAAGAATACGATAAAAATGGGGATTTGATAGGAAAATACACTTATAAAGACGGAAAGCGGAATGGTCCGTTTGAAAGCTACTTAAATGGACAATTATTTGAAAAAGGTACGTTTAAAAATGGCATGCTAAATGGCGTTGTTGAGGAGTACTTGAACGGAAAGTTGTTCTCCAAAATTACGTACAAGGATTACAAAAGAAACGGCTCGTTTGAAGAATACTCTCAAGAAGGGCATTTAATCGAAAAAGGAGCCTATAAAGACAACAAGCGAAGCGGCCCTTTTGAGCGGTATTTTAATGATGGGCGGTTGTTTGAAAAAGGCACTTATCAAAATGGTATGATGAATGGGGTTGTTGAAAAATATAACCCTGCCGGACAATTGATAGAAAAATGCACTTATAAAGACGATCAGGCAAACGGTCCATTTGAATGGTATAAAAATGGCCTATTGTTTGAAAAAGGAATGTTTAAGGACGGTAAAATAGTAGATATTGTTAACGTTGAAGAAACCTGCGAAGGTTAATATTGCAAAAACCTAATCGTCCCCGCGCCGCGCGGATCAATCCGCGGGGACGATTGGGATGCCTCCGCGCGGGGATTTGCGCACCGCACATTTGATGTTGCGATGATGTAAAGAGATTCTTCACTTTGTTCAGAATGACGAGTGGAAAAAAACAGCTTTTTTTAGTGGGGGACGCGGGGCGCGAAAATTTCGCGTCCCCCACTTCGGGCGCAATGCCATGCATTAAAAGATTCTTCGCTCCGCTCAGAATGACACCAACCCTTTAAACAGATTCTTCACTAAAGTTCAGAATGACGGGAGGGAGAAAAAATACTCAGAATGAGAAACAACAAAAAACTATCTGCTTTTTTTATTTTTATATTCGCCGATCAAGGAAAAAGCTTGTTGCTGTGATTGCGTTTTTTGCTGAATTAGGTTTAAACAAACTTGGTAAGCATCTTGTCCTGAACAATTTATGTTCGGTTTATGCCCGACGCATTCTATCAGTCCGTCTGAATATCGTCTGAAAATGCTGCCGATGTTAACCCAGCCGCCACAGGGAAGTGCAACAGGCCTTAAAGCGCCATATTGACAACAACCGCTTGTATTTTCACCGATGAATTGAACGTTCGGATAATCTTTTAGCATCGGGAAAATTGCTTCGGCTCCCGATGCTGTTTCTTTGTCGGTTAAAATGTAGAGCCCTTTTTTATGACCTTTAAACGCCGTTTTTTGCCATTTGGGCTGTTCCGATATCTGAAAATGTCCGATTTCTTGCAGTGTTACTTCTTGTGTATTTCTCTTTTGAGAACTTAAACAATAGGGCCGTTTATCTCCCCATAAGGTTTCGGCAATTCTTTGAACAGGACCGCCGGTTCCACCGCTATTTCCTCTGACATCGATGATAATGTTATCCCAATTTTTGTATCTTTTTTCAAACTCGGATTGAAAGAGGTTCCAAAAATCCATTTGATTTTGCATACTTTCTTTTCCCCAGCCGATTTTACTGGTCGATAAAGCAACGATACCAACTTTCTTTCCATTTATTTGAGTTTCGGAAATCATAACCGGTTTTGTGTCGATATTTCCTTTAAAGCCTTTAAAAGCATCCTGATAGTATGCGATATTTTTTCCAACGCTGCCTTTGCTGTGATTGGCTTTTAAACTTCCCCATCGATTTATATCTTCACTTTTCATTGGCCATTTACCATTTATATTTGTGATAGATAAATGATTATCCTGCAATGTTGTTGCTGTAATTTTAAAAAATTCAGTTAAAAGAGCGTCTCCTTTTAATCGTTTATCCTCCGGCAGTCGACTTTGTTCGTTATATAAGGCTTCAACTTTTCTTTTAAAGGAATCTTTTTCAAAGTCGGGGTTTTCCCAACCAGGGTGTATTTGAGCAATAATCCTGGTAAAATGAGCAATATTTTTTAACGTATCGTTATCTTGGATATGGGGTTTATTTTTTAAGTAAGAGTTGGCGTATTCAATTCCTTTTTTAAGGATTTTTATTTCTTCTTTACATTTTTCATACTGTAAAGCTTGTTGCATTTGAGGCAATCGCCATTGCAGATGAACTGTTTTCAGATCATCAAAACTAACGCTGTTTATAATTTCTTCAAAGGTCTTCATCGGCCGTTTTTTTCCCGTCTGATAAAATACTTTCTGTATAGAATATATTTTAAACTTTTATTCGTTTTTTGTCAATATGTTGTCGGTTTAAATGACGCTGATGAGTGAATTGACGGCGGGAAATTCGGATGGGTCGGTAAAAATTAAAAAAAGCCTTGAAAATCAAGGCTTTTAAATGGCGGGAGTGAAGGGGCTCGAACCCTCGACCTTCTGCGTGACAGGCAGACGCTCTAACCAATCTGAGCTACACCCCCAAAGATTGTAGACATACTTATATCAAAAAATAAAACCTTTTGCAAGTACTTTTTTTAATTTTTTTAATTTTTTTGAAAAAATAAAGATTTTGCGCGGTTTTTCAAGCCTGTAAACCGATCGCTTTTAGTCCTAAAAACGCGGTGTCATGGCGGATAATAAGGTAAATCGGAATAGAATTCATCAAATTATGGTATCTGCCTTTTGCGATAAAGCGCGCGTTAAAATCAGAACGCGTAAATAAGTCCGAAATGCCGGCAATCTGTACCATTCCGCCGGTTAAATAAACACCGCCGCGCGCCAATAAAGTCAATGCTAAATCTCCCGCGATATCGCCCCAAAGTGCAAACATTTGCAGAATCGATTCGCAAGCTAAATCATCGCCCGTCAACGCCATTTCAACAATGGCTTCGGACGCTTTGAAATGACCGCTTAAAGCATTATAAATATTTTGTAAGCCTTGGCCGGAAACGACTCGTTCGGCCGAAGCGCGCCCGACTTTGTCCAAAATAAATTGCTTGATTTTTTCTTCTTGCGGCGTGGCGGGAGAAAATCCGATATGTCCGCCTTCGGACGCCAAAGATCGATAAAGCCCGTTTTGCTCGGGGATCAATATGCCGCAGCCTAATCCCGTACCGGCTCCCATAATCAAGCGCGGAGCATCGCTGATTATTTTTTCTTCTCCGCCGACGTGCACGATGTCTTGCGCATTCAAAAAGGGAACAGCCATTGCGGCTGCTTGAAAATCATTGACAACGTGAATTTTTTCAAATCCAAATTGTTCTGTTAACGTTGTCAGTGAAAAACGCCAAGGATTGTTGACAAAACTGTATTCTTCTTTTCCTACCGGTCCGGGGACAGCCAATACAAATGTTTTTGGCCAAAAAGATACTGTCTTGCGATAAGCGTCAATTGCCTCTGCAAACGAGGAAAAATTCGCGCACTTATAATGCGTCAAAGCAACGATGTCTTGCCCGTCAAACAAAGCAAAGCGAATATTTGTTCCGCCCATATCCGCCATTAAAAATAAGTTTGCCATTTCCTCCTCCTTTTATTTATCTTTAAAATGCTTGGCCGATCAGGCAGCCGACATTTTTCATCGTGCAAACAAAACCCGATCCCATTCGTGGGAAAAAGTCTTGTACCTTGCCTTTGAGCAAGCACGCATTCAGTTGGACAGAACAGCTGTCCGCCATTGCCGAACGGGTGAAAATCCACACCAAAAACACAACAATTAAAATAATCAGCAAGTATAGCCAATAAGATTTTTTCATTTTAAATTTCATTTTTTTTCTCCTTCAAGGACTTGATTTTCGGCTCTTGTAAAAGCTTTAACTCTTGCCCCTTTCTTAATATGTACGTTCAAACCGAAGTAAACGCAAGGTTCTATGAACACATCGTTTTCAAAAGTTGTGTCATAAGAAAAATAAACCGTGTCTGCGTCTTGCAATGTTACACCTGAATTTAGAGCTTTTTGACGCATACGTTTTTGAAAAATAGCCTCTGCCTGCGCTTGTTGTTCTCTGGAATTGATGCCGGCAACTTCGTATTCATCTTCGGCAATTTGAACATCGACTTTTAAATGTTGTGCTTTGGCAATTTTGACGATGTCCGTCAAATAATATTCTTTGGCGGCGTTTTGATTGTCAACTTGGCAAAGCAAATTATATAAATGACGCCCGTTTACACACATTGCCCCCGAATTGCATAATCCGATAGCGCGTTGTTCGTCCGTTGCATCTTTGTATTCCACAATAGCTTTTAATCCATCATCGTCCATAATCAAACGCCCATAGCGCGCCGGATCTTTGGGCTTAAATCCCAATACAACCACATCAACACCGCTTTCGCACTTGTCCAACATTTTTTGAAACGTTTCCGGATAAAACAAAGGGTGATCCCCAAATAAAATTAAACAAGCCCCGTCAAACGGTTTAATGTAATCTTTTGCGGCCAAAGCTGCGTTTGCCGTTCCCAACGCTTCTTTTTGAAAAACAAACGGGGTCGGGTGAATTTCTTTTTCCACCGCAGCCATATCCGGCGATAAAACAACAACCGTTTCATCGGTGTCAATTTTCTTTAACGTATCCAAAATCTGGCCAATCATCGAACGGTTCGCTATGGTGTGCAAGACTTTGAACTTGTCGGATAACATACGCGTTCCTTTTCCCGCGGCCAAAATAACAGCTTTTTTCATTGAATTAAACTCTCCTGAATAAAAATTATATGATAATATCGTGATCGATCGCGAACAAGCGTAACTTTTCGCGCAACGAATGCGCCGGTATCGGCAAAATAGTTTGTAAATAATCCTGTACTTGGCGCGTATCCATACTTAAAACCATTGCTTTAATGGCGCCCAAAGACGCTGCATTCATCGATAACTTTTTGAACCCCAAAGCCACCAAAACCATTGCTTCCAAAGGTTTGCCGGCCATTTCTCCGCATACCGAGCACGGCACTTGGTACGAATCGCACAAGCTGACAACTTGCTTTAATGTTCTAATCATCGGCGCCGATAAAACGTCATACCGTTCCCAAATCGTCGGGTCGCTTCGGTCGGTCGCAAATAAAAATTGCGATAAATCATTTGTCCCGATTGATAAAAAGTCCACCATCGGCAACAGCTCGTCCAACTGGAAAATCAAAGATGGAACTTCCAACATAGTGCCGACGTAAACTTTGGACGGCAATATATGGCCTTTTTCTTTTTCTCGAGCCAACTCGATGTCCAATGTTTTTTTTGCTTCGACAAATTCGTTGATGTCCGTGATCATCGGAAACATAACGTATAATTCTTTGCCGCCAACCGCACGAATAAACGCCCGCAACTGTTGCCGTAACAACGTCCGCCGATCCAACGTGATGCGGATAGAGCGCCACCCCATAGCCGGATTTTCTTCCGGTTTGTGTTGCAAGTACGGTAATACTTTATCCGATCCGATGTCAAGCGTTCGAAATACAACAGGTTTGCCGTCTGCATTTAAAATCGTGCGTTTATATATTTCGGTTTGTTTTTGCGTGTCCGGTAATTGAGCCGTCGACATAAACGGCAGTTCGGTACGATACAGCCCGATCCCGTCCGCAAATCCATCGCCTAATGAGAGCATATCCAAAGCCAATCCGGCATTGATGTTCAAAGAAACTTTAACGCCGTCCTTTGTTTGGCAGGGGATATTTTTTAATTTTTCGTATTTGCGGCGAATGCGTTCGCGGCTTTCAATACGCTTTTTAAAATCCTTTAAAATGTCTTCAACCGGATTGATGTAAAGATATCCGTTGTCGCCATCCAAAGCAATCGTGTCGCCCGTCACAACCGAATCCACAATCCCTTTAATGCCGCCGATGACCGGAATATTCATCGCTTTTGCGACGATGACGACGTGCATTGTCGGCGATCCTTCTTCCAACACAATGCCTTTTATTTTTTCTTTGTTGTAATCCAATAACTCCGCCGGCCCCATCGAATGCGCAATTAAAATCGCATTATCCGGTAAATCTTTGTTCTTGGCTTTAATGTCTTTGCCGGCCAAGTGTTGCAACAGCCGATCCGCCAAATCCTGAAAATCATGAATCCGCTCTTTTAAATACGGGTCTGTGATCATATTCATGCGTTCGGTCATATCGTCTGTGACTTTTTGAACAGCCCCTTCGGCCGTAAAGCCCGCATGAATGTAATCCGTGATTTTGCGAATCCACCCTTTGTCCTTTGTGAACATTCGATACGTTTCAAAAATTTCGGCATTTTCATCGGACATATTCGCGTTGGCCAGCGTATCATTTAACGCTTTATCCATTTCGTTTAATGCTTGGGTCAGTTTGTCCAGCTCCAAAGCTTCGTTCTGTGTCGAAATTAAGTTTTTAACACGCGCCGTTCTGGAATGTACAAAAGCTGTTCCGATCGCCATACCCGATGTCAAACGGACGCCCTCTAACCGATAACGCGTATCTTTGTGCGCTTTGATGAAAGTGTTTTGCTGGGTTTGAAAATCAACAGAAGCAACAATTTGCGCTAATAACATTGCAACTGTTTCCAATGTTTCAATCTCGTCTTCCGAATAATCGTATTCCTGTTCGGTTTGAACCGCAATCACGCCCAACAGATTGCTGCCTTGTAACACCGGTACGCCCATCAGCGTTTGAAATAATTTTTCGCCCGTTTCCGGTTTGAATACAAAACTGGGGTGATGAAACGCGTCTTTAAACGCCAAAGCCTTTTTTTGAACGGCAATTTCACCAATTAAACCTTCACCTAGACGCAGGCTGGTTTCGTGAACCGCCGATTGTTTTAACCCGTGAGTGGCAAACAATTCCAAAATGTCGCCGGGTTGCAGCAAATAAAAAGAGCAAACTTGTGTATGCATTTCATCGGCGACGGCATCGACGATTTTATTTAATTTTTCTTGAACGCTGACATCTGACGACATAACTTGCCGCAACCGTTTCAGCAGTTTGCGAGAAGAGGAGGCCAAGATGTTTTGTTCTTTTTCCATTTTACGTCCTGTCTTGTTTTTTCTTATTTTCGTCTTTTTTTTCGCGCGCGTCAAGTTTTTTTATAAACAAGCTTGACCTTTGCAACAAAGCATTTAAAATAAAGGGCAGGTTTTAACAAAAACAAAAGGAAAAAACAAATGGCTGTCACATATACAAAAGGACAAAAAGATACACGGCCTTGGGGTGATTGGGAAGTGTTGGACGTCGGCGAAAATTATATCGTCAAGCGTATTCGCGTTATGCCGGATAAAAAATTGTCGTTGCAAATGCACCATCATCGCAGCGAACATTGGATTATTGCGCAAGGGAAGGCAACGGTTACTTTGGACGATAAAATTTTTACGGCTCCGGCCAATACTCCGATTTTTATCGAGGTTGAACAAAAACATCGTATTGCAAATGAAACGAACGCTCCGGTTATTTTTATCGAAGTTCAAACAGGGGATACTTTGGACGAAAGCGACATCGTGCGTTTTGAAGACGCATACGGTCGGGTTTAAATTTCTTTATTCCAAAATCAAATCGACATTTTCCCACATATTATTTGGGTGCAGCTCTTGTTGCATCAATTGGATAGAGTTGACCAAGAAATAATAAGGGTTAATGTTTTGGCGGATTTGTTCTTCACTGATCGTGGCCTTGTCAATTAGCAACGTCACGTCCATATAGGCTTTGTAGCGCTTTACGGTTGTTGCCGTATCGCGCATACAGGTTAAGCATTCTTTTGTCTTGTCGCGGCAGGGGCATTTTTGTGCGCCGTAACCGCTTTCATTTAATGTGAAAACATCAAAGATGACTTCATAAAAACCGCTACCATTTAAGTTTTTAATCGAATAAATGTATATTTCTTGGGTTAAGCCGCGCGCTTGTTTGGCCAAAGCTTCCTCGGCTTCCTTTTGAAAGTCTTCATATAATTTTGGGGCGTAAGCCGCAACTTTTCCCCGCGTTCCCCATCGCAACAGCATTTCCGGTCCGTTCGATGTCATTTGATAACGTTGATTTAAATAATCGGAAATTAAGTTTTGAAATAACAAATCGTTCAAGCCTAAATACCGGAACGGTTTTTCAACCGGCTTTAATTCTTTGTTGTAGTAATCCAAGTTATATAAGAATGTGTCTTGACGGTTGGGAACGTCCACCAAAGTTTCTATTTGCTTGGCGTTGCGGATATAAAAAAAGCATAAAGCAAAGTTTAATGTTAAGCTTAATAAAGTCGCAATCACAAAAAATCGTGATGTTTTTAAATACCGCCGTTCAGGCAATGCGGCAACGTGCAAACGTTCCGGATATGCTTCCAAATGATCGTTTGACGCTTCTTGACGATACACCAAAAACGACAATACTTTTTGAATGAACGGCGACATTTATATTCTCCTTGAACTATATTGAAGATTATATTAGCAAAGCCCGCCGTAAAAAACAAGAAAAAATTTTTTTGTTGCACAAAAGAATATTTGTGTATATGCTGGTGGCAAAAAAAAGAGGTCCGTAAATGAAATCAAACGCAACCGGAATTATTCGAATTTTAAAAGCTTTTACTTATTCTTTTGACGGCTTTGTGTCCGCTTTTAAAAGCGAGGCTGCTTTTCGTCAAGATATTTTGTTTTGCATTATTGCCGGCATATTGGCTTTTATCATGGAAGCAACGGCGATGCAACGTGTGGCGATGATTTGCGCATTGTTGTTTATTTTGTTTATGGAGTTGGTCAATACGGCAATAGAAGCGCTCGTCGATCGCATTTCGGACGATTATCATATCTTGTCCAAAAAAGCAAAAGATATTGGCTCTTTGCTGGTTTTATTGGCTTTTATTCAAACATTTATCGTCTTTGGAACAGTTATCTATTGTAACTATTTTTAAAATAAAACGGGGAGAATGAAAAACATATTTTCTTTTAAGCCAACGCTTCGTTGTTCTGTGTTGATTTTTGTGTTGGGCAAAACGGACAAAGCCTTTGCCATACGATAAGCAATAGCTGCTTTTAAAAAATCAACACTAAAGTCAACTTTAATTTTTTTATTTTGCGCCCTATATAGCTTTGTACAGAGAGTGAGGGAAAGGAAAGGCAAAAATGAAAAAACTTTATTTAATGACGTTGGCGGGACTGGGTGTATTAGCTTTGGCCGGTTGTGCAGGCAAATCCAATCCGTGTTGCGACAGAATGAGCGATGAGTATCGTCCCGTTGTGCACTTTGCTTTTGACAGCGCAGCATTGACTTCCGAAAGTCAACGCGTTTTACAGCAAGCTGTTGAAAAAATCGAAAAATGCCCCAAGTTGATGATCAATATTGCGGGATATACAGACAACACCGGAACACCGGTATATAATATGAAGTTGGGTAAAGAACGCGCATTGGCTGTTCAATCATATTTGATGGGTCAAGGCATTTCGGCGCATCGTTTCCGCATCGCAACCATGGGTGAAAATGATCCGGTCGCGTGCAATGGCACAGAAGACGGCAGAGCGCAAAACCGTCGTGCAGTTATCCATTTTACACGATAAAATGTTTGCCCATAAATAAGGGGACACAAAAAAACTTTATCCGGCGGGATAAAAACAGCGCCTTTGATATTGGTCAAAGGCGCTGACTTTTACTTTAAACCCATTTTAATTTTTTCTTCTAATTGAGCTTGTAAATCGGGCGTTAAGCCTTCTTTTAAACTGGCGGCATGCGCCCATTGGAAACGCGCTTCTCTGAAACGTCCCAATCGCCAATAAACGTCACCTAAATGACTGTTTAAAACGGCGTTTCCGGCTTCCAGTGTGACGGCACGTTCCAAAATCGGCAACGCTCTGTCATAATCGCCCATCAAGTAATAGGCCCAGCCCAAAGAATCCAAAATACTGCCGTCATTCGGCGCTTTGGCAACTGCCTTTTGGATCATTTCCAACGCCATGGGGATATTTTCGTTTTGCTCCAACCACAAATAGCCGGCATAGTTTAAATAAAGCGGATTTTCCGGATCTAATTTTAAAGCTTGTTCGAACAAAGCAATCGCTTCCTTTTTTTCGCCCAAGGCTTCCTTACACACTCCTTGATAAAAATAAATTGGAGCTGTTTGCTTGTCGTAAGGGTTTGTTAATGCTTTGGCGTTTTGATAAGCCTCGAATGCTTTTTTATAATCGCCTTCTTCGCGATAGGCATCGCCCAATGTCATATGAAACAAAGCCGCTTTCGGATATACTTTGATCAATGCGTTTAAGCTTTGAATAGCGCTTTTTATTTGCTTTGTTTTGATTTGGTTGATGATGGCGCGCATTTGAACCGACAGGAAAATGTTTTGATCGGGTTTGACCGTCGCGTACAAAGCATTTGCTTGATCCAGCAATTGCAATTCTTCCAAAACTTCACCCATGAACAGCTGGGTAATTGATGAATTCGGATTTAAATACAGCGCTAAGTTTGCAAAAAACAACGATAAATCCAAGTTCGCGGATTGGCCCATAGCGCTGGCGATATCGAAAAAGACCCACGAAATCCCCTGTATTGGCGTGCGAACACGCTCTCCGTCACCGGGGGAGGTCATCATTTCTTTTGAAATAAAGCTTTCGTCGGACAAGGTCGCGTATTGCAAAGCAAAGGATTTTTTGTCGGTCAAAGCGTGGGTGCGGGTTTCAAAGTCCTTTAATAACAACAAGACGCGCACGTTTTTTGTTTCGTTGCGTTTCATCAGTTCTCCATAGCTTTGTGCTGCGGCTTGCGTTTGTCCGAAATAATCCAAAATCAGCGCGCGATGTAAAAGATAGGCGGCTTGTAAATTTTCTTCTCCCTTTAAAGCGTCCAGCGTTTTTAATGCTTGATCTTTATCATTTAATCCGGTATAAATCCACGCTTTTAATAAAGGCGATAAAAAGCTTTGATATGAACTTTTGGCTTTATCAACGGTTTGCAGTGCGCTTTGAAAATCTTGTGATCGTACATTTTCGGATAAGATAACCATTAAAGGCAACAATTCATTCGGTGCATCGTCCAATACTTGATAGGCATAAGGCAACGCTTGATCAACTCGGCCGGATAAGACAAAGTAAAGGTACAGGTTTTCTTTGACTTCTTTGTTTTGCGGATCTGTTTTTAACACTTTTGCATACGCGTCGGCGGCGGTTTTAAAGTCACGATGATTTTTTGCATAAGTACCAACCAAAAATGCGGTCAGGTCGGCTTCTTTTGGAACATCTCTGACCGGTCGCGCGGCAAAGTAAGCTTCGACAATTGAATCATAATCAATTTCTTCGGGGGCAGCTGCTGCTTGTTCCAACTTTTCGGGGGCCGGTTTATCTTTGTTGCACGAGGAGGGCAACGTCAAATAAACACACGCCGACAAAAAGACGCATAAAATGCTCCATAAAATAATCGTTCTTTTTTTCATTTTTTTGCTCATTTTTTTATTTAAGACTCGCATTTTTTCCAAATCTAATGTAGTATAGAGTAAAAACAAAGTTTTGAAAAGTATTTTAGCAAAAAGATGCAAACAAAAAAAGAAATTTTAAATTGGTATATAACGGCAGGTGTGACAGAGGCCATAGGTCAAACACCGCAAAACCGATTTAGCCCAAAGCCGGAGGCGGTTTTGTTGAAAAAAGAATTGCCGCCTCCGCCTTATAGGGCAGAGCCGGTGCAAGAAGTTACAATGCCTGCAGATAACTTGTTGCAAAGCGCGTCGGCAGCGGCGGCCAAGGCACAGACTTTGGACGAATTAAAGGCTGCTTTAATGGCTTTTGACGGGTGTGCTTTGAAAAAAACAGCGAAAAATACGGTTTTCGGGCAAGGCAACCCTCATGCGGAGGTGATGTTTATCGGCGAAGCGCCGGGTGCTGATGAAGATCGTTTAGGATTGCCTTTTGTCGGGGCAAGCGGCCATTTGTTGGATAAGATGATGTTAGCAATCGGTCTGTCACGTCAAACGAATGCTTATATTTCAAACATTATTCCGTGGCGTCCGCCCGGAAACAGAAATCCGTCCAGCGTGGAAATTGCTTTGTGTATGCCGTTTATTCAACGTCATATCGAGTTGGTTGCCCCAAAAATTATTATTACATTAGGCAGTACGTCCTTTACGTCGTTGATTGCAAATGGCGAAACAATCAGTAAAGCGCGCGGAAATTGGCATACTTATCAAAGCGCCGGATTGGTCGCGCCGGTTTTGGTTATGCCTGTTTTTCATCCTGCATTTTTATTGCGAACACCGGCACAAAAGAAATCCGCATGGCGTGACTTTTTGAACATTGCTGAAAAATTAAAAGAATTAAATCAAAGCAATGATGAAAAAAGCGCTTGACTTTTTAATCAAAAAAAAGCACTCTGTTAAAAAACAGGTGATAAATGAAACAAAATATTTTTAAATCAATATCGCATCAAATCGGGCGCTTTTTTCACCGGCTTTTGTTGTGGACAAAGCCGGCATATTTGCGTCATAGAACGGTTTTTCAAAAGCAATTTGATTTAAAGTTACAATATTCTTTTTTGGGCTGCTTAATCGGTGTTTTGTTGGTGGCAACGTTGTTTATTGTCCGTCCGATTTCCTATATGCCCAAAGTCGAAGATCGTGTTGATATGATGCAGGAGGATCAGGATTTTGATCAAGAAGAAGGCCAAAAAATGCCGCCTTCATCTGTGCCGCCGTTGCAAGGCGATGATCAGCCGATTATTCAAAGCACGCTCCACACAATAAAGACGATATCCTTGACATTAAAAAAGAATGAAACACTGTCCGGATTGTTGAAACGGGCAGGGCTTTCTATGCAAGAAGCGCTGAATGCGGCCAAGTCTTTGGATTTTGTTTTTGATGTGCGTAAAATCAGAGCCGGTCAAACGTTTGAGCTGTTCTTTTTGGACGAAGACGATACCTTTGTCGGGTTGAAAACCGAAAATGCAAAAGGTGATATGGTTTCGGTTTTGAAAAACAAAAAGGGTGAATTTATTCCGCAATCCAAAGAAGGCATTATTGAAAATAAATATTTTGTGTTGGACGGTGTGGTGGAAACGAACTTTTCTGTGGCCGCCAAAGAAGCGCATATTCCAAATTCCGTTGTGCATCAAGTCATTCGCGCATTGGACGGACAGATTGACTTTTCAAAGGATTTGAAAACGGGCGATCGGTTTAAAGTCTTATACGAACAAAAAATGACCGATACAGGAAAAGAAGTCGGCAAAAGTCAATTGCTGTATGTCGCGCTGACAACGGCGAAAGCCACTTATCAACGTTATTTTTTCATTGACGCTATGGGTGTGCAAGGCTTTTATAACGAAAAAGGAGCCAGTTCTCCGCAGGTTTTGTTACAGCGTCCTTTGGGCCGCGGACGTATTTCGTCCAACTTCGGTATGCGTTTGCACCCGATTTTGGGATACCAAATTCAACATAACGGGATCGATTTTCCGGCAAAAATCGGGACACCTGTTCCGGCCGGTGCCGACGGGGTGATCCAAAAAATCGGGCGTAACGGCGGCTATGGAAAATATATTCGTATCAAGCACAATAATACTTATTCTACCGCTTACGGACATATGGATGCTTTTCAACCGGATTTAAGGGTCGGCTCTTATGTTAAAAAAGGTGAAACCATCGGATATGTCGGTAATACGGGGCGTTCAACAGGTCCGCATTTGCACTATGAAGTAATTAAAAACGGCAAAGCCGTGACACCGCTTAAAACATACACGATCCCGCAACGGGTTTTAAAAAACGATACTTTGTTGGCTTTCCGCCGTAAAAAAGCCGAAATTGATGCACTGATCCAAGCACCGTAAAGCGGGCAAGTAACAGCCCCTAAGCCTAAGAAATTAAATCCCGATTCTGTTGCTGAAACCGGCTCGTCTGGGCTTTTTGCTGTGGGTTGCGTCTTCTTCGTTTAATTTGCGTCTTTCTTCTTCTTTTCTTTGCTCTAACCACGCGTCCAAGTTTTTGGTCGATTCAATTTGATCTTCCGATAACGTTTCTGTTTCATACATCAATGATTTTTGATTGATGAATTTATTTTCCCATAAAAGCAGTTGGCCGGATAAGATCGAACGCAACGCATTTTCATCGTTGGCAACTTCTTTTAATTCTTTTTCCAAAGCGTCTTTGATAAAGGCCGCACATTGGTTGCCGTTGGCATAAGACATAAAAATAAACGGCGACATCAACGATGTATTTGAAGCGCTGACAAAGTCTTTGATTTTAAATCGGCGCACTTCTGTTTCGTGGGCGTATTTGCTGGTGATTAAAAAGTCTATTTCTTTGCGTAATAAAGCTTGGTAAGCGCGGCTGGCACCGTTGACTTTTTTGATTTGAATGTTGTTTGGAACTTGCGGCATGATCAATTCAAACAAGTTTTCTTCCGAACGGATAAAGCCTTTTTTGCCTTGTAAATCTTGCAATGTTTCGGGGGCAGTTTCGCCTTCTGCCGGCTTTAACGTGACGATGATAATCGGATTGCTGATGTAAGCCGGATAAAAATAATTCATAACCGAATAAGTGTTTGCATCATAATAGTTTCCTACCAAAATATCAAAATATCCCTTTGTCAAAGCGTATCTGGCTTCATCGTGATTTAACAGATCGACGAAACGATAATTTAATTTGTTTTTTTGCGCAAAACGTTTAAATATTTCAATGCCAATGCCTTTGTAATTGACTAATTTAACGTCGCCGTCAAAAGCGTCTTTGATCCAAAAATACTCTTTCCAACCAAAGGGCGGATAGTTCATATAGCCGGCAACTAAAATCGGCCGCTCTGATGACCCGCAATATAAATAACGTTCGGCTTTTTGTTCGGCGCGTTGAATGGTTTGATCTTCGTAAATAATCGCGTTTGCATTTAAAGCAAAACAAAGTGAAAAAATAAAACAAAATAATAAAAATGTTTTCTTCATTTTTTTTAATCCTTTATTTTTGATCTTTTGCCTTTTTTGTCGTGCGTGCTTTGGCCGGCGCCTTTGTTTTTTTCTTGGTGGCAGAGGCGACTTTTTTTGTTTTTGTTGCCGTCAAAGCGCTTGCAGCCTTGGTTGACTTAACTGATTTTTTTGTTTTCGTCGTCTCTTTTTTCCCTTCCCAAATGACGCGCTCTTTGGGGAAATAGACAGTGACGCTTGTGCCTCTGCCTTCAATGCTGGTCATTTCTACGTGTCCGCCGTGCAATTCAATTAAATGCTTGACCAAAGACAAGCCCAATCCGCTGCCGGCGTGCGCACGGGTGAAAATGTTTTCCACTTGCGTAAAGGGCGTAAATAATTTGGATATTTTATCTTCGGCAATGCCGATGCCGTCGTCTTTAACTTCGATTGCCAACTGTTTATCTTTTTCAAAAACGCGCACCGAAATTTGTCCGTCATCGTGTGTAAATTTGATCGCATTTGATAATAAATTTAACAATATTTGTTTGACAATCCGATCGTCCGCATAAAGCCAACCGGCGTTTGTTTCAAAGGATACATTAAAGTGCTTTTTGTCGGCGTCAGGATATCTGGATACCAAATACATCACTTCATCGACAATCGATTTAATATTGATATTCTTTTCATTCAAATGTTGGCGACCGCTTTCGACGCGGGATAAATCCAAAATATCGTTAATCAAAGAAAGCAAATGTATGCCACTGGAATGAATATAATTGATGTAATCGACGTATTGAGGGTTGTTAATTTCTCCGAACGTTTTCATTTGCATCGTTTCCGAAAATCCCAAAATCGCATTAAGCGGCGTTCTTAATTCGTGCGATACATTGGCCAAAAATTCACTTTTCGCGCGGTTAGCTTCTTCCGCTGCGTCTTTTGCCGCAATCAAATCCCCGATCATAATATTCATATCGGCGGCCTGCTGTTCCATTATTTGTTTGTTCGCTTCCAATTCTTGAATCTGCGCTTTTAATCGTTCTTCAAAATTACGGATCGCAATTTGAGACAATCGTCTGGCGCGTTGTTCTTCGATGTTTTTACACAGCTCAACAATCAAATTGCCCAAGCGTTCGGGGCGCGTATTGTTAAAATCATGCGGGCGTGATGAAAAAAAGCTGACGACGCCTTCTACAACGCCGTTGATGACCATCGGAAAAGCGTATGTAGAACGGAAAGCTTCTTTATCGACTTGATACCAGTATTTTAAATAATAAGGAATGGTGCGCGTGTCGGCATATCCAAAGGCTTTTTTTAATGTAAAGACTTTGACGACGGCCGATTCTTTGTCCTCCGGATCGTCCAAATTCAAAAATTGAATGGAAGGAACCATTTTTTTATTTTTAATGCTGACCAATTCCAAATTGATTTTTTTGCCGCGTGCTTTGCCGTAAAATCCCAACGAAAAATCGTAAGCTTTTAAGATCGACTTTAACACTTGGTTGATTAAAAACATTTCGTCGTTTGTTTCATCTGCACTGCGTAAATACGACAGGACGGAAAATAATGCCGTATAGTCTTTTTCAAACTCATCGCGTTGACGAAAATATGTTTCGTCATCAACAAGGAACAAAAACTTTTTTTCTTTGGCTGATAATAAAGTGATACGGACGCGGGCGTATAAAGCCTCTCCGTTTTTTCTTTTTAAGTCCAGCTTAAATTCTTTGCCGGATACGTCCTCGTTTTTTAACAATTCGGCCAAAGGTAAAGATTTTTCTTTAACTAATAAATCCTTTAAAGACAGTTTTTCCAACTCTTTTATTGAATAGCCTAACATCGCGCTCATCATCGAGTTTGCATAAGTTATTTGTCTTTTTTCGACGGTCAAAATACCGATTTTTGCCCATTCCAGCAAATGACGTGTTTCGTATAAACCTTCCTTTAATTGTTGATTGTGTTGGAACAAGACTTGCAGTTTTTTATGAATCAGCGTGTTGACGTCCGAAGAATAAACAAAGCCGAAAATACGGGTCAGTCCGATAAATAATATAGCTACCGTTAAGAAAATCGCATACCAAATCATTGCCCTGGCGATGTTATAAGCGGTTTGTTCGGCGGTGGTTAAGTCTAATTCAATGACGCGACAGCTCCATTCATAACTTAACACGACCATACAAATAAAGACGATCGAAGCCAATAAAAAACCCATAATCCAACGTTTGTATTGCCATAACATAAAGCGAGCTTGTCGAGCTAATCTGTTGCGTTTTTTGCTTTTTTCCATAATAAATCTCCCAATATAAACGTATCATAGCAGGAAGTTGAAAAAAAATAAATAATTTTTTTGCTTGCATAAAAAGAACAAAACGTGTACATTGTAAAAAGAAGAAAGAAAAATTCTTTTGAATCGACCGAAAATGGCTGATTTGGACGGTTCATTCAGATTCGTTTTTTAATTGTAAAAGGAAGGAATAAAAAATGTTGGATAAAGAAAAAGCGTTGGGTGCTGCGTTAACACAAATTGAACGCACGTTCGGAAAAGGTTCAATTATGCGTTTGGGACAATGTGATAATGCGGTGGAGATTCCTTCCATTTCAACGGGATCGTTGGGGTTGGATTTGGCGCTTGGAATCGGCGGCTTGCCGCGTGGCCGTATCATTGAAATTTACGGACCGGAAAGCTCGGGTAAAACGACTTTGGCTTTGCATGTGGTGGCGGAAGCTCAAAAAACGGGCGGATCATGTGCTTATATTGATGCCGAGCATGCGATGGATCCGTCGTATGCGGCAAAATTGGGCGTTAATATTAACGATTTGTTGATTTCGCAACCGGATACGGGGGAACAAGCTTTGGAAATTGCGGATACTTTGGTGCGTTCCGGAGCAATTGATGTGTTGGTTGTGGACTCGGTGGCGGCTTTGGTTCCAAAAGCCGAAATTGAAGGCGAAATGGGCGATCAACACATGGGTTTGCAAGCGCGCTTGATGAGCCAAGCTTTACGCAAATTGACCGCGTCGGTTGCGCGTTCAAATACGTTGATTATTTTCATCAACCAAATTCGTATGAAAATCGGCGTTATGTTTGGTAATCCGGAAACGACGACGGGCGGTAATGCGTTAAAATTTTATGCCTCTGTTCGAATTGATATTCGCCGAATCGGCGCGGTGAAGGATCGCGAAGACACGATCGGTAACCAAACGCGGGTTAAAATTGTGAAAAACAAAGTTGCGCCTCCGTTTAAGACGGTTGATTTTGACATCATTTATGGTGAAGGTATTTCCAAAACCGGTGAATTGTTGGATTTGGGCGTCAAGGCCGGCATTGTTGAAAAATCCGGTTCTTGGTATTCGTATCAAGGTGAAAAATTGGGCCAAGGCAAAGAAAGTGCAAAGGCTTATTTAAAAGCAAATCCCAAGAAAATGGAAGAAATTGAAAAAGCGATTCGTGCTGACGCGGGTGAGCTTTCTCAAAAAATGATTTTGGAAACACCGCCGATGGTGGAAGATGAAGATGTTGCTTCTGTTAGTGCTGAATAGCGAAGGGTGATAAATGACTTATTTGTTTACCAGTGAGTCTGTTTCGGAAGGGCATCCGGATAAAATTTGCGATCAAATATCGGACGCGATTTTGGACGCTTTATTAGAGCGTGATCCGAATGCTCGAAGTGCAGTTGAAACGATGGCGACGACTAACCGCGTTATATTAAGCGGAGAGGTATCGGCTTCATCGCCTCCGACGGTCGATGAGGTGGAAAATATTGTGCGTTCGGTTATTCGTAAAATCGGCTATGAGCAAGGTGGTTTTGATTGGCGTAGCGTTCAAATTGAAAATTATTTGCATGCGCAATCCGGCGATATTGCTATGGGGGTTGACCGTGACGGTGCAGGTGATCAGGGCATTATGTTCGGATATGCGACGGACGAAGTGGCGGGTTTCGAGTATATGCCGGCGACGCTTTATTTATCGCACGCGATTTTGAAAAATTTAAGTGATAAGCGTCATCAGGGCGTTTTAAAAGGTTTAGAGCCGGATGCCAAATCGCAGGTGACGTTAATTTACGAAAACGGGTGTCCTGTTCGTGCGGACAGCATTGTTGTGTCGACGCAACACCAAGCGGATATTGAAATTGCGACGTTGCGCAGTTGGATTTTGGGTGTTTTGAATGAAGTTTTACCGGCGGGGTTTATGTGCGCACCGGAAAAGCTTTATGTCAATCCGACGGGGCGATTTGTGATTGGCGGGCCTGATGGCGACAGCGGTTTGACCGGACGTAAAATTATTGTGGATACATATGGTGGAGCGGCTCCGCATGGAGGAGGTGCTTTTTCGGGAAAAGACCCGACAAAAGTAGATCGTTCCGCGGCGTATATGGCGCGTTATTTAGCAAAAAATATTGTGGCAGCCGGTTTGGCAAAAAAATGTTTGATTCAATTATCCTATGCCATTGGGGTTGCGCACCCGTTATCGATTTATGTCAATACCTTTGGTTCCGGACAAACCAGCGATGAAAAAATCGCGCGTTATTTGGAACATGAGGTTGATTTAACGCCAAAAGGGATTCGGCAGCATTTGGGATTAAATCGTCCGATTTATTTACCGACGGCAAGTTACGGGCATTTTGGGCGCAAGCCGGATGAGGTCGGGCATTTTTCTTGGGAGCGTTTGGATTTAGTTGACGCTTTTCAAAAGCTTTAATATTTAAAGTTAAAAAAAGGAGGTTGCACACCTCCTTTTTTGTTTTGAATTAATCGCAAGCTAAACATCCTCCCGTGCCTACGTTGAGTGGATCTCCTGAATTGACACAAAAGCACTCGCCCAAATCTGGACAGTAGTAAGGACTTCCACAATATTTGCGTGGAGAAACATGTTTGCCTTGTTTTTCGACAGTACCGTTCGGGTATTTATCAACATAATCCCTAGCACAATAAGCAACACCACCATTGACAAGTATCCTAAAACTCCGTTCTGTGGTTCTGGGGGGAATTTTAGTAATTCCATAATCACCACAGCAAGTGCCGTTAATTGCTCCTACGACTGTATAGTCAGAAACGCCATAACCAGATGAATTGACCTGATCTTCCTTTGTTTCACAGCATGTTGTACCGATGTTGTTTCCGGCGGAATCGTAATTCGTCACGCTGACTTGACCTTCGCCACACGGATTGGCCTTCACGCACTCACCGGCTTCGTTCTTTTCGAACCCGTCTTCGCAAAGGTCGCACTCACAAGTCAAGTCATTTTGCGTTTTGCAATTGGCGCCTTTTGCTGGACATTCGCAAGCCGTCCCGTCAGCATTGGCAACCATCGGCGACGAACATTCGCTGCAAGCACCATTCGTGCAAATCCCATTTGTACCACATTTGCCGGTAACGTTTACAATCGCCGGGCACCCGTTTTGCGTTTCAGTCGTTTGGCAAACACCCGGAGAGCCTATCGCAGGGCATTCACAGTGGTAATCTGTCGAGCAAACTTTCGGGCTGGCGCAAGCAATTGTGCTGTTGCATTCCGGAGCCGTTCCACAATCCGGATCCGTGTA
>CAKPYQ010000019.1 GCA_934203105.1 uncultured Alphaproteobacteria bacterium
CCCGGATCAGGATCCGTGCTACCGCTCGAGCCCGCACCCAACCCAAACACCATTGTTTGATTGTCAGCGCACGCCGTTAATTTAGCGCCGGCTGTATCGCTGATTTGCGTATAAAGTTCGGTTTTATCGTATTGGATCAGGACTTCACAAACGCCTTGGACGACGCCGATGACTTCGACTGAATCATTCCCGTTCGCGTCGCGTTTAGCATACAAAGTATGCCCCGATTCGGGCGTAAAAGCCGTTACTTGATAGCGGCTGACCGCGCCGGTTGTTTCATGCGTTGCTAATTCTTCAAAAGCCAAAGAAACATCGTTCAAAATGACGTTTGCTTTGTGGCGGTTCATCGCTTGGCTAAAGCCCATGATTGCGCCAACCGACAGCACTCCGATGATCGCCAGCACACCCAGCATTTCAAGCATGCTGCGACCTGTTTGTGTTTGGGCGCTTTTTCCCGAATAACGGCGGACAGCGTCGATAAAATAAAATTCACGTATGAATTTATACGCTGGAATTTTATTTTTCTCGCTCTCCTTGTTCTTCGAAAAAAATCCCCTCAAACCCGTGCTTAATTGGTGGCCTGATCCGGACTTGGAAATGTGCGGCGCGCAAAATCCCCGCGCGCCCGCGCCGCACATTTTTGATCCCGCGTCATTCTGAGCGAATGCGAAGAATCTCTTTGTGTTCGCGCAGTCATTCTGAGCGCAAGCGAAGAATCTCTTAACTTCCCGCGCATCATTCACCCGATCAAAAAAATGATTTTTGCTGCCCCCACACCCCAACTCAAAAATCATTTTTTTGATGTTTAATAGCTGATTTTTATTCATTTTTATCTCCTTATTTCTCTGTTAAACTAAATCAAAAAACCGCTTCTTTCATATATTACATAAACGATCGTTTGTGTTCGTCGCTTTTTGGAGAAAACGGAAAATTCGGCTTTTGTTTATTTTCAGTGGGTTACAGAGGGTCACGCCGCAAAAAAATCTATTGACTTTAAACGATCGTTTTTGTTATATATTGACAAAGCTATTTTAAGCTTCAAAAAAATGATTTTTGATTGAGGTTTGGGGCGCGCAAAAATCATTTTTTTGAATAGGTTATGGAGGAGTTTTTTATTGAGTTGATGATGCGTCATCGGATAGAAATGTGCGGCGCGGGCGCGCGAAAAATTGCGCGCCGCACATTTTAGGGTGCCATACTTCAAGAGATTCTTCGCTATCGCTCAGAATGACGAGGAAGAGGAAAAGGGCTCTGAATGACGCCAAAAAAATTCAAAATGCTGCAATGCAAAAAAAACAATTGCACCATTTGATAACACATCAACTTTCGAAATTAAATCCGAATCAGATGAATTTCCAACAAAGGCTTTTTACCATACATCTCGGTAATAAAATGACGAACCGTTACTCGAATTTCTTCCTTTAAAAAGGCATCATCCTTTTTCTTTAAGCTATCCAAAGCCTCTACTGCCGCATGAATGCGCGCAAAAAGCTCGTCTTCCATACCGTCTTCTTCCGTCATCAAGCCAAACGAGGATAGTTGCGGACGGCCCAGTATATCACCGTCTTTATTCACAACAACCGTAGCAACAACAGAGCCCGCATCAATCATTTGACGCCGTTTTTTAATCACATTTGCGCCGATCGGAATAATTTTCTTGCCGTCAACGGCCAAACACCCGACAGGCACTTCGCCCAAAATTTCCGGCTCACCGTCATTCAATTCCAAAACATCGCCCTCTTCCAAGTTAATCGCCGATTTGGCGCCCCACTCTAACGCCAACTTCTTTTGCTCGATCAATTGCAAAGGCTCACCATGCACCGGAATGACGATTTTGGGTTTAAGCATTTGATAAAGCTTTTGCACATCATCGCGCGCCGGATGCCCCGACACATGCACCAAAGCATCTTTATCCGTAATAATTTTGCAACCCGTTGCCATCAATCGACGTTGCAAAGCAGCAATAGCTTGCTCATTTCCGGGAATAATTCGGGACGAAAAGATCACCACGTCATTTGCATTTAAATGAATGGACGAGCCCGATTTACTACTGGATAATTTAGACAATGATGAATACGGTTCGCCTTGCGATCCCGTGCAAATATAAACAATTTTATCATCAACCAGATCCGCGACCTGCTCTTCGGTCAAAAAAGGCGGAACGTCCTTTAAATATCCCGTTGCGCGCGCAGCATCATCCATACGCCATAACGAACGCCCCAATAAACAAACTTGTCGACCGCAAGCCTCTGCTGCACGATAAATGTTGTGCATACGCGTTACATTCGACGCAAAGCACGTCACAAAAATGCGTCCGCCCTGTGCGGCAAACAAGTCTTTTAAACTGTCCGCAACATCTTGTTCGTCGTGCTCTTGATTTTGCACAAATATGTTCGTCGAATCCGAAACCAAAGCCAAAACACCGCTCTTTCCCAACTTTTGCAAAGGCTTTACATCAATGTTCGGGTTATCCAAAACATCTTGCCCAAACTTCCAATCCCCCGAATGGACAACAGTCCCTTCCGGCGTATGTATCGCCAACATATTCGGTTCCGGTATCGAATGGTCGATTGAAATAAACTCCACTTCAAACGGCGACAAGTCAATCGTCGAACCACGTTCAACAACCACAACTTCTGCCCGACGCATCAAATCAAACTCCATCAGCTTGTCTTCGATCAGCTCGGCCGTAAAAGGCGTCGCATAAATCGGACATTGCAAATCTTGCCATAAATAAGGTATCGCACCGATATGATCTTCGTGACCGTGCGTAATCACCATTCCGACAATATCTTTTTTGTGCTTGGCAATAAACGCCGGATCCGGCAACAATAAATCAACCCCCGGAAAATGATCGTCCGAAAAGCCCATACCGCAATCAACGACCAACCATTTGCCTTGGTACCCATATAAAAAGAAATTCATTCCAACGCCGGTAATACCGCCCAACGGAACGAATACCAAAGAGTCTTTCGGAATTAAAACTTCTGTATTTCCCGTTTGCTCTTGCTTTACATCTTCTAAAATTTTTTCTGTCATATTTATCCTTTGAAATCAACTTAATCTATCATAAAAACATCGCCGGCCGTAATCAAACGTTTCTGCCCGTCGGACTGCGTCAAAATTAAAGCGCCGTCATCATCTATGCCGTCAAACGTACCGCAAAGCGTTTCCGTCGGTAATTTGACCGTAATCGGTTGAGCTATGCCACAAGCAAATTCTAACCACTCTAAACGGATCTGCAAAAAACCTTTTCTCTCAAAGCATTCTATCATAAAAGAAAGGTTTTGTAAAATCTCTGATAACAATTTTTCCGGCTCTGTTGCACGACCATGCTCTTTTAAGTCCGTCGCCTGATACAATAAATCACCGTCGGGGTGGCTTTGAATATTCACGCCGATGCCGATGATCAACTTATCTTCAAAAACTTCTAACAAAATGCCGCAAATCTTTTTACCCGCAACCAAAACATCATTCGGCCACTTAATGCGGGGCGATAAAAAAGCAATGCTCTTGGCCACCGCTAACGCCGCCATAAATGAATATAAATGCGCTTGCTTGGGCTTGGGCAAAACAATACTGGTCATTAAATTACCTGCTCCGTCTTGCCAAGAGCGACCCATGCGTCCGCGCCCGTTTGTCTGACGCGCGGCATAAAGCGCCGAAAACATCGGCAACGTTTTTGCTTCGTCATTCGTACTGGAACAAACTTCTTTAAAAACAATGTTAAATGTTTTCACTTTTTTTCACCTTAACCAACGGGATAATCGTATAAACTTGGATCAAAACAGCCAATGCCAACAACCCGACACCCAAAGTCGTTAAATTGTCCCAATCACCTTTTGCCAACTTTAAACGTAAATAGGAAAATGCAAAACTGCCTTCCCGACAAAACAAAATCGCCATTCCATAAGCAAAGCTTAAAAACGCCACACATGATTTTTGTATCGAAATCAATAATTGAGTTTTGTCCGCCCCCCTTAAAGCGTCCAACATTAAAAAGGACAAGTTAAACAAAGTCAATCCCAACAAAACAGTGATTAAATCCAACGATATCGCTAACGTTATAAACGCCAAAAAAGCAAATCCGAACAAAGCCTTATTCATTTTACGCGTCGTCGTCAAACAAAAACGGTAAGCAACAGCTTGTAAAACAAACAAAAACCATACGGCCAAGACAAGCCCCTTGCCTGTCCAATGTCCGGAAGATCGAAAAATATCCGTTGCCAAAAATTGAATGCTGATACCCGATAAAGCCACAGCCGATCCGATTAAAATAAACTGAAAACGACGCGCAAAAAAAGTCACCATCGTTCCCAAAGCAACCAAAGCAAAGGCGATCCATAAACTGTCAAAAAAAGAAATATCAATCATTTTTCGGCCGACCTTTCTTATTGATCGCAACAAAAAACACAGCTGCCCATAATAAAAACAGCCCGCTCATCGCCAGAAAACGCGGGGAAAATTGCCCCAAAGCGCGCAGATTTTGCATTCCGAAATCAGCGGAAAAAGCAGGATCCGGCACACGCGCCAAATAAGAGCCGATACAATTCACGCACCCGATGCTTTTTTGATAATCCAACAGGCAAAAAGCAACGCAACCGAAAAAAGATATTGCCAAAATAACTTTGGACGCTAACAGGGGCGAAGCGGGTTTAAGCGGAAAATCCGCCTTGCGTAAAACCACAAACAGCAACCCGATCAAAGCAGTCAATACGACAAAGCAAACAATAAAGCTTTTCGAATAAAGAGCAACCCCAAGCCACAACAAAGCCAACAATGAAAAAATAAATGCGCTCATTGATTAAAAGTTTTCCTTTTCTTCCTGTATATTTTCAGGGATCGGATAAGAGCTCGGCAACAAAAATTTTTCCAACGGCTCTTTGATCGTGAAGCGGAAATTGGTTTTCTTTTTCAATTTATTTGACTTATTATCACTGGAAAAAACAAGCTCTAAATTTTCATCTTGTTGGGTCAAATAAACCGACAACTTTTTGAATTCCAACGCTTTTAAGTTTTCCAAATACGGATTAGGATAAACCGCCGGCGTATATATGATCATACCTTCATTCGGGACGGATAATTCAAACGTTTTTAAAGACGCTTGCGCTCCTTCTTGCTGCATTGACAATGAAATATTTCCTTTTCCTTTGACTTGCAAGTTTTTAATCCGCGTCCCATCGATCAACGATTGTACGGGTTCAGATTTTCCCTTTAATACAAAGTTATATACAGGCGATGCATATGTATACCACATCGGGTCTATCAAAAGCTGATACCCGCCTAATTTAGCCGATAAAGACGAAATATTAAATTGTTTGCGGTTGGAGTCAAAAAAGACAAGCGCTTTAACATCTTCAAACGGGAAAATGTTAGAGACGGAAGAAGCAAAAATATTTTGCCCGCCTTGCGCTCCGAACGGAACAAGTTGCGTAATATCCAAAACCGCATTCAAATTTTTGACTTTCGTATTGCCGTATGTAAAGGACATATCATCAAACATAACTTTTAAAGGCCCGCTGATGGAACGATTGCCTTTATAATGGATTTGGCCTTTTACGCTGACAGAGCCGGTTACAGATGAAAAATCATCGCTAAACAGAGATGAAAAATCCTGCGGTAATAAAGAATTATTTGCGTTTTTGAACACAACCGGTTTTTTGGTTTGAACAGCCATTAAAATCGCGGACGTATAAGGGTGATAGTACCCGTTTATATCGGCCGACAATTGTTTATTGGGTGTTTCAATCGATCCGGTAAAATAGTAATCCGAATTAAATGATAAATCAAAAGCAAACTCAGGCTTAAAATATTCGAATTCTTTGAAACGGGCTTTTTTGGCATTCAAGGTTGCTTCAAATCCGTTTTCTTTAAACAATGCATGAAGCACACCGTCCGTCATCATAAATTCCGAATCATTAACTTGATCAACAATGGTTGAAAAATCAGCCGTCACAGTTTCTTTTTCCAAATCATAGCTGCCGAAAATTCGGATTTTGTCTAACCCGACATTGGTATTGACAGAGGTCACAGCATCGCTTTTTTTGCGGACATCAAACGCCATTTTGTTAAACGATATGTCAAAATCAACTTTTTTGTTTTTTAAAGCAACTGTAAAGTCTTTTGCCGGTTCGATCGTCAAACGCAAAGGGTAGGTTATCGATAATGTTGTATCCAACACCGGATAAGAAGGTCCGAACAAAATCAAATCAGAGCGCTTTAACATTTTATAAGAGCAACCGTCCAAATTACATTTAAGCAAACCATTGGACGACATTTGCAACGCTTCCGTTTTTAAATTTCCCGCCTTAAAGTTTGAAATCTTCAAAAATGCAGGCGAACTTGTTTGAAACGATTTAAAATCTTTTGCAACGGAAATATTACTTAAATTCAAAGAATAAATAATCGGCGCCTTGTCTTTGATAATCGTCATTGTGGATTTCATCGACATACGACCCTGACTGGAAGCCGATACTTGAATCTCCACATTTTTAACTTGTTTGTCATGCGTCAAAGAACCGACATAACTGATTGCATTGAGTTTTCCCCGCTTAGTTTTCAAAGCCAACGTACCGCGCAAATCCTGTGGTGCAAAGCCCCCAAAAGTCAAGGTACCCGATACAATATCCATCGTCCACATTGTCGACGAACTTGTAATATCAATGGTTAAATTGGCCTTTAAATTCACAAACCGATTTTGTAAATTGATCGGCAATACAATTTGTTTTTTTGCCCCCAAACTGCCGACACCCGAAAAAGTGACCGGCAAAGTGTATTCTTTGTTTCCGATATTCAAAACGGATTTATCCAACCGCAATGATTGAATGGAAAAAAGCGAATCCCGATCAAAAAAGCCCAGCTTCCACAGCATTTGAATAAAGTTTTGCGCTGTGTTTTTAGCGTTTGCATCTTCTTGAATATAGATTTTCATCGAATCAATTTCGACCAACGGCAATTTACGTTCCAACAAATCGGCAACGGTGTATTGCACTTTGATTTGACCGATTGTAAACATACCGTTTTTATCTTTGACATCGCGCATCGTAAATTCGGACAACGAATAATCAATGTTGCCAAAAGTAATGTTCGTCAAGCCTCTTTTTTGCAAAGCCGTACGCACCATCGGTTCAAATGAAAAGAAAACAAAAAAGCAAAAAGCAAAAAAGCTTAAACCCACCAAATAAAACGACAGCTTTAACACCGCCCAAAGCGAATTAAACTGATGAAAAAGCTTTATATTTTCTTCGCGATATTTATTGAACTTTTTTCTAAATTCGGTCAGCTCTTTGATTTCCAACTTTTTTAAATCAAAGAAAGGCTTTTTCTTTTTTTCAGGCTTTGGTCTATCGCCGGCGGCAATCAAACGCAACAATTCACTTTCTTCGGGGTTTTCCAAAATATCTTCTGCACTTAATTGGACGTCTTCCGGTGTCATTTCAGGCAAAGTAATTTTAGGCGCTTGACCGTTCGCGGGCGCATGAGATATCGCTGCACTTGTTTTATTTTGAAACTCGCGCGATTTCGGAGGCCCTGCATATTCCCCCATATTTGTTTGAATATCTTTCTTTCCGTCGTTCATTTTACTTTCCCCATCGTTTACTTTACTTTATAGTTTAGCAAACTTTTATATAATTTCAAGCATTTGTTTAAATTCTTTTTCATCAATCGTTTTAATGCCCAATTTTTCGGCGTTTTTAGCCTTTGATCCGGCGTTTTCACCCAACACCACAAAATCCGTTTTCGATGAAACACTTCCCGAAACTTTGGCGCCCGCCGATAAAGCTAAAGCCTTTGCTTCATCGCGTGTCATTTGCGTCAAAGTCCCCGTGAACACCACCGTTTTACCCGTCAACGCCGTTTGACGTTTATTGCTTTCATAAGGTAAAATACGGATTTGTTTTTTCAACACTTCCAATAAATCCCGATTCTTCGGCTCCTCGAAAAAATCCACAATGTCGGTCGCCATAACATCGCCAATTCCGTCAATGGCGGTCAACTCCGTTCGACCAAATAATGGCGTCATCCGCTCTTGCAAATTTTCAAAAGTCGTGTAATGCTCGGCCAACAAACGCGCCGTCGCGCTGCCGACCCCGTGAATACCCAAAGCAAAAATGAACTTATCCAACGCAGCACCTTGCTGTACTTTCAAAATCGCCTCATTCAACTTTGATATAGACTTATTGCCCCAACCGTCCATTGATTTTAATTGCTCTAAATGCTCGGACAAAAAAGTGAAAATATCTGCCGGCGTTCGGATCCAACCCAAATCAAAAAACGTTTCCATATTCTTTTTGCCCAAACCTTCGATATCCAAAGCGTCTTTGGAAACAAAGTGTTTCAAGCGCGCCAAAGCTTGCGCCGGACAAACCAAACCCGCACTGCAATAATGAGCGGCTTCATCTTCTTGCCGCACCACATGACTGCCGCAAACGGGGCAAGTCTTCGGAAAATCAAAAGCTTTGCTGTCTTTTGGACGTTTTTCTGTCAACACTTGCACAATTTGCGGGATCACATCACCGGCACGCTGTACAATCACCGTATCACCCACGCGAATATCTTTGCGGTCGATTTCGTCTTTGTTGTGCAAAGTCGCATGCGATACCATAACGCCGCCGACATTTATCGGCTCTAAATCCGCAACCGGCGTCAAAACGCCCGTTCGCCCTACTTGAATGCGAATGTTATTCAAACGCGTTTGCGCTTTTGTCGGCGGAAACTTATGAGCAATCGCCCACCGCGGCGCCCGCGCAATAAAGCCCAACCTTTTTTGATAATCCGTGCGATTGACTTTATAAACAACGCCGTCAATATCATAACTTAAATCCGCACGAATGTCTTGCATATGCCGGTAATAATCAACCAAATCCGAATCGCTTTTGCAAAAGCGGATTTCAGGGCTGACCGGAAAGCCCCATACTTTAAACAATTCCAACAATTCCCATTGCGAATCCCACATCGGTTGATCGACAAAGCCGACTGTATAGGCAAACAAACTTAACTTGCGTCCCGCCGTCACCTTGGGATCCAACTGACGCAAAGAGCCCGCGGCTGCATTTCTGGGGTTTGCAAACAACTTTTTGCCCAAAGCTTCCTGTTGCGCATTCAGGGCAAAAAAATCGGCTTTATCCATATAAACTTCACCACGGATTTCAATTTCGTTTGGGAATTTTGCACCGCTTAAACGCTCCGGCAAAGCCTTTATAGAACGAATGTTGGCGGTGATATCTTCACCCACAGCGCCGTCGCCCCGCGTTGCCGCTTTTACCAAGCGTCCGTTTTGATACAACGCCGAATACGATAAACCGTCAATTTTCGGTTCGGCAACAAAGTCCAATTCATCGGCCTCGTTCAAATTCAAAAAACGCCGAATTCGATCGGTAAAATCAAAAATTTCGCCTTCTTCAAAGATGTTTGACAACGATAACATCGGCACTTTATGAGTGATTTTCGAAAAGCCCTCTGCCACAGCGGCCCCAACTTTTTTGGACGGCGTGTTCAGCAAAACCAATTCGGGAAAACGCGCTTCAATTGCTTCATTGCGTTTTTTCAAATCGTCGTAAGCATGATCGTCAACAAGCGGTGCATCATCGCGATAATAAGCATCGTCCAGCTCGGCCAACTCACGCGCCAAAGCTTTTAATTCCTGCGCAGCTTGCTCCAAAGTCAAATCCGATACGGCAATTTGTCTTAAATGCATGATTTCTCCAACAAAGTCTTTGCGGCCATACGCGCTTGGTCCGTAATTTCCGATCCGGAAAGCATACGCGCAATTTCTTCCAATCGTTCCGTTTCATTCAGCTGTTTGACCGTCGTCAAAACAGCGTTGTCTTTGGTCATCTTTGCCACCTGTAAATGAGCCCCACCAAACGCAGCCACTTGCGGAGAATGCGTGACAACCAAGACTTGGCGTTCACGCGCCAATCGCGCCAATCGTTGGCCCACAGCAGACGCCGTTGCGCCACCGATACCGCTGTCGACCTCATCAAAAATCAAGGTTGCGATGTCTTCCAAGCCCGCCAAATTAACCTTTAACGCCAACATAAAACGCGCCAATTCACCACCGGAGGCAACCTTATTTAACGCAGCCGGAGGCATTCCCGCATTTGTCGATATGCAAAAGCAAACTTGATCCATTCCATCGCTTGTAAATGCATTTTCCGCCAAATCTTCGACCATCGTCACAAAGCGAGCCTTTTCCAATTTCAAAGCCGGTAATTCTTTGCACACCGCTTTGTCCAAACGAGCGGCCGCTTCATGGCGCTGTTGGCTTAATTGTGTTGCCTTTTGCACAAAATCCAACCGCGCATTTTCCGCCAAACTGCGCAACGCAATCAATTCATCTTCGCCTTTATCAATCAACGACAGCTTTTGTTCAAAATCGGTTAATAAAGCCGGCAATTCATCGCATTCGACGTGGTATTTACGCGACAAATCCTTTAACGAAAAGAATCGTTCATCGACTTGTTCTAACTCTTGCGCCGGATCTTCAAAAGAAGAAGCGACATTTTCCAATTCATCGCCGGCCGCCGCCAATCCTTCCGATACTTTATCCAACTCCGCCAAAATCCCGTCAAACCTATTCGGCATAAAGCGGGCGGCTTTTTCCAATTCACGCATTGCCGTTGTGATTTGCGATTGCAAAGCCGAACCGGACGATGATGATAAAATTTGAAAAGCCGTATTTAAACTTTCCGTTATTTTTTCGGCATTCATTAAACTTGTGCGACGTTCGGACAGGCTTTCTTCTTCCCCGATTTGCGGATTAAAGGCCTTTAATTCTTTGACTGCGTGTGTTAAAAAATCCTCATCACTTTTGGCTTTTTCCAAAATAGCCAGCGCTTTTTGCACATTTTTTTCGGCCTCTTTCCAAGCACTATACGCACTGCGACAATCGTCGGCCATTTTGTCCAAACGCCCATACTTATCCAAAACGCCCAAATGCGTTGCCGGATTAAGCAAACTGTGAGAAGCAAACTGTCCGTGTATTTCAACCAATGTATCCGCCACTTGGCGCAATAAATTAACGCTGACCGGCGTATCGTTGATATAGGCTTTGCTTTTCCCGTCACGATTTAACGTGCGGCGCAAAATCAATGTTGTATCCGGCTCAAAATCATGTTCCGCAAGCAGACGAAAAGCCGGCTGTTTTTCATCGATTGAAAATTCGGCCGTCACCGACAAAGTGTCTTGCCCGTGGCGAATCAATCCCGTATCAGCACGCGCTCCCAACGCCAACGATAAAGCGTCCAACAAAATGGATTTACCGGCGCCGGTTTCGCCCGTAAAAACATTCAAGCCCTTATCAAAGCTTAAATTCAACTTATCAATCAAAACAACATTATGAATCGACAACGATTGCAACATTTTATTTTGCTTTCTTTTTTTTGTTCTTTTGGATTAAATCATACGCCTTTTTATACCATGATGAAGACGGATAATTGTATCCCAAAACGGCCGCACTGCGCTTTGCTTCTTCGTCCAAGCCCAAAATCAGATATGTTTCAGTCAAGCGATACAAAGCTTCTTCCACCTGCTCTGTATTCGAATAGTCGCGCACCACATCGGCAAAACGATTTAATGCTGCTCCATACTTGCCCTGCTTTAAATAATACCGCCCGACGGCCATTTCCTTGGCGGCCATTTGATTAACCGATAAACGCATTTTGCCGACAGCATCCTTGGCATAGTCCGTTTCCGGATACAAAACAATCAAACGATTGAATGCTTCATAGGCTTGTTCGGCGGCCTCTTGGGAACGATTAGCGTCCGTAATTTGTTCGTAATAGCACATACCCTTTAAATAATAAGCATAAGGCGCATAGCGGTTGCCGGGGTGCAAACTTAAAAAGCGATTGATCGCCAAAACCGCGTCATTATATTTAGGTTGCTTATAATACAAATAAGCCGTCATTATTTGTGCTTTTGCTGCCCAAGCGGAATACGGGTGTTGCCGTTCAACCTCATCAAACAAAGCAATTGCTTTGGGGTAGTTTTCCTGATCAACAAAATCCATCGCCTCATTATACAACTGTTCAACAGATTTTTCCGGCATTACCTTTTCGGAAGAACACGCCGCCAAAACCAAACAAAGCAAACCAATTACAAATATTTTTTTCATTGCAAATCCTTTTTCTTTTTTGCAATATAACATAGTTTAAGAAACAATAAAAGCAAAATATTGTTTTTTTCAGAACATATTTTTTCTGGGTGCAATCGCCAAACACGGCATCGATTTACCCGCCAAAATCTTACATGCCGCTTCGGCATCTTCTTTTGTTTCAAAGCCCGACAAACGCGAACGGAACAAAGCCGAATGCTCGGGCAATTCAACCGTATTGGCTTTGATCTTCAAAATGTCCTGCGCCGTTTGAGCTTGTTTTTGCGCTTTTTCACGACTGGCAAAAGCACCGATTTGAATGCTCCAATCCGCCGGCGCATAGTCGCCCTGCTCAATCGAAATCGTGTCATCGTCAAAAGAAGATATCGGAATAGAAGCCAACAAAACCTGATTACCCGTTGCGGTTAATTCGGAAACTTTGGCGCGGGTACGAGCCACACTTGCAATCAACACAGGGTCATAAATATCACGGTGAGATTTAGAAATAAAAGCTTTCTTTAAAAATGGATTTTCGCCCAAAGCCGCTAATTTTTCCTCTTGCTGCTTGGCCTTTTTAAAGCCCGTGTCTAGCAAAGATCGCATTTTTCGATCACGCTTTTCGGCGCTGTTTTCGCCGATGACAACCCCAACCAAAGTGCGACCATTGCGTTTTGCCGTTGAAACAATATTGTATCCGACCGCCGAAACGAAGCCTGTTTTAAAGCCTTCCGCCCCTTTATAATAAAGCAAAATCCCATTATGGGAATAATACGTTTTTCCGTTAAACTTAAAGGATTTTGTTGAAAATAAAGGGTAATATTGCGGAAAATGGTTAATCATAGCAATGGCCAAAATAGCCATATCCTTTGCCGACGTCACTTGTTCAGGATTATGCAAACCCGATGCATTTTTAAATGTTGTGTCGGTCAGCCCTAAATCCTTTGCAAAGCGCGTCATCATTTGCGCAAATTCTTCTTCCGACGGAGCCAAACCTTCCGCCAACACGACGGCGGCATCATTGGCCGATTTGACAATCAACGCCAAAATCGCATCGCGAACGGAAATAACCGACCCTTCCTTTAAATACAGCTTTGATTTAGGTTGGCGCGCCGCGTGCTTCGAAACCGGCAACAAATCGTCCATACTGATCAAACCTTTTTCAAGCGCATCAAAGGTAATATATAAAGTCATAACCTTTGTTAACGACGCCGGATATTGCAAACGATCCGCATTCTTGGCATGCAATACATACCCGCTTTGCACATCAGCAACCAAAGTCGACGGAACCGCCCACGCCGGCAGCGCAAGCAAAACCCCTATCAACAAAAAAATTAACTTCTTCAACTTTGGCCAATCCATAAAAAAACAAATATCCGTTTGTTATATTACGCGAACAATACTTAACAAAATATTGACATTTTTACAAAATAGCTAAAGAAAAATGTTGACAAAACGATAAAATTATGATAATCTTATAAAAGTTCACAAAAAGAGAGGGGACAAAATGAAGTTAACAGATAAAAATTATACCTATTCCGAAATAAAAGAAGTATTGAAAACAGATGAATTTGCTCTGTTTCAATTGGCGGCCGTATCCATTTCGCGTCCGGAAAGTTTCAGACCCTTTATCCGTCAAATGATGCAAAATGAAGATTTGGACGTTTTTCAATTTATGGCCAGAAACGAGCTTGTTTTTAATCAATACAAAAAATTACCCGACGCCAAAGAAAACATTTGGGTCGAAATGCTTGAAAAAGGCAAAATCGGCTTTATGGAAAAGATTTTAAAAGAAAATCAACGTGGTCGCCTTTTCAATTTGTCTATTTTGTCCGATATGCACAAAGCCATTGACGAATCGTTTGCCAAAACCGATGATCCGCATCAAAAAGCGCATTTAAATAAAGTTCGGGAAAACATAGAACAAACGCAACGTTTCTGGACTCAAGTATCAATCCAAAATCCGATGGTCACCGAAATCAATAAAAACGGCAAAACCGACAAAGACGGTAAACTTCCGGATTTAATGATCTCGACGTTTAATCACGAAGCTTATTTATTTCACAACCTGAACGAAAAAGACGTTAAAGACGGACATTTAAAAGACCATTTAAAACATTTAATTACGAAAAAAACGCTTCAAGTGATTGACGACAGCATAACGTTGGAAGAAAGAAACAAACAGCTGGAAAAAATCATCGAAGAGAACGACGGAAATGATGCAAAAATATTTGCGGCTTTGGACGATGTTCCGCAAAGTTCGGACGAAGCCGTTGACCAATGCCACGCCATCATGAAAGACTTAAACGATTTTTACAAAACCGAATTTGATCAAGTGGATAAATTGTACGATTTATGTAAATCATTCCAAGAATCCGATAAAAAAGATTTGTTTCAATCATTTACAGACAGAGGCGGACGAATCGTTTTACAAAAAGATGAAGGCCAAAACATAGACTTTATGACAAAAAGCTTGGCCATTAGCATCAAAAAAGTAACGCCGGCAAATTTATATGCGGCCTTAATCAACGAATCGGAAACCGAGAAAAAATTATTGTCGAACAGTCCTTTTTTCCGTCGAGTTGCAGAATATTTCAGACAAAAAGAGCCAGATGCTCCCAAAGACGAGAGTATTTTAGCAATTTTTGCCAAACGTGAAGTTGAAAACGCAGGAAAAATCCCGCCTTATATGCGTCAATCTTTGCGCGTTGCACACATGATTATCAAAGAGTTTAAAGCATTAAAATCAAACGATCCGATCATTGCCAAAAAAGCTTTTGTCAGATTGCAAGCATTGCACAACAATTTGATGAAAAAAGATATTCTTTTAACGCAAAGCGCTTTGGAAAAGCACTTGAATCATATTTTGGGCGAAGATAACTCCGCGATCAGACGCCACAACCGTTTTGGTCGAAATTCAAGCCGTTAATTTCAAAAGCTCAATAAAAAAAGCGCCTTCGGTTTATTCCAAAAGGCGCTTTTAATTTAAAAAGTCGATTTAGTATTCGAATCTTAAACCGGCAAAATAGGATAAGCCTCTGACATCATATTTTTCGTCATTTAACTTGGCATTTCCCATATCCATCCAACGCACGCCGGCATCCAAGAAAACTTTTTCGGTAAATTCCAATTCCAAACCGCCGCCGATTTGCCATGTAAAGGCCGTATTTTTATCCGAATCGCCTGTTACTTTTGTGCTGTGGAAAGCGGCACCAGCACCCCCCATAAAATAAGGGTGCAAAACACTGCGTACCGGAGGAGCAAAATACAAATTTCCCATCACTGTTTGGCTTTCCATTTTGGTCAAACCTCCTTGAAAGCTGCGTTGCGGGTGATATAAGTATTCAGCTTCCAGCCGGAAAAACGACCAATGATAACCCAAAAAACCACCCATCAAGAAATCCGTTCTGCCTTCTTCCAAGTTTTGGCTGTTGTTATCCACTTTATATTTTTCCGCTCCTACGCGCAGGCCGAAAAAAGCGCCGGCATTGGCCGTTGATGCTGTTCCCAACATCAGCAAAGCCGTCAAACACAAAAGACTTTTTTTCATTTCTTATTCCTTTCTAAAAAAAACATATTTGACTTTATTAGCATATTTTTTATAAAAACAAAACTAAATTTTATCAAATTCTGAAAAATTTTTTTCTAAATGCCGAACAAAATCACCGACATGATAACCGTCTACGAACATATGGTTGGCTTGCATAAAATAAGGTAAAATCAAGCGATCCGCCGACTTTTTTAACTTTCCCCAATTCATAATCGGCATTGTTTGATCGGGCTTTAAAATCGCATGGCAACCGCCATTGAATGAAAACCACGGCAAACAATTCAAACAAATCAAGCCTTCTTGTTTATCGCCGGCCGGCGCGTTACCGGCATTTGCATTTTCGATCCGCTTTTTCGTTTCGCGATAAAACTCGGCAAACGTCGGAAAATACGGGCAATCAACCATTGTAAACTGATGATTTTCATCATCGGGGCGCATAATCGGCGTAGTAGCGGCCAAAATTTCCATATCAAAAACGTGATCATCAATCAACCTGTGGCGAAATTGCGGCACTTCATTGGCAGCCTTTAAAAAAGCGTACAGGCAAAAAATAAAAAAAGAAATATCATTTTTTTTACAATAATGAAAAGCTTCGGTTGCGTCCAGCTCCATAGACACGTTAAAAAGCGACGAAAAAAAGCCTTTATAAAATAAAAAGTAATCTTTTCGATACCATGTATTGATGTCTATTTCTTTCATAAAATCCTCCTTTTTTTAAGTTCAAAACAACGAATAAATACGATTTTATATAATTTTTTTTAATTGTCGAGCTTTTTTTGATTGACTTATGAATAAATTTCGGTTATAAGCATTAAACATTGGAGCGTTGGCAGAGTGGTAATGCACCGGATTGCTAATCCGCCACGGTGTTAAAGCCGTGCAGAGGTTCGAGTCCTCTACGCTCCGCCAAAAATAAACACCTGCCCTTTGCGGCGGGTGTTTTTTTATACTCCCTCTTTTCCGGACAGACGATGTTCTTTATTAAAGTTCACTTTGCGGCGGGTGTTTTTGCTTTTTCCTCTTCTCCCCACTGTCATAAAAAACCGCCGGCCCCGTACAAAAATTTTATAAAAAATACAAAAATTTGTTGCTTTTATCATAAGTTCGTATAAAATAAATCACAAAAATATATTTGTTCGACATCAAAGAGGATACTTATGTTAAAAAAGACTATTTGTAGCGTTGTATGTTTAGGCTTGATTTTCGGGCATTTTAATGCCTTTGCACAAACCCCGACGGCCATAGCGAACAGCTTATATCAAGCGGCCGCAAACGGCGATATGAAATACATCAAGGCGTTAAAAAAGCAAGGTTTCAGCATTGAACAAACCGATGCAAATGGAAATACGGCTCTTTGCTTGGCTATGTTGAACAACAACCAAAAAGCATACAAGACTTTATTAAAAGCCGGTGCTTCCAAAAACGCACAATGTGCAAAATCAATTTATGCTCAGGCCAACGCCAGCACGCAAGCCGCAGCTAATCCGGATCAAATGATTTACTTAAACGGCGGGCTGAGCGAAACACCGTATGGTGAAGCGGCGATTATCGGATCAAGCGGTTCTTCTTTCTGGACAGCCGGCACAATGGCTACTGCCGGATTATTGGTTGCGGGCGGCGCCGGTATTGCCGCGCTTGCTATCGGCGGCGGTGGTGGCGGTGGCGGCAGCAGTGGCGGCAATTCCGACAAACCCGAAGACATTACAGGCGTTGAAGTTCCGTCTTGTTTAGGTGGTACTTGGCGCAACAAAAATGGCGCACAGGTTTGCGAATGCCCGACAGGCAAAAGTTTAGTCAACGGCGCTTGCATTGAAAGCAAAGAAGAATATCAAACAAAATCCGTTACCAACGACGGAACCAAGCTTGTCACCAAAGAAGATGACGCTCTGCTTGCCGAATTGGGAGCGTCTGCAACAAACAGCGGTATCATCACCGGACAAACAACCGGCGAAAAATTAGTCGGCATTAAAGTCAACGGCTTTTCAAGTGCGGCTTATTCGGGCACTTTAACACCCGATACAAAGTTAAACGGCGGGGCTGCCAGTAACGGCGTCAACACCGGAACGATCCATTTAACGCAATCGTCCGCGACCGGAGGTGAATTATACGGCATTATGGCAAACGGAGGCGCAATCGCTTCTAACGAAAAAGACGCCACAATTACATTAGATGTTGTCGCGAATAAAAGTGCATACGGTATCTTTGGCGAATATGAAAGTACCGGCATTAAAAACGACGGGACAATCAATTTGAACTTGTCACAAAATGCTTTATACGCCTATGGCTTATATGCGCCGGACAGAAACTTAATCAACAATGGAACAATCCTGACAACCGTATTAAATCCGAATTTTGCATCGGCTTTAACCGGCAAGGTTGCGGCTTTGTACGGTTCATCGCTGCAAAACAACGGCACTATTCAATTAAAACGCGGTGAAGCCACCGGTGGCGCTTTAAACGAAACAAACTTAAACTTTTACGGAATGTACGCAGAAAAAGGCGGAGCAGTTGAAAACACAAAAGACGGTTCAATTTTGCTTGATGTAACCAAAAACCCGTTCTATAACTATGGCATTTACGCGGATCGAGGCACCAGCGGCATTACAAACAAAGGGCGTATTGAAATTTTGGGGCAACTGGCTTCCAAAGTGTCCGCCGAAGGTAATGCTTTCGGTGGTGCATACGGCATTCGTTTTGTCGGTGGTTACGGCTCGATCGTCAATGAAGGCGTCATCGAAACACGCAAGTATATTGAAGAAACTAAAAGCTATGAAAAATTGACTTTGACCGGCAATGCTTATTTGGCATTGCTCAAAGGGTTCAAAGGATCGATTGACAACAATGCGGACTTAAATCTGTATCTTGACAACAAAGTCACAGACGGATTAAGCCGTTGGACAATTTCGGCAATCGACTTGGAAGGCGACAACCAAGAAGGTAAAGGCGTTGTTAATAACGCCGATATCAATATCGACATCGGAACAGGCAACATCAAATCCGGTTGGTTGACGGGTATTCGCGGGTTGTCGACAACAGTCGAAAATAAAGGAAACATATATATTTCCTCGGCCGTTGATAATTTAGATTTGGCCGGTTTGTATGCAGATACCAAAGACAGCACATTAACCAACGCTCAGTATTCGATTATTAAAATCGATGGCGCGGGAGCCAACACTGCCCTTTACGGTATGGTATCAAACGGAGGTGATGCGTTGAACAACGGCTCGGTTATTTTGACGCACAAAGCAGATGGTTTAATGCAAGGCGCGGGCGGAAAAAATTCTTCGACCGGAAAGATTCAGCTGATTGCTGATCCGACTGTCGACACAATGCAAAGTATGCAAGCTTACGGCATATCCGGCAACTATAATGAAGGCGAAATTTCCATTTCAATGCGCAAAGGCAGCTTTGGTGAAGTCATCGGAATGGCATTTTCAGAAGCAACCGGATACGATTCGGAAAACTCCGGCACAATTTCGATTGCATTAGAAAACAGAACAGAACGCGGCTTTGGAAGACTGACAGGAATTCAAACAGACGATACGTCTTCCGATCATAAATCCACAACAAATTCCGGATTGATTTCAATCAATGCGATGACACAAACAAATAACAATCAAGCCTTGATCGGCGATTTGGTCGGTATTCTGGCTTACGGCAAAGACATTAAAAATGAAGCCGGAGCCAAAATTGATTTACAGTTAAATGGCGAAGGAACGATCATCGGTATGCTCAATATAGCCAAACTGAATGACGGTGAACAAACGCCACAATTTTACAACAACATCAATGACGGTACGATCAGTATCAAAGCCATCAACACAACACATTCATATAATATCAATGTCAGTAACTTATCATTGCCGAAATCATACACACCGGACACCAGCAAACCGGGCTCTTGGACAGAGCTTGATCCGGACGGTGGAGAAACCACAATTCCGTTTGATATCGTGGGTATGATTTCAAACTCTTACGCAGAAAACAACGGTAATATTTTGCTTGACGTTTCGGGCGGCGCAAAGGTTGCCGGTATGATTGCTTATAACGGCGGTATTGCAGTCAATCGCGGTTTAATCGAATTCAAAGGAAATGTCGATAATTTCTTGGCGTTGGGGGCAATCGGTTCCAGAACGATCAAAAACGTTACTGCGACCGAAGAACCTGATGTAGATTCAGAGGGAAAACCGGTATATGATGAAAATGGCAAAGCGAAAACTCACCTGGAATACAGTGTTGTCAAAACAATACAGTATTCTTCCGTTTACAACTACGGGCGCATCAAAGTCAATGAAACCGAATACGGTGGCAAAGAAAATCCTTCTGATTTGGTTCAAGCTTCCGATGAGGGTTTGGTTGCTGACGTGGATAAACGCAAAGACAGTAACACCTATAACCAAGTCGTCGAATCGGGTGAAGGTACCAGCTATCCACCGACCTTAAAACGTGATGAAACAAACTATATCCCGGGAGAAGCGACCAGTGATTCCAAAATAAAAACAACAACGACATCATCATCGTTAAACGGAAGAAAAATTGTGTTATTAAACAATGGTGTTAACTATTATTCCGAAAACAAAGGCGTGTTTGACGCCGGCAAATCGCATGTCGTTGGATATGTTTTGGGCGGCACCAGCTTGGTTATGGACGAAAACAAAGACCTTTATGTATCCGCCGGCGAAGGTGACGGCGCAGTTATCGGCGACGGAGATACAACGGATTTATTGTTGGATTCAGCCTCGGCAATGTTTAATGCTTCTTGGCGGAAAAATGCCACAAACGACAACGGGTTGGACATTGTAATGACGCGCAAGTCATTTACCGACTTGATGGGGAATAAATCGCTTGCCGGATTCTTGGAAGCGAACTATGCCGCCGGCAATAATGAAAACTTCTTTAACCGATTAA
>CAKPYQ010000020.1 GCA_934203105.1 uncultured Alphaproteobacteria bacterium
GGGGGGGGGGGTATAGATGGCCTTTTGCAGAGTCATTTCGGACGCTGTCAAAGCCCTTCTTAAATGTGTTGTTCAAATCAATCATTTTATACCCTTTTTCAAAAATTGATAATTCTATTTTATACGAACCAAAAGTTAATAACAAGTAAAAATTAAAAATTTTTTTAAGCAATTTTACTTTTTCCATATTTTCCCACCGGACAAAGGGAATTCAACGCCGGTTGTCGTCGGGTATGTCAACGGCAATCTAAACAAGCATCGCACCGCCAAGAAAGCAAAGCTTTGTGCGTCAAGGCACATCGCATCCCAACCGATTTCATCGGCGGTTTTGACCGGCGCCGTTAAATGTTGCTTTAAGTATTTAACCATCGTCGGATTATAGGCGCCACCGCCCGTGACAATATATTGAGTCGGTATTTCGGGAATAAATTTTTGGCTTGCTTGCACCAACGCTTCACCGGTCAACGCCGTTAAAGTGGCGGCTCCGTCGGCCAAAGAAGAGCCTTCCACATCGGTCAGCAGTGGCAAAAAGTCCGTGCGTTCTAATGCCTTTGGCGGGGTACGCAAAATAGAGGGGTGTTGTAATAATCTATGCAATAATCTTTCGTCCACGTTGCCTTTGGCCGCCCACAGACCGTCAAAGTCCATTTCAGCCCCCAAATGTTTTTGCATCCATGTATCGATTAAAACGTTGCCCGGTCCCGCATCAAAAGCTATTAACTCGCCGTTTACGCCGATATAAGTCAAAGAGGAAATGCCGCCGATGCTGAATATAACAAGCGGTTTCGGCAATGGGCGCGCTAATGCTTCATAATACACGGGGAAAATCGGCGCGCCTTGTCCGCCGCTTAACAGATCGGTTTGATAAAAACGGTTAACAACCGGAATGCCGAACGCGTCCAACATCATTTGCGCATTACCGATTTGAATCGATAATTTTTCCTGCGGACGATTTAAAACGGTGTGACCTGAAAAACCGATAACGTCTATTTGTCGCGGGGATAAGTTTTGCGAATCCAATAATTCTTGAACGGCGCTGATGTGGTGAGCGGTGACTTGATCCTCCACTTGGCGTAAATAATTTAAATCACGTTGACCCGATTCGCCCAAAACGGCAGTAATAGCTTCACGCATTGCCGGGGAATACGGGCGCGAAAGCGTGACACCGCGTTCGAATATATCCACGCCGTCCGTTTGAATTAAAGCCGCGTCAACTCCGCTGATTGCCGTGTCGCTTTCCAATCCGATTGCCCACAAAGGCCGCAAGTTTGTTTCCATAGATTCGTCCTTTTAAAAAAATATTTTAACTTTATTATAATAAAAGCTGGACAAGAATGCAAAAAAAATGTAAATAAAAGTTATGAAAACAATAACTTTTGGATGTCGCATTAACACTTACGAGTCGGCTTTGATCAATCAAATCGCCGGCGATTTGGATAATGTGATTGTCGTAAACACTTGCGCAGTGACGGCGGAAGCCGAGCGTCAGTGTCGTCAAACGATTCGTAAATTACGTAAAGAAAACCCGGAGGCTCGCATTATCGTGACGGGCTGTGCAGCGCAGTTGCACCCCGAAGTTTATGCGCAAATGCCCGAAGTCGATCGCGTCATCGGCAATCGCGAAAAAATCACGCGTGAAGCTTTGATCAGCAACGAAAAAGTTTTGGTCGGCGAAGTGGCAGATGCGGTTTTTGATATACCTATTGTGACGGATTTTGAAGGGCGCACGCGCGCGTTTATTCAAGTTCAGCAAGGTTGTAATCACGCTTGCACGTTTTGCATTGTGCGCCAAGTTCGCGGCCGTAATAAAGGCATTTTGCCTGAACAAGTTATTACGCAAGCCAGAACGTTTGTTGAAAACGGCTATTCGGAGTTGGTTTTGACCGGTATTGATGTTACCAGCTATCCTTATGGTTTTTCGGATTTGGTGGAACGTGTTGTGAAGGAAGTTTCGGGCTTAAAGCGTTTGCGATTGGGTTCGGTTGATCCGGCGGGCGTTGATGATAAATTGATTGATTTGTTCGGCAAATATGATGTTTTAATGCCGCATATGCATTTGTCCATTCAAGCCGGTGACAATTTGACTTTGCGCCGAATGGGGCGTCGTCATAAACGCGAAGATGTGATTAACTTGGCGCAAAAGTTACGCGCGGTCCGTCCGGGCTTTGTTTTGGGATCGGATTTTATTACGGGCTTTCCGACGGAAACCGAAGCGATGTTCCAAAATACGTTGGATTTGGTGCGTGAAGCGGACGTTATTTTGTTACATGTATTTCCGTTTTCTGTGCGACCGGGGACGCCGTCGGCTAAAATGGAAATGGTGGACGTGCACGAACGGCGCGAGCGCGCAAAGCGTTTGCGGGATTTAGGGCACGAATTGCTGCATAATTATTTGACAAGCCAAATCGGCAAACAGGCCAAAGTTTTAATTGAAAAAGAAGGTCACGGATTTAATGAACATTACATTCCGACTTTTGTTGATAAAAGCTTGCCGGCCGGACAAATCGTGACTGTGACCAATCAAGAGGTGTCAGAAGATGGGCTTGTGGCAACAGTTTAAGCAAGGATTACAAAAAACATCAAATAAACTGGACACGGTTTTTCGTTTTACAAAACTGGATAATCAGGCGTTGGAAGAGTTGGAAGAAGGCTTGATTTTATCCGATATGGGAGCGTCTGTCAGCGCTGAATTAGTGGCACAAATGGCGCGTCAAAAGCCCCAATCCGTGGAGGAGGCTAAACAATTTTTACGCACACGGTTAAATGAAATTATGGCGGGCGCGGATAAAGCCTTTGAAATCGATACAACGCAAAAGCCGTTTGTGATTTTAATGGCTGGCGTCAACGGCACCGGAAAGACAACATCGATCGGAAAAATGGCCGCTCAAATGAAGGCTAAAGGATTAAAGGTGGCTATGGCGGCGGCCGATACTTTTCGTATGGCGGCAATCGAGCAATTACAAGAATGGGCGCGCCGTGTGGATTGTCCTTTTTATGCGGCCAAAATGGGCGCTGATCCGGCGGGGGTTGCTTATGAAGCCTATAATAAAGCGATTAAAAATAAAGACGATGTGTTGTTAATTGATACGGCGGGACGATTGCAAAACAAAAAAGAGCTGATGGCCGAATTACAAAAAATCGTTCGTGTGATTAAAAAAATCAATCCGAATGCACCGCAAATGACTTTATTGACTTTGGATGCTACCGTGGGACAAAATGCAATCAGTCAGGTCCGTGCTTTTCAAGAAATGACCCCGTTATCGGGATTGATTATGAGCAAACTTGACGGAACCGCCAAAGGCGGAATTTTGGTTGCGTTGGCAAAAGAATTTAAATTACCCGTTTTTTATGTCGGCGTCGGAGAAAAAATAGAGGATTTATTAACCTTTGACAAGTCAAAATATGTCGACGGTTTATTGGGGATAGAAGAATGCACAGATTAAAACGATTTATTGAACATATTTTGTCTTTTTCATCGGCTCATTTATGGGTTGTCGGTTTGCTTGGCGTAGCGGCGATTGTTCAAGCCGCTAACATCGTTATGTTCGATTCGTTTGCGTCCGGTTTATATTTAGGGACGTATGGCCTGCACGATTTAACGTTCAACTTTTTTATGGCAGCGATTGCTTTGGTTTTCGGCGGTTGGTTAGCGTTAAAAACAGATCGTCATTTTGGTAAAGGCTTTATTTTATTTTTGATCATGGCGGCAATTTTGCAAGGCGCTTTATTTTTGGCGTGGCATTGCTTTCGAATCCGTATGTCCATTGATTTATTATTTATGATCAAATGGGCATATCGGTTGGTGGTCTTTACCGGTTTTTGGTCGTATGTTTTCCGCTATATCGAATTATCGTTAAAGTCAAAACGCTTTTTGTTTTTGGTGATTTGCGAATTTATCGGATTTTTGTTCGGCGGGTTGTTCAGCTATTTTGCATTTGATTTAATCGGCTCTGACGCCTTTTTGGTTTTGTTTTTGATGTCAACGTGCGTGTTGGTGGCTTTGTTGTGGAAAGTCTCCGGCTTTGAAAAAACAATGCCCGAATTGCAATTAAAACGCAACGGCGGCGTGTCCGAACAAATCCAATTAAAATTGGTATATCTGATTTATTCGGTTGCTTTTTTGGTGATGACGATTTGGGCATTCGTGGATTATACGCTGTGTTTGGAATCGTTTCAGTTGGCCGGTTTGGATATAGACGTTAACGCACGCTTTTTTGCTTGCCTTTGGGCTTTGTTCGGCGGCAGCGCAATCTTTCTGCTGTCCGTACTTTATACGTTGCGTCGTTCTTTGCGCGTGACCAGCGCGATGACAATATTGGCTTTTGTTCCTCTGCTTTGCGCATTGGGGCAACAAGCGCAAATGTTGTGGGTGATTTTGTTTTCAAAAGTTTTGTTGGAATTGATTGCCTATTTTTGCGTCGGATATTATTTCAGAATTGTGCCGCGTCCTTTATCGCACGGGTCTAAAAGCCGATTAAAAGGAACGCGCTTGATGATTGCCGAACCGGCAGGATTTGCTTTTACGGCGTTGTTTTTCTATTATGTGCCGTATGGATCAAGCTCGTTGATGTTTGCGTGTGCGTTGTCTTTTGTGTTTTTATTGACGCTCTTTGATTGCCAACAAGAATATAGCAAAGTTTTATTGTCGGCATTTAAAACTTTCCGTTGGCGAGGCGGGCGATTGATGATGCAAAATCCAAAAGTTTTGGAATATGTCGAAGAAAAAGCCAGCAGTTCAGACCCAAAAGAAGCCGTTTACTTTTTGCGCGTGTTGGAAGATGCCGGCGTTGTGAATTTAAAAAGCCATTTGCGACACGCTTTAAATCATAAAAATATTCAAGTGCGTTTGTTTGCTTTGGAATGCATTGAGCGCAACCGATTAAGAATGTTTAAAAAAACATTGTCCGATGTGATTGACAAAGACGAATCGCCCCTCGTTCGTCAAAAAGCATTAGATGTGTTTTGTGCTTTGGGTGAAAAGTATGCGGTTGAAAAAGCCATTTTATATTTGGACGATCCAGTGCTTCGCAAAGGTGCTTTGATTGGGTTATTAAAAAGTGGCGGTGAAGAGATTTTAATTGCCTCCGAAGGCGTTAATAAATTGGCGATGTCCAAAAATGCTGCGCGCCGTTTGGAGGCAGCCGAGATTTTACATGAAACGGGCTTAAAAGGCTTTTTCAGAGTGGTGCAAAAATTAATCGATGATGAAGATAAAAAAGTTCAGCAAACGGCTCTGTTGGCTGCCGGAAAAATGGCGCATACCGGTTTGCTTAAAAATATTTTCAAATCTTTGAATGATATGCAGTTGCGCGATGAAGCTTTGGCGGCATTGAAAATGTTCGGTGCGGCGGCTTATCCGTTTATAGAGGCTGCTTTTATCGATGAGCAAAGAACGGAATTGTGCCAAAAAACATTGATTTCCTATTTATGGATTTCGGAAGATGTTGAGGCCAAAAAAGTTTTGTTGCGTTCATTAAAATCAATGGATTTTAAGTTGCGCGTTTATGCGTTATATTTTTTGAAAAACAGTTTTTTCAGAATTTCAAAAGGATTGGCGCGGCGTGTTTTTGTGCCGTTGATTGAAACGGATTTTAAACAAGCCTTGACAACGTTGTTGTTGATTAAGGATTTTCATTTTTCGCCGAATTTTGATGCGCAAGGCGCTTTTGAAATTTTGTGTAATTCTTTGTGGCAGGATTTTGAAAAAATTCGTCAAAGCTTATTGTTGGAACTTTACTTTTATTTCCCGTCCCCGCTGATGACGCAGGCGGTGGATATTTTATTGTCGCAATCAGGCTCGATGAAAGAACGGCAAATGGCGCAAAGTACATTAGATGATTTGCTGCCCAAAAAGTATTTAAAGTTAAACTTGATTTTAAGGGATTTGTCTTTTGATGAGCGCTTGGCTTTGATCCCGTCGCGCCGGTTAAAGGCTGAACAGGCAATGATTGATCAGTTTGCATTTATTTTAAAAAGTAGATCTTATCGCAGTGCTTGGACAAAAGCATCTGCATTGGGTTGTATTCGGAAAATGGATTTGGTTGCTTTGACGGATCAGGTGGCTGAATTGTTGACGGATAAAAGTCCGATTGTTCGAGAAAGCGCAATATGGGCTTTGGCGCGTTTGGTGCCGTCGCACAAGGAATTAAAAAAGATTTTATCCCCCGCGTCAAAGGACGATCAGTCAAAGATTCGCCAAATGGTGCTGGATATTTTAAAGTAAACGGAAAGGAAGCAAATAAATGCGTTTAAGTTTGGAAAAAGTTTTGGTTTTAAAAAATATCACGGCCTTTGCCGATGTTTCCGAAACGGCTTTGTCTGATTTTATTTACGCGTCGGAAGAAGTCGCTTTTGCCAAAGGAAAAGACATCTTAAAAAAAGATGACTTTAACAAATATTTGTATATTTTATTGGCGGGTATGGTGCAAGTCCATGATGGCAATACTATATTAAGTGAAACCCAAAGCCAAGAGATGTTCGGCGAAATGACAGCGCTTTGTCCGTCGTCGGTTGATGTGACTGTGACAGCAACGGAAGAAACGTTGGCGTTACGGATTTCTTCGGAAAATCTGTATGAAATGATGTCTTTACACCCGAATATCGCCAAAGGAATTATAAAAACACTTGTCAGCAGGTTAAAAGTGTTAGATAATAGACACATCTAGGAGTCGTTTTATTAGAAAGGAAAAAAGGAAAATGAAAAAAGAAAACAAAAAAGATGTAAAAACACAAGCCCCGTTGGCTGATGCAGTACCGACTGAAAAGCCCGCAAAAAAAGAAATAAAGGGTTCTCGCAAAGCATGGTTGGCCGGCACGGTCGCCGTTGTTGTCGTGGGCGCTTTGATTGTTTCTCAATTGTGCTGCCCGGTGGCAAAGGCTCCAAAGTCGTATCCGAGCCGTGTTGATGAAGGCATTGTTGTTGCTGAAGTCGGTGGCGAAAAAGTAAAATTGGCGGATTTGGAAGCTGTTAAAAACGGCGTGCCTCAATTAAAAGAAATGCCGATGGAAACAGTTTACAATAAGTTGTTGGAAGCTTATGTCAACAACCGTGTGATTTTGAATGCTGCCAAAAAATCGGGTGTTCAAAACTTGCCGGAAGTCAAAAAAATGTTGTCTGATGCCGAAGATCAGATTTTATTTCAAGCTTATTTGTCACAACAATTGCAAGCGCGTATGACGCCGGAAAAATTAAATGCGATCTATATGGCGGAAATTCAAAACTATGTTCCGCAAGATGAAATTCACGCGCGTCACATTTTGGTTGCGACCGAAAAAGAAGCAAAAGATTTAATTGTTAAATTGAAAAACGGTGCGGATTTTGAAAAGTTAGCCAATGAATATTCTTTGGATAAAAATCCGGAAAACGAAAACGGCGGTGATTTGGGATATTTCAGAAAAGATATGATGATTCCTGAATTCGGCAATGCCGCATTTGCTATTAAAGTTGGTCAAATTTCCCAAAAACCGATCAAAACACCGTTCGGTTGGCACGTTGTGAAAGTGGAAGATAAACGTAAAGCGGCTCCTCCGACAATGGCGGAAATGGGCGAAGTAATCAAAGCTAGATTTACAGAAGCAACTGTTCCCGTTATTTTGGAAGAAGAACGTGCAAAGGCTGATGTAAAGTTGTTCGATCCGTTGGGGGTTAACAAAGTTGCTCCGGCGTCTGTGGAAGCAGTTGAACCGGCTGAACCTGCTGCACCTGTTGCACCGGCAGAACCGGCACCGGCCGAAGAAGCAAAGGCCGACAAATAATTCTGTTGCGGGAATGACAGACATTAAAAGCCCTGTTTTTTTAAAGCAGGGCTTTTATTTTATCCAATAAGCAAAATCAAATTTCAATTTCAACTTTGATCGGTGCATGATCCGATGGTTTCGGAGTGGCGCGATAATCTTTTAAAACTTCGGCAGAAACGACACAGGACATAAAATAATCTTGGGATAGAAAAATATAATCCAAAAAAATGCCGTGATTGCGTGGCCAAGCGCCCCCTTGAAAATCCCAAAAAGTATAAAGTTGTTCATTTTTATGAAAATCGCGCAACGGGTTTTCTATTGGCAATTTCAATAATTCTTCAAAGGCTTTGCGCACCGGCGGCACCATCAGCGCGCTTTGTTCAAATAAAGCGGGATTGTACACATCTTGATCTTTGAAAATGACGTTAAAATCACCGCCGATAATGTAACGTTTTGTTTGCTTTAAATGCTCTTTTAAGGCATTTAACCATTTTAATTTATACGCCAATCGTGACGTATCTGCGGGATCGTTCGCAGGCGCTTGTCCATTGGGGACGTAAACACTGATTAAATTGGTGCCGTCTTCCAATGATGCTTGGACAAATCTGGCTTGATCTTCAAATCCCGTTAATGCAGTCGATACTAAACGAATCGGTTGCTTGGATAAAATCGCAACGCCGTTGTATGCTTTTTGTCCGGATATAACGCTTTCATAGCCGGCAGAGCGCAGCTGTAAAAAAGGAAATTGATCTTGTTGCGTTTTAATTTCTTGCAAAAAAACAATGTCCGGTTTTTCCGCCTCTAACAAATGCAACAACGAATCTGTACGCGCACGAATCGAAGCGACATTCCAAGAAATGATTTTTTTCATTGTGTTATACCTTTTTTATGGTTATACTATTCTTATGAAAATTAAGTATAAGCTTTTTTGTTTTTTTGTCATCAGTTTTTTTGCCCTGCCGGTTTGGGCAAAGTGTCCGGATATGGGGACGCCGCAATTGAACATTCGCTTTAAGTACGGCAAAATCCATTATATCAACAATAAAAGCAGTCGCGATTTTCCGCAAGCGCCGGCCTCTGACGTGACCGGGTTAACCGTTACCAATTTGCAACGTACGGCAACCGGAGACGCCGTTATGGGGCGCTCAAATGGATCGTATTGCGTTACGTTGGGCAATTTGAATGTTGAAATCGGCTTTCCGCGTGTGGACATTTATATTGATAAAAAGTATCAGCCCGGATCATGCAATTATAATGTGATTAAAGAACACGAAGAATATCACGCCAGAGTGCAACAGGAAGGTTTAAAGTTTTTTGCTCCAAAAATCAAACAAGCTTATCAAATGGCACTAAAGAAAATAAAACCGCAAGAAACTTATTCGGCGTCGTTAGCGCAAGACATTGCCGCCAAAATGGTGGGACAGGTTGAAAAAGATGTGCTGCCTTTGATGAAATATGTTGAACAACAATTATATGAAAAAAATATGGTGATTGATACGTCCGAATCGTATGCAAAAGAAGCCAAACGCTGCCCAAAGTGGTAAAATAAAGAACGCTTTTAAAATGCAAAAAAATATTGCCGTAAAAAGATAAAAATCTTATGTAAAGTTTAGTTTTCTTCCGGCGCGTCCAGTGGAACATCATGTTCGTCCGCTTCTGATTCGGATTCGCTTTCGGTCGGCTTTTTCAACATCTTAAAGCCGTCAATTTTGGCTCCGTAAAACGTTTTTAACACGGCAGAAACCAAAGGCGTTTCACTTAATTTTTCTTTGACTTGTTCTTGTTTTTGGAGCGCTTGCTCTTTTAACGTCATGCCGCCCGATTGTTCAGATAAAACAACTTCCCATTCAATGCCGGTTGAATCCAATAAAAACTTGCGCAGTTCTTGGCACAGGGTTTTAGGGGCATCGCTTGGCGCGCTGAAATGCAGCTTGCCATAGCAAATGTTGATCGGGTGGACATAAGTCGATAATTGAAACGCAAACAGCATTTGGCCTTTTTTCTGAGCCAGTGAAACAATATCTTGCAATGTATTTAATGCGGGCTTGTCCAATGGTGAGGCCGGTTGTTTTTGTGGCGCAGTAGCGGACGGAGCCTGCGCTTGTGATGTCGGCAAAGAAACCGCCGTTTGTAGCGGTGATGCTAAAGCGGGCGTTGCCGCAACTTGCGGCGGTAAAGCAGGGGATAAAACAGGCGCAGAGGCTAAATTTTCAGTTTTTTTTTGAGCCGTAATTGCTGGGTCAACAGCACCGTTTTTGATTTGTGCAGCCAATTCGACGGGGGAGGGTAAATCCGACGCATACGCGATTCGAATCAACAGCATTTCTAATGCTTTTATGGGGCTTTCTGAAAACTTAACTTCCGAAAAACCCTTTAACAACATTTGCCACGTTCTGGACAAAGTGCTGATTGATAAATTATCCGATAATTTTTTGCCGCCTTCTTTTTCTTGTTCGGTCAAAATATCTTCATTTAAAACGTCCGGCGTGATTTTGATTTGTGTCAGCCAATGCGTTAAATCCATTAAATCCGTCGTCAATGTAAGCGGATCCGTTCCCAAATCATATTGCGTTTGAACCGCTTTTAAAGTGGCCGGCATATCGCCTTTCATCAACAATTCATATAAGTTGAACAAAGCCCCTTTATCCGCCAAGCCGATCATTTGTCGGACTTGCTCTTCGGCAATGTGTCCGTTACCATGAGCAATTGCTTGGTCCAACAAAGACAATCCGTCACGAACGGAACCGTCCGCCGCTTTGGCAATCAACGCCAAAGCCGTATCTTCAAAAGTGACATTTTCTTTTTGTGCGATTTGTTTAAAATACGTTGCCAACATTGCTGTATCGATTCGCTTTAAATCAAAGCGTTGACAACGTGATAAAATCGTTACCGGAACTTTGCGAATTTCGGTTGTTGCAAAAATAAACTTAACACGTTCGGGCGGTTCTTCCAAAATCTTTAACAAAGCGTTGAACGCCGATTTTGATAACATGTGAACTTCGTCGATGATGTATATTTTGTATCGTGCCGACAACGGGTTGTATCGAGCACCTTCGATAATTTCACGAATGTTGTCAACACCGGTATTGCTGGCCGCGTCCATTTCAATTACATCAACGTGGCAATCGTTAGCAATGTCGCGACAATGCTTGCACACGCCGCAAGGATTAGGCGTCATTCCGCCTTTTCCGTCCGGTCCGATGCAGTTAAAAGCCCGTGCGATAATACGTGCCGACGATGTTTTGCCAACCCCGCGAATGCCGGTTAAGATATAAGCTTGCGCCAATTTATTTTGAGCAATGGCATTTGAAATCGTGCGTACCAAAGCATCTTGCCCGATCAGGTCCTTAAAGACCTGAGGCCGATACTTTCTTGCCAACACACGATATTTTGTTTCTTCTGCCATTTTAAATTCCTTTGGGTGGAAGAACCAAGAACGACCCAAAAGCAAAGATTTGAGCTGCTTTCTTCCGAACCTGACTCGGGTAATCAACGTTTTGCCCATTCAAAGTTCTTCCGGTTATTTAGTATGCTGATTTTTTTTAAAATTGCAAGCAAAAAAATGTCGTTTTTCGAATAAAGGTTGACAAAAGGTGTAAAGCGGTGTATAGTAAAGCTCTAAATTTGTTGCAATAACAATGGAGAAACAGGCAAAAAATGTCTGAAATTAATAATCAAACGTCGCTCCGTTCGGAAATCAATAAACAGATTTTTGATGCGATTTGTGACGTTAAGGGACGCACTCCACCTATTCGGCCGACATACAGATTCGGTTATGAGATGGATTTCGACAAAAAAGAAATGACGAATTTATGCTTTATTTTGGGTATTCGATTGAATATGCCTTTGGATTTGTGTGAAAATCAAAACTGGGAAATGATGACCGTAAAGCATTTAGGTGATGTGATTAAGGCCAAAAAGACGGGGCAACCGATTCCGGTTGTAAAGCGCCGCTCTTTGTGGGAAATGATTACCGGCAAAGTTAAAAAAGAACAAGTCAATCAGATCGGCGGCTAACCTTTTTTTGGGGCCGCACGAATCAAGGCGTGTTTTTTTTAAAGTCGATTTTCCTTTTTTAAAAAAACGCTCTGCCGCAAAGCAAAGCGTTTTTTTTCTGTTTTTTCCTGCAAAAACTTTTTATCTTCTGGTTTTGTTAATGTCGATTTCGTAATAGTTTTGGTCGGCATTGATAGCACGTTGAACTTTCTTTACTTCGTCGGCATTATCGACATCACCATCAGGAATAACAACTGTTTCTGTAACAGTCTTTGTATGAACTGTACCGCCTTCGGTTGTTGTTAAATCACGTTTGATTGTCATTGTTTTCTTTTTGGTCGGACGTACAACCGTTTCATCTTCATGTTGATAATCGATTTGTCCGCGATACGGCGAATCCTTTGAATAACGATTATAGTTACAACCCGAAACAACAAAAGCGACAGCCGCTAAACTCAATAATAAAATTTTTTTCATTTTTCCCCTCTTTCATAATAGGTAAAGGTATTCTAACGTATTTATTTTTTGATTGCAAGCAAAATTTTACTATCACAAAAATTTAACTTTATTTTTTTGATATTTTGTGTATGATAGGATTATATTTTGTAAAGTTTTAAAAAAGGATTTCTAATGAAAAAAGTATGCGTTTTTCCCGGACAAGGGTCTCAAAGTATCGGAATGGGGCGAGATTTATACGATACCTTTGCCGTTGCCAAAGCTGTTTTTGACGAAGTTGATGATGCTTTGGATTTCAAATTATCCAAATTGATTTTTGACGGTACGGCAGAAGAGTTGACGCAAACCGAAAATGCACAACCGGCTTTGATGGCGATGAGCATTGCTGCTTGGCGCGTTGTCAGTGAACAAACGGGATTAAAGATTACGGATTTTGATTATGCTGCGGGTCATTCGTTGGGTGAATACAGCGCTTTATGTGCAGCGCAGGCGTTGCCGCTTTCGGATACGGCGCGTTTGTTGCGTGTGCGCGGTTTGGCGATGAAACGCGCGGCAAAAGTTCAAAAAGGCGCTATGGCGGCCATTTTGGGGTTGGATATTCAAACAGTGCAGCAGGTTGCAGACGATTCGTCTTGCTTTGTTGCGAATGATAATTCGGTGGGGCAAGTCGTGGTCAGTGGCCCGATTGCTGCCGTTGAAAAAGCGTGCGAAGAAGCTAAAAAAGCCGGCGCTAAACGTGCGATTATGTTGAATGTGGCGGGCGCGTTCCATTCTCCTTTAATGCAACCGGCGGCCGATGAGATGAAAGCGGTTTTGGCTGATGCCGGATTCGAACGCCCGAAAATTGCGGTTATTTCAAATGTTTTGGCTTTGCCGGTTGAAGATCCAAAACAAATTAAAGAATTGCTCTATCGCCAAATAACCGGTCAGGTGCGTTGGACGGAAACAGTGCAGTATTTATCAACGCAAGGGGTCGAGTTTGCTTTGGAATTGGGCGCCGGAAAGGTTTTGTCGGGCTTGATTAAAAAGACGGCGCCGGATATAGCAACATTCAATGTCGGTGATGTTGCGTCTTTACAAGAATTTGAAACAGTAAGAAAGGAACTTTGATGTTTACATTAGAAGGAAAAACAGTTTTAGTAACCGGGGCTGCCGGTGGAATCGGGCGTGCTATCGTCAAAACATTGCATTCTTTGGGTGCCGTTGTCGGCATAACGGATATTTCAAAGGAAGCTTTGGATGCTTTTGCAAGCGAATTAAAAGATCGTGTGTTTGTGTTCGAAGCTGATTTAACAAATGCCGAATCGATTAAAGAGTTGATTAAATCCGCCGAAAATCAAATGGGAAAAATTGATATTTTGGTTAATAATGCAGGAATTACCAAAGACGGATTATCGATGCGTATGACAGACGATCAATTTAAAGGCGTTTTGGATGTTAATCTGATTGCGCCGTTTATGTTAATGCGCGCGGTGATGCCGTTTATGATGAAACGTCGCTACGGGCGTATTATCAATATGGCGTCGATTGTGGGTGTTATGGGTAATGCGGGACAAGCAAATTATTGTGCGTCCAAAGGCGGATTGATTGCGATGAGCAAAGCTGTTGCCGCCGAAATGGCATCGCGTGGTGTGACCGTAAACTGTGTTGCGCCGGGCTTTGTTCAAACGCGTATGACGGACGTTTTGCCCGATGAAGTCAAAGCAAAGATGTTATCATCGATTCCTTTGGCGCGCTTAGGACAACCACAGGATATAGCTAATGCTGTCGCTTTCTTGGCCAGTGAGGAAGCCGGTTATATTACCGGACAAACGTTGCACGTCAATGGCGGTATGGCTATGATTTAGTATGCTTTTGCATACAAATTGAAAAAAGGTATTTGACAAATACTTTTTTTGTGTGTTATAACTGAGCTATTCTTGAAAAAGAATCTTTGTTATGACGAATAGTTTTTAACAATAGTATTGGTTTAATAAATTGAGGAATTAAAAATGAGTGATATTGCTGAACGCGTAAAAAAGATTGTCGTTGAACATTTAGGTGTTGATGAATCCAAAGTTGTCGACGACGCAAGTTTCATTGATGATCTGGGCGCAGACAGCCTCGATACAGTCGAGCTTGTCATGGCTTTTGAAGAAGAATTCGGTTGTTCTATTCCCGACAACGCTGCGGAAAAAATTCGCACGGTGAAGGACGCAATCGACTTTATCGAAAAGGCTGTTTAAGTCATTGTCTAATTACCTCAAGCGCTTCTTCATTCGGATAATTTTTCGGGTGATGACAGCGCTTGCGGTGTATCTGAAAGGTTTTATTTTTCATTTTAAAAGGATTAAGAATGCGCAGAGTTGTTGTAACCGGCATGGGTGTAGTTTCTCCATTGGGTGTTGATTTAAAGGAAAACTTTGAAAAAGTGACGGCCGGACGTTCCGTCGTCAGCAAAATCGAATCGTTCGATGTGACTGAATACGCCTCGCAAATTGCGGCGCAAGTTCCTTTTGGAGATGAAGCCGGTCAATTTAATCCGGACTTATGGATTACGCCCAAAGAGCAACGCCATATGGATAAGTTTGTGATTTACGGTATTGCTGCCGGATTGCAAGCGTTGGCTGATTCGGGCTTTACAGCCGAGTCGGAAGATGAAAAAAATCGTTCAGGTGTTTTGGTGGGCAGCGGTATCGGTGGAATCGGAACGATTTACACCACGGCGCACACGATTCGCGATGCAGGCCCACGCAGAGTTTCTCCATTCTTTATTCCGTCGTCTTTGGCGAATATGATTTCGGGGCATTTATCTATGCGTTCGGGCTTTCAAGGGCCGAACAGCTGTGTCGTGACGGCTTGCGCAACCGGTACGCATGCGATCGGGGACGCCGTGCGTTTAATCCGCTGTGATGAAGCAGATGTGATGTTGGCCGGCGGTGCCGAATCGGCTGTTTCTCCGATGACTTTATCCGGCTTTGGTCAGGCGCGTGCTTTATCGACGCATTATAATGATAAGCCGCAAGAGGCATCTCGTCCTTGGGATAAAGGGCGCGACGGATTCGTTGTGGGTGAAGGTGCGGCTGTTTTGGTGTTGGAAGAGTATGAACACGCCAAAAAACGGGGCGCAAAGATTTACGGTGAAATTATCGGTTATGGTATGAGCTCGGACGCTTATCACATCACAATGCCGGGTAATAACGGCGGCTTGCGGGCAATGCGTTTGGCGTTAAAGCAAGCCGGTTTAAACGCGGCCGATATCGGTTACATAAACGCGCACGGCACATCGACGCCGGCGGGCGACATGGTGGAATTATCGGCGATTAAAGAATTGTACGGCGCGGATATTGATAAAGTTTCCGTTTCCTCCACCAAATCAACGATCGGGCATTTGTTGGGGGCTGCCGGTGCGATTGAAGCGGTTTATTGTTTACAAGCTTTAAACGCGGGTATTTTGCCGCCGACGGTTAATTTGAACGATCCGGACGACGGGTGTGAAGGCGTGGATTTGGTGCCTAATAAAGCAAAAGAAAAGCAAATCAAATACGCTCTGTCCAATTCATTTGGTTTCGGTGGTACGAACGGCAGCTTGATTTTCGCCAAAGTATAGCCCAAATATAAAGGTTTTATCGGCTTTGTCCGGCGTTTGGAATTTTTATAAAAAACAAGTTGCTATTCGCAAAAAATCGGTGTAAACTGACCTTATACTAAAAACAAAGGAGATTTAAATGAAAAAAATAGCTTTATTCGTTTTGTGTTTGATGGGGATTACTTGCGTTGCGAACGCGGCGGATCGTCAATTGTTGGGCACGTTTGGTGATTGGACTGCGTATAAAATGAAGGAAAACGGTGCTTCTTTGTGCTATATGGCATCGACCCCGCAAAAATCCGAAGGCAAATATAAACGCCGCGGTGAAATCTTTTTAATTATCGCTCACCGTCCGAAAGCAAAGTCTTTTAATGTGGTCAGCTTGACGGCCGGATATAACTATAAAAAAGACTCGATTGCACAAATTCAAATCGATAGCAAGCCGGCTGTAAAATTATTTACGCACGAAGATACGGCTTGGGCCAGCAGTGCTGACGACGATGCAAAATTGTATCGTTTGATGAAAGCGGGTAATAAAGCCGTTATTATCGGTAAATCTTCTTTGGGAAACACAACGACGGATACGTTTTCTTTAAAGGGCTTTACGAAAGCCGCTAATGCGATCGATAAGGCTTGCGGTAAAAAATAAATGCAAGATTTAGTCGGTTTATCTCGCGAACAATTAACTATGATTTTGTCCGAAATGGGTGAAAAGCCCTTTCGGACAAAACAATTATGGCAATGGATTTATAACAAAGGTGAGCGCAATTTTTCAAAAATGTCGTCTTTGTCCAAAGCTTTGCAGGAAAAAATGGCGCAAAACTTTATTGTGTCGCGTCCCGAAGTTGTTACTGAACGCAATTCAACGGACGGCACGCGCAAATGGTTGTTCCGATTCGCCGACGGCAAAGAAATTGAAACGGTATATATTCCGGAAGAAGATCGCGGCGCCGTTTGTTTATCAACCCAAGTCGGTTGCTTAATGGGGTGTCGTTTTTGTCACACAGGCACTCAAAAAATGCAACGCAATTTGACGGCGGGCGAAATTGTCGGGCAGTTTATGGCGGCACGGGACAGCTATGGCGAATGGCCGTCTCCAACGAATGAAACGCGCTTTTTATCAAATGTCGTTGTGATGGGAATGGGCGAACCGTTGATGAACTATGACAATTTAGTTCAAGCAATGCGCATTTTAATGGACGGTGAAGGCATTGCTTTGTCCAAGCGCCGAATCACTGTATCTACGTCGGGAATAGCCGATAAAATCCCGTCTTTGGCCGATGATTTGGGTGTTAAGTTGGCGGTCAGCTTACATGCTCCAAACAACGAAATTCGCAATAAAATTATGCCGATCAATAAAAAATATCCTCTGGAAGTGTTAATTAAAGCATGTAAAGAGTATCAAGCGCGCTTGCAACATCGGCAATATATCACGATGGAATACGTTTTGTTAAAAGACGTCAACGATTCGATTGATAACGCAAAAGAGCTAATCGAATTGGTAAAGGGGTTGGAAGTAAAGTTTAATTTAATTCCGTTTAACCCTTGGGTTGGCGCGCCGTTTGAACCATCGTCGAATAATCAAATACATCGATTCGCAAAGGTATTGGAAGACGCGTATTTGGCGGCACCTATTCGCGTATCGCGCGGTCAAGATATTATGGCGGCTTGTGGTCAATTGAAGTCTGCCGTACATAATGCAGAAAAAAATAATAAAAAAGTTTAAATTTTTACACTTTATTAAGAATTATTCTTTTATTCTTGTATTCAAGAAGATGAGGGGCTGAAAAAAAGGCAACAAATTTTCTTGCATTTTAAAATGCTTTATGATAACGTTTAAATTGGTTGATTAACCTATAACTATAAAAAAGGAATAAAAAAATGAAAAATGAATATGGTCGTTCAATGATTGAAATGTTGGGTGTTTTGGCGATTATCGGTGTTTTGTCCATCGGTGGTTTAGCTGGTTATACAATGGCGATGAACCGTCATCGTGCCAACACAGTTTTGGATTACGCTACAAAATGCGGCGTGATTGCTCAAACACAAGGCGATGGTTCT
>CAKPYQ010000021.1 GCA_934203105.1 uncultured Alphaproteobacteria bacterium
TTCAAAAAAATGATTTTTGATTGAGGTTTGGGGCGCGCAAAAATCATTTTTTTGAATAGGTTATGGAGGAGTTTTTTTATTGAGTTGATGATGTGTCATCGAATATAGCGAAATGTGCGGCGCGGGCGCGCGAAAAATTGCGCGCCGCACATTTGATGTTATGATGAAGTAAAAAGATTCTTCGCGTGCGCTCAGAATGACAGGTGGGGAAAAAGACGTTCAAAATGACCCATTGGAAAAACAAAGTCAAAATAAAATCCATTCGGAGTTAAAAAAAACAGGCTTTAAACGATACTGCAACAGATGCAGCACCTGAATAAAAAACAAACTGCGCTTTACGGTATTTCAGGCTTAATCTTGCACTTCATCAAACAATGTTTGAACAACGGCCGGCGGCTTTAATCCGATCTGATTAAACCCAAAAGCTGTTAAAACTCGACCTCTGGACGTGCGTTGAACTAACCCTTCTTGCATCAAATACGGCTCAATGACTTCCTCAATTGTATCACGTTCCTCCGACAAAGCCGCAGATAAAGTATCTGCCCCCACGGGTCCGCCATTATATTTTTCGGCAATGCAACGCAAATAGCGCCGATCCATCATATCCAAGCCCATTTTGTCAACGTCCAGCTGTTTTAAAGACGAATCAGCAATCGCCGCATCAATTTCTTTTTTGCCCGCCACAATCGCAAAGTCACGAACTCGACGCAACAAGCGTCCGGCAACACGAGGCGTTCCTCTGGATCTGCGCGCGATTTCGTGCGCTCCGTCCGCAGATATCGCTATTCCCAACAATGTTGCAGCGCGCGAAACGATTTTTTGCAAATCCTCGACATTGTAAAAATTCAGCCGCACCGGAATTCCAAATCGATCCCGCAAAGGCGTCGTCAACAATCCCGTTCGCGTCGTTGCACCCACCAACGTAAAAGGTGGCAAATCAATTCGAACAGATCGCGCCGCCGGCCCTTCCCCGATAACCAAATCCAATTGGAAATCTTCCATAGCCGAATAAAGCACTTCTTCGATCGTCGAATTCAACCGGTGTATCTCATCGATGAACAAAACATCGTGCGGTTCAAGATTGGTTAAAATAGCGGCTAAATCCCCCGCTTTGGAAATCATCGGGCCGGAAGTCGGACGAAAACCCACGCCCAATTCTTTTGCAATGATTTGCGCCAACGTCGTTTTACCCAACCCCGGAGGCCCCGCCAACAAAACATGATCCAACGAATCGCCACGTTCTTTGGCCGCCGCGATAAAAACGCGCAAATTATCGCACGCTTGCTTTTGCCCCACAAAATCCGACAAATGCTGCGGGCGGATCGATGTGTTTAATTCTTCCTCACCGGCTTGACGCTTCGGCGTAATAATGCGTTCATCAACCATTCTTTTTCCCTATTTCCTTTAAAGACAAGCGAATCAAATCCGATATGCCGATTCCGTCATTTTCTTTATAAACAGCACCAACAACAATGCCGGCTTCGCTGCGTCCGTAACCCAAGTTTATCAACGCCGATATAGCCTCTTGCACAACAGAAGAGCCAACGGACAAATCCGACATATTTGCCGGCATATCCAAAGGAACGCCGACAGCAACAGCCTTTCCTTTTAATTCCGTAATCAAGCGAACGCCCAGTTTCGGGCCGACGCCACTGGCTTTTGTAAAAGCTTTTGAATCACCCGTTGCAACGGCAACCGCCAAATCATTTGCAGACAGCGCCGACAAAATCGCCAAAGCCACTTTGGCACCAACGCCTTGAACCCCCGTCAACACATTAAACCATTCTTTTTCGGCCGCATCGGCAAAACCGAATAAATGAATATGATCTTCCCGAACTTGCGTTTCAATCAACAAAGCGACATTGCCGCCTTTGGGAGGCATCGCCGACAAAGTCCGATTGGAACAAAAGACCCGATAACCGACGCCGTTGACGTCCAAAATCAAAAAGCCGTCATATATTCCGTCCAAAAGCCCCGTTAATTTTGCAATCATTTGTTTTCCCTTTGTTCTTTTTTTCATCATAGCAAAGATAAAAAAAATTGCAAAGGAAAAATAAGTTTTTTTCACACTACCAATTTTGCATTATTTTTTCAAAATAAGCTTGCGGGTGGTCGCAACTGGGACATTTTTCGGGCGGCTCTTCGCCGGTCATGACATAACCGCAGTTACTGCATTGCCACACAACAGCCGGCGTACGCTTAAAAACGCGACCTTTGATTAAGTTGTCCGCCAACTCCATATATCGCTTTTCATGCGCGCGCTCTGCAATCGATATCGATCGAAACACCCTTGCAATTTCCGGAAAGCCTTCTTCATCGGCCGTTTCAGCAAAAGCAGGATACAAAATATCGCCTTCCTCGTGTTCATTTTGCGTGGCCTCTTGCAGATTTTCCAAAGTCGATGCAATCACGCCCGCCGGAAAAGAAGCGCTGATTTCCAACTCTCCGCCTTCCAAAAACTTAAAAAAACGTTCGGCATGTTCTTTTTCCTGATTGGCCGTCAATGTAAAAATATTTGATATTTGAACATAGCCTTCCTTTTTGGCTTTGGACGCCCACAAAGTATAACGATTGCGCGCTTGGCCTTCGCCCGCAAACGCTTTTAACAGATTTTTTTCGGTTTCGGTTCCTTTAACGGATTTTGTCATTTTTCTATCTCCTTTTTTTGTTAAACATTAAATAAAAGATAGGCGCTTTACAAAAAAATGAAAGCCGGCAAACAAAAATAAAATAACGCTGTATGTATTTACCATAAAAGACAAAACAAAAAAGCGCCCCGACATAAAGTCAAAGACGCTTTTTAAAATATGGGGCGGATGAAGGGACTCGAACTCTCGACATTCGGTACCACAAACCGACGCTCTAACCAACTGAGCTACATCCGCCACAGATGAATGCTTTTCTTTTACTCAATTAAAAGACAAAAGTCAAGCACTTTTTAAAAAAATTATAAACATTTCTGACGCATCGTTGATATGGGCGCAAAGTTTTTATGATGCCCAACAACTTTATTTTGACTTTTCGAATTATTATAAAGCTGTTCCAAATCCGGACAATCCGCAAAAACTTGCTTACGGAAAGCCTGCGCCGACACCGTGTTCGAATTCCACAATGTCGTCTTTTGTGAATCGGCAAAACTTTCTTTAATCGAAGCTTCATAAATCGACGTGACCGACAAACGTTTTTCGTTCATTTGTTTGTGCATTTGCCATAAGTTTTCTGCGACCGGTTCCGATTGATTTAAAGCTTCCTCGACAAACTCTTTGCCGTACGGGTGAAGCCCTTTAAACGTCGCACCGCGCCACAAAGCAAACCGACGTGCATACGAAAAATCATTTTTCCAATCACCGACAACAATTTGCTTAATCGGCACAAAATTATTTGTCAACACGCAACAACGTGTCAAGCCCTCCAAAACGTCCACAGAAACCTTTGTCAAAACCTTTTTCAATCGCTCCATACGCATAACGGGCTTTGGAAAAAAGCTGATCATTTCATAGCGAGCTTCCAAACGTTTCATAAAAGATTTTACAACCTTTTCGGCTCTATTTAACTTTTTACCCTTAAAAAAAGTCCAATAACTGCTGAAACCGTTATTCATATCACGGTCAAACCAAAAACTCCCAGACACTTGTACCACCTCTTTTTTTGATGAAAGAAAGCATCAGTATAGCGCCTTTTTTGATTTTTGTCAAGATTTTTATAAAATTTTTTCTAAACTTCTTTTTCCACGAACAGATCTTTGCCGACGCCGCATAACGGACACGTCCAATCGTCGGGCAATTTTTCAAACGGAACTTCGCCGTCATAAACATATCCGCAAACAGAGCAAACCCATTGTTTTTTCATTTTCATTGTCTCCCATTAGTTAATAACAAAAGTTAGTATAAGTTTTATTTTGCCATTTGTCAATAAACGACTTAATCAGCGTTTAAAATCATTTGCTCCAATGCGGCAAAATCTTTGAAAACCACGTCTGTCAAGTCGGCTTTGATTTCATTCAAGCGATGATTTTCAATCAACATCGGTCGTACGCCGGCGGCAGTGGCTGCCAAATAATCGGGCAAAGCATCACCCACCATAAAAACATTTTGTGCATTGATTTTAAAAGGCACGCCCTCTAAACACTTAAAAATCGGATCCGGAAAGGGCTTATTACGCGCGGCGTCGCCGTTTGCCAAAGCGCCATCGAAACGAACGCCCGAAAAACACATCGGCATTTCTTTTTGCAACAACATTTTTTCTTTATTTGAGGCAACAAAAGCCAAAATCCCGATTTTATTTAATGTACGGATCAAACTGACAGCACCGGCGGCTACCTTTACCAAAGGCAAGCTGTGTTGCAAATAAAGCTTTAAATATTGTTGATAAGCATCAACGGCATTCGCACCAAACATATTTTTAAAATTACCTTTCAGCGACTCGGCCGGATCCCAATGCGTTTTGCGCACCATATCCCAATTGCCGACGTGATAAAAGTCCAAAACGGGCTGTAAAGCCGTTGCAATTGCGGTACTTGTATCAACCAAAGTACCGTCCCAATCGAAAATTAAAGCTTTTGGTTTTTGCATAATAACTCCTTGATTTTTTGCCCGAATATAGCACAAGGATAAAAAAAATCAAGATTTTTAAAAAAAAGTGCTTGCAATTTGTTTTAAAGTTGTGTATAAGTCTTTTTATCGTGCCGGCATAGCTCAGTTGGTAGAGCAGTTGATTTGTAATCATCAGGTCGGGAGTTCGAGTCCCTCTGCCGGCACCACTTTTAAAAGTCCCTGTTGAATGGGGCTTATTTTTTTGTTTTATCGGACTTATTTTTGGCCAAAAAGCACCCCTCTTGATGATCACAAATAACGCCGACGGCTTGCAAAAAAGAATAAATAATAACCGTCCCGACAAATTTCATCCCTTGGCTTTGTAAGTCCTTTGAGATCTGATCAGACAGTTTTGAGCGCGTATTTACGCCGTTTCCGATGACAATTTTTCTGTCCGTCCAATGCCACAAATATTTTGAAAAACTGCCCCATTGGCGTTGAATATTTATAAAAACTTTTGCGTTTTGAATGGCAGCCTTGATTTTCAACCGATTACGCACAATGCCCGCGTCTTGCATTAAAAGCTTTACTTTTTCATCGTCAAAGGCGGCGACTTTGGACACGTCAAACCCCGCGAAAGCCTTAATAAAAGCAGAGCGTTTACGCAAAATTGTTTTCCAAGATAAGCCGGCTTGAAACCCCTCCAACACCAATATTTCAAACAATTTTTGATCGTCGTATACGGGCACGCCCCATTCTTTATCGTGATATTCGACGTAGGCATCAAAAGACAAATCAACCCAAGAACAACGCTGCATTTTATTTCCTTTTTTTAAAAATGTGGTTTTATTATATCGGAGTTTTATCCAAAAATCAAATTATAAACTTTGGTTCAGGTTGAGTTTTAAAGGGCGCACAGACTATATTAAAAGACAGAACAAAAAAAGGAGGCTTTTATTATGGCAAATATTTTAATTATTGACGGTCATCAAAAATACGATTTTGCAAAGGGACGTTTATCCAAGACTTTGGTCAAAAAAATGAAAAACGTTTTATCCAAAAAACACGATGTCAAAGAGACGGTTATTGAAAACGGCTATGTCATTAAAGAAGAACAAGACAAATTCCGTTGGGCCGACACTGTTATTTTTCAATTTCCCGTATTTTGGTTTGGCACGCCGGCACCGTTAAAGCAATATATGCAAGACGTTTTTGAACACGGCGTTTTGTTTGCCGGATCAGATAAAGGCTATGGAATGGGCGGCTTTTTGACCGGAAAAACCTATATGTTATCGACAACGTGGAACAGCCCGCTGGCCGCATTTGGTTCGGGCTTTTGGAGCGGAATTGACTCGCCGGACGAAGCTTTGACAGCGGTTCATCATTCGCTGGCATTTTTAGGGTTGAAACGTTTACCCAGCTTTTCTTGCCACGACGTTGTTAAAAATACCGATGTAGAAGCGTATTTAAAGGCTTTGGAGCGTCATTTAGACCTGATTTTCTTAAAATAATCGATTCTGATATTGATTTTTTTAAAGTTTTATCTTATACTGAAAATTGTCGAGCAATCGACTATGATGCTAAACGATCAATGGAATAGGCATAATGGACTCGGGGGCAGTACCCGACACCTCCACCAATTTCATTAACGAAAGCGCGGGGCGTGCAGCCAAACGCGCAGTTGTCCGTAGAGGCAGAGTTTTTTTGTTTTAACGGACAAATGAAGTGCGGCGACGCCGGATTGAAAAGAAAGCGTACCATAATGTACGAGCTTTTCAAGATAAGGCGCCAAACGTGCAGTTGTCCGCTAAAACAAAAAATGGGGGTGACATAGATTCGACATGTGCAATAAAGATTGAATCTTGTATCCGGCATTGTACCGCCGTTATCGGGCTGAAACTTTAAATGCGAATGATAATTTCGCTCCTGTTGCTGTTGCTGTCTAATTGATAGCTTGCAACAAATTCAATCCCTTTGGTGATGAGAACTGAAGGTGGGGTTGGTGCTTTCCCAGCAACAGAAAAGCACCGCTTTTTATCAAGAGGCAAAAAAAATGGAAGAATACCAAAAATTGATACAAGAAGCATTGCTCGGCGTCGTCCGGACAATTTTAAAAAAAGTGCAAGAAGAAGGATTGCAAGAACCTCATCACTTTTTTATTTCTTTTCGCACTGATGCGGAGGGAGTCGTTATTCCGGATTTTTTAAAGGCACGCTATCCAAAGGAAATGACTATTGTTTTGCAACATCAATTTGATGATTTAAACGTCGAATCCGATTCGTTTTCCGTTTTATTGTCTTTTCACGGCAAACCGGAACGTTTGACTGTTCCGTTTAAGGCTTTGCAAGGTTTTGCCGACCCTTCCGAACAATTTGCTTTGCAATTTATGCCATCGTTAATGCAGGAAAAGCCCGTGCCTAAAAAGCCTGAAAAACCGGCACAAGTCATTGATTTAGCGGCATTACGGAATAAAAAATAATGCAAAACAAACATTCGGTTTTAATTTGCGGTCATGCAACCAGTTTTTCTTTGGAAGATCCGTTTTGGCAATTGTTAAAACAGTTGGCCGATGAAAAAAATTTATCTTTGGCTCAATTAATTACAGACATCGATAAAGGGCGAAAAACCAACCTTTCCAGCGCATTACGCATTTATGTTATCGAACAATTACAAAAAAAATTGAAAAAAAAATAAAAAAATTGAAAAAAAGTACTTGCAATTTATTTTAAAGTGTATTAGATTAAGAATTGTAAGGCAGATAGCTTAATAGAAAAGCGATTGACTCTTAATCAACAGATGAAGGTGCAAATCCTTCGAAGCCTTGCAGAAGATAGCTTAACAGAAAAGCGGTCGACTCTTAATCGACAGATGTGGGTGCAAGTCCCGCTGTAAAAAAAAGAAGAGTAGCTTAACAGAAAAGCGACCGACTCTTAATCGGTGGATAAAGGTGCAAGTCCTTTCTCTTTAAAAAAGAGTAGCTTAATAGCAAAGCGGTTGACTCTTAATCAACAAATGAAGGTGCAAATCCTTCCTCAATAAAAAAAAGACCTTGCGTTCAAGCAAGGCTTTTTTTTTATGCAAAATAATTCTTTTTTTGCTGGACAAACAGCCGCGTTTTCAAGTATGCTGTAAATATGATGAAACCAGTAAAACTTTTTGATTTAAATATGGGGCAATTACCCGATGAATTGCCGATGTTGCCTTTGGCGGAAATGGTGTTGATGCCGGAGGGTAAATTTTCGATTCGCTTAACCGATTATCGACAAATTACAATGATTTTTTGGGCTTTGGCGCATGGCCGAATGATGGCGATTATCCAAACCAAAAATGATAAGAAAGTCTATACAAAGGGCTGTGCCGCACGAATCTGCGGCTTTAATGAAAACGAAGACGACAGCCTGATGGTGCATTTGACCGGCGTTTGTCGATTCGATGTTGTGGATCAAAAGACGAATGATACGTTTCCGATTGTTAAAGTAAATTATACGCCTTTTGCATCTGATATGACGCCGGCAGAAAACATCAACAAAAAAGAATTGCTTTATGCTTTGGACCTTTATTTAAAAATCAAGCACGTCGATATTGATGTTGAATTATTGGAAAAATTATCCGCACGCCGTTTAATTGCGACTTTAGCGTCCATTTTGCCTTTTGAAGCGACGGAAAAACAAGCATTGCTGGAATGCGGAGACATTAAACATTGTATGCAAACGTTGCTGACGATTTTAAAGATGAATTCGGCAACCGACGGCGATGAAAGAAGAAGAAAATGCTAACCAAAATAATTCATTTTTTAAAGCTTTCGCTTTATGCTGTTCTGATTTTGGCATTTGCGATAATTTTAATTTCATATCACCCGACAGACGCATCATTGAATACGGCCTCGTCAAATCCGGCCCAAAATTACTTGGGCGTGTTTGGCGCATATATGGCCGACATTTTTATGCAAACGTTTGGGCTGGGCACTTGGTTGTTTGTTTTATTTGCCGTCGCCGGTTTTGCGTTCAAAGTGTTAAATCGCGATCGGCATCTGGTTTGGTTAAAGCGCTTTGTGTGCGTTTTTTTGGTTTTTCTCTTTTGCCTTTTGTGTGCCCCCACCGATAACGGCGGCGTCATCGGCGCTTTGCTTTTCAGATACTTGCCCTTATTGCCAAGCGTGCTTGTATTTATTCTGTGGTGCTTATTTTTCGCGGGATTGGTGTTTGTGTTGGACGTTCCGGTCAAGCTGATTTGCGAATGGGTATGCTATTATTCGCGGTTATTACTCAATCGTTTTTCACAGCCGGAAGAATTATCCCCCGCTTTGCCAAAGCCTGCACCGTTGCCCAAAAAGCCTGCTACGCCCAAACCGGTCCAGCAAAAGAAAACAAAAGCTGTCAGCGCGTTGCCAAGTGCGCCCACACGCAAAAAAACGGCTGACGGTTTTGTTTTGCCTTCGCCTGACTTATTAGACGAGCCGAAAGCTCAAAACAAAGAAAACTTAAGCCGTGAGATGATGGATAAGATATCGCACAAGTTAGAGGAAGTTTTAGCCGAATTTCATGTCAAAGGAAACATTGTGCGCGTCAGCCCGGGTCCGGTTGTTACTTTATACGAATTTGAACCGGCCGCCGGAATTAAGACGTCGCGTGTGGTCGGATTGGCCGATGATTTGGCGCGTGCAATGAGTGTTGTTTCTGTGCGTATGGCGGTTGTTCCCGGCACTTCGGTCATTGGGATTGAACTGCCGAACAAGGTCCGTCAAACCGTTTACATCAAAGAAATCGTTAACACCGATTATTTTGCCAACAAAGATGGTGCCTTGCCTTTAATTTTGGGCAAAGACATTGCCGGCAGTCCGGTCATTGAAGATTTAGCAAAAATGCCGCATTTGTTGGTGGCCGGCACAACCGGTTCCGGCAAATCCGTCGGAATTAACACGATGATTTTGTCTTTGCTTTATCGCTTTACCCCCAGCCAATGCCGATTGATCATGGTTGACCCGAAAATGTTGGAATTGTCTGTTTACAACGGAATACCGCATTTATTGACGCCGGTTGTGACCGAACCCGGCAAAGCGATTGTCGCGTTAAAATGGACAGTAAAAGAAATGGACGACCGTTATCGTGCTATGGCAACTTTGGGTGTACGCAACATCGACGGCTATAACAAAAAAATATCCGATGCGATTGCCGGGGGACAAAAATTAGAGCGTCAAGTTCAAACCGGATTTGATCCGGAAACGGGGCGCCCGATTATCGAAAAGCAAGAAATTGAATTAAAGCCCTTGCCCTATATTGTTGTCATTGTTGATGAAATGGCGGATTTGATGTTGACGGCGGGCAAAGAAGTCGATATTGCCGTTCAACGCATTGCACAAAAAGCGCGTGCGTCGGGCATTCATTTGATTATGGCAACGCAGCGTCCGTCTGTTGACGTGATCACAGGTACGATCAAAGCCAACTTCCCCAGCCGGATTTCTTTCCAAGTGACCAGCAAAATTGACAGCCGTACAATTTTGGGCGAACAAGGCGCAGAACAATTATTAGGCCGCGGTGATATGTTGTTTATGCCATCGGGTAAACGACCAAAGCGTGTTCACGGACCGTTTGTCAGTGATGAAGAAGTCGAGCGCGTTGTGTCTTATTTAAAAACGCAAGGAGAGGCTCAATATAACGAAGCCGTAACAATTGATGACAACCCCGACGAACCGATTGATGAAGGCGCTGTCTTTGATCGTTCGGCTATGGGTGGCGCCGGTGGTGGCAATGGCGATTTATATGAACAAGCCGTACAAATTGTTTTGGCTGACAAACGCCCGACTATCAGCTATATTCAACGCAAGCTTGGCATCGGGTATAACAGAGCGGCTGATTTAATTGACCGTATGGAGCATGAAGGCATTGTATCGGCAGCATCGCCGACGGGGCGCAGAGAAATTTTAATTGGTGGAGATAAATAATGAAAAAGACATTTTTTGTTTTATTGGCTGTACTGTTGATGGGAATAAATGCAAATGCGACCATTCCCGACAAATTAAACACACCGGAAAATCGCGCGATTTTAAACAAAGTCGAGCAAATGTTGCGTTCGATAAAAACGCTGCAAAGCCGTTTTTCGGAGTTCACCAGCAAAGATGGTGACTTTATGAAACATGGTAATTTTTATTTATCACGCCCCAACAAAATGCGCTTAATTTACGACGCGCCGGCAAAAATCGAATTCATTGCCGACGGGCAATACTTTATTTATTATGACAAAAGCTTTGATCAAATATCATACTTGGAAATCGACCAAACACCGGCGGCCATTTTATTAAAGCCGAACTTTACCTTTGACGATCCGGAATTTTTGGTCACGGGGATTGAGCAGGAATTGGACGAATACCGTATTTCTGCCGTTAAAAATAAAGAGCCGGAATTGGGAGAATTAACATTGATTACCGGTATTGATCCCGTTGATTTTCGGCAATGGGAGTTGGTCGATGCAAAGGGCATCAAATCGACGGTCGGATTATATGAAACAAAGTTAAATCAACCGGTTGATGAAAGCTTATTTATATTCAAAAAAGAATGATTTTTTTGCTCTGCGGTTAAAGCAAGCCAAAGCGAGCGGCAAAACCTTAATCCCGACCGTGTTGCGCGGCGTTAAATAAAGCTTTGTTAAGCTGTCCGTTTTGGCTTAACTTTTGGGGAGCCGTTGGATCCGTAATGCCGATTGCGGCAAATTGCTTTAACAATTCTTTATCGTCCACCTTATGCGCCAAATCAATCAAGTTATGGTGAAGCACGGCTTTATCTTTTTCGTTTTTCATCTCTTTGCTTAACGTTGCCAGTGTTAGGAAAAGATGAAAAAATCGGACTTTACTTTGGGCTGAAAATTGAGGATAGCTTTTCCGTACATCAGCAAACACATTATGCGATACTATTTTTTCCGTATCCAATATCCGAACAACTTTGTTTTTGGCGTCAATATCACCAGAGGCCATATATAACCCCATTGCGTTTTCAAAACAACATATCGGATCGGAAATGCGCGGCGATTTTTTCAATGCGTCCAAAGCTTGGGTTTTCTCCTCATCGGAAAAGTTCAGCGTTTCTGGAATTTGCGAAGCTGTTATATCCCTATCATTTTCTTCATCAATCACAGCCACTTGATCATAGTCTTTTCGATAGCTGTCCTTATAGCCGTTGTAGAAATCCTGTTCATAAAGATTGATTATTGCTTTTGAAATGTTTTCTTTTTGATAGGTTTCCCAACTTAAACCGGCTTTACCCGCGGCAAGATCTTCAACAAAACTTTCGAACAAATAAGCGTGCGCTTCTAATAAATAATTAAGCTGATGATAGCCAAGCCCATTTTCTTTTTTTAATTTTTCTCTCAACGCCATTGTTTCATCGGAAGATTGCTCCGCGTGCTTTAATTCGTGCGCCAATTTTTTTAAAAGATCCTTTCCGCTCGCAGCTTCAAAACAGACGGTGTTAGTGGCGGGTACAAAAAATGCGCCGACTTTTCCGTTACAGTCCATTCCCAAACCGGTTGCATCAATTGTCAACCGTTTTAAATCCTTTCGCGTCGGAAAGGATTTAAAAAGCGGCGGTACGTTTTCATTTAATTGATACAATTGGCCCATTGCGTTTTTCAACTCTTGGCCTTGCACAAATAAAGCATTATCATGCTCGGACAAAAAGTCCTGAAACATCCTGTATTTTAATTTTCCGGCTTTAGTGGTATATTTGACGACAATCTGCGCCAAAGCATTTTTTTGTATTTTCATAGTCATTTTTTTGGGATCGTAAGAAGTTAACGCGTATAATATCCGCCATCATTTTTCAACACATCTACGTTAAAATTTGAAAATGTCGATACGGCTTTGCCACTTGTAGCGCCTTTGGATTTCAAAAACTCAACGCCTTCTTTGTTCTTGCTGAACACCATATAATCCAAAACTTTATGCCCCAAATATGTGGTTGCATTCACGTCAGCACCCGCTTTAACCAATTCTTTTACAACGTCACAATGCCCATAACGCGCCGCCATTGTCAACGGTGTTTCTTCGACACAATTTTGCATATTTACTTTCGCGCCGGCAGCAATTAAGCTTTGCACGATCTTTGTTTTACCCTCGCGCGCCGCAAGCATCAAAGCACTGTCGGAATTCTTCCAAGTCTTAGCAACAGTTATATTCGGATCGGCGCCGGCAGCAAGCAACGCATCTACAACGTTTACGTTTCCACTGGCGACGGCCAAATATAAAGGCGTTTCCGTATTTATGTTTTTCCCGTTAACATTTTTGCCCTGTTTAACTAAACGAGTGACGGACTCAATATTGCCTTCCTTGGCCGCCTTATGCAATCGCGAGTCGCAAGCGGTAGAAAAAGCAAGAACTCCCAACACGGCAAAAAAGCTGATTGTTTTACGAAAATTCTTTTTAATCATAGTATCCTCCATTTTATTTTAACTCTATTCTATCACAAAGTTTTATATTTTGTCAAGCTTTTTGTTTTATAGACAACCCGTAGATGGGATTGACAAGTTGAACAAGCATACGCGCGTTTTATTTTGTCGCAGAAATTCGAAGTTATTTGGTTAAAAGATGAAGAAATGGAGCGGGTGAAGAACGCAGCACAACAAATCTGCCACAAGGCTGATTTTTGTGATGATAGTCAATGAGACTTGGTTTGTTAAGGTTTAAAAAAACCGCAAACAAACCTTAGTCGGAATTGGTTTCCCGAACCCGAAAAAATAATGCTAAATAAATTGGATTGTTTGGAGCGGGTGAAGGGAATCGAACCCTCGTCTTAAGCTTGGGAAGCTTCCGCTCTACCATTGAGCTACACCCGCAATAAGTTTGTTTATAAACTTATTTTTATGAAAGGTCAAGAAGATTTTGTTTTATTTCTTGCGTCATTTGCTCGTCCAATTGATCTTCCATATCCAACAACATTTGCGTGAACATATTGTCGCGCTGATTGACAGAGGCTTTTTGTGGCAAAGTCCGCGCAATAAAACCGTCGATTGTCACGGTACGCAAAGTTTCTTTTTCTTCATTAAAAATCCGAACTTCAACCTGATACGATAAAACATATTTATAATTGTCATAAATAAACCAGTTCTTTTCCGGTTGTTCAGAACGAATCATTTCGGCTTTTAAAATCACAAACTCTGCTTTATAGGGCTTTTGATAATTCGGACGCAGGCGGATCAAAGCCCAATTTTTCAATGCTTTTTCGGGGGTCATCGGCATCAGGTTTTCAACATGAGGCAAACGTTCCATTTGTCCGATATTCGATACAATGTTGACACGTGACACAGGCAATTCCAACAACGGAACTTGGCTGTAATCCTTCATCTTCGGGGCTTTATCATAGCTTGGAACACACGCGCACAAAATAAACATTGCCAAAAAAAGCATTTTTTTCATTTGTCAATCTCCTTTTTTTGGAATAAGATACAAAACATAAAAGGATTTGTCAAGATGGTCAAAAAAATAACACCTAAACGATTGGAAAATATTGCGCTTTATTATTTGCAGCGCTATGAAAGTTCCACGGCCAAACTGCGTGCTGTTTTAAAACGGCGTATTTTACGCGCGAAAATGCAAGGGTGCGAAATCCCCGAGCAAGCCGACATTTGGATTGAAGACATTATCCGTAAAATGGTTGATTTGGGCTATGTGAATGACATCAGATATGCGCAAAACACTTTTCGCCGGTTGCACAATGCGGGCAAATCGACCCGCTTTATTGCCGGAAAATTGAAACAAGACGGCATTACGCCGGACGATTTTGATGCTTTGACCCAAGCACAGCAAATCAGTTGTGATGAATTAGATTTAAATGCGGCGCGGCGCTTGGTTGATAAAAAAAAGTTGGGCTTTCACCGCAGTGAAAAAAGCCAAAAAGAAAACTTTCAAAAAGATTTGGCTGTTTTGGGAAGAGCCGGCTTTTCCTATGAAATCGCTTGTGCAGCGTTAAAAGATCCGGCAGAAAGTTAACCGTCTTCGCTGTGCAATAACACGGAAGCCGAAATAAAAATCATAATAATCGACGGACCAAATACCGCCAAAAAGATTGGCAAATTACCGGAAATGCCCAATGCCGTTGTCAATTTAGAAACAAAAAACAAAATAAATCCAAACAAAATAGCGCCGGCGCTTTTCATTAAAATGCGACCTTGCCTTTGGTTGGGAGACAATGTAAACATCGCCGCAATAAACACCATCGCCAACAAATAAAAAACAGAAGACAAAGTCGAATACAAATGCATTCTGTGTTTCAACGATGAAAATCCCGCGCGATTTAACAATCGAATAAAGTGCGGCAATTTCCATACGGATATTTCTTCCGGTTCATCGAATGTTTGCAATAACTTATCCAAATTCAGCTGCGTCGGAATATGCATCGAAATATTTTCTTTGCGCGTACCGTCGGGCGCATAGGAAACGCCATCATCCACAACCAAAGTATAGCCGGATAGCAGTCCGTGCGGAGCTTCTATTTGATTTTGCAATGTTTCATTCGGGTTTAAAATCAACACCAATACACCGCTTAATTTTAAATCTTTCCCTTCCTGATGAACGTTGTCGGCGTGAATAACCACCGGTGCATCGTCCATTTTTTCACGCAACCAAAGCCCGCGCTCGTTCCAAGAAAAGCCCGTTTTTTTGCGCAAAGTTTCGCTTTCTTCCAATTGATATTTACGGATCATCGCGCTGGAAAACGGATTTACCAATCCAATATTGATAATACCCAGCAAAAGCACCACCGCAAAAATTGGCGCTAAAAAGTTCCATACGGACAAGCCGGCAGAGCGCGCAATCACTAATTCATGCGTTTTGCTTAACCGCAAAAAAGTAATCACAGCCGAAATCAAAACCGTAAACGGCAAAATCAAAGGCAACATTTGCGGCACTTTGTATAAACCCAACCGCACAACGTCCCAAAACGTGACATAATCACGGGAAGAAGCACGCCGCAACAAATCAATAACATCAAACAATAAAATCAGCGACACCAATACAAACAGCGTTGCCAAAAACGTCAGCAAAAAATTTTTTGCCAAATATCTGGAAAACAACCAAGGGACGCGCATTTTATTCCTTTCTTGACGATTTGATAAAATAATTTTTACTTATACGCCAAAAAAACAAAAAAGTCTATGATTTTTTTCTCATTAAATATTTTTCGGCACCCAAAGCCGCAATTGCGCCCGACCCGCAAGCAATAATCGCTTGTCGAAAAACTTTTTCTTGAACATCGCCGGCGGCAAAAATCCCCTCTTGTGAAGTTTGTCGAGTATGACAATCCGTCAACAAATAACCGTCCGCAGACATTTGAAGCTGACCTTTAAACATTTGGGTATTCGGGTATTGGCCAATGGCAACAAAAACACCGTCAACATCGATTTTTTGTACTTCCAACGTGCGCGTATTTTTCAACCAAACCGATTGCAATTTTGTGTCTCCTTCAAAAGCCGTTGCAATCGTTTCATTCATAACTTCTATTTTATAATTGGCTTTCACCTGTTCGCGCAAACTGGTTTCACCACCTAAATCAGTATCTTTATTGATCAATAAAACGTGTCGGGCTATGGTGGATAAAAACAAAGCTTCATACAATGCGGTATTGCCTCCGCCGATAACCATCACGTCTTTACCGCGGTAAAAAAAGCCGTCACAGGTTGCGCATACAGAAATCCCGTTACCCTTAAATTTTTCCTCTCCCGGTATGCCTAACCATTTTGGCGAAGCGCCGGTACAAATAACGACACTGTCACACGTCAAATTATCCCCGTTTGACAATTCCAATAAAAAAGGCTTTTCTTTGAAATTAACGCTGGTCACATTTTCAAAAACTTTTTGAACGTTTAAGTTGGTAGATTGCCGTTCAAAGGAGTCTATTAAATCCATGCCACCGGTGTTTTCAACTCCCGGAAAATTTTCGATTTTGTGTGTATAAAGCAACTGCCCACCGACTAAATGTCCCATGATCATAAGGGGATTTAAGTTCGATCGTGCAGCATAAATTGCGGCTGTGTATCCTGCCGGACCAGATCCGATAATAGCAATTTTTGTGTGCATTTTGCTCTCCTTATTTTATTTGGATAAATAGGAATAATTATCTGAAAATGCAAGCTTTGAGTATGTGAACAAAAACGATCGTTTAAAGTCAATAGATTTTTTTGCAACGCGACCCTCTATAACACACTGAAAATAAACAAAAGCCAATTTTTATATTTTGCTTGAAATACGACGAACACAAACGATCGTTTAAGTAATATATGAATCAAGAGTTTTAATGAGGCGAAAAAACATGAATTTTGCGTTCATTGTAAAGAGTTTAAAAACCGTTTATACTTAATAAAAAAGGAGATAAAAATGAATAAAAATCAGCTATTAAACATCAAAAAAATGATTTTTGAGTTGGGGCGTGGGGGTAGCAAAAATCATTTTTTTGATCGTGTGAATGAGGAGCGGGAAGTTGAGAGATTCTTCGCTTGCGCTCAGAATGACGCGGGATCAAAAATGTGCGGCGCGGGCGCGCGGGGATTTTGCGCGCCGCACATTTTCAAGTCCACATCAGGCCACCAATTAAGCACGGGTTTGAGGGGATTTTTTCCGAAGAACAAGGAGAGCGAGAAAAATAAAATTCCAGCGTATAAATTCATACGTGAATTTTATTTTATCGACGCTGTCCGCCGTTATTCGGGAAAAAGCGCCCAAACAGGCCGCAGTATGCTTGAAATGCTGGGCGTGCTGGCGATCATCGGGGTGCTGTCGGTTGGCGCAATCATGGGCTTTCGCCAAGCGATGAACCGTCATAAAGCAAACGTCATTTTGAACGATGTTTCTTTGGCTTTCGAAGAATTAGCAACGCACGAAACAACCAACGCCATTAGCCGCTATCAAGTGACGGCTTTCACTCCCGAATCGGGACATACTTTGTACGCCAAACGCGACGCGAACGGGAATGATTC
>CAKPYQ010000022.1 GCA_934203105.1 uncultured Alphaproteobacteria bacterium
ATATGATGAGATGGACTGGTATCATACAGATGCAGATGGCAAGATTCTGAAAAATCAATGGCTTACGGCGTAAAATTGGCCGACGGGAAAGAATTAAAATGTAAGTCCGTTGTAATTACAACCGGCACTTTTTTAAACGGTTTGATGCACCAAGGAGAAACAAAAACCGTCGGCGGGCGTTTTGGTGATATAGCCTGCACCGGAATCACGCCGGATTTGCGCAAAATGGGATTGACTTTGGGACGGTTAAAGACTGGCACCCCCGCTCGATTGGACAAAGACAGTATCGATTGGTCGCAAATGCCAACAGAACCCGGCGATAAAGATCCGAAGCCTTTTTCCTATATGACCAAAACAATTACGCAACAGCAAATCCCTTGCTATGTAACGCATACAACGCCCGAAACACACAAAATCATTGAAGCCAACTTTCACCGCGCACCGATGTATTCGGGACAAATTAAATCCATCGGCCCGCGTTATTGCCCAAGCATAGAAGACAAACTAAAACGCTTTGCCGGTCGCGATTCGCACCACATTTTTTTGGAACCGGAAACCCGAAACGGCAATTCAATTTACCCCAACGGTATTTCGACCAGCTTGCCCGTTGATGTGCAAGATGCTTTTTTACGCACCATTCCGGGGTTAAAAGATGTCCGCGTCATTCGCTACGGTTACGCAATCGAATATGACTTTGTCGACCCGCGCGAATTAAAGCGCACATTGGAAACAAAAAAAGTACACGGCTTATTTTTGGCCGGCCAAATCAACGGCACGACCGGATATGAAGAAGCCGCAGGACAAGGTGTCCTTGCCGGTATCAATGCGGGTTTAAAAGCCATCGGATCGGACAAAGAATTGATTTTAAACCGCGCCAACAGCTACATTGGCGTTATGGTTGACGACATCACGACGTTTGGCGTTGACGAACCGTATCGTTTATTTACATCCAGAGCCGAATATCGTTTAAGCATTCGTGCGGATAATGCGGATATGCGCTTGACCCCGATGGGTATTGAGCTGGGCGTTATTTCGGACGAACGCAAAGCTGCTTTCCTGGCCAAAAAGAAAGCGTATGATACAGTGATCGACGAATTAAAAAATACCTATGCCACCCCCAAAGAATTGGTATCCAAAGGCTTTGACATCAATTTGAACACCGGACGACGCAGCTTATACGAATTATTAGGTTTTGCCGATATGTCGTGGAACGTTTTAGTTCGCGCTTTCCCGCATTTAGCGTCCGTTCGTCAAGACGTTGCCGAATTAATCGCAATTGAAGGGCGCTACCAAGGATATTTAGCCCGTCAACAAAGCGACATTGACGCTTTGCGCCGCGATGAGGCTTTAAAAATCCCCGAAAATATTGATTACAGCCAAATCGGCGGACTGTCTATTGAAATGCAGATGCGATTGAAAAAAGCAATGCCTGAAACAATCGGCGTTGCGGCGCGCTTGCCGGCAATGACACCGGCGGCATTAACGGCGTTAATCGGCTACATCAAAAGCAAAAAGAAAAAGTAATCTCTGCGCTTGGGATAAAGAAAAGCTTTTGCAAGCATATTTTAGCGCGCCAAGCGCCCCAAGCGCCCCAAAAACCATAAAAAAATCCCTCCGTAATCGGGGGGGATTTTTTGTTTCATATTACCGTTTAAATTACAGACCTTTTTCCATAAAAGCATTCACTTTTTCCATAAAGCCCGCCGGATCTTGCAGTGGCTCGCCCTCTATGGCGCGCGCTTCATCGTACAAAATCCAAACAGCATTGGCAATTTTATCGTCTTGTGCTTTATCCAAAACGGCTTTGGCCAACTTTTTAACCAAAGGATGATACGGATTTAATTCCAAAATACGCGTGGAAGCAAAGGCTTGTTGTTGTCCGTGCTGTTTCATCAACCGTTCCAAATGAATGCTCATTTGACCGGCCGCCGCCTTTAAAGCAACCGGCGATTTGTTCAGTCGCGTTGTCATTTGAACATCGCTGATTTGCCCTTTTAAAACCTCCTTGACCTTATTAATTAAAAGCGTTTGCAAACCTTGCTCCAATCCCTCGCCCTGCTCTTGCAGTTGAGTTTTCATTTTTTCAAAATCTTCGGCCGGTTCCGTAACGGGCAAAATCTTTTTGCCTTCCCATTCATTAAAGACCTGTGGCCAAAACTCATCGATCGGATCCGTTAATAACAACACCTCAATGCCTTTGGCGGCAAAACCTTCCAAAGACGGATTGTTGCGCAAAACCGTTAAATCATCGCCGGTGATATAGTAAATATTTTTTTGATCGGCCGGCATTTTGGAAATATACTCGTCCAATGAAATCAAGCCTTCGGATTTGCTGGAATAAAAACGGCACAGCGGTGCAATTTTTTTTGCATTTTCCGGCTCTTCATACAACCCCTCTTTAAACACGACGCCAAAGTCTTTCCAAAATGCGTTATAAGACGCCACATCGGCGGTTTTCTTTTTCATCTCTTCCAACAAACGCGTAACGATACCTTTGCGGATTTTGGCCAAAACAGGCGTATGCTGCAACATTTCCCGACTGACGTTCAACGGCAATTCGTTCGTATCAATGACACCCTTTACGAAACGCAAATAATGCGGCAATAATTCTTCCACCTCGTCAGAGATAAAAACACGATTGACGTACAAATTCAAGCCGCGCTTTTTATCCGGTTGAAACAAATCAAACGGTGCTTTAGTTGGAATAAACAATAACGCTTTGTATTCAATAATCCCTTCGGCGTTATAATGCAAAGTCAACCAAGGATCGTCAAAATTATGCGTCAAAGCGCGATAAAAATCGCGATATTGCTCTTCGGTAATGTCCGCTTTCGGACGCGCCCACAAAGCCGACGCGCTGTTTAAAGTTTCTTTATCTTTGCCGTTTTGCAAAACAATCGGGATTGAAACATGATCCGAATACTGCTTAACAATAAAACGCAAGCGCATCGGGTCTAAATATTCTTCAAACTGTTTTTTCAAATGCAGCAAAACCGTCGTCCCGACAGGTGCTTGATCGTCCGGCGTAATCGTAAAGCTGCCCACACCTTCGCTTGTCCAATGCCAACCGGCACTGTCACCGGCTTTGCGCGTAATGACGTCAACCGAAGACGCCACCATAAACGCCGAATAAAAGCCCACACCAAACTGTCCGATTAAGTTCATATCTTTTTTGTTATCGCCCGTCAAATGAGCCGCAAACTCCGCCGAACCGGATTTTGCAATTGTTCCCAAGTTTTGGATCAATTCTTCTTTATTCATGCCGATTCCGTTGTCGGTAATGGCTAATGTTTTTTGCGCTTTGTCCGGCGTTAAAATAATTTCAAATGCGCCGTGATCTTTCATCAGCTCGGGGTGCGTTAAAGCGCTGTACCGCAATTTATCCGCCGCGTCGGACGCGTTCGAAATCAATTCACGCAAAAATATTTCGCTGTGCGAATACAAAGCGTTTACAACAATATCCAACACCTTTCCGACTTCGGCTTGGAATTGATATTTTTCTGTTTGTGCCATTTTTAACTCCATTTTAATATATTTGTATGTATCATATATGGTATAGATCAAAGGAAAAATCAAGCATAATAAAAAAAGACTTGAAATTTTCTTTTTTTTGGAGTAAGAATGTAGCGTTTTAATTTTTTAATCAAGGAGAATAAAAAATGCCATCAGTAGTAAATGATTCTTGTATCTTATGCAAAAGCTGTGTAGAAGTTTGCCCGGTTGGTGCTTTCCACGAAGGTGACACTCAAATGGTTGTTGATCCGGATACTTGCATTGATTGCGGAATTTGCATTTCCGAATGTCCGCAAGGCGCGATCGCATCTTCCGACGAAGCAGATGAAAAGTGGGTTGCTTTTAACGCTGAAAAGTCGAAAGAATGGCCTGCTGCCGAAAAATAATTTTTTAAAAAGCCGACTTTTTTGAAAGTTGGCTTTTTTTGTGTTTGATTTTTTCAAAAAAGTGTGCTATATATAGTGTATATTTTAAGAAAAGAAAAGGAAAACAAATGAGTAAAGAATATCGTTTTAACCCCGGTGATTTCGTTGTTTATCCAACCCATGGCGTCGGTAAAGTCGTGGACATTACACAATCCGAAGTCGGCGGCCAAAAGTTAGAGCTCATTGCTGTTAACTTTGACAAAGAAAGAATGACAATGCGAATCCCGATGACAAACGTCGGAAAAACGAATTTGCGTCCTTTGTCGTCTCGTGAGATTATGGACAGCGCGCTGGAAAGCTTAAAAGGCAAACCAAAAATCAAAAAAACAATGTGGAGTCGTCGCAGCCAAGAGTACGATGCTAAAATCAACTCCGGCGATCCGTGCCAAATTGCGGAAGTTGTTCGCGATTTGAATAAACCGTTGGATAAAGGTGAACAATCATACAGCGAACGCCAAGTGTTTGAACACGCCTTCGGCCGACTGGTTCACGAATATGCTGCATGCGAGGGAATCGATATCGAAGAAGCAACAAGCCGTATTAAAAACATTTTACAAGGTGACAGCGCTCCTTTGAGTTCCGAAAGCTCGGAAAGCTCCAATTTGTAATTACATTGAATCACATTTTAAAATTAAACGCTCTTTTAACTGATTGTTTTAAGAGCGTTTTTTTATTATACAATGAGCGCTTTATAAGTTAAAGTTCGTCAACCAACTTTTTAACATCTTCTGCCGCGTCGGCGTTCGGATAAGCTTCTAAAATCGACGTTTGAGAGCGAATAGCATCGCGCACCCGCATATCACGCCGAATCACGCCGGCCAATTTGGGGGTAATTTTCAAAAAGCCTTGACAAGCCTTTAACAAAGTCGCATAAGTGCGCTCGCCTTCCTTGGCAGATCCGACGGCGTTAATCACAATTTGGATATCGATTGCCGGATTTTCCGCCGAAACAATCTTTATAAACGCATACGCGTCCGTTAATGAAGTGGGCTCGTCCGTGCAAACAACCATTAAAGTCCCCGCATTTTGCGCAAACAAACGAACGGCCTTTTCAACGCCCGCCCCCAAATCAATAATCACATGATCATATTGGCTGGAAAGCAATTGCAAATCGTCAAAAATCAGTTGCAGACGCGACAAAGGAATGTTGGCCAAACTGCCCGATCCCGAACGGCCGGCAATCACATCAAAGCCTAATTCCGACTTGGATACGGCTTGCGTCATCGGCACTTTTCCGGCAATAACCGACCCTAAATCATATTGCGCCACCAAACCCAATTGAATATCCACGTTTGCCAAGCCTAAATCACCATCGAACAGCAACACCTTTTCGCCACGCTTTGCCAAAGCATGCGCCATTGAAATGGACAGCCACGTTTTTCCGACACCGCCTTTGCCGGACGCGACGGCAATCATATTGCGTCCTTTGGAGGGCAAAGCATTTTTGGGTGCCATCGATAAACGGGTTGGCAAAGATAAAATCCGTGAAATATTCATAACAGAACCTCTTTTTTGGTTTCCAATAATAACAATTCAGCCAATGATTTTGGCTTTAAAGGACATAAACCCTCTGATACATGCGGGCTGATCCCGACATCGGTCAAAGCATAACCGTTGCTTTGTGCGGTCCACAAAATATTGCCCAAACGCCGCGACAAATCCAACCGCGTTCCAAGTAAGCGATGACAGCCTAAACTTTGAAAAATATCGCCTATTTCTCCCGATTCAATGGCGTCCATACCGGAAGACATCGTCAAAATCGGCTCGATTCCCAAACTGTCGTCCAACATTTCGTGCAACAAATCCATATCGGATTTTAAAAACGGGTTAACCCCCGGCGTGTCAATCAAAATCAAATCACTAAAAGAACGCTGCTCATCGACCGTATTTTTCAACAAATCGGCCTTGCGCACCTTGATCAAGTTTAAATCCAAGATTTTTGTAAAAGCTTCCAACTGCTCAATTGCACCGGCGCGTTTGACGTCCGTTGTGATCACAGCCGTTTTTTTACCGCTGATTTTAGCTTTGACGGCCATTTTGGCCACCGCAATCGTCTTGCCCGATCCGCACGAACCAACCAACATAAAAGCCCGTTTAGATCCGCTCACCTGCATCGGTGAAAATTGAAAAACCGTATCCAATGCTTTTTGCAACGCGGTCACTTCCTGCCCTTCGGCCTCTAACGGCAAAGCATCAATAATGCGTTCGATCAACAAAGCCGGCACACCGACACTGCGCAACGTTTTTTGTATTTTGTCGCCCAATCGATGGGCAGGCGTACCAAACAAAGCATCTTGTATCGCTGTATCAGGCTCGCAATCGTCCAAACCGACCGTTATGCGCACTCCTTCCAACGTCCGATGATTGGATAAAATAACAGCGCCGTTGCCGAAATCCTGACGGATTTTATCCATCACTTCCGGAACACTGGGCGCTGTATAGGTTTTTATCCGCATATCGCTTTATCCTTCAAAATAATTCAGTTGCTTTTCCGGCGGCAACAAAGCATTTAATTCCATTTGCGTTTTGCGCGGATTTTGTCCACTGTCGACGGCTTTAAACCCAACCAAGCAAAGTTGGCTTTGCGCCAAATTGGTCTCTGCGATTTGTTCAAGACGTGACCCCAACGGCAAGCACACCAAATAAGCAAACAAAGCGCCGTAAAAAGTCGTCAGCATAGCCACAGCCATTGCCGGCCCGATCGCCGACGGATCCGACAATGTCGACAGCATCTGAACAAGACCGATTAACGTACCGATTAACCCCATTGCCGGCGCTATTTCGGCCATCTTATTTAACAAAGCAACACCATTCATTTGTGCGGCGTATTCATTCATCATTCGATCCCGCATAATTTGATCACATTCAGCGCCGCTCATCCCGTCAATCAACAAATTAAGGCCATCGCTCCAAAACGATTTTGCCGGCATTGTTTTCATATAGCTTTTTTGCAACGACAATAACCCGTTTGTATGAACGATATCCGACGCCCGAACAATCGCTGTTTCAAAGTTGGTTTTAGAAGTATAAACGCCGATAATCAAGCGCAAAACTTCGCTGAAAGCCCGCACAACATCGGACACAGGAAAGCAAACCATCGCAGCGCATAACGTCCCGCCGAACACAATCAAAAACGACGGCAAATTCAAAAAAGCACCGATTGAACTGTACAGCCCGATTCCAATCCCGACAAAAGCAAAAGCGCCAAGCAAGCCCAGCAGCGGAGAAAAATCAAAATGCGGTGATGAAAAACGTTTTTCTTTCATCTTTTAAACCTTTAAAATTTCCGTCAAAGTAATGCCCAACTTGTCATTTTGAGCCACCAATTCACCCTTTGCGATCATTTTGTCATTGACATAAATATCGACATTGTCGCCGACTTGCTTATCCAATTCCAAAACGGACCCCGGCGCCATATTTAACAATTGATGTATCGGCAAAGTTGCTTTACCTAAAACCGCCGTCACCGTTACCGGAATATCATACACCATTTCAAGAGCTTTTGCCGTTGCGGATTGCTCAACACCACGAGCACTGTTTAACGTTTTTTCCGCAATTTTTAAAAAGGCTTCTTTTTGTTTTTCATTCATTTTTTGATCCTTTCTTAACTGATCATTTCGTCCGCCTCATCGGCATCGGCTTTGATTTCAATTTCACCGTTTTGCGCCATCTTTTTTGCCGTATCAACAATCAACGATTGCGCGGCGTCAACATCCTTTAATCGCACAACCCCCAAAGCATCAATATCTTCCAATAACATCAAGCCTGCATTTTGCGACATATTGTCCAAAAACACAGCCTTTAAAGCTTCGGACGCCCCCTTTAATGCCATAGCAATTTTGGATCGATCCACTGCGCGCAATACTTTTTGCAAGCTGTCACCGGACAAATGCATTAAATCTTCAAATGTAAACATTTGCGCACGAATATTTTCCGCCACTTCGCGGTTGCGTTCAAACAACCCCGTCATTAAACGGTTTTCCGTATGCCGATCCAAACAATTAAAAATACCGGCAACCCGTTCGGACGCATCTTGGGTATCACCGACGGTCAAAGTTGCCATAAAATCATTTTTAATCGTTTGTTCGATTTCGTCCAAAACGTCCTTTTGCACTTTTTCCAAATGCAACAAACGCATCACAACGTCCATCACAAAATTATCCGGCAAATAAGCCATTACTTTTGCGGCATATTCCGGCGACACACGCGCCAAAATAACCGCCACCGTTTGCGGATATTCATTTTTTAAGTAAGAGGCCAAAACTTCTTCATTCACATTTTGCAACTTATCCCAAACCGTACGGCCGGCAGGCCCTTGCATTTCGCCGATAATTTCCGCCCGACGAGCCGCAGGCAATACTTGCGATAAAAACTTTTCAGTAATTTCAAACGTCCCCGTCACGGAAGCAGGAGCCGTTAAACGCGCACTGTATTCATTTAAAACTTGCTCGACAATATGCGCGTCCACCGTTCCAAGTCCGGCCATAGCCAAAGAAATATCACGAATTTCATCGTCTGTCATTTTCAAAAAAATGTCTTTGGTAACGCCTTCACCCATCGCCATTAAAAAAATGGCGGCTTTTTCAACGCCCGACAGTTCCGAATAAGCCAAAGGTTTAGGATTCATTTGATGTTTCTCCTTCGCTTTGACACAGCCAACTACGCAACAAAGTCAATGTTTCATCGGGCTTTGTTTGCAGTAAGCTTTGCGCTTTTTTCAGCGCGTTCGGCGGGATTTTGCCTTCAACAGCATTTGTCGTTTGCGTTGCAGATCGGACCAATTCGGGATTGGTAAATGCCGGTAAAACAGCAGGAAGCGGTTCGATTTGCTCGGCGACAAGGCCGTTTTTAGTCATAATCACACCAAATAAAACAAATAACAAAATAATCGCAAAAACCAACAAAGACGGCGCCCATACCGTATTTGAAAAGAAGGAAACAGGTTGTAACGACGTTTCAATCATTTCCAAAGTATCGCCTCTTGCCTGATCAAAGCCGACGGCTTGTTCGATCAATCGCCGCAAATGAGCGCCAAGGGCTTCCTCAGACGGCATATCTTGCACATCAACCAATACAGCAACCGACAAACGTTTCACTTGCCCCGATGTTTTGCTGGTTGTCACGGTTTGCTTGGAATAAGCATACTCGACATTATCGCCTTGCGCCTTTGACAAAGCCGGATTATCAACGTCCAATAATTCTTGGGTCTGCTGGTTTTGCGCAAAGTCCAAATCGGCACGAACCGTTACTTTTGACTTGCCCTCGCCCAACCAACGATCCAATAAAGATTGCGCCGATGTCGTCAGCTCTTTTTCATAAGCTTGCCTTGCTTCTTGTAAAGAAACAATTTCATGCGGCGCGGCATTTTGTGGAATATTTCTTTGATTTTCGGGCAAAAAAACCGTAAAACATAAGAAAAAGGCCACGCCTAATGATAAGAATATCATCAGGATAAAAGCCCATATTTTTATGTTCTTACCGGCGATTATCATATCTGTTTACCCAAAAAAACGTCATTTACCACATCTCATTATGGGCAAAGAAAGTGAATTTTTAGTTAACAAGGGCTTTCTTTTTTTCTTGGTTTGTGCTACCTTTAAAGCCATGACAGAAACAACGATTTTACATATTCAGGTGACAGACCCGCAAGACGTCGGATTGCGTGTCGATAAGTTTTTGAGTTTAAAGACTAATTTATCGCGCAACCGCGTTTTAAACTTAATCAAAGACGGGTGTTTAAATCCAAACACGCCGGCAGATTCGAAAACTTTTTTATCTCAACGTTTTGAATTAACCGTTCCGCCGGCACAAGATGCCGCACCCATGGCACAACAAATCCCGCTGGATATCTTATACGAAGATGAAGATTTAATTGTTTTAAACAAACCCGCCGGAATGGTCGTACATCCGGCCGCCGGTAATTATTCCGGTACTTTGGTCAATGCTCTATTGGCGCACTGCGGAAATTCGTTGTCCGGAATCGGCGGCGTCAAACGCCCCGGTATCGTACACAGAATCGACAAAGAAACCTCCGGCGTTTTGGTTATTGCCAAAAATGATATGGCTCATCAAAAATTATCCGAACAGTTTGCCGTTCACTCTATCCGGCGCGTTTACCAAGCTATCGTATACGGCTTTACGCCGCCCACCGGTACGATTCAAGGCAATATCGGACGCAGCCCGACCAACCGCCAAAAAATGGCTATCGTGACAAATGGGGGCAAACCGGCCGTCACACATTTTCGATTGATAAAGCCTTTGTTTAATGGCAAAGCCAGCCTAATTGAATGTCGCTTGGAAACGGGGCGCACACATCAAATTCGTGTTCACATGACATCGATCAAACACCCGCTTGTAGGGGACAAAACCTATGGCAACCCGCCCAAAGGAACACCGGAAATCTTACGCCTTTTTCCGCGCCAAGCTTTACATGCGGCCGAATTGGGATTTATCCACCCAAGAAGCGGCAAGCAAATCCTTTTATCGGCGCCGATGCCACAGGATATGCAGCTGTTAATCCAAGCCTCAGACGTGCTTTAAAAAGCAAGCAATCCAAGCCTACAAAGCGTATAAAATCGGACATTGCTTTAATTCTTTAATAAGCGATGCGCCGCGTATGGTGGGCAAAATCACAGTGCCCCAAATGAAAGTCAGCGCCCCGAATTGATTGTATGTTCGATAATAATCGGGTTTTCTTGATAAGTATATTTACCCGCGGGTTTTTGTGCCGTTTGAGCCATAGGGTTTGCCTTTGTTTTCGACTTTGAAGATTGCTTCACATCATCGGGCAAAACGACTTGCGGATCCGCCTTATGTCGCGTCGATTCGGTTTGGTTATACCTGACCTTATTGTCCTTATTATAATGGCCGACATCTTTGTTGTAATTGCCAACTTGTTTTAACGGATCATTCTCTTCTTCTTTTTTGGGCATCAAGTCCTTCAACCGTTGCAACAACGACGGTTTAGATTCGGATTTATCCCGATTGGCATTTTGTTGACCTTTGGATTTGGAATTGTTTTGAGCGCTCCACCGTGCAAGCGCCATCTCTGCGTCAGGGGCAAACGTGTAAACAGGGTGTTGTTCCACTCCGTGCGCGGTAGCAGGTCTGTCCTCAGTTCTGTCCGCCGTTTTTTGATGCGTGCGAGGCGTATAAGATTTATGCGTCAACCCCGAAATAAACTTATTTCCGTTTGATGTAAAGCTTTCCCAATTCATCTGAGCAAACTGATACATTGCATAGGTAAAAATACCGGTTGCGACTGTCCCAACGGCAAAACCAGAGATACCGCCCAATGCGCCGCCAAAAGCAACACACGCGGCCACGCCAACGCCCCAAATCGCGGCGTTACACAATAACTTTGCAAACCCGACAAGGCTGTCCAATAAAGCTTTTCCTTCAAAACGCATAAAAACTCCTTTTACTTTCCATATAAAGGATTATACCACAAAAAAGCTGTTTTGTCCAGTTTATTTTATCATTCTCGTTCCAACAGGCTAACGAGTTCTATATGTTCGGTAAAAGTAAATTGATCCACCGGTTGAATCCACTTTAAATGAAATCCCCCGTCAAGCAAAATCCGACAATCCCGCGCAAAAGTAATCGGATTGCACGAAACCATAACCACGCGATGCACGCCGGACAAAGCCAGTTGTTCACATTGAGCTTTTGCCCCCGCGCGCGCCGGATCCAAAACAACCGTATCGTATTCACTCAATTCGCTTGATAAAACCGGCACACGGAATAAATCGCGCACCTCGGCACAAATATTTTGCTTTTTCAACACATCAATCGATTCGGCCGTAATATCCATTCCGCACACTTTTTTACCCGCCAAAGCCATTGGCCGCGTAAAAGTCCCAAGCCCGCAAAACAGATCTAAAACTTTTTTGGACAAAGCGCACGCTTTTAACACCAAATCGACCAAAACTTTTTCGCCCTCGACACTCGGTTGCATAAATACGTTCGGCGGAAAAGGCAATGTGCAAGCTTGATATAAAACTGTCCCGTCATAAATAAAACGCGCTACCTTATTTTCTTGACAAAATTGCGTTACCATTTCCAAAAACATCACATCTTGTGTAATGTCTTTGGGGGCTTTTTTATGAAAGCGTTTTTGTTGGCCTCGTTGCGGAACGACGGTTATATCCGCTCCCCATTCTGTCATTAAAACCGCCAAATCTCCGCTGCTTGGCAAATGCTTTGCCAAAGCTTGTAACGACGGCAACAACGCTTCCAATGCCGGCGTTAAAACCAAACACGATTGGATCTGGATAATTTGATGACTGCGCGACGCATTAAAGCCTAAACGCCCGTTTTCATACGCAAATGTGGCACGCCGACGGGTATGAGCGCCGACTTCAATCATCGGCAAAATCGGCATATCAATGCCTTCGTGGTTCAGCGCGTTTTGAATAAAATCCATTTTCAATGCGCGATAGTCGGCTTTGGATAAATCCTGATACCGACAACCGCCGCATTTACCAAAATAAGGACAAATATCACTCATTTTTTCTTCTGTTCTTTTTTATCAGCACCGGCAAGGGCTTTTTCTTTGGCGTTGATTTTTGCTACATAAAATCCCGCCAAAACCGCATTGAATATTGCCGTATAAAACAGTAAAAAGTATGGGACTAAAACAGCAATTGCCAATGTCCACATCGATATGGAATAGCTTTGCGCCAATGCGATAATCCCGGACGACACATAAAACCAAACAAGATAGGACAAGGCTGCAAAGAACGTAAATGAAAAGCACGCACCGGCATTGCGTTTAAAGAACGTCCAGAGCCCATCCATAAAAGACAATTCAACAGGCTTTGAAATCAACAGTAATGTAAAGGGAATAATGATGAACAACAAATAAAGCACCGTATACGCATTAAAGAAATACGGCACATCGAAAAGGTCATACCAAGCGCTAAAAGCCAACAAAATAATTAAAGGCAAGTTGATAAAAACAAATCGGCAAGTAATCCGAACTCCCGCGACAAAGGAGGCTTTAAAATCAATCGGCTTTAACACATTTTGAACGGATTGTGTTGCGCGCACGGCCACCAAAAACAAATAACCGGCGAACCAGATTTTTAACACGATGCCAATCAATTCCATAACAACCAAATTCCATGTTGCGACATCGACTTGATCAAGAACGACAGCACCCGCGAAATAACCCGCGGCACCATTCCACAACAAAAAAACGCCAAACCACATCAACAATGGCCAACCAAAAGATTTTTTTAACAATTCACTTACTGTTTTCATTTTATATCCTTTCTTACAAATGATGGAAAAAATTATCTTGCGTATTATTTTTGTGTTCGGTCAAATATTCGTTATACAACGTATCAATTCGACGCAATTTTTCGGGATTGCTTTCTTTGATGTCTTTGGCGGGCGACTTATTAAAGCGCAACACATACGCGGCAGAAGCAAACAAGTACGCCAAAACCGACCAAAAAGCAAACCACAAAAAGAAAAAGCAAAAATAAAGTATGCTGACGACCAAAAAATACAATAAATAATTATTGAAAAACGGCATACCCAATGTCCAGGCGAAAAAAGCAATACCTAAACCAATCACGAACAACGGCATCATAAAAATCCACCGCACCGATGAACAAATAGCCGTCCACAACAAATAACCGATACAAACAAAAAAGCATACATATAAAGAATCGGCTTGCCAATAAAGCAATCCCAAACCAACCAAGCCGATAATCAACACGGCGTTATCCAAAATGATTTTAAAAATAAGCTCAAAAACCGTCGTCAAGTGTTTGAAAAAAGGCACCGGATTTAACAAAGACAAAAAAGAAAACCGCTCGACCAAACGCAAAAACACATAAATAAAGTAAAATGCCGCCGCGGTCGAAAAAAGAGCAAACTCGACGCCGGAAAACGGAAAACGATAAGTCGGAGACAATCCGACAACCGTCGATGCGACAAAGCTGAAACCAGACTTTAACATTTTATCAAAAAAGATATAAAGCCCGCCCAACAACGGCGACAACAGCAACATAATTTTTGTCAATGTAATAAAAAAGAATTGTGCCGTAAAATGCTTGGGCTGATTAAATAAAGCTTTTTTGGCCACGACCAATTCAAAGGCAAAATACGATATCCCCAAAAAGAAAAACAAAAAGCACGCGATCAGCGTTTTTCGAAACAGCCACCCCCAAAATAAAGGATTGTTGAGCACATATGCAATTTGTCCCAACGCGCTTATTGCCGTTGCAGATCCGCTGGGGGCTTGCAACCAACCTTTAAACAGCGTACACAACGCAAAATGGTTTTGCATAGAACAAATCACCAATATCAAAAAAATCAGCATAACCATCGCGGCGCAAAACGCACCGAGCAAGCTTTTCTTTTGCAGCGAATAAGCCAATGCATCATAAAAAGACAACATACGCAACTCCTTTTTTTGTTCATATTAGCAAAAAGTCTTGCTTTTTTCAAATAAAATTGTTGACGATTTCAAAAAAAATGATAAGATTTAAACAAATGAAAGGATTTATAATTATGAATACACCAGAAAATACAGCAAATACGAACCTGGATCAACGCTCGATGCGCTTGGAAAAGTTGAAAAAAATCGAAGCCTTGGGATTAAATGCTTACCCGCACATTTATCGTCCGACTTTTACATCGGCCACGTTAAATGAAAAATATGCCGCTTTGGCAAACGAAGAACAAACGGATGATGTTGTTTTTGTCGCAGGTCGTATTAAAGCTATTCGTAACTCTGGTATGTTTATGGATATTTATGACTCAACGGGGAAAATTCAAATTTTCTCTTCTTTGGAGCATTTGCCGGACGATGAAAAAGAAATTTTATCTTTATTGGACTTGGGCGACTTTGTCGGTGTTGAAGGAACTGTGCGCCGTACAAAACGCGGTGAATTGTCCGTCAATACAAAACATTTAACGGTTTTAAGCAAGTCTTTATTGCCTTTGCCGGAAAAATTTCACGGATTGACGGATACGGATACAAAGTATCGTCAACGTTATTTGGATATGATTACAAATGACGAAACGTTGAAAACGTTAAACAAGCGCAGTCAAATCATTTCTGCCATTCGTGAATACTTAAACGGCTTGGGATTTTTGGAAGTCGAAACGCCGATTTTGCACCCGATTTTGGGCGGAGCAAATGCAAAACCGTTTATCACGCACCACAATACATTAGATATGGATTTATATTTGCGGATTGCTCCGGAATTATACTTAAAGCGCTTGATTATCGGCGGTATGCCGGCGGTCTATGAAATCGGCCGCAATTTCCGTAACGAAGGTATGGATACGCGCCACAATCCGGAATTTACAATGATGGAATTGTATTGGCAATACAAAGATTATAACGATATGATGGATTTGTTCGAAGCGATTGTTCAATATGCGGCGATGAAAGTCAACGGCACGACAAAAACAGTCATTGACGGGCAAGAAATTGATGTTGGCGGACATTGGCCCCGCAAATCAATGCTGGAATTGGTCAAAGAAGAAACAGGCGTGGATTTTGAGCAATTTGACAATGGTGCAGATGCTGTTGCAGCAGCCAAAGAATTAGGCGTCTTTGTTGATGAAAAGGCCAACTGGGGAACAGTTGTTTCAACGGTCTTTGAAGAAAAATGTGAACATAAGCTGATCCAACCGATTTTTGTCATTGATCACCCGAAAGATATTTCGCCTTTGACAAAAACACATCGCAAAAATCCGCGGTTGGTGGAACGTTTTGAACCGTTCATTAACACTTGGGAAGTCGGTAATGCTTATTCGGAATTAACCAACCCGATTGACCAACGCGAACGTTTGGAAGACCAAGTAAAAGCTCGTGAAGCCGGCGATGATGAGGCCAATATGATGGACGAAGATTTTGTCACGGCTTTGGAACATGGTATGCCGCCGACAGGTGGTCTTGGAATGGGTATTGACAGAATCGTGATGATTTTAACGGGTTCGCCGTCTATTCGTGACGTTTTGGCTTTCCCGACAATGCGTAAAAAGTAATTTTTGCTAACAAAATATAAGGAGAGATAAAAATGCAAAAACCAGAAACAAAATTTGACTTTAAAGCAGAATTGAAAAAAATGTGGAATGCGTTATTGCGCTTTTTAAAGCCATACAAAAACTTAGACAAGCCCGTATTGACGCAAGACTTTGAACCGTTTTTAAAACGCAATATTCAAATGGTTTACACAATCGGTTGCGTGATTTTGCTTGTCTTTGCAATTTTTGCATTGCGCTTTTTGCCGGCAATTTTGATTGTGTTAGGAAATTGGTTTGCTTTAATCGTTATTTTTATCATTTTGCGTTTGTTGTGCGAAATGATTGCAAAATCGAAATAAGCTTTATTTAATCAAAATATAATAAAAGGCCTGCTTTTTAAAGCGGGCTTTTTTGTAATTCTGAGCCTTGATGAAGAATCTTTTTAATGGAGCGTACCGAAGTGGGGGACGCGAAATTTTCGCGCCCCGCGTCCCCCACTAAAAAAGCTGTTTTTTTCCACTCGTCATTCTGAACGAAGTGAAGAATCTCTTAAAACGGTGGCGGCATCAAATGTGCGGCGCGGGTGCGCGGGGATTTTGCGCGCCGCACAGTTGATGTTATGATGAAGTAAAAAGATTCTTCGCGTGCGTTCAGAATGACAGGCGAGGAAAAGACGTTCAGAATGACGGTCGGGGTAAAGAACATTCTAAATAACGACGCAACAGCTCAACAAAAAAAGCACTGATACGCGCAAGAGTACCAGTGCCTTCGTGTTTACCAAGGGCTCTGTTGCAGGAAAAAACAGAGCCATTTCAAAATTTCCATTTAGAATGGAATTCCTAAACACATTACCTATTTTATACATTCGAAAGTCGTTGTCAAGACCTTTTTTTATTATTTATCGCTTTTTTTATTAAATTACAACTTTAAGCTTTATTTTT
>CAKPYQ010000023.1 GCA_934203105.1 uncultured Alphaproteobacteria bacterium
ACGGCGTGCGCTGACAATCAAACAATGGTGTTTGGATTGGGTGCGGGCTCGAGTGGTAGCACGGATCCTGATCCGGGTCCAGGCCCCGAACCCACAGATCCCTGCGAGGGTAAGACTTGTTCAGGACACGGAACTTGTTCCGACGGCGTTTGTACTTGCTCGGACGGATATACGGATCCGGATTGTGGAACAGCTCCGGAATGCAACAGCACAATTGCTTGCGCCAGCCCGAAAGTTTGCTCGACGGATTACCATTGCGAATGTCCAAGCATAGGAACGCCCGGCGTTTGCCAAACCACACAAACGCAAAACGGTTGCCCGGCGATTGTAAACGTTACCGGCAAATGCGGCTCAAATGGTATTTGCACGAATGGTGCTTGTTCCGAATGCTCGTCGCCGATGGTTGCCAATGCTGATGGCACGGCTTGTGAATGTCCGGCCAAAGGCGCCAATTGCAAAACGCAAAATGACTTGACTTGCGAATGCGACCTTTGCGAAGACGGATTCGAAAAGAACGCCGCCGGCGAATGCGTGGAAGCCAATCCGTGCGGTGAAGGTCAAGTCAGCGTGACAAATTACGATTCCGCCGGAAATGACATCGGTACAGCGTGTTGTGAAACGAAGGAAGATTACACTAAAACTCAGCCTGAAGTTTCTTCGCTTATTAGAGAATACAAAAATTATACAATAAGTGGGGCGATTAGCGGTAAATGTTGCGCTGGGTTTGCCAAAGAAGATTCTTACTATGACGTTAATGGAAAAAAATATTACGCAACAGACGAAAACTACACTCATTCTTACAAAATTCGGGTAAATGGTGGCGTTGCTTATTGTGGTATAGCAACCAGACAAGATTCTGGTCCCGATAGTGTGGCTACATCAGATGGTGATTATGTTTCTTCGTCTAAATATTGTTATACACATATTAAAGTTTGCACTTGTTCTTCCTCCGGAGATCCACAATACGGAGAGCAATGTGATCCATAGTCTGATCGCAATCCATAATAAAAAAAATCAGCCCTGCTTTTATTAAAGCGGGGCTTGTTTTATAAACGCTTTATTAACATTTATCAGTTATAGTGTTTCAATAATCAAAAAGGAGTTATAAATGTTTAAAGATATTTTGAATAAAATTGAAGAAATGGGCGGTGTTTTTATGGGCGCTCCGCTGACCGACGAAGGTTTTGAAAAATTGGTTGACGATTTGCGTGAATTGAACATTGATTTACCGGACGAATACGCTGAATTATTATTCACGGCTGACGGATTAAATTGGGGCGGATTGGAATTTTTCGGCTCTGTTATGCATGCAGACAAAAAACGCGGATTTAATGTAACGGATTTAGTTTCTCAAAACCGTTTGTTCCAAGCTTTAAACCCCGAACGCAAACAAGACGTTTTAGTCGGTCATACGGACGAGGAAAATTACATTTATAATTCAAAAAATCATAAATATGAAATCGTTGAAGAATTCGAAAACAATGTATTGAAAAGCTTTGATTCATTTGAAAGCTTGTTCCAATATGTGATGGACGAACAAATCGAAGTGGTGCAAAACTTTGTTGCTTTTAACGAAGACGATATTAAAGACGAAAACTCGGACGAAGATTTTTAAATGAAAGTAGATATTTTTAATTTTGATTTGCCGGCGGACAGAATAGCTAATGAACCGGCGAACCCGCGCGACAGTGCAAAGCTGTTACACATCATGCAAACGGGATTAGAAGATAAGACAATCCGCGACTTGCCAACGTTGTTAAAAGCCGGCGATGTGTTGGTTTTCAATGATACAAAAGTCATTCCGGCGCGCATTTATGGAAAACGTGGCGATGCCAATATCGAAGCGACTTTACTAAAACAGTTGGACTTGTCCACTTGGAAATGCTTAATTAAAAACGCGCGCCGTTTAAAAATCGGTGATACAATCGTTTTTTCCGACGACTTTACGGCCAAAGTTTTAGATAAAGACGCAGACGGTCCCGTTACTTTGCAATTCAATGTTGCCGGCGCAGATTTATTCGCTGCGCTGCATCTGCACGGCATAATGCCCTTGCCGCCCTATATCAAGCGCGGTAAAAATGGCGAAGAAACAGACAAAGCCAATTATCAAACAGTTTACGCTAAACATGAAGGAGCGGTGGCGGCTCCGACTGCCGGATTGCATTTTACAAAACAGTTAATGCAACAAATAAAAGACATGGGCGTTCAAGAAGAATTTTTAACTTTGCATGTCGGAGGCGGAACTTTTTTGCCGGTCAAAGTTGAAGACACGGACAATCATAAAATGCATGCTGAATACGGAATCATCACTCCCGCCGTCGCGAAACGTTTAAACCAAGCCAAACAAGAAGGCAGACGTATCATTCCCGTCGGCACAACGGCTTTGCGTTTAATTGAAAGCGCCAGCGATGAAAATGGCGTCATTCACCCGTTTGCCGAAGAAACATCGATTTTTATCACACCGGGATATCGTTTTCGCTTTGCCGATGCACTGTTTACAAACTTTCACTTACCGCAAAGCACTTTGTTTATGTTGGTATGCGCTTTTGCCGGCATCGATGTCATGAAAGCGGCCTACCAACACGCCATCGATACACATTATCGCTTTTTTTCGTACGGCGACGCATGCTTTATTGAAAAAAAGAGCAACATTTAACTTGTAAAACGCCCTGCCGTGCCCTATTTTGCTTTTAAAGGAGGAATAAGCATGGCGACAGAGCCGAAAGGCTTTAAAAAAGAAGAAATCCAAGCGGTTATTTCGGCGATTGATATCGACAAGCCCGAAAAAAAGCTGGCGCACTTTTTTATCTTTTTAATTTTAATGCCGTTGTCGGGTGTTTGCAGCTTGGGCATTTTAACTTATTTTTTGGAAGGAACGCCCTTTCAATTCATATCGGCTTTTTTGTTTATATTCAGCTTTTGCGGTTGGGTGACGCTGTGGGTATTGCGCCACTTGCAAAAGCTGCGTAAAGATTATGAAAAGCAAATGGCCCTCCTCAATCAAATGAAAACAACCAACAAAAAAGAAGAATTGAACAAAAGAGCCTTATTCGTACAAACAAAATCTTCGGTTATCTATGTTTTGATTGTAGGATATTTGGCCATATCATTTGGCTTTGCATTGGTTTACGATGCCATGCATTTAACAACGGCTTTCGGGTTTTGGAATAATGTTTATTTCAGTATTTCAACAGTCACAACAATCGGCTATGGCGACATCGTCCCCATTCAAAGCGGGCGTTTTTTTGCTTCATTTCAAATGATTTACGGTATTTTATACCAAGTTTTAGCCGTCAGCATCGGCACAACATACTTGATTCACATCACACAAAAGCATAATAATACTTAAATACGGCGTTGCCAGTTGCCCATATTGGTTTGAATCAAAGCTTTTCCATCCCGTGCAGCGGCCAAAATCGCCGATATATCCTGCGCCGAATAAGTCTTATACATAAAATCAAGGCGAATAAAGTCCGGATTTAAAGGCTTCGCTACCGTCCCTAAATACAGAGCTTTGTCATTAAAGACCATTGTTTGACAAGGTTGAGATAAAGCCTGATACCGATCGGCGCCTTTCTTTAAATGAAACCATTCGACGCCGCCTTTGCAATGCTTGCAATCGTGCGGACGAATACAGTTGGCACTGGTGAAAAGCGGAACATCGCTGTGGGCAACGAAAACAACCGGCAAAGATGCTTCTTTTACCAAACAAGACAAATTGTCCGCTGTATCTTCAAATGATAACGTGACGCGCGATGCTCCCATATCCCGCGCCATTTGTATGGCTTGCGTGTTCAAAGTATAAAGCGAATTATCAAAACTGATATCAACGCCTTTTTCGGGCAGCAAAGTCAAAGCCCAAACATTGCCGATTTCCCACTTTTTATAGCCCGCGTCCAAAGCGTGCGTGACAACAGCGCGAAAAATATCCGGATTGCGGCATACCGTCGGCAAAGCCAAACGCACTTTGTTTTTGGGCAATTTTTGCACGTATGCTAAATCCGTCTCAGGCGACAAAGCAATAATCACTTCTTTAATATCATCATCAAGCGGGGGCAGATTTTCCGGCTGATCCGTTTTAATAATCCAACCTTTAAAGCCGTGTTCGATCATTTTGGTTTGGGGTAAAGTCCGAATTTCGGATTTAATTTCGATTTGCTCATAAAGCCTGCGGCGCAAATCGTTTAAAACAGAAACCGGAACAAACAATTTATCCGGATTTTCAAACGTTAAATGATTTAAGCAAAGCGAGGTATCACCGACTTTTTCAAATGCTTGCGTCACGGCAAAATTAACTTTATCAATGTTTTTCGCCGGCGAAAATTTGTCATTGATACCGGCGGATTTATCCCCACAGTCGGCAGTAATAAAGTCAGCCCCGACACGCACCGTTACATCAATTGGCATTCGATAAGCATAAGCGCCGTCCTTTGGTTTTTCGTAATGATACGCCCCCTTGACGCGTGTTGAAGAAGCTAAATAAATACAAGCCCCGCTTTGAATAAACGGTGATTTAGGCGGTAAAATAATTTCGACCACATCACCGGCTTTGGCTTCAAAGACATGACGACCATTAACGCGCATTTTTTCAAGTGAAAAGCCAAACGGTTTTTCATCACCCGCAACATCGATTTGAATGCCGTCGTAACGAGCAATATCTGCGTCCGTTTTAAACGTCAATTCACCCCGAACGACATTTTTAACCGTTCCGATTTTAAGACCTCTGTGCCCCACAAAATCCGGATCAATCACGGATTTATTTTTGCCGTTAAAGTGAAACTTAGTCCATGGGCGTGCAAAGATTTGTTGAATATCTTTATCCAATCCTTGGACCGGTTTTTTATCCAACAAACGCCGGTAATAGTTCGTCACCGCCGCTACATACAGCGCTGATTTTTTACGCCCTTCGATTTTTAAAGACGTCACCGGCATTTTCAAAACATCTTCTTCTAACGCCATATCTTTCATTGAAAACAAATGCTTTTTGCCCAAATCGCCGTCAAATAAAGCACGACAAGGATAAAGACATTTTCCGCGATTGGCACTCATAGCGCTTTCCATTGATGAAAACAAACACAGCCCGCTGTATGCATAGCACAACGCGCCATGAATAAAAGCTTCCGTTTCCAAGTTCGGCAACGCAGCCACTTTTTTAATTTCCGGCAAAGTCATTTCCCGCGCCAACACCACGCGCGTAAAACCCAATTTTTGAAGAGCCAAAGCACCTTGCCAATTATGCACGGCCATTTGCGTGCTGGCGTGCATTTCAAGTTCTGGATATTTTTCACGAATAACACGCGCAACACCTAAATCCTGCAAAATCACAGCATCGACTTTTGCTTTAACGCAAGCATCTAAACTTTTTGTCAAATCGCTTAATTCGCTTTGTTGCAACAACGTGTTAATCGTCACATAGATTTTTGCGCCCTTTGCGTGCGCATATCCCGTGATTTCACACAACTCATCAAAAGAAAAATTCGTTGCCGTTGCTCGCGCCGAAAATTGACGCAGCCCCAAATAAAGCGCGTCCGCACCATAAAAAAGCGCAGCATACGCCGCTTGCATATCGCCCGCAGGAGCCAATAATTCCGTTTTCATCTTATATTATCCTTTTCGTTTTATGGCATCAAGTATATCACAAACAAAAAGCGTTTTCAAGCGCTTTATTCTTGCTTTAATACGACCATAGTCCATGCGCCGACTTCGATATCACCGGCCTTAAACAAACTGCTTTGAGCCGTGTCCAACAAGCATTGATAAGGCATATCCTTTTTTAATTGGTACAAAACGCGATCATCTGATGCGTTCATAATCACAAAGTAAGTATGCCCAAAAGTTTGGCACACAAAGCCAAAATCGCGCATTCCTTCCGACAAATGATGAATGTCCAGCGGGATACCGTTTCTGTCTTGTAAACACACCCACGAATCATCGCCAAACAACGGTTCTTCTTTGCGCATTTGAAGCACGTCTTTTACAAAAGAAAGCATTTGCTGACCGCGTAAGTTTTGTTTCCAGCTTAACCAACCCAAAGGATTATCTTGTGCATACGCATTGTTATTTCCAAATTGCGTGTTTAAAAATTCGTCCCCCGCAAGCAACATCGGCGTACCGTTCGACAGCAATAAAGTCGCCATCATCGCTTTTAAGCGCAACAATCTGAAATCCAAAATCTGTTTTTGATTGGTTTGACCTTCGACGCCACTGTTCCAACTCCAATTTGCCGAATTACCGTCGCGGTTTTCTTCACCGTTTTGTTCGTTATGCTTTTCGTTATAGCTGACCAAATCCGCCGCCGTAAACCCGTCATGAGCCGTCAAATAATTGATCCGCCGCCATGCGTGATTATGTTCGGGCTTTTTGTCATATTGCACACCGGCAAATTCGGTAAACAAAGCACCAACTTGTCCCAAATCACCTTTCCAAAATCGCCGGCAAGCGTCACGAAACTTATCATTCCATTCGGCAAAAAAGTTCGGAAAATGACCGTATTGATAGCCACCCCAACCGATATCCCACGGCTCCGCAATCAACTTTTTACGGCTTAAAATGTTGTCTTGGGAAATGGCTTTGAAAAACGGAGCGTCCTTTGAATAACCGCCGTCCCCCGTACGTCCCAAAGTCGTTGCTAAATCAAACCGAAACCCGTCAATTTCAAACAGTTCCACCCAATAACGCATTGCATTTAAAACCAACGATAATATTGCCGGCTGATCAAAATTCAACATATTTCCGCAACCGGTGTCATTCATATAATATCGCGGATTTTCCGCGCTTAACCGATAATAAGTCGTGTTGTCAATCCCGCGCAAACAAAGCGACGGCCCCATTTGATTGCCCTCACCCGTATGGTTGAAAACCACGTCCAAAATAACCTCAATCCCCGCTTCGTGCAACACACGCACCATGGTTTGAATTTGGCTCAAATCTCGGCCATGTAAATATTCCGGTTGCGGCGCCATAAAACAAACAGGATCATACCCCCAATAATTTTTAAGCCCTTTTTCCTTTAAAAACAAAGGATTGGCAAACGCAGCTGTCGGCAATAATTCAACGCTGGTAATCCCAAGCGCGCGCAAATATTGCACCATTTTTTTTGCCGTCAGCCCCAAAAATTTACCTTGCATTTCATGCGACACAAAGGAATTAAGCTTTGTAAATCCGCGCAAGTGCGTCTCATAAATCACCGTTTCGTCCCAAGGAATATTTGGCGCATTTTGCGACAACCCTTTCCTTAATTTTTCCGTATCAACCACAATGCATTTGGGCATAAAAGGCGCGCTGTCCGCATACGAAAAAGATAAATCTTCGTTTTCAGAACCGATTTGATATGCAAATTGACTTTTATGCACTTCTATATTATGCGTCAACAGCTTTGCCGCCGGATCTAACAACAGCTTGTTTTTGTTGAAACGCAAGCCGTTTTCCGGTTGCCAAGCTCCGTCCACACGGTAAGCGTATCGTTGTCCGGCTTTGGCGCCCGCAATGTAAATATGCCAAACGTCGTCCGTTTTTTCTTTTAATTGAAAACGCTGTGTTTCATGGCCAAAACCGTTATAAAAGTGTAAGCTGATCGACGTCGCATTTTTGGAATAAATCGAAAAGTTTACACCGTTTAAATCAACCGTCGCCCCCAATGGATAAGGGCGTCCGCCTTCTGTTTTAAAACGTTTGTAAAACTTAAACATTTATTCCTCTTTTTGCAAAACCTTCGGCTTTAAGATAATCGTCGCAAGAGGCGGAATTGTCAAGTTTAAAGCATATCGTTTAAAGTTCCAACCATTATTATCCGTCTTTAAATCGCCAAAATTACCCACTCCGCTGCCCCCGTAAATGGGATTATCAGAGTTGAATATTTCCGTATAAATACCGGCTTTGTTCACACCGACTTTATAGTTATAAAGCGGTTGCGGCGTAAAGTTCGACACACACACCACAAAATCATCGGGATCTTTTGATTTACGGATAAAAGAAATGACGCTGTGTTCTACATCGGATCCGTCAATCCATTCAAAGCCTGCTTCTTCAAAATCCAACTGGTGCAAAGCAGGTTCCACAACATGCAGAGCGTTTAAATCCTTAACCAAGCGTTGAACACCGCTGTGTTGCGGGTTTAAAAGCTCGTTCCAAGACAAGCTGTCATCATATCGCCATTCGTGATCTTGCGCAAACTCGTTTCCCATAAACAGCAGCTGCTTTCCCGGGTGGGCATACATAAATCCGAAATACGCCCGCAAATTAGCAAACTTTTGCCACATATCGCCCGACATTTTATCAATCAAAGGCCCTTTGCCGTGGACGACTTCATCGTGCGACAGAGGCAAAATAAAGTTTTCATTAAACGCATAAACCAAGCTGAAAGTCATTTCGGATTGATGATATTTACGATGAACCGATTCGCGATGCATATATTGCAAGCTGTCATTCATCCAACCCATATTCCATTTAAATGAAAAGCCCAAGCCGCCGACATAAGTCGGGCGCGATACCATCGGCCAAGAAGTTGATTCTTCGGCAAAAGTAACGGCTCCGCTGTTTTCGGCATAGACCCATTCATTCAGCCGCCGCAAAAAAGAAATGGCTTCGATATTTTCGTGTCCGCCGTATTGATTAGGCACCCATTCACCGTCTTTGCGGGCATAGTCCAAATAAAGCATACTGGCAACCGCGTCTACTCGCAATCCGTCAATATGGTATTCGCGCAACCAAAACAAAGCGTTTGCTAACAAAAAGTTTGCTACTTCGTTGCGTCCGTAATTATAAACTTTTGTTCCCCAATCTTTTTGTTCACCTTTGCGCGTATCGGCGTATTCGTAAAGCGCCGTGCCGTCAAAATAATCCAACCCGTATGTATCTTTCGGGAAATGAGCCGGCACCCAATCGATAATAACCCCGATACCTTCTTGATGCAAGCAATCGACCAAAAACTTAAAATCGTCCGGATTACCATAACGGGCCGTCGGTGCATAAAGCCCCAACGCCTGATATCCCCACGATCCGTCAAACGGGTGTTCGGATACCGGCAAAAACTCAACATGCGTAAAGCCCATATATTTAACGTATTCAGGCAATTCTTGCGCCAATTCCCGATACGTCAAAAAACGATTGCCTTCCAAAGAATTACGCCGCCAAGAACCTAAATGCACTTCGTAAATACTCATCGGTTTATGCAACGGATCTTGATATTCTTTTCGGCGATTCATCCATACTTCGTCTGCCCAACGATAACGTTTTGAATTATAAACCGCAGACGCCGTATTCGGCCGCAACTCCGCCGCAAAACCAACCGGATCGGCCTTTAAAGGCAACACTTGCCCCCGATTATCAACAATTTCGTATTTATAAAATTCGCCCTCTTTTAAATCGGGAATAAATATTTCCCACACACCGTGACCGGCTCGATTGCGCATCATATGGCGCCGACCGTCCCATGTGTTAAAGTTTCCAACTACGCTGACCCGCCTTGCATTTGGCGCCCATACGGCAAACAAAACGCCGTCCACGCCTTGATGACGGATCAAATGGGCCCCCAGCTTATCGTACAGATTTTTGTGTGTCCCTTCCCCCATCAAATGCAAATCAAAGTCCGATAAAACCGGCTCAAAACGATAGGGATCTTCGCTGACATAGCTGCGCCCGTCGCCAAAATAAATGCGTAATTTATAAGGAAAAAAGTTCTTTGCCGCCGGAAAATTGCGTTGAAATAATCCAAATGAATGGATTTTATCCATCGCACCCAAAACTTGGCTTTCATCAAATGAAATTACTTCGATTCTGTCCGCATTCGGATAACAAACACGAATAAACAAGCCTCCCTTGTCGGATTTGTGCATACCCAACACGGAAAACGGATCGCCATAACCTTGGGTCATCAGCGTGTGCTTAAAACTTTCAGATAAAACTTCTTTCATTTTTTCTCCCTTTTTTCTTTCTGTATAGCACGGAAGAAAAAATAAAGAAAGTACAAAATTAATTTTTTTTAATAATTATTCGCCAACTTCGATATTTTGTTCGGATTTTTGGGGATTTTTCAAATTATTATCCCCTTCATCGGCCACGATTTTATCCTTTGTCGCGCGGTTGACGCGATGAGGACGTCGGCGTTGCACTTTGGGCATAGCAATAACAGTATCCGACTTTTGGTTTTCGGCCTGCTCCACAACATCGCAAGCCTCCGGTTCAGCGGCCGCCTCTGCCCCCGGCACTTCATCATCGGCACCGATTAAGCCGCATTGAGTTGTTTCGGCTTCGTCTTTTTCAACGGCCAAGCTTTCGGCTGTCGTTGCAGGCAACGGCGTTATCATCACCGGTTGACGTTGCGCATCATTCATCGCCGCTAATTCCAACATACGCGTATAATGATCTGCATATTGCATATATGTTTCAAATAAAATCCGATCGTCTTGATTTTTGGCGTCCTTTGCCAAAGACATATACTTTTCGATTAATTGAGCCGCCGTTCCGCGCACACGTCCCGCAGGTGATGTGCTGTCAAAAGCCGTATTGCGAGTGATGTTATTTCCGTTTGCATTACCATTGCGACGGTTGTTGTTATTATTAAAACGACCGTGACGTCCGTTCGAACGATTCCTGTTTGAATTTTGTTTCATATCTGTGTAAAACCAATATTATTGAAATAATTAAATTATGGGAAATCTTTGTTTCCCCGCTATGCCCTTTGGCATTAAAACATCAGTAGTATAAATAAAAAGCAAACAAATTGCAAGCTCTTTTTAAAAAAATTTGATGTAATATTTTGTAAGAAACTTTGATTTGAAGTTTAATCATAAAATGTTATTGTTGAAAGCAAAGCAGTTTTAACGTTAAATTAAAAGGATTTTTTATGACAAAACACCAATTTTGCGAACGCACATTTAAAAGCACGGTTCAAACAGAAGGTGTCGGCATTCATTCCGGCGCACCGGCGGTCATTGTTTTTCACCCTGCCCCCGTTGGCACGGGGATTGTTTTTCGCCGTTCAGACATCACAGATAAAGACAACCAAATACCGGCGGATTATTTGCACGTTGTTGATACAAAGTTATGCTCTTGTTTTGGGAACAAAGCCGGCGCAATTGTATCCACAGCCGAACACTTAATGGGCGCATTAAATGCTTTTGGGATAACAAACGCTTTTATTGATGTATCGGGCCCGGAAATCCCCATTATGGACGGCAGCGCAAAAGATTATGTTGAATTGTTTGAAAAAGCCGGTATTGAAGACCAAGATGCGCCGCAAAAAGCTTTAAAAATCAAAAAAGAAGTCACCTTTACCGATGATAAAGGTATTACAGTATCTTTAAAACCGGCCGATAAAGGCTTTACGGTTGATTTTGAAATTGACTTTGCCGCCCAAATCATCGGACATCAAGCTTTTGTTTTCACCCTGTCTTTGGACAGCTTTAAAGAGCAAATCGCTTATGCACGCACATTCGGCCAAATGCAAGAAGTTCAAATGTTGCACGCAATGGGCTTGGGACGTGGCGGTAATTTAGACAATACCGTCGTTGTTGACAACGATAAAGTTTTAAATCCGAACGGCCTGCGCGACAAATTGGAATTCGTGCGTCATAAAATTTTGGACACCGTTGGCGATTTATACCAAGCCAAAATGCCGATTATCGGCTATTTTAAGGGTTCAAAATCCGGACATTATCATAACAATATGATTTTGCGCGAAGTCTTTAAAAACCCCGAAAATTATGAAATCGTGGATTTAAATTCGCTGTAATTACAACGCTTTTTTAAAAACCTTTTTCATTAAAGTTGAAAAAGCATACTCTTTTAATTCGGCCGGCGGAACAAACTTTCCGTCGGCTTTAACATTGTGCGCGACGAAAATATCACCGGTAAAATCAATATGCGTAAAGACATGACGAACGGATAAAGAGCTTTTTTCCCAATCCGCTTTAAAGGGAGGCGTTGCACCATCAATTTGCCAAGGCAGTTCCCACAATCCGGACAATAAGCCTTTATCCCTTTTGGTCAAATACAGCGCCCCCTGCGCATCAAAGCCCATAAAAATTGCGCCTTTGGCTTTGCGTTTTTGCATTTTTTTAATGTTGGGTATATCGTTTTGAATGCCCAAAGCACGCGCTTTGCACTCTTTGTTCCAAGGGCAATTTAAACATAACGGATTTTGCGGTTTACAAACCGTCGCCCCCAAATCCATAATCGCAGAAGCATAATCCGCCGAACGTGTTTTCGATGTTAATTTTTCCGCCAACGGATAAATCGTGTCTTTATCGACTTGCTGCGTTAAACCATAAAGCCGTGCAATCACTCTGATCACATTCCCGTCAACCACTGTTTCGGGCAAATTAAAAGCAAAAGCGCAAATGCTGGACGCTGTATAGGGGCCGATCCCCGGCAATTTTAACAAAGTTTTTCGATCGGCGGGGAAATGCGCGTTATAATCTTTGACTAAAACTTTGGCGCACTCGTGCAGTTTCTTTGCCCGTGTATAATAGCCTAATCCTTGCCAAGCATGCAAAACATCATCTATATCGGCCGCAGCCAAGCTTTCCAAGGTCGGAAATTTTTTCTGCCAACGCAAAAAGTAATCGATGACAGTTCCGACCGTTGTTTGTTGTAACATAATTTCCGATATCCACACAGGATAAGCGTCCGGCGCTGCACCTTTAAACCGCCACGGCAAGCACCGTCCGTTTAAATCATACCAATCCAACAGCTTTTGCGTTAAACTTTCATTCATCTTCAAAGCTTTTTATCCGGCTCTTTTTGCAAACATTTGCACCTTTTTACCCGCCGCGTCCATAGTTACCAAGACATCTTGCCCCGGTTTAACGCGCCCTTGCATAATCAAAAAAGCCAACGGATTTTCGATTTGGTGTTGCAATAAACGCTTTAAAGCACGAACACCGAATTTTGATGTAAACACTTCATCGACAAACCACGCTTTTGCTTTATCATCGACGGTTACGTTATATCCGACAGCTTTGGCACGCTTTAATAATTTGTTCAAATGAATGTTAATCACTTTACCCAAATCATCTTCGTTCAACTGGTGGAATGTAACAATATCGTCAATACGGTTTAAAAATTCGGGGCGGAAGTAATTTGTCAGGGCGTCCATACGCTGATAAGTCGGCAAATCCGACGCAACGTTTGACGTCATAATCACAATTGTATTGCGAAAATCGACGTGCGTGCCTTTACTGTCCGTCAAGCGCCCTTCGTCCAACACCTGCAACAACAAAGTCAAAATATCGGGGTGCGCTTTTTCAATTTCGTCGAATAAAACCACTTGGAAAGGCTTTAACCGAACGCCTTCGGTCAACAAACCGCCCAACTCAAAGCCCGGTGTCCCGGGAGGCGGGCCAATCAATCGCGTCACAGAGTTTTTTTCCATATATTCGGACATATCCAAACGCAACAAATTCGTTTCATCATTAAACATAAATTCGGCCAAAGACTTTGCCAATTCCGTTTTACCGATACCGGTTGCACCGATAAACAGAAAAGATCCGATCGGTCGGTTCGGATCTTGCAATCCCGAACGAGAACGACGCAAAGAATCAGACACCACTTTAACGGCTTCGTCTTGTCCGATAACCCGTGCATGTAAGAACTCTTCGGCCAAAGCCAAACGCTTTTGATCTTCAATATCCACTTTTTCCAAAGGAATACCTGTCCACGCTGAAATTGTCCGCATAGCGTGCTCAATCGTCAACGTTTTACTTTCCGATTTATCCATCAAAATCAAGCTGGACGCATCGTCCAACAAATCAATGGCTTTTTCGGGCAGTTGGCGTTGTTTGATATATCGATGCGCCAAGTTAACCGACGCAGCAACCACATCATCGGGAATAACAACGCCGTAATGCTGTTCAAACTGCGCTTTTTGGCGTTGAACGATTTGAATAGCCTCGGCAACAGTCGGCTCTTCCAAAAACAATGTTTGAAACTTGCCCAGCAAAGCAATATCCTTTTCAACATACGCGCGATAAGACAAAGGATCCGATTCCAAAATGCATGTGACTGACCCGTCCATTATTTTTAACTTTAAAAACTTGGCCGGTTCGATGTTTTCCGGATTGATGTCCGTGCGGACGATCAAGCTGACATCTTTGGCGTAAAAAATCTTTTTACCGTGCGCGGCATAAATATCTTCATAAATCTGCTTTAATATAGCTGCATACGCATCATCGCTGGTCGTATCCAACATAACAGAGGCCACATCTACACCGACAACTTCGACATCTTTAAACGTATCCGGCGCCGATTCGCTGGCCATAAATTGGATCAAACCTTCGATCAAAGCGGTTTTACCGATACCCGACGGGCCCATCACTAACGGATTATTGTTATTTTTTCGCAACAATATATGCATCAAGCGATTAACTTCATCTTGTCTGCCGACCAAAGGCGTTAATTGCCCTGCTTTTGCCATTTGCGTATAATTGATAATGTATTTTGAAACGTCTGCCATTTTGGATATCCTTTCGTTTTTTATCAGCATAAAGCAATTTATCTTAATAAAAGATTAAGTTTTATTCGATAAAATTAAAAAATAAAGGAGATAAAAAAATGAACTTTAAAAAAATTACCGTCTTTGGCGGTGCTTCTAAAACTATTGCGTCAAAGTACAATGACAAAGCGTTTAAATTGGGTCAATTAATTGCTCAAAACGGATCGACTCTTGTTTTTGGAATCGGCGATAATGGTATGATGGGGCAAGTGTTTCACGGATTATTAAAAGAATGCGGTTCTGTACGCGGCATTACAACGCAAAAATTGTTGGAATTGCAATGCGAAAACAAAGCGTTGTTTCGTGAAGGGGAAATCGAAATTGTTCCAAATCTTTCCGTGCGCAAATTTATGATGTTTGACGAAGGCGATATTATGGTTATTTTGCCCGGCGGTTGGGGTACGATTGACGAATTCAGCGAATTTTGCGTATTGATTCAAACGGGGCAAATCCCCAAAAAGCCTTTGATTTTTGTTAATTTAGGCGGCTTTTGGAATCCATTAAAAAAACAAATCATTCGTATGTATAAGGACGGATGTATCAACAAAGATCGCATTGATTTTATCAGCTTTGTCAAAAGAGTAGAAAAGGTCATACCGGAGGCTGAAAAAATTGCCGAAAAATTGGCGGCCAAAGAATAAAAAAAATAAAACTTGACAAAAAGCATGCCTTTTGTTATAATATAGTTGTTTTATTGAAAGGATACGGATATGAGCACACGCAATAAACTTTATTTACCCTTAATTTTGGCAGCAGTATTATCAGGCGGATGCACGCCCAGGCCGTTGGGAAAAATCAATCCTGAAAAAGAGGCAACTTTATTGAATAAAGAAAACTTTACGTCGGATCACTATAGCACCTCTATTTATTACTTTGATACGGACGACGATCCGGAAACGGCGGAAATTGCCCTGCAAACGGAAGCGCACTATACATATTTGGATATGCGGTTAGCCGGTTTTAATAACGCCAAAATCGGACAAACAAAAACTATGGCACAATGGCACAAAGATTTAGTTTCGTCTTTAAAAGATTTAAGGTGGCATGGATATAAAGTTAAAGAATAATATTATGCGCGTTTGTTTACGCGCAACAAGAAAAAAAGGAGAGCATAAAAGCCCTCCTTTTTACTTTTTCCGGACACTACTCATCGCACGGATAACCATTTCTCGGATCTCCGGAAGTGGAACAAAAGCAACCATTCCCATAGTCACAAAATTTGCTTGCTGAAACATAAATGTACTTAATTTTTGGCTCTTCTGAAGTGCTTGAATACCACCAAGTTTTCTCATCTTGAGCACAATAAGCAACACCACCATTTACGTTAATCTTATAGTTAAAATAATTTTTTTCAGATGCGGGTGTTCCGTATTCCCCACTATTCATCATCATATCCTTTTTTCAAAGCCAAAAATATATCACAAAACGTCAAAAAATGCAATAGGTGCTTAAACTTAATAAAAAAGGTCGAGTTTTTAGGCTCAACCTTTTTTGTGATTTGAATACAGCGGATTATTTACATCCTGTGTTACATTCTATTTTCTTTATGTATTGATCCGTGCAGTGCGTCCTCTCTTTAAAAAAAGTTGTTAAAATGTACTGTCATTCTGAGCGATAGCAAAGAATCTCTTAAAGCTGCGACAATGCGTCAAAGTGGGGACGCGCGGCGCGAAAATTTCGCGTCCCCAGTTTTTGAAAAAAGCTGTTTTTCCGCCCCTGTCATTCTGAAACTACATCCCACAGGTTTTTCTGGGCGATAGAGAAGAATCTCTTGAAATCATCGTAACCTCAAATGTGCGGCGCGCAAAATCCCCGCGCGCCCGCGCCGCACATTTTCTCTGGGTGGGCTATAAAAATCCGTATAGGCGGATATGAGCGATTTATTACGATAATGATAAATGTTTTATCCCAATCGTCCCCGCGGATTGATCCGCGCCGCGCGGGGACGACTGTTTTTTTGTTAGGCTCGTTTTTTCCCCGCGTCATTCTGAACGCATGCGAAGAATCTCTTCAAACCATTATAACGTCTCACATACAGAGTCGCTGTATCTTGGATCT
>CAKPYQ010000024.1 GCA_934203105.1 uncultured Alphaproteobacteria bacterium
AGCACAATTGCTTGCGCCAGCCCGAAAGTTTGCTCGACGGATTACCACTGTGAATGCCCAAGCATAGGCACCCCCGGCGTTTGCCAAACCACACAAACGCAAAACGGGTGCCTGGCGATCGTAAACGTTACCGGCAAATGCGGCTCAAATGGTATTTGCACGAATGGTGCTTGCAGCGAATGCTCGTCGCCGATGATCGCGAATGCTGATGGCACAGCTTGCGTTTGTCCGGCCAAAGGCGCCAATTGCAAAACGCAAAATGACCTGACGTGTGAGTGCGACCTTTGCGAAGACGGTTTCGAAAAGAACGCCGCCGGCGAATGCGTGGAATCCAATCCGTGCGGTGAAGGACAAGTCAGTGTGACAAATTACGATTCCGCCGGAAATGATATCGGTAAAGCGTGCTGTGAAACAAAGAAAGATCAGGAAATAACAGAATCCTGCTGGGAAGACAATGGAAAGACCTTTTGTGATGTTGGTGTAACGAAAGGATATTCAATAGTTGGCGCCATTAATGGAACGTGTTGTGGCTATTACACTTATATAGAAGACGGGTGTCCGACAGTCGATGGTGTAAAAGATAGGGAATGCGAAAATACATACAAATACTCTTATGATATTAAAGTAAACGGTGGCGTTGCTTATTGTGCTCAAGATGTGAAACATTGGATGTATTCAAGCACTTCAGAAAAGCCAAGCATTAAGTACATTTATGTTTCAGCAAGCAAATTTTGTGACTATGGGAATGGTTGCTTTTGTTCCACTTCCGGAGATCCGAGAAACGGTTATCCGTGCGATGAGTAACATCAATAAAGTAAAAATGGCGGACTTTGTTTTAAAGCAAAGTTCGCCTTTTATTGAAAAGGTAATCATTGTTCAGTTGATTTTTCAGTCAAAAATTTTGAATGAATATTTTAAATATTTTTTCAAATTTGAAGTTTTATTTCATTGCAAAACAAAAAAATTGAGTTATACTAGAAAAGGAATATATGCAGGATGAGTGTTTTTTTACTTTTAAAAAATATCTATACTGTATATGATCTAAAAAACCGTGTATTTTGGCAAAGAGGTTTTGATTGATTCTCCTTGCTTTGCCAAAAAAAGGGAGTAAGTTTTGGGCTTGAATCCCCTTCATATGGTAAAACCATACTCAAAGCTTGCTTCCTCTCCCTGAAAGAAACCCCTCAAAGTACGCGCTTTGAGGGGTTTCGCGTGTTCAAATTAAACGATGTTATTGCGGCAACTTTCCGCGTTCAAATTTGCGGCGGTCATTGCTGTCCAATAACTTTTTGCGCAAACGAATGTTGTGCGGTGTTACTTCGACCAATTCGTCTTCGTTAATATAAGCCAAAGCTTCTTCCAAACTCATAACTGTCGGCGGTGTTAAAATGATGTTTTCATCTTTGCCGGCTGCCCGCATATTGGTCAGCTTTTTGCCCTTGATCGGGTTGACTTCGATGTCGCCCGGCTTCGCGTTTTCGCCGATGATCATTCCGGCGTATACCGGCGTGTTATGCGTGATAAACAACTTGCCGCGTTCTTGAATGCTGAACAAAGAATAAGCAACCGCTTTGCCTTGTTCCAAGCTGATCAACGCACCGTTGTGACGGCCGGGGATAGGTCCTTTATAAGGGCCGTATTCGCTGAAAATTCGGTTCATGATACCGGTGCCGCAAGTGTCGGTTAAAAATTCGGAATGATATCCGATCAAACCGCGTGACGGCGCTTTGAAAATCAAGCGTGTTTTATTACCGCCGGTCGGATGCATTTCCATTAAGTCCGCTTTGCGTTCGCTCATTTTATTGACAACTACGCCGGAATATTCTTCGTCAACATCGACAACAACTTCTTCGTACGGTTCTGTTTTGGTACCGTTTTCGTCAATGTGGAACAAAACGCGCGGGCGGGAAATGGATAATTCAAAGCCTTCCCGACGCATTGTTTCAATTAAAATACCTAATTGCAATTCGCCGCGTCCTGCGACTTCAAACGCATCGGAAGAGTCGGTTCGGGCAATTTTTAAAGCAACATTTCCTTCAACTTCTTTGCACAAACGATCCCAAATCATACGACTGGTGACCTTATCGCCTTCCTGACCGGCAAAGGGCGACGTGTTAATCGAAAATGTCATCGCCAAAGTCGGCGGATCAATCGGTTGGGAAGGAATTGCTTCCGTTACTTCGTTGGCGCACAGTGTGTCCGCTACGGTTGCTTTTGTAAAGCCCGCAACCGAAACAATGTCGCCGGCAAACGCTTCGTCCAAAGCCGTACGCTTTAAGCCGCGGAAAGCCATAATTTTACTGGCTCGGGCTGTTTCAATTGTGCCACCCGCGTGCGATAATGCTTTGATTTGCGTGTTGACTTTTAAACTGCCGCTTTCGATTCGGCCGGTTAAGATACGTCCGACAAACGGATCATATTCCAACGTCGTTACCAACATTGAAAACGGAGCGTCTTTTTTGCATTTAGGAGCCGGAACATGTTCCAAAATTTTATCCATAAGCGGGTGAATGTTTTTGCGTTCATCTTTTTGTAAATCGTAAACCGCCCAACCTTCACGACCCGAAGCATACAAAACCGGAAAATCCAGTTGCTCATCAGTTGCGCCCATATTTGCGAACAAATCAAAGACTTCATTTAATACTTCATCAGGGCGTGCGTCCGGTCTATCTGCTTTATTGATAACAACAATCGGGCGTAATCCCAATTTTAACGCTTTGCCGACAACAAACTTTGTCTGCGGTAAAGGCCCTTCGGCTGCATCAACCAGCAAAATAACCCCGTCGACCATCGACAAAATACGTTCAACCTCACCGCCAAAGTCCGCGTGACCCGGAGTGTCAACAATGTTGATCCGTGTCCCTTTCCATACAATGGAGGTGCATTTTGCCAAAATCGTAATGCCGCGTTCGCGTTCGATGTCTCCGCTGTCCATTACGCAAGTTTCAACCTGTTGATTTTCACGGAAAGTCCCGCTTTGACGCAAAAAAGCGTCGCAAAGAGTCGTTTTGCCATGGTCAACGTGCGCGATAATCGCTATGTTTCTGATATCTTCTGTCATGATTTTTCTTCTTTCAATAAAAATATATGTCGTCCTATATACACCTTTTTTTTGAAAAAAGATAGTAAAAAATGAAAAAATCAGATTTTTTTATGATAAACTTTAAACGCCGCTTGATCCAAAGCCGGTTTTTGCACGCTCTGTTTCGTTTAATTCGTCGACAGATTCGATGGTCGGGCGAACAATCGGGCAAACAACCATTTGAGCGATTCTGTCACCGGGGTGAATATCAAACGCTTCATCGCCACTGTTAAACAAAATCGTTTTGACTTCGCCGCGATAACCCCAATCAACCGTTCCCGGAGTGTTGACAACCATAATGCCGAATTTGGCTGCTAAGCCGGAACGCGGACGCACTTGGATTTCAAAGTCGGAAGTATCGGCTTGCATTTCACATTCAAAACCGTTCGGTATAATAGCGCGTTGCTTGGGTTGTAACGTCAAAGGCGCATCAATAGCGGCGCGTAAATCTATTCCCGAATCGTTCGGCTTTGCATAGCCCAAGCGATCCCAATCAGCACGATAATTTGGTAAATATTTAATTTTTAATTTCATAATAAACTCCTTTATATTTCCTTATATCACACTTGCGATATTTTGTCTTTAAATAATTTTATACAAAAAGCTTGACTTAAAAATAAAGTTGTGATATATTTATACAGTAATGTTATTTTATGGGGAATAAAAATATGATACGTTTAAAAGATAAGCCGTTGACACGGAAGGTTATTTCTACGCCGAATGATATCGGATTGATCGAAGCGATTCGTGCAGCCGGCAAAGGAAACGTTTTATTTAAAGGGCATGATTTTCACCGTTTGCCGGTGGAAATGATCCAAATCAAACAAAATGTAACGTACATGGATCACGGCCGTGTTATTCGTGCTGTGGCCGGCAGTTATATTGCTGCATACCGTCGCAATGATGCGCAAAAACCGGGCATTTATTTTATTGCTGTATTGCCGCAAAAAAATGCGATGGAATTGTTGGAAAAAGCCAAAAATACACCAAAGCCGCAACAATCCTTGGACGGTTTGTTGCACAAATTGCCAACCGCGATTGTCGGCAATGATGTTGCTTTGAAATTAAAAAATTCGCCGAAAGTCGATGTTTTGTTCGATGAAGAAAAGCACACACCGATTCGTCAGGTTTTGTATTTTAAAAAGGGCGTTGTATTCAATGTTCAAAATTTGGCGTACCCGAACAAGGTTGAAAAAATGGAAGTTTGTGCGGGTCAAAGCTGTGCTTTTGAACGCATAGAAGGTGGCAAAGCATATCGTTTATGCACGATTTTACCGGAAGATGTTCATAATGTATTGGCTTTTTCGCGTTATTTGCGTCGTGCAGCAAATGAAAAGAAAATATTGCCGTTCATTCGTTTGCGCAAGCAAGTGGACGTTCAAAAAATTGTTGGCGAGCATACAAAATAAAAAAATTTAAAAAAAAGCTTTACATTTTTAAAAAATCTTGTATGTTATTAAATAAAGCTACCGGCTTTGTTATGCGGATATGGCGGAACTGGTAGACGCAACAGACTTAAAATCTGTTGGAGATTTTCTCCGTGCCGGTTCGATTCCGGCTTTCCGCACCACTATTTAAAAAGCGCTTGTAAATAACAGGCGCTTTTTTTGTGACTATGGCTTTTTGCCTGTATGATTTCGAAAGTTTTGAGACAAGCTTTTTTCGATAGGTTATCGGACTCCTTATGATATTCTCTACGTTTTTTATATTTCGTCACGATATAAACTTTGATTAATATTTGACAAAGGTATTTTTCATCTATAAGCTATGAAATACTTGGAGATTATTAAATGAGTAAAAAATTAACAAATAAAGAAATAGAAGCTATAATCTACTTATTAGTTATAGGCTATCCATTATCCCTTCTGATTTCATTTTTTGAAAATTATGGAAATATACTGACTGTAGGAATTCTCTTATTTCTTATCTGTACTTGTGTGATATTTGTTTCTATATTGATTTTTGAGTATTTCTATTACAAAAGTCAGAAATTTTCAGAAATAAAGAAAAGTATTGAAACAAATACTTATCAATGCAATGAATTAAATGCTCATATAGAGGAATTAAAACAAATTTCCCTACTTGACCGCACCATTGATTATGGCCGGGCTGATTATAGAGATGCTAGCAAATATGGATATCAACGAAAAAATTTAAAAAAGCTAAGCCAAAAATCCAACGTATATGATTGTTCTCTATCTGTTTGTAAGGGAGCTCAGGCGCAACCTTTCAAATACTTGTGTAAATATTTCAATATAAAAGCAGATGAAGCCTCTTTATCAAATATAGAAAAAATGTTTAATAATTTTTCTGCTGCGGAACAGGGTAAACTTTTACTGAAGAAAGAGAGAGAAATAATATTAGGTAGTATTCAGAATAAACTACCATATATGCTTTTAAAATTTCGTTCTCAAAAATTAATTAAAAAATTAGGATTCGATAAAATAAATTTCAGTGATTGTTATTTTCCTAAATATACTTTTAATTATGTTAGCCCTGGAGGGAATAGTGCAATCTCCTGCGACATACAGCTAGACATAGAAAATTTAGAGAAGTTCATATCATATTTATCAGGAATCATAAAATTTAAGAAAAGTATTGCCGGACAAAGAAGCTTAATGACATCAGCTTTACGGGAAAAAATCAAAAAAAGAGATAAATATAAATGTAGAAAATGTGGAGCCTCAATAGAACAAGAACCTAATCTTTTATTGGAAATAGATCATATTCTTCCATTAGCAAAAGGAGGAATAACAACGGAAGATAATTTACAAACTCTGTGTTGGAGATGTAATAGAAAAAAAGGAAGTAAGATTTTAGATAATGGTAATTAAAAATGCTCTTTGGCTAACCCCAGTTTTCTGCTTTTTGTACCAAGAACCGGACTTTTAGAAAAATACCAATATTTGCCAAAATTTCATCGGTTTTCGTATCACTTGTCCATATCTTTTTGCTGTTTTTCTTTTACAAGTTCAATTAAGTCTTCAAATATACTAAAGACATTTTTATAGCTTTTATTGCATTCTGTGCAATTTTATTATCAATTAAATAGTTATTTATTTCATTAAGAGAAAACCAATTATAATTAGCAACTTTATCTGTTTGGAGTTTTATATTTAGTTTTTCTCTTTCAACTTGAACCATGTAAACGTCAATTATAGCATTTCTGTCAATGTAATATCCTACTTCAAGTAAGGCGTTGTTAGGCAGGTTAATATTTAATTCTTCCTGGATTTCCCTTATCGCGCCTTCTTTTGATGTTTCTCCAGAAATCACTGCTCCTCCCGTTAAAGACCATTTTCCGGGAAATGTTTTTTTATTAAATGATCTTTGTTGTAAAAGAAGTTCTTTATTTTTATCTAAAATACAAACAAGAACTCCTAAATGATATTCTCCGTTTTGCGTATAGTCAACATATCTATCAATTATTTTTCCGGTTTTATTATGATTAATATCATATATATCCCATTTTTCCATATTAATATTCCCATGTCATAACTTTCTATATTTTATAAAATAAGTTATAAATATAACATAAGTCAAACATTAAATTAGATAATTTATTCTTTTAAGTGATTTACTATTGCTTTAATGAATTGGATAAATTGTCCGACGCCCCATTTTTAGGCGGCCGGATTGATAGAACGTATGTCGGTTGAAATTTTTCCAATTCCAATCTTGTGTGTCTTATTTAATGGTTGGCGATTTCTAATATATCTTTGACTTCTTTGGGATATTTTTGCTTTGTTTCGGAAACACTTAAATGAAGCGCTAATAAAACCGGTGTGTTTAATGTAATATCCGGATAATGCGATTGCATTTGATTTAACCCTGTTTCAATGTCCGGCGTATGCTCATCAAATCCTTCGATTTCAACGGCTTGCTTTAACGGCAGATAAAAGACGTGCGTGACAAAAACAACAGCTGTCCATTGTTCGTTCGGGCAGTCTTTATAGAGCAAAAAGCCCGGGTGAACAAAACTCTCATTCACCCCTATAGTGGATTTTTTTGCCCATTCAGCAAAGCCGGCCAGCGGTGCTCCATCGAATGCAATAATTGTTGTTTGATCGACAAAGCGTGTTCGATAAATCATTTTGCCGTTTCAAGCGGGGTTTGATTGCGCCATTTTTCAAGCGGCATTGATTGCGCCGTTGATGTTTAATATCAGCATGTGCGATCCTTCCTTTAACTTGATGAAAATCATAACTAAAACAAAGCAGATTGTCAAGGAGGATTTTTTAGCTTTTTCTGGGTTTGCAACCGCAATAATTTTGATTATATAACGAAAGCTCGGTTTTTAAGGCAATGGATAGCTCTTGCAATCCACCCTTGCGCCAATTTGTCATATCATATAAATCTTGACCGCCGGCGCGTAAAGCCGCTCTGTTGACTTGATCAAAGTCTTTATAACGCGAAAATCCTAATACGCTGGTGACGCGATCAAATCCGTTTTGCCGCGCGTATTCAAACGCTTTTTTTAAACGCATTTCAAAACAAATGTCGCACCGTTTCCCGCGTTCAGGTTCTTTTTCCAATCCTTTTGTTAAAGCACACCAACGTTCCGGATCATACTCCAATTCAATAAACGGTACGCCGTATTTTTCACAAACACGTTTGTTTTCATCGGCGCGTTTGCGATACTCCGCCAAAGGCCGAATGTTGGGATTGTAAAACAAAACGCTGAACGGGTAATGTTGTTCGGCTAAATGTTTTATGACGGCGCACGAGCACGGAGCGCAACACGAAACCAATAATAATTTATTCATAGCACCGTTGCTTTCCGATATAGCACCGGTTGGAAGAACGTAACTTTACCGGTACATTTTGAATGCCCATTTGCGATACAGCATACCAGAAATCATCCTTTTGTTTTGCGTCCCATTTCGGGTTGACGAAAATAGCTTGATTTGCCAAATCTTTTAAATTCATTAAACGTTCGGGAATGTCTTCTTTTTTGACAAATTGCTTTAACGAATTGATCGGCCGGAAACATTTGGCGATGTTGGATAATAATGTTGTGTGTGCCAACTGTTCGGCGGGGGTGCATTTTTGGGCCATAAAAGTATTGATTTCATCAACGGCTTTTTCATGCAAATATTCGGGAACGCCTTCCAATGCATACATCAAATTTGTTTGAATGTCGTCAACCAATTTAATCGAACGCCAATCCTTTTTGTCTTCCAAATCCTGCACTGTTGCGGCTGTAAAACAAGACAGCAATTCCATTTTGGATTCAAGCGGTAAATCCTTTAATGCTTTGCGACCGTGTTTTTTAATTTCATCATAAATCCCTTCGGCGGTTTTGTCTTCAAAGTCGTTGGAGGATAGTTCGTTGGCTTTTAACATAATAATCGGTTCCATTTTGCGCAAAATAGCCAAACTGCCCATTAGGTCAAAGTTTTTTAAAAATCCTTTGTCTTTTAAAGAAGAAGAAACTTGTTTTAAAGCATTTAATTGATGCGGGTCATATAACGATACAATAAATTCGGGGAGCGTTGATTGAATCGGGCAATCGTCGTCAAGATCTGCAAAAATATCTTCTTCATTTTTGTTTGTCCAAACGTTGTTGCTTTTGGGTAATTTTAAAATGTCAAAATTGTCTGTTTCATCTTTGTCTTTTTCTTGATTTTTGTCCTTTGTGATGGTGTCATCGTCATCATCGTCGTCGTCATCTTCTAAATCCATTATTTTGCCGTCGGCTTCTATGATTTGGATTTTATCATCATCAACTTCATTTTCATCTTGCGAAAGAGACATAAAAAATCCGGGGATCGGCTCTAATTCTTTGACCAACATATCCAAATCGGTCAAAGACAAGGTGCCCAAAGAATAAAACATACTCAAGACTATGTTTTCGCTGTCCATTGACAGGTAAACTTTGTTTCGGGTTATTTTGTTGCGCTCTTTAATCATTTTGGGATTTTCTTTTGCTTTGCCCAAAGATTTGCAGCCCGTTTTTTGCCCAAGCAGCTTTTCTTTTTTGCGCTCTTTATTTTGCATTTGTTGAATTTTTAAGTTCATATCGAACGTGCAATCAAACAATTCTTTACGTTTGTTTTGTGTGTCAACCGGATACCAGATAATGGCGTTATCTAATAAGTTCAGCATATTGCGTTCTTTAGCCAGCAATTCAGTTTTGTCCGGAATGTCTTTTGAAATATCAAAAACGCGCGAAAACCATGAAAATGTGTTTTGTAATTTTTCGGCATTTTCTCCGCGCGTATACCACGCCGTGTCATGTGTCAAAAAGTATTCACCGACGCCTTTTAAAACATCTTTTAAACCGGTTTCCAATTTTTGCGCGCGTTGCTTCATCTGATTCGGGGTAACATCTTTTATATGGTCTTTGTGGCGAGCATAAAAGCTGTCGTCTTTTAGCGTGTTAATTGTCTGTGTAATGATTGAAAAGTACGTATTCCAGCGTTCTTCTTCGTCGCCCGAAAAGGAAAAGTTTTGCAAGGTCTTTTTGATTTCGGATAAGTTCATCAACGGCGTAAAGGATTTTCTGCCAAGTCCTAATCCCAACTCGATTCGCTTCATTTTTAAGGGCAGGGCAGCGTGTTGCAATAAAGCAAAAAAGTCTTTAAAACTGGGGTGCGTGAAAATGCCGTTGTCCATCTCTTCTGTTTTTAAAAAAATGTGCGTCGGGTTGGTGGGCAAATCTTTTTCCATCGCCAAAGAAATAATGAACTTTTTGTATTCAATCGGTGTCATCATCCCGCTGTCTTTTAAAAATCGGCTGTTATACCCGTATCCGGAAAAATAATCCCATAATGAATTTGTTTTTTGTAGTTGACGCATATTTTCGGACATTTTACGGCTCCTTTACTGTAAAATACTTTTTTAAAATGAAGAGTAAAGCATAACGCTATTTTTGCTTTTTGTCAATACTTTTCGATATTTTCGAAAACAATTGTTTTTTGGGTTGTACACGCTGTGCAAAACATAAAATTATTTGATTGATGATAATAAAAGTACGCGTTGGACAACGTGGCGTTTTTGTCGACAGAAGCCAGCTTATAAAAAGCTTCGCGCCGCGTCCACAGACGATAGAAAGCTTGCTTTAAAGTCAATCCGGATTTAATCATTTCGGCGGCGTCTTTGACCGAATCGATTTGTTCTAATATGGCGTTAAAATTGTCTTTGTCGCGCATTTTTTCCATATCCAAGCCGACCGGCGCATTTGCGTGCGCTATGGCCACAAAGTCGAAAGAATGCGATATGCTGATAAAGCCAAGCGCGGGATCTGAGGGAATAAGGGCGCCGGATTTTAAGACGTTTAACTCAATGTCGGATATGTTTTTTTTTGCTTGCGCGCTTAATATTTTGTGGACCAGATAATGGCCGGCGATAAACTCTTTGCGACGTTTGAGCGAAATCATATTATCAAGGCGCGCGATTTCATCGTCGGATAAAATCAAAGCGTCTTGTTTTAATCGCTGGTCTGTCACAGCCGAAATATCGTAAACATAAACTTTCATACAAAACAGTATAGCAAAGAATACCAAAAAATACAAAATATTTATTGACTCTTTTTTTATGGGACAAACAGCTCTATATCAAAAGCAAGGAGATAAAATGTTCAAAATACCCATATCTGTTTTAGCATTGACTTTGGCGGCTTTTGCAATCGGTACAGGCGAATTTGTGATGATGGGCTTGTTAGTCAACATCGCAAACGATTTGCGCGTTTCAATATCTGACGCCGGAATTTTGGTGTCAGCGTATGCTTTGGGCGTGCTTGTCGGCAGTCCGCTTGTGACGATTACAACGATCCCATTTCAACGCAAAAAAACATTGATCGGGTTGATTTGTTTATTTGTTTTGGGGAATATTTTATGTGCTTTGTCAACCAATTATACATCGTTGTTGCTATCGCGTATTGTGACGGCGTGTTGTCACGGAACATTTTTCGGTATCGCTTCGGTTGTGGCCACGCAATTAGTCGACAGCCGACATAAAACGTTGGCCGTTGCTTTGGTGTTTTTAGGTACGACATTAGCCAATATGTTGGGCGTGCCGGCCGGAACGGCGATCGGCCTTGCTTTGGGGTGGCGCGCGACGTTTTGGATTATTGCAGCGCTGGGGATCGTGGCCGTGCTGGGCTTATCTGCTTTTGTGCCGGCAAACTTATCACATAAAAGCGCAAAAGTTCTGCCGGAACTGAAAGCGCTTAAAAATCCAACGGTTTTGATACCGCTTGCGCTTTCGGCTTTGGTGAATGGCGGCTTGTTCGTGGTGTTTACGTATATAACGCCGTTGTTGATGAACGTCGCCGGCTTTGATGAAAAGCACATTACATATATTTTGTTTATCTTGGGTGCCGGTTTGCCGATCGGCACGATTTTGGGCGGAAAATTGGGCGATAAAGCGTTGATAAAATCACTGTTGTTCTTATTTCCGTGTTTGTTGGTTTTGTTGTTGGGGATCCGGATCTTTGTTCCGTATCAAATGGCGGGGATAGCTGTTCTGTTTTTATGGAATATGGTGACTTTCACAATCGCGCCGATTTTGCAATATATGGTGGTGGATAATGCTGCCGCAGCGCCGAATTTGGCGTCGACCTTTAATCAAAGCGCGTTTAATTTGGGCAATGCTATCGGAGCTTGGGCAGGTGGTTTGCTGGTCGCTGATCATTTGGGCTATATCAATTTACCGTTCTTGTCGATGGCGTTTATTTTCACCGGTTGGGTTTTGGTTTTTATCTATCGCGGAATTAAAAATGCAACGAATTTAAAAAAATCGGTTGACTTGTCCATTTAAAAAGCGTATAAGTATTATCAGAGGTCAAAAATGTATTTATATCAAACAACAACTGCTTTTTCTTGGTGGCGCCGGTCGAATTAGACGGGCTGATTTGGTATATTTATATAAAAACGGGTCGTCTGCATAAAAAGGGACGGCTTTTTTTATATCTTTTTTGTGGACGGCAAATAATTTTTTAAAGCAAAAACATAGGAGAAAAAAATGAAAACTTTATTATCAGGCATTAAACCGACGGGGCGTCCGCACTTGGGTAATTATTTGGGGATGTTAAAGCCGTGTTTGGATTTAGCATCGCATCCGGACTTTAAATCTTTTTTATTTATTGCTGATTATCACGCGTTGAACTTTGTTCAAGATCAAAAGTTAATGCGCGAATTGGTGTTCGAAGTGGCTTTGACGTATTTAGCGTTGGGATTGGATCCCAATCAAACAATGTTTTATCGTCAATCCGACATTCCGGAAATTTTCGAATTGACTTTGATTTTGGACTGCGTGTGTCCAAAAGGTTTTATGAACCGCGCGCACGCTTACAAAGCCGTTGTTGAAAAGAATTTGCAAGAAGGCCGCGACGGAGACGATACCGTTAATATGGGATTGTTTAACTATCCGGTTTTAATGGCGGCGGATATTTTAATGTTTAATGTGGATTATGTGCCGGTTGGAAAAGATCAATTGCAACACATTGAATATACGCGCGATTTGGCGATTAAGTTTAATAACACGTTTGGTAAAACGTTTAAGATTCCTGAACCGTTCATCAAAGAAGATGTTGCGACTTTGCCGGGGTTGGACGGGCGCAAGATGAGCAAAAGCTATGGTAATACAATTCCGTTGTTTGAAACGGACAACCGCATTAAAAAAGTGATTAACTCGATTAAGACAGATTGCAAAGGCGCAAACGAACCCAAAGATACGGACGGCAATTTGATTTATATGATTTATAAAGAGTTGGCAACACCGGAGCAAACAGCGGCTTTTGCACAAAAGTTTAAAGACGGCATTTCCTATGGTGAAGCCAAAGCAGAACTTTATAATAAATTCATTGAGTTTTTTGGTCCTTGCCGTGAAAAGTACGAAGAATTAAAGCAACATCCGGACGATGTTTTTGATATTTTACGCGAAGGTGCCGCAAAAGTGCGTCCGATTGCGCAAGAGGGGATTCAAATTATTCGCTCTAAAATCGGGATTAACCGCGCTTAAAGGAAAAATAAAAGGCAATATAAAAAAAGGCGTCATTTTTATGTGACGCCTTTTGTTTGTTTGTTACCTGTATCGTTTTAAAAGTTATATTGTGCCGACAGACCAAGCAAGTTAATGCCCATTGAATATTTGGCATCTAATGTTGTACCGCTGGCTTTGTTATAAACGTGTGCGTTTTTCAAAAACATATGAGCGTATGCAGCATCAAACTGCCAATTGCCGACGGTATATCCGGCGCCGACAGAGGCAATCCAACGGTTGCTGTCCGGAACGCGGGCTGTACGCGTTGAGGCTCTTTTTACAGCGCCTTGATCGAATGCAACGCCGGTGCGCAATGTCCAATTGTCATTCATATAATAATCCAATCCCAAGCCGGCCATCCAAACATTGCGCCAATCTTCTTTGACTGTCGGCAAATAATTACTGCCGGTCGCTTGTCTGTATGCTTGGCTGTGAATGGCTAAATTGTCAAACCGGCTCCAACGTGTCCAGCGCGCCATTGCCGATAAACCAAAGCTGCCCACTTTTTGGTATGCGGACAATAAAATGTGTTCCGGTAAAACCAATTTTGTCCCGCAATCGCCGGTAAAAGTGATTGTCGGCAAATGGAAATAATGCGGGCCTTTGATGTTGTGAATAACCTTTGAACGATACGAAATGCCAAAGCGGGTGTTTTCATATGGCGTGAATGTCAAACCAAGCGAATATCCTTTTGACCAATCGTCGGCGTTTAAGTCGGATTCTGTGCCGTAAACAGGCAATCTGTTCGTCAAACGTGCGTCCATATTTTCGGCATAAACGCTGGCGCCGACAGAAACATTGTCGGTGATTTTATAGGACGCTGCAACGGCAATGTCAATTACATTGATTTCGGAGTTTAAAGCATGGGTGCTGCCAAACCAACCTTTTTTATAATAAGTTCCCAAGCCGAACGGAACGTAAACGCCTGTACCGATCGTGAACTTTTCATTGATTTGTTTTTGAGCAAATAAATGAGGTAATACTTTGCGGGTTTTAATCTCGCCTTCGCCAAAGCTGCCCGTTTCAACTAAACGGCCTTTACCTTTGGCGCGGATATTGACATAATTGCCACCGATTTGAATGCCGTCGCCTTTGAAACGCATACCCGCCGGATTAAAAGCAATTGCGGAATAGTCATCACCGACAAGACCCGCACCACCAAAAGCTCGACCAAGATTGGTGACCGAAAATTCAAATAATTGATACCCGCCTGCCAAAGCAGATGTTGACAAGAATAAGCCGGCTGCTGCGGCAAATAATAATGTTTTTTTCATATTCCATATCCTTTTATTTGTTAAACTGTTAGGTGCAGTTTATCAAAATTGATAAAAAACGCAATAAAAATATTTTAAAAGTGTCACAAAAATGTCATAAAAGTATTGCAAAGTTTTGAAAAGCCTTTTAAAAAAGCGGGGAACAATCACAAATCCTCGCTTTTATTTTGACAGCTCTATTTAATATTTGTCATATGGTATCCAATAGAACTAGCGCCTTTATTTTTTATCTGACCAGTCATGTTCAGAGTCTATGTTTTGTGCTTTTTCCCATTCCTTGTGGGCTTGTCTTGCATGCTTAACCGCCTCGCAATTTTTATTTACGGTTATTGAAGCACCATCGGTCACCAAGAAAAACGGCAAGTCATATTTTTCAGCCAGTTTTGCTACCTCTTTGCAAAAATCATGAGCCTTTGTCATTGATGTTTAGAATCCGACTTTAATACCGGCTTTGGCCGTCGTGTGCGTGTCCGTTTCCATAAAGTGCTGCACCGATCCATA
>CAKPYQ010000025.1 GCA_934203105.1 uncultured Alphaproteobacteria bacterium
GGCACTCCGGGCGTTTGCCAAACCACACAAACGCAAAACGGTTGCCCGGCGATCGTAAACGTTACCGGCAAATGCGGCACAAACGGGATTTGTACAAACGGTGCTTGCAGCGAATGTTCGTCGCCGATGATCGCGAATGCCGACGGGACGGCTTGCGAATGTCCGGCCAAAGGCGCCAATTGCAAAACGCAAAATGACTTGACTTGTGAGTGCGACCTTTGCGAAGACGGGTTCGAAAAGAACGCCGCCGGCGAATGCGTGGAGGCCAATCCGTGTGGCGATGGGCAAGTCAGCGTGACAAATTATGATAACGCCGGAAATGATATCGGTACAGCGTGCTGTAAGGTCGAAGAAGACAGTGTATCAGATGACGGAAGCAATTTCGATAATTCAACAAATTATACAGTCGCCGGCGCCATAAATGGAAGCTGTTGCGGTGGATATAAAAACTTTGAAACAGGCTATTATGAAAACAGCGAAAAATCCTACATGTCCAAAGAAACTTCAACGTATGAATTAAGGACGAACGGAGGTGTAAGCTATTGCGCTGTTTCCGGAGAAGCTTTGTCACAAATATCAAAATACGAAAGCGACGGAAAATTTTGTATATATGACGACAGAGGAAACTTGCAAGTTTGTTTCTGCACCAGCTCTGGCGATCCTAAAAATGGTGACACTTGTTCATAGAGTTGGAGCATAAACGACAGGCTTTGCTTTAACGCAAAGCCTGTTTTTTTAATTCACGCGATAAAAAAAATGGGCATTATCTACAAGTGATAACCGCACATACGGTTTCTTTATGGATAGATCGTTAAATTTAAATGTACGCCGCGAACGGACATCATTTAAGAAAGAGTGGCAGCGATTAAAGAATCTTGTGACATGAAAAGATTCTTCACATTCGTTCAGAATGACCAAGGGAACACAAAGAGATTCTTCGCCAAGGCTCAGAATGACGCGGCAAATAAGCGGCAATGTGGGAGCAATATCCTGCCTGTGTTTTATTTTTCAGATTTCATATATAAACAATCGTTTTGATAGCCTCTTTTTTTGCCGATTTTGAATTTTTCAGTTTTGGCAAGAATTATTTGCAAAAAAACAAATTTTAAGATATAATATAATTAGATAGGTTTTATTTTTTGGAGGATCCGCCATGCAAAAATTAACGTTTTGGGAAAAATTAAGCTATAAGTTAGGGAAAAATCCTTTTACAGCCAATAAAAACAATAAAGACAGATCGCCTTTTACCGATGCTGTTCGCTCTCACGATATGGATATGTTGGACTTTTTCCAAAAAAATTGCCGACTGAATAAAGATCAGTTGAACGATGCTTTGTTAAAAGTCGACCATCCGGAAACATTGAAAAAATTGCTGGGCATGGGTGCAAAATGCGACGAAGCAACGGAAAAGAAAGTTTTTAAAAATATTATTAATTCTGCTATTCATTCGGATAGCGCTATGGAAGATAAAAAAATGGTGGGCTTTTTGCGCGATCACGGCATTTCATTAAACTTTGTCAATGCCTCCAAAAAATCGCTCTATGATATAACCAACCACAAAGACGCATGGTTCAACGCGGCGACCGACAAAGAAATCGGCCACGAATTCCGTCAAGCCGTTGCTGACAATAACATTAAAAAAGTAAAACAAATGCTGACCAGCAACAAATTAAAAATCAATGCCGCCAATAAAGACGGTAAAACGGCGTTGATGTATGCAATTAAAAACAACAACATTGAAATGACAAAGTTATTGTACCAACACGGCGCAGACGTTATGTTAAAGGACAAAGCAGGAAGAGACGTTTTTAATGGTAACGACAAAATGGCAACCGCTATGTTGGAAACTTTTGCGCACAGCAACAATCCGCAAGCATTGAATTTAGCCGCGCAAAACGGCGCGAATTTTAACAATCCGGACTTGCCACATTTGTTGATGCAAAAAGAAACTTTGGAAGCATTGGCTTTGAACGGAACGCCGTTTAATAAAGTTTTGGCCGAAGCCGAACAAGCCGATATTCAAGCCTCTGATGACTTTATGGGCGGTGCGTATGAAAAGTTGCAGCTGATCAATCAAATGGATTCGTTGCAAAAGACGGCTTCTAAAATGAAAAAAGGCATTGATTCTTCTGCTTCCGGACGCATTCAGGTGGACGGCTATCAAGCTCAAGTATTACATAAGATTTTAAACAATAATGCTAAATAGTTATTGCATAGGCATTTAAAAAAATCCGCTCCTTTAATCAGAGCGGATTTTTGTTTTGTTTGTCAGGTTTTATCAGAACTTATATTGAACCGAAAATCCCGTCATATAAGCGCCGGCGTTATTGTAGTGAACTTCCGGGCTCGAAGCGCCTGTTTCACCACCTTTGGCAACGCCCCCGTTCATCCAAACGTGTGTGTAGCCAAGGTCATATTGCCAATTGCCTGTTTGATAGGAAACACCCAACGAAGCAAACCATCTGTGACCGTCAGGAATTCGAACCGTTCTGAATTTTTGTGATTTAATGACTGTTTCATCATAAGCACCGCCAAAACGGATTGTCCAATTGTCGTTGAAGTGGTAATCCGCGCCCAAAGCATAATACCAAGTATTTTTCCAATTTTCATTTGTCGATGAAATGGGAAGACCGCTCGACATAATGTCCAATCGATCGAAACGACTCCATTTTGTCCAGCGCGCTGCTACCGAGAAAGTCCATTTTTCATTCAAATCATAAGCGCCCGAAATCAAAACCAATTCCGGTGTTGTAATTTCGGCAAAAGCGTCCATTTTGGTAACACCCATCGGAGTGGTCAATTTAATTTTGCCTTTGATTTTGTGGTCGACTTTTGAACGATAAGATACACCGATACGCGCTTGTTTGACCGGTTTAACAACAACACCCACTGAATAGCCCAAAGCCGTTGTATCGTGACCTTGCAAATCCGTTGCTGTTTCATAAGGCGTGTTTGCATACTTTGCCCCCGTCAAGCGAGCGTCCGCATATTGAATATTCAACGCAGCACCCAAAGAGATCATTTCAGAAGCTTTAAAAGAAATTGCCGGCGATAAATCAACCGCTTTTAATTCGGATAAAGTACCGTGATTGCGCCCTGTCCATGTGTTTTTATAATCAATAATCAATCCGTAAGGCGTATAAACACCGACACCGGCCGTTAAACGATCATTGATTTTATATTGTGCAAAAAAGTGTGGCAAAACTCTGGCCATTGTCGAATCGTGCTTGCCTGTATCCAAAGAAGAGGCAGAAACATCACGATAATCCGCATGTAAAACGATGGCTGTTGCACCGGCTTGAACACCGCTTGTCGAATTGATTTGCATACCGGCCGGATTATAAGCTAACGCCGAAAAATCGTCACCGACTAAGCCCGAACCGGCAAAGGAACGACCTAATCCCGTTGCGGAGTATTCAGAAATTTGAAAACCGGAAGCCATTGCAGCCGAAGAAATAGATAAAACAGATAAAACATAAGCTGTTTTCTTCAAAAACATAATTTTTCCTTTCTTTTTTTGTTTCGAACGAAGCTGTTATACGCCGACATAATCCGTTGTGCAAATTTTTTCATCAAAAATGACGAAAATGTCATAATAGTGACTTAATAAAAAAAGTTAAAAAAATATTAAAAAAGGACTTGTTTTTTTATTCATTTTGTGCAAGATTATTTTCTGCGAAACAACTTTTTAAATTTTTTTTTAGGAGATTAAAATGGTTCAAAAGAATAATAAACATATGCGTCCGGCAGTCAGACCGGCTGTTAAAGCTGCGGACAGAATACAAGTTCCAAGCTGTGATTGTGATGCGTCTTGCAAATGCGGTTGCCAAGAAGGCAAAGCATGTACATGCGATAAAGGTTGCGGCTGTGGTTGCGACAAAGCAGTTCCTTGCAGTGGCAATATTGCTAACGGTATTTTGGTATTGATCGGTACTTTGTTTATTGCTGGCGCTACATTGGTTTTGGCCGACAAAGTCGAAAGTTTGCGCGAAGGTCGTCCGATGCCTGCTGCTCGTCCGGTTGCTGCGGCAAAAATGAACGACAAAGCAATTGCTGATTTCATTAAAAACAATCCGCAAGTGATTATCGATTCCGTCAATACCTATTATCAAAAACAACAAGCTAAAAATAAAGCTGCGGCTCCGCGTGTTGCCGACAAAGCTGTGCTTGATCAAATCTTGAACGACAAAACAAACCACGTTTTGGGCAATCCGAACGGACAATTGGTTATGATCGAATTTTTCGATTACAACTGTGGTTTCTGCAAAATGATGAATAAAAAGATTCCGGAAGCTTTAAAGAAAACCGACAACATTCGTTGGGTCTTGATGGATTATCCTATTTTTGGTGAAAAATCCGAAATCATTGCAAAATATGCTTTCGCGGCTTCTAAACAAGGCAAGTTTGCTGAATATCACGAAGCTTTGGGTGATACAAACAACAGAGCAGAAGCTGACTTAAAAGAAATCGGTAAAAAGTTGGGCTTAGATGTTGAAAAATTGGCAAAAGATGCTCATTCTGAAGAAGCGGCAAAGAAATTGGCCACAAACCGTGAATATATCCAAAAATTACAATTGGGTGGCGGTGTTCCAATATTCATCATTGACGGCAAAATCAATGTTGGTGCTTTCCAAGATGAACAAATGGAAGAATACATCAAAAAAGCAAACGATATGAAAAAAGCAGCTAAAAAAGCCAAAAAATAAGCTTTTTGATTAAAGATAAAGAAAAATCCCTGCCTTTTTGGTGGGGATTTTTTTATTGGGTTTTAAATTGATTTTTGGACCCGGCTTATGTCCGTCTTTATTTTAAAAACATTTTTTACTTGATATTTTGCAAAAAATGCGTATGATATCTGTATTCAATTAATTTATGAAAGGTATAATATTATGACTCGTCCTTTAATGCCAAAAGCAACGGCTGTATGGTTGGTAGAAAACACAACGCTTTCTTTTGAACAGATCGCGGATTTTTGTGAAATGCACGTTTTGGAAATCCAAGCAATTGCTGATGGTGAAGTTGCGTCCCACATTATGGGATTAAATCCGATTGCAAACGGCCAATTAACTGCCGAAGAAATCAAACGTTGCGAAGCCGATGAAAATGCGCGTTTGAAAATGAGCGAACATGAAGACGTTTCTCATTTGGGTAAAAAAGGCATTCGCTATACGCCGATGGCAAAGCGCGAAGACAGACCGGCGGCGATTATGTGGTTGTTGAGCAAGCATCCGGAATTAAGCGATTTGCAAATTGTAAAATTGATTCGTACGACTCGTCCGGCAATTGCTTCCATTCGTGAAAAAACACACAAAAATTATGATGAATTAGAACCCAAAAGCCCTGTATTAGCAGGACTTTGTACACAAGCCGAGTTGGATCAAGCCGTTGCAACAGCGGTAAAGATCATTCCGGTTGATCAACAATAAGCGAAGGGGGCAAAAAATGGCTGATGAACAACAACAAGAGCAAAAGACGCAAGTCGGCGGAATTGACAGCAATCAATTAAATTCTTACTTTGATCGCATCGAAAGAATCGAAGAAGAAATGAAAGAAATGCGTGCCGATGTTCGTGAAATTTATGCCGAAGCGAAAGGCAACGGTTTTGATCCGAAAGTAATGCGTCAAGTGATGCGTTTGCGCAAAATGAATCCTGCCGATCGCGCGGAAACAGAGTTTTTATTGGAAGCTTATAAAACCGCTTTAGGTATGGAATAAAGCTTCTTTTAAAATACATTCAGCAAAAGCCCCTGAATAATATCGGGGGCTTTTTTTTAAGCTTTATGTTCCTGCTTTTTAAATCAATTCAATAAACGAATATTGACGGCCGGGGTTTTGGGGATCTCTGCGATAACTGTAAAAATCCTTATCCTGATACGTGTCAATATTGATCACATCAACCGTTTTAACGCCGGCTTCATGCAATCTGTGCTGAACATAGGCCGGCAAGTTAAAATGCACTTGTCCGTCCGGATATTCCGGTAAAAAACGCTGCATATCCGGTGACAACAACTCTTTTAAAGCGGGATTTGGATAGCTGTCAACGTGAATGCACGGGCCTATGGCCGCAACGATTTTGTTTGCCTCTGCGCCTTGACGCAACATTTCCAAAACGGCCGCCTCGATAACACCGGTTACAGCGCCTTTCCAACCCGCGTGCACCGCCGCGATTACTTTTCCGTCCGTCATTAAAACGGGCGCGCAATCAGCGGTTTTAATTGCGATTTTTAAATTCGGCGCAGAAGTAACCAAAGCATCACCCAATAAATGTTCTGTCCCGACTTTGGCCGGATTTAAAACAATAATCGAATGCAATTGTTTTTCAAAAGTGATCACATCTTTTTGTGTTTTGGTGTCAAAGCGGTTGCAAAAACCGTGTTTGATATTTTTAAACGCGCTCAACGCCGGACTTTTTTCCATTTTATGCGCCGCAATATGAATTGCTGCCGACATTTTGTTGCGCCAATATGCCCGTCTTTCGGCCGATTTATCTTTCATCGCTTGGCGGCGGCGCAACCACTTTAACGACAATTTGTAACCCAAAATGCCACTGATCACAGCCCACGGCAAGCAACCGATTGCCATAGCCAATCCCCAATCTTTCATCAACAATCCGGCAAATAACAGCAATGCTTTGGGAATATCCCAAAAGGAAATGTCCGCCGAAAAAGCTTGACGACCGACTTCGGCAAAGGCCGAAAAAGCCCCGATGTCAAAGCTGCCCATCATAATTTTGCCGGTGGCGTAAAATACATAATAAACCGGCCACATCGTAAAAACGTTCGTCACCCAGGTATAGGCTAATGCTACCGGCAGGGAAAAATCCCATTTAAAAAGCTTTTTACAGGCCACCCAAGTCAAAAATACCGTCGTCATTTGAATGCCGACCAACGGAGTCATTGCCCACAACAATCCGACCATAACACCGCGTGCGGTGTATTCGGGTGGGTGAGGACTGCGCTTTAAAGGCACAATCAACTTCAAGTTCAACAAGCGAATCATTCGCTTAAAAAAAGATCGTTTTTCAGATGTCATGATTTTCCTTTACCATTTTTTTAAATTGAATAGCCGGCGATGATTGATGAATCAACCATGCTCCTAATATAATCATCGGAATGCATAAAATCTGCCCCATTGTGAAATAATTTGCAAAGAAACCTAAATGGGCATCCGGTTCGCGCACCATTTCCAAAAAGAAACGTCCGATGCCGTATAGACAAAAGAACAATCCCGTCGTAAATCCATAACGATTGCGGTATTTTTCGCTTTTCCACCATACGCAATTTAAGATGATAAACATAATCAATCCTTCCCACAGCGCTTCATACAGCTGTGACGGGTGGCGCGGTTCGGGGCCGCCCATCGGAAAGATAATCGCCCATGGCACAGAATGCGTTATGCGCCCGTACAGCTCGCCATTTACAAAATTAGCTAAACGTCCCAAAAACAGGCCGACGGGTGCGACAGCGCATAACATATCGGAAACCATATATAAATTCAGCTTTTTTACACGGCAAAAAACAATGGTTGCGATAATCATACCCAGCAATCCGCCGTGAAAGGACATACCGCCATTCCAAACTTTTATAATCTCCACCGGATTTTCGAAAAAGTAAAGCGGGCTGTAAAACAGCACATATCCCAATCGACCGCCTAAAACAATACCAAGCAGAGCATAGAACAAAAAGTCATCGACCTTTAACACTGTAAAGGTTGATTTGGAAAATTCGGACATTTGGCGTACTAACCACCACGCGATTAAAAGCCCGAATATATACGCCAACGAATACCAGCGCAGAGCAAAAACAAAATGACTGAAATTGATCTGAAAAATAACCGGATCAAGATCTGGAAACGGAATACCTGAATACATTTTATACCCTTTCTTTACCTTTTAAAAGGCTTTGCATTATACAAAAATACAAAGCCTTGTGCAAGAATTTATTTATAACAATCCGCCTTTATGCTTTATCCAAGTACGCGCGCAAGAAAGCGGCTTGATCATCACCTAATTGCGCCCGCAATTGTTCGGCCAATAACACATGCTTGTTACCGGACGAATATATCTTTAAATAAGGTCCTAACCCGCTTAAATCAACGTCCAAAATAACAGATTCGTGGACGGCCGGACGTGAAACCAAAATCGCGTATTTGCGATCGGCAAATTCTTTGCCCAAAATGAAGTTCATTTCACGCGGGCTTAAATTCCAACTTGCATAATCTTTTTCGGTTGCCTGCGGGTTACGGAAGAAAATAACCGTCTGACACTGACCGCGGATCACATCGCCCAAGCCGGCAGCTTCCAAAAAGTTCGGTTGCTGGAACGCGCACAAGAACGCTTGACGTTTTTTACGACCTTCACGCAAACCGACAATAAAGCTTTCACGGAACATCGGGTGTTCCAACATCGGCGCTGTTTCGTCGATCATAATCATCGACGGCGTCCCTTGCGATGCGGCGACGGTATGGATACGGTGCATTAAATAGCTGATCACCGCCGGTGATAACAACGCGTCTTGGAAAATCGTTGTAAAGTCAAATGCCATATATTGATTGGCTGTCATATCCAAAGTATCTTCTACCGAGTTGAAAATACGACCATATTGATCATTGTTAATCCACCGGAACAATTCACGGCGCATTTTTCCCGTTGGCGAAAAACAACTTTTATATAAGTTTTTCAACAAACGTTCTTCGGGGCGCAAATATTCAAACGCCGTTGTGACGGAACGCGCAATTTCTTGCTCTGACAAAGCATCTGTGCAACCCGTAATATCGCGCAACCAAGTCCGTAAAAAGGCGCGGTTATCAGCGCTGTCCGGTGTAGCAAACGGATTTAAAGTGGTTGATCCTTCACCGCCGTCAAATCGAATATAAGGTGCGTTTAAAGCCAATGCAAAAACTTTGGCACCATTGTTGCGGTCAAAGAAGTAAACATTTAAATCGGGGTGACGCATTGCTTGGCCTGCCAAGAACGAAAACATTGTTGTTTTACCTTGTCCCGTCGGACCGATTAAAGCTGTGTGAGCCACTGCATAAGCATCGCTGGATACGTGGAATTGGAAAGCGTAAGCCGTTCCCGTAATAGTCTTAAAGTATGAAATAGGTCCGTTACCCCAGTCGGATTTTTGTAAACCTTCGGCCGTTTTATCCATACACAAAGCGCATGCCACAACGCGCGATAAATAAAGGAATGTTTTGGGATAAACTTCATAAGTGGGAAATTGTGAAAAGAACGTTGCTTGCGCCGCCCACCCTTCGCGTACCGGCGTTACGTTGTAAAAACGACAAATGCGTTCGACTTCTTCTTGGCCGAATTTGATTTCTTCTTTGCTGTCGCCCAACAAATACAACGTCATTGCATACTTGTCCAAAGTTTGTGCATTCGCATCGGAGGCGTCCAACATTTCCATGCCCTCCATATATTGGGCCTGCACATTTGATGACGGACTGGTTAATCGAGCCATACGCCGTTGTTGCTCTAACAATAAGTTTGCTTTGACATAATTCATCGGTTGAATGTTATGAACCAAATTGACTTCCATATCAATCGAAAGCAAATCCACAACCATTTGTTCGTCCATAAAATCACCCGGTTTACGGATACCGATCACAATGCCTAATTTTTCCTGATCACCGGCTTTAAATTTAACAATGCCTTCATCTTTTGAAAAAATGATGTAATCCGATGTCAACAAAGCGTTTAATTCATCGCCCAACTGGTGACCGATAACGGGCTTGGGACGTGTCAAAGGGCTTGCCAATTGAGCAAACAACCAAAACGGACTTTTATCTTCATGCTTGTCCGGAGTTCTTTCGGAAATTAAAACCGGTTGATAGGCTTCCAAAATCGCAATTAACGCTTGACCGGCTTGGGACAAATCTTTTTCGGCATTTTTTCTTTCCGGAACGGATAAAACTACATAATGCTTGTTTTTATAAATCCGGCGCAAATTCTTTGTCCAACGTGCGGCAATTTCACGCAACAACTCATTTTTATGCGGAGCATATTCTTTTAACGGAATACGTTCGCGAATCGTAATCAATCGCGCGGTTATTTCCAATTCGGACAAGCTGTCAATCCATTGTTTGCGCATACCCATTAACGCTTGGCGCTCTTCGGGCAACAACAAACTTGTATCCGCTCCTTTTAATTCAAAAACCCGTGCCAAAGACCCGTTTTTGCAATGGATTGTATAGCCGTCTTCGTCCAAGCGCGAAAAAGGCAAAAAATCCGCAACTCGCGTTTCGTTTGGTCGGGGTAAAATCCATTCACCGAATTTTGACGCCAAAATCGCAGCAAAAGCAATCGCAGCAAACACCCCCAACAAAACAACCTTCATCGTTAAGGAATCGGCTGTATTGACAATCATCGGTAAAACGTTTAATTCTTCCATTTTTTAAATCCCTATGATGCTAATTTTCTTCCCTTTTCAGGATAAATACTGGAATATCCGCGAATGAAAGGCCCTTGCGCTTCCATCATTTTGGATAAATGCGGCTCTCTTACGCCGGCGATGATAATTCCTATATGAGCAATAACTAACGTTACAACAATCCACAACGGGTTTAAATTACTGAACGTTTGTACAAATAACGCCATCGGTAATTGAACACCCAAATTCGCCCCCGCCGGTGCCATCGGCGCCCAAAATAAACGTGGAGGCATTGCAATTGCTCTTAAAATAGGTTCTTTCACTTTACTATTTTCCTTATGCTTTTTCTTATAACATATCTGCTTTTTTCTTATGATACAAGACCTTTATTAAAAAACAATTAAAATTTTCACATCAATCATCTGCTTTTTAGCGAACATTTTTCATCACAGAAAAACATAAACTAAAAAAGTGTTGCTTTTTTGTTCTCTTTTTGCTATACTGCTTTTTATCAGCAAAAAGGGGCATAAAAATGGATTCTTTTATTAAAATCAGAGGTGCGCGCGAACACAATTTAAAAAACGTCGACGTTGATATTCCGCGCGATAAATTAGTGGTTATTACCGGACTTTCCGGATCGGGAAAATCTTCATTGGCTTTTGATACGATTTACGCCGAAGGCCAACGGCGATATGTCGAAAGCTTATCCGCTTATGCTCGGCAATTTTTGGACGTGATGAAAAAACCGGACGTTGATTTAATCGAAGGATTATCTCCGGCTATTTCGATTGAACAAAAAACGACATCTAAAAATCCGCGTTCTACGGTGGGAACCGTTACAGAAATTTACGATTATATGCGTTTGCTTTGGGCGCGCGTCGGCGTTCCTTATTCTCCGGCGACCGGTTTGCCGATCGAAGCGCAAACCGTAACGCAAATGGTTGATCGTATTATGACTTTGCCGCCGATGGCAAAGATTTACTTATTAGCGCCGATTGTTCGCGGGCGAAAAGGTGAGTATAAAAAAGAAATCGCCGATTTGCAAAAAAAAGGCTTTACGCGTATCAAAGTTGACGGCACGCTTTATGAGATTGGGGACGTACCGGCTTTGGAAAAAAATAACAAGCACGACATTGATGTTTTGGTGGACCGTTTGGTTGTCAAAGAAGGCATCGAAACACGATTAGCATCGTCTTTGGAAACGGCTTTAAACCTGTCGGACGGATTGGTTTACGTCGAAAATGCCGAAACAAAAGAAGTAATGACTTTGTCCAGCAAGTTTGCTTGCCCCGTTTCCGGCTTTACGATTGAAGAAATCGAACCGCGTTTGTTTTCTTTTAATAACCCGCACGGAGCTTGTCCGGTTTGTGACGGACTGGGGGTGCGTTTATATGTGGATCCGGCTTTGGTTATTCCTGACGAAACAAAATCGTTGAAGCAAGGCGCTATTGCACCTTGGACATCGTCATCGGGGGATATGTATCCGTGGCATGAGTATGCTTTGGATAAATTGATCCGCCGTTTTAACATTAACCCGCATACGCCGTGGAAAGATTTAAGCGAAGACATTCGTCACTCTATTTTGTACGGTAATGCGCGCACGGGCTTTGAAGGCGTCATTCCGAATATGGAGCGGCGTTATTTGGAAACGCAATCCGATTGGTCGCGGGAAGAAATCAGCAAATATCAGAATAATGCTTTGTGCGAAGCATGTCATGGCGAACGGTTAAGACCGGAAGCTTTATGTGTCAAAATTGATAAGAAAAACATATCGGAAGCGACTCATCAATCCATCGAAAGCGCTTTAAGGTGGTTTTCGGACTTGAGCGGCAAATTGGTCGGAAAAGACAAAGAAATTGCCGGCCGAATATTAAAAGAAATCAACGAGCGTTTGACATTTTTAAATAATGTCGGTTTGGGGTATTTATCGCTTGACCGAATGGCGGGAACTTTATCGGGTGGTGAAGCACAACGCATTCGTTTAGCCAGTCAAATCGGCTCCGGCTTGACGGGTGTTTTATATGTTTTGGACGAACCGTCTATCGGGTTGCATCAACGCGATAACGATCGGTTATTGGGGACATTACAGCACTTAAAAGCTTTGGGTAACACGGTAATTGTGGTTGAACATGATGAAGACGCTATTCGCTCGGCGGATTTTGTGATTGATATGGGGCCTGCTGCCGGCTCTTACGGTGGCAAGATTATGGCGCAAGGAACCCCCTCTGAAATCATCGCCAACCCGCAAAGCATTACCGGACAATATTTATCCGGTGCAAAAGAAATTCGCGTTCCGAAAGAAAGCGAACGCCGTAAAGGCAATGGTAATTTTATTTCTTTAAAAGGTGCCAGAACGCACAATTTAAAGAATGTTGATGTGGATATTCCTTTGGGAACATTTACTTGCGTGACGGGGGTTTCAGGCGGCGGCAAGTCATCTTTGATTTTGGAAACGCTGTACAAAGCGATCAACAAAATATTGAACAATTCGCGCGATGTTCCAGGTGCTTATGATCGCATTTCCGGCATCGGCAAAATTGATAAAATCATCGATATTGACCAAAGCCCGATCGGACGGACGCCTCGTTCTAATCCGGCGACTTACACCGGAATGTTTACTGCTATTCGGGATTGGTTTGCCGGATTACCGGAAGCGGCGGCGCGCGGCTATAAGTCCGGTCGTTTTTCGTTTAACGTCAAAGGCGGCCGATGCGAAGCGTGTCAAGGCGACGGCGTTTTAAAAATTGAAATGCATTTTTTGCCCGATGTCTATGTTCCATGCGATCAATGCAAAGGTAAACGATATAATCGTGAAACGTTGGAAGTCAAATATAAAAGCAAATCTATTGCAGACGTTTTGGATATGACGGTTGATGATGCGTATGATTTTTTTGAAAATATACCATCGATTCGCGACAAATGTGCTTTGCTTAAAAAAGTGGGTTTAGGGTATATTCAGCTGGGTCAGTCTGCGACGACTTTGTCGGGCGGTGAAGCGCAGCGCATAAAGTTATCGAAGGAATTATCTAAACGCGCGACCGGTCGAACGTTGTATATTTTGGACGAACCGACAACCGGCTTGCATTTTGAAGACATTCAAAAATTATTAACTGTCTTGCAGGCTTTGGTGGATCAAGGCAATACAGTCGTTGTAATCGAGCATAATTTGGACGTCATCAAAACCGCCGATTACATTATTGATTTAGGTCCGGACGGAGGCGATAAAGGCGGTCAAATCATTGCGACGGGTACGCCTGAGCAAATTGCACAATGTCCGAACAGCTATACAGGGCAGTATTTAAAGCGTATGCTGTAATTAATTTTGTGAATATTGAAACGGGAAGAGTTTTTGAATATCTCTTCTCGTTTTTTTTGTGCAAAGCTTTACTTCTTGATATTAACTGTCAGAAGCGCCACATTCTGATCCGTTTTTCGGATCTTCGGAAGTGGAACACTTTACAGCCACAATTATCACGACTATAGCTAAAACAGTATTTAGAGGAAGAAACATATTTAACTTTAGTTATGGGCTCTGTTGCACTTTCTGCACAGTAAGTTACGCCTCCATTTTGCAATATTTCCCAAGAAACGCTGAAAATTAAGTGTCCGGCCGAGTATCGTCCTGAAAAACCTCCACGACACGTACCATTAACTGCCCCGACGGCATTATAGCTTTTTTCGTATTCTGTATCCTCCTTCACTTCACAACAGGCTTTAGTCATTCTGAGCTTTAGCGAAGAATCTTTTTACTTCATCGCAACATCAAATGTGCGGCGCGCAAATCCTCGCGCGCCCGCGCCGCATATTTTCCATATGCATCATCAGCTCACTAAAAAAATCCTCCATAACCTATTCAAAAACTTCTTTCCTATATGAACAAAAACGATCGTTTAAAGTCAATAGATTTTTTTGCGACGGGACCCTCTGCAACTCACTGAAAATAAACAAAAGCCAGTTTTTACATTTTACCAAAAAAGCGATGAACACAAACGATCGTTTATGTAATATATGAAAGAAGCGGTTTTTTGATTTAGTTTAACAGAGAAAAAAGGAGATAA
>CAKPYQ010000026.1 GCA_934203105.1 uncultured Alphaproteobacteria bacterium
TTCATTTTTATCTCCTTTTTTATTAAGTATAAACGGTTTTTAAACTCTTTACAATGAACGCAAAATTCATGTTTTTTTGCCTCATTAAAACTCTTGTTTCATATATTACTTAAACGATCGTTTGTGTTCATCACTTTTAAAGCAAAATGTAAAATTTGGCTTTTGTTTATTTTCAGTGTGTTATAGAGGGCCCCGTCGCAAAAAAATCTATTGACTTTAAACGATCGTTTTTGTTCATATAGGAAAGAAGTTTTTTTGAATGAGTTGTGGAGGATTTTTTATTGAGTTAATGATGCGTCATCGAATATGGAGAAATGTGCGGCGCGGGCGCGCGGGGATTTGCGCGCCGCACATTTTAGGGTGCCACCGTTTTAAGAGATTCTTCACTTCGTTCAGAATGACGGGATAAAGGGGCTGTTTCAAAATCACCCGACAGAAAAAACGAATCCAAAACGTCCTCGTTAAAAAAAACTTTACTCTGATTTTGGCAATAAAGATAATGCTTTCGTCGCAATATCTTCGGCCGCATTTAAACACCCGCCAAAAGCCGTTTGCCCGCTGCCCAATGCCGTTGCATAACCGGACGCATAAAGTTGCTGATGAAATAAAGCATGCTTTCTGCCCATCGTTTTGGGTGGCGCAAAAATGTAAACAGGGACCCCCGAAGCGCAACTTTCCGAACACATCGACATCGAATCTCCGGTCACCACAATCCGGCTGGCCCAAGCCAACAAGCCAAAATACGGATTTTCACCCTTATCGCCGAATTGATAGAAATATGTCTTTTCCTTTGGAAAAATTTGCTTTAACGTCTCAACCACTTCGATTGGCGTCCGACGCGAAGTTGTCACCAACACCGATCCCGGATTTAACGCCAAAACATCAAAAGCCAACTGCTTTGCCATTTGAACGGTAAAGGGGGCTTTTTTGGTTGCACCACCGACAATAACACTGATACGAGGCATCGCATATTTTTCAAAAACAGGACGCCATTTTTCCAATTCTTGCGCTAATTTTTCCTTTGTCACACGATGAGGCGCTCCCAACGTTTGCATCACATTTTTCGCCTTGCCTTTATAACGGTCGTGGCGCGGCAAAGCAATTAAATCGGCTTGACGAAATCCCCAAAAACCGGGATTCATCATTTGCACTAACTTTGTACGAAAACCGGATTTTTTCTTTAAATAACGCATAACCGGAAACATTCGTCGACCCGCGCCGATAATCATATCCGGCAACTCGTCCGCCGGCAAATCAATATCTTTTACAACGTCTTTATCAACGCCCAACAAAGAAGCTCCGCGCAACGCATTTGGCAATTTAACCCATTTGTTATAAGCAATTTTTTTGACTTCAAAAGGCATATGCAAAGCCTCTGCAACACCCAAAATCTGATTATTATTGCCCGTTCTGTCGTCCAACAAAGCCCATATTTTTGCCATTTTTATTTATCCTTTTTTTCATAACCGACAGTTTCATCGTGAATATATTTGATTTCTATGCCGACTTTGCGCATCATTTCTTCGCCCTCCCCGCCCGTTTGATAGCGGTATTCGGCAACAACGCGCTTGATCCCGCACGCAATCAGCAACATAGCGCAAGTCCGGCACGGTGCCATTTTACAGTAAACGGTTGCACCATCTATTGAAATACCACGTTTAGCCGCTTGACATATCGCGTTTTGTTCGGCGTGTATCGTGCGCATACAATGACTGGTCACAGTTCCGTCTTCGTGCGTAACGGACTTCATCAAATGCCCGACTTCGTCGCAATGCGGCAATCCCGGAGGAGAACCAACGTATCCCGAACATAAAATTTGGTTATCCTTCACAATAACGCACGCCGTACGGCCTCGATCACAAGTTGCGCGTTTAGCCAACGCATGCATCACTTCCAAAAAATAATCGTCCCAACTGGGTCTGATATAATCGCTCATTTTATTTCTCCCGTGTTATTAACGCTGTTCATCAGTATAAATCGAAAATTCAAAAAAAAGAAATATTTTTTTAATGACAAACGCAAAAAAATGCATAAAATAATAACAAAGGAGTTTAAAATGAAATTATTTTTGTTCGTATTGATTGTTTTTTTAAATATAGCACCGCTTGCGGCGCAAGAAGTTTACAGCGCAAATGAAAACGATACAGCAACACCGGCACAAGAAAAAATGTTTTCCGACGAGCTGGTTTCAGAATTATTGACGGCACAACGCAAACGCTATACCGACAAAGATATGCAAACATTAAAATTACGGCAATCTGAATTGGAAAAGACTTTGCGTCGGCGTTCGTCTTTACCGTCCGAAACGCGCCAAAGGTTGGAATTGGAATGGTATGTTATTTTAGAGGCTATCAATCAAAAACAAGCCGAACAATTCCAAAGCCATTCTTTTTAACCCACGTTAACGCACGCGCCAAATATCGCCATAGATTTTTTCAAACCCTTTGCCGTGTTTAGCGCCGCTCACAACAACGACATTCGGATTGTCGGCGCCCAAAATATCAAATGTCAATTCGGGCGGAACAGTTTTATCCTTTGCCCCGACATAGTGAGTTTGAGGGATTCCCTTTAACGTCGCCACATTTAAATTAACCGATTGATCCAACGGTTCGTCTTTGTGGTAAGCCGTCCATTTGTCTTTGTCCAAAACACCGGCAATTGTGATCAGCTTTTTGACCTGATCCGGGTGACGCGCAGCAATTTGAGAGGCAATCATTCCCCCGCCCGAATAACCGATTAAAATCACCTGATCCGCACGCGATTTTTTCATCATCGCGCCGACAGATGCTTCCATAGAATCCAAAATCGCCGGACTGAAACGCCCGCTTGTCCAATCTTTTTGCGAACAATTTTGTCCCATTAAATATTGACACGGGCGCGCCATATAAACAACGTTCGGTGAAGTATCATCAACCGCTAACTTGCGCAAAAATAGTCCTTCCGGAGTCGGATCGTCCGTCGGACGCCCTTTGCGATCAAAAGCATGTCCGTCACCTTCAATATAAACTTTTAAAGGTTGGCCGGCTTTGGTAATTTTATACCAAGATGCCACCGTATAATCTCCCGATGAAATCGGCTGAAAACGCAGGTCTTTTAACGGATTTTCCGTCGCACAGCCCACAACAAAAAACATCAGCAAAAATAATAACTTTTTCATTGAATAATAACCTCTCCGTTTTCATCAACTTCGTATGTCCGGCAATTCGGGTCATCAGTCGATGAACATTCTTCATAACTTGTGCTTTCGCGTTTAAAATCCCGAACGGCTTGCGACATCGTCTGAGTTTGGAATGTTGCATTATTGCTTGGTTGATCAATCTGTTCCAATGTTTGAGCGTCAAATGTAGACTTTGGCAAGCCGTAATCTTTTTGTACAGCCCTTAACTGCCGCGTTCTGTGTGCCGGCTTTGTTTGGGGAGCGTTTGGCTTTTTTTGTTCACCCTCTATAATACTTGCGGCCGGATTTTGCGCCGGTTGTGTTTGTGAAGCGGGCTTATTTTCAACCACTTGATCCACCGGCACAAAGTTTCCATCAGCGTCCTGTACCTTTTCAATTATCTGATTTTCATCAAACGAAGAAGGCAATAAAAACGATTGCGCCCATGCGCCAAAGGGCAAAAACAAACACATCAAACAAAGAATCTTTTTCATTTTATTCAGTCTCCTTTTTTCCTTATTATAAAGGATTGCTTTTAAAAACACAAATACAAAAAACAAAAGCGCTTGCTTTTTTTGTTTTTTTTGGTATGATACAGAAAAAAAAGAATAAAGGATAAATAAACTTATGCACGATATTACCAAAATCAGAAATTTTTCCATTATTGCACACATTGATCACGGCAAATCAACACTGGCCGATCGATTGATCGAATATTGCGGTTTGGTATCAAAGCGCGAAATGAAAGAGCAAATCTTGGACAATATGGATATCGAACGCGAACGCGGGATTACGATCAAATCCCAAACTGTGCGCTTGACGTATCAAGCAAAAGACGGCAACACTTACCATTTAAACTTAATCGACACGCCGGGACACGTGGATTTCGGCTATGAAGTCAGCCGATCCTTGGCCTCTTGCGAAGGGGCTTTATTGGTCGTTGATGCGACGCAAGGTGTGGAAGCTCAAACATTGGCAAACGTTTACAAAGCATTAGATGTGGACAATGAAATCGTCCCTGTTTTAAACAAAATTGATTTGCCCTCTGCGGAACCCGAAAAAGTCAAGCAACAAATTGAAGACGTGATCGGCATTGACGCCAGCGATGCTATTTTAATTTCGGCCAAAACCGGATTGGGAACGCAAGATGTATTGGAAGCCGTTGTCAACCGAATGCCCGCGCCGACGGGCGATGAAAAAGCGCCTTTAAAAGCTTTGCTGGTTGACAGTTGGTATGACCCCTATTTAGGCATTGTCATTTTAGTTCGCGTCAAAGACGGCATTTTGAAAAAAGGTATGCAAATCCAAATGATGGGAACGGGCGCCGTCCACACGGTCGACAGAGTGGGCGTTTTCGAACCGAAAATGAAAGACCTTGACGCACTGCGCACCGGCGAAATCGGCTTTATCACGGGCAGCATTAAAACAATCGGCGAAACACACGTCGGCGATACAATCACATCAGCAAAAGAACCGACAAAAGAGCCTCTGAAAGGCTTTAAGCCCTCTGTGCCGGTTGTATTTTGTTCGTTTTTTCCGCTGGACAGTTCGGATTATGAAAACTTGCGCGATTCTTTGGGCAAATTGCAATTAAATGATGCCAGCTTTCAATTCACACCGGAAAAGTCTATGGCTTTGGGGCAAGGCTTTCGTTGCGGCTTTTTGGGACTGCTGCATATGGAAATCATTGAAGAACGCTTGGATCGAGAATTCAATTTGGATTTAATCACAACGGCCCCCAGCGTTGTTTATAAAATTCACCAAACAAACGGAGAAACTTTTAATTTACACAATCCCGCCGATATGCCGGACACAACGTTAATTCAATCGATTGAAGAGCCATGGGTACAGGCAACCATTATGACGCCGGACGAATACTTGGGTGCGATTTTAACATTGTGTTCAGAAAGACGCGGCGTTCAAAAGAACTTAACTTACGTCGGCAATCGCGCAATGGCGGTTTACGAAATCCCGTTAAACGAAATCGTTTTTGATTTTTACGATCGCTTAAAGTCTATTTCCAGCGGGTATGCCAGCTTTGATTACGAATTGATCGGCTATCAACCCAGCGACTTGGTCAAAGTTTCGATTTTGGTCAATGCAGAACCCGTTGACGCGTTGTCATTCCTTGTTCACCGCAGCCAAGCTGAACGACGCGGTCGACAAATTTGTGAAAGATTAAAAGAGTTAATTCCGCGCCATCAATTCAAGATTCCCATTCAAGCGGCGATCGGTGGCAAGATTATTGCGCGTGAAGATATTTCGGCTTATCGCAAAGACGTGACGGCCAAATGCTATGGCGGCGACATCACGCGTAAACGCAAATTGTTGGATAAACAAAAAGAAGGTAAAAAACGTATGCGTCAATTTGGTAAAGTTGAAATACCGCAATCCGCATTTATTGAAGCGTTGCGTATCGGCGACGATAAATAACCCGCTGTTTCAAGCAAAAAGGGGCGTTTCCAAAAGAACGCCCCAAGTTTTATTTCACCCGTTTTTATTTAATCGGATTTTTTATTCGGCCGGTAAAGGCGCCTCAATCCCAAGCGCCATTTTTAAATCATCGTCCAACATATCCAAAGTCCAAGGCGGATCCCATACCAAAGTCACGTCCACAATTCCTACGCCTTCAACTTTCGAAACGGCAGCAGCAACCATAGACGGCATTTCACCCGCGATCGGACACATCGGGGACGTCAACGTCATTTCAATTGTCACATCGCCTTTTGGGGATATATCAATTTTGTAAATCAAGCCCAAAGAATAAACATCTAACATCAGCTCCGGATCTTGCACGGTTTTTAACGCCTCGATCACCATACTTTCGGTCGCAATCGGCAGGCCGGCCGGCAACGGTTCACCTAAACGAGCGTGAAAGGTAGCGGGATTTAACGGCTCTGCTTGTTCTGCCTGACCTGCCTGTTCTGTATTTTCAATTTCTGTATCTGGTGTTTTTCCTTGCGCCAATGCGCTTTCATCACCCAAATCAGTCGGCAAATCTTTGTTTTCAATGTCTGTCATTTACTTTGCACTCCCCAAAATCTTTTGCGCTTTTTTCAATGCAGCAATAAATGCCGTTATATCTTCGCCGGTATTGTACATACCAAGAGAAGCCCGTATCGACGATGTCACGCCGTATTTTTCAGTAATCGGCTGAGCACAATGGTGACCAACCCGAACAGCCACATTTTGTTCGGACAAAATCATTGCAACGTCTTGCGGGTGCAGCCCGTGCAAATTAAAGCATACCAAGCTTTTTTTCAACTTTATATCACCTAAAACTTCAACGCCGCTGACCATTTCCAAACCGTCTTTTAACAACTGCATCGTTTGGTTTTCTATGGTTTCAATTTCATCTTGGCCAACACTGCGCACATAATTTAACGCCGCAGCCAAGCCGACAGCTTCCACAATCGCCGGCGTTCCGGCTTCAAATCTGGCCGGCGCTTCGGCATAGGTTGTTTTTTCAAAACTGACGGATTTTATCATATCGCCCCCGCCTTGCCAAGGTTGCATCGTATTCATAAAATCGGCCGGCGCATACAAAACACCGATCCCCGTCGGCCCATATATTTTATGTCCCGAAAACGCATAAAAATCAATGTTATTGGCTTTTAAATCAATCTTTGAATGGACAACGCCTTGACAACCGTCGATTAACACTTTTGCGCCGACGCTATGCGCCAATTTCGATATTTGAGCAACGGGATTTTCCACACCCAAAACATTGCTCATTTGCGCGATAGAAACCAGCTTTGTTTTTGGGGACAGTTTGACCTTTAAATCGTCCAAATTCAATTTTCCGTTTTCACAAACTTCGGCATACTTGACGACAACGCCCCGCTCTAATGCCAACATTTGCCACGGCACTATGTTGGAATGGTGCTCGGCTTCGGAAAGAATAATTTCATCGCCCGCGTTTAAAGTCCGCCCAAACGTTTGCGCAACCAAGTTTATGCTTTCTGTCGCCCCGCGTGTAAAAATAATATCGCGATCCGCCACGGACAAAAAGTCCGCCACTGTATGACGTGCATTTTCATAAGCAATTGTAGCCATTTCGGATAAATAATAAGTCCCACGATGAACGTTCGCATAATGGCGTTTGACAAAGTCGTCCATCGCATCAATCACCGCAAGAGGCTTTTGCGCCGACGCAGCGCTGTCCAAATAAATCAGACCGGCATTGTTTGAAAAAATAGGAAAATCATTTTTGTTCATTCGTTTGCAATCCATTCATTTATCTTTGTTTCAAAAACAGGCGGCATATCCGACAATAAAAACGCTTTGACCAACATTTGGCGCGCCGTTTGTTCATCAATACCGCGGCTCATTAAATAAAATAGTGATCCTTCGTCCAAAGTGCCAACCGATGAACCGTGAGCGCATTTCACATCATCAGCATATATTTCCAATTCGGGCGTGCATTTGACGGACGCATTATCCGATAACAGCAAGGCTTTGTGATTTTGAGCGCCTTCGCATTTTTGGCTGCCGTGCGGCATACGAATAATTCCGTAAAAATCCGTTTGACCATAGCCACGAACAATGCCTTTGATTTGCTGATCAGACGTTGTTTGACCCACCGCGTGAATAACCTCAAAATGGATTTTGTTATTCGCATTTGTTTGCGACAAATAAACAGCCTTTAAAGAACACGCGGCGTGCGCCCCCATCAAAGAAACTTTGATGTTTAAGTCTTGCCCCGTTTGCAACAAAGCCAAATCATAAACGCCGTTTTCATAAACAACAACGTCAATTGATCCGCTTTGATCCGTCAAAATTTCGGAAACCTTTTCACCGGCCGGAATGATTTTATTTATAGTCTGCATAGCCTTTTTCTTCCAACTTTAACGCCAACGATTTATCGCCTTTGTCAACCACATGACCATCAACCATAATGTACACAACGTCCGGTTCGATTAAATCCAACAATCGTTCATAGTGCGTGATCAGCATAAAAGAACGATTTTCGGCACGCATTAAATTAACGCCGTCCGCAACGATTTTCAAAGCGTCAACGTCCAATCCGGAATCCATTTCATCCAAAATGCAAAAATCAGGCTCTAAAAATGCCATTTGCAAAGTTTCCATACGCTTTTTTTCGCCACCCGAAAAGCCCACATTCACCGGGCGCTTTAACATTTCATCGCTGACACCCAAAGCTTGCGCTCTGACTTTTAATCTTTTGATATATCCGACGGCATCAAGCGGCTTTTGACCCAAGTATTTCATCTTTGAAGTCAAGGCTTGCTTTAAAAATTGAGCATACGAAACACCCGCGATTTCAACCGGATATTGAAAGCCCAAAAAGATGCCTTCATTCGCGCGCACGTCCGGCGTCATCAAAGATAAATCTTTGCCTTTGAACATCATTTGACCCGACGATACGGTATAAGCCGGATTGCCCGCAATCACATTCGATAAAGTACTTTTGCCCGAACCGTTCGGCCCCATTACGGCATAAACTTTGCCGGCTTCGATTTCAAAAGAAAAATCCTTTAATATTTGCTTTTCGCCAACGCCCGCGTTTAAATTTTTAATTTCCAATAATGGCATTTTTTTAACCCTTCAACCTTGCTTTTACTTTTTCCAACTTAATCGGTATGCGCTTTTCAACCGCATCGGTGATGTTGTAAATGTATTTTAATTGTGTCAACATAATTTCAACGTCTGCCGTCTCATCAATAATTTCGGCAACATTGTCTTTCCCGCGATTGATGTTTTTTAAAATCTCTTTTTGCAATTCGCTCATTTCTTCCAATACCATTAAAAGCTGGGCTTGCTTACCCCATTTTGCAATGGCTTGTTCTAAAATTTCAGTATCTACTTTTTCCATTATCCTACACTTCCTTCTAAACTGATCCCGATCAAGCGGCCGGCTTCAATAGCAAACTCCATCGGCAAATGTTGCATAACTTCTTTGCAAAAACCGTTCACGATCAAGGAAACGGCTTCGTGTTCGCTCAAACCGCGCTGCATCGCGTAAAACAATTGTTCATCGCTGATTTTGCTGGTGGTCGCTTCGTGCTCGATTACCGCCGTTTTGTTGGCATTTTCTTGCACAGGCACAGTATGCGCGCCGCAATCCGATCCGATCAGCAAGCTGTCGCACTTTGAAAAGTTCCGCGCGTTATCAGCCGATGTCGCCATTTTAACCAACCCGCGATAAGTTTGATTTGAATGTCCCGCCGAAATGCCTTTTGAAATAATCGTCGATCGCGTATTTTTACCCAAATGAATCATTTTTGTTCCGGTATCTGCTTGCTGATAATTATTCGTCAAGGCCACAGAATAAAATTCACCGATCGAATTATCGCCTTTTAAAATACACGACGGATATTTCCAAGTAATCGCCGATCCTGTTTCGACCTGCGTCCACGATAATTTAGCATCATTATGGCACAAGCCGCGCTTTGTAACAAAGTTGTAAATCCCGCCTTTACCGTCTTTGTCACCGGGGTACCAGTTTTGAACCGTGGAATATTTGACTTCCGCCCGATTATGCACGACAATTTCAACGATCGCCGCGTGCAGTTGATTTTCGTCCCGTTGAGGCGCCGTACAACCTTCCAAATAACTGACATAAGCATCTTCATCGCAAACAATCAAAGTCCGCTCGAACTGACCGGCTCCCCGCGCATTGATGCGGAAATAGCTGGACAATTCCATCGGGCAACGCACGCCTTTTGGAATATAAACAAACGAACCATCCGAAAACACAGCGCTGTTCAAAGCCGCAAAAAAGTTGTCTGTATAAGGCACAACCGAACCTAAATACTTTTTAATTAAGTCGGGATATTCTTGCACGGCTTCACCCATCGAACAAAAAATAATCCCCTTTTCCGCCAACTTGGCTTTATAAGTCGTTGCAACCGACACGCTGTCAAAAATCGCATCGACCGCCACGACGCCGGCCAAAACTTTTTGCTCATTCAGCGGAATGCCCAACTTTTCGTAGGTTTCCAAAATCTTTGGATCGACTTCGTCCAAACTTTTTTTGCCCTCTTTTTCCTTGGGGGCAACATAATAATATAAGTCTTGATAATCAATCGGCGCAAAGTCAACCTTTGCCCAATGCGGTTCCGTCATTGTTTGCCACTTTTTAAACGCTTTCAAGCGAAAATCCAACAGCCATTCAGGTTCTTTTTTCACCGCCGAAATAAAGCGAATAACATCTTCATTCAACCCTTTGGGCGCAGTATTGCTTTCGATGTCCGTTTCAAAGCCGTACTTGTACTTATCAGCGCTTAAAGCCTGAACTGTCGCCAAAGTTTCTTGTTTTACCATTTTTTAATCCTTATCCGTGTTTTGAAAATAAATTGCCTCAAAAATAAAAAAAAGTCAAGTTTTTGATTAAAAATAGTTGCTTATTTTATTTTTATCCGCTAACATTATTGGCAGTTAAAGTTTTATCACAAGGGGTTAAAAATGATTGAAAACTGTTCAGAAGCTTGGATTGTAGCCACAATTTGCGCGACAATCGCTTGTTTATTTATTTTTCTTTATGCGGGTTTGCGAGTCCGTCATGCACGGATATGTAAAAGCTTGAAAAGCGCAACCGAGTCTTTTGCAAAGCAAACAAAAGAGTTTGAGGATTTGAAAAAGCAAAAGGCCGATTTTAACGACGATTTCAACGATACGACGGCGCAAAGCATTATCGTGGCGTTCGATAAATCCGGCAAAATTACTTATGTAAACGACTATGCGGAAGAGTTTTTCGGCTTTAAGAAAAGCGAATTGATTGCCCATTCTGTTTTGGGTACAATCGCGCCGGAGCCGCGGAAAAAATTAAACGCGCAACCGACTTTGATTGAAAGAATCTTGTTAAATCCGCAACTTTATGTTGACGTTGAAACAAAGAATTTGAAAAAAGACGGGACCGTTGTTTGGATTTCTTGGACAAACCGAGTCGTTTATGATGAAAAAAATAAACCGGTTGAAATCCGTTCGGTCGGCTTTGACATTACGCGTCGTAAACAATTAGAAGAAAAATTACGTTATTTAACTTCGATCGACCCGTTAACGGGCGTTTTAAATCGCGCGGCGTTCTTGGAAGCCGGCGAAAAAGAAATGAAACGCGCAATCCGTTACGACAGAAAATTATCGCTGTTGGTTTTAAAATTGGATCACTTCCGCGTTTTAGGGCAAGAGTTCGGATACAGCTTTGGTGACGAAGCGTTGAAAAAAACGGTCAAAATCTGCAAAGATTCCATTCGCGATTCGGATTACTTGGGCCGAATCGGCGACGTCGAATTTGCCATTTTATTACCGGAAACACCGATTGAAAACGTGCCGTTTTTGATTGAACGGTTGCGCTTGAAAATCCAAGAGCAAAACTTAAAAACAGAAATCGGCAATGCGTTTATTACAACAGCTTTCGGTAAAGCGGGCAAAACCGACGACAAAGATTCGATCGATGCGATGTTAATTCGTGCGGGTCAGGACTTGAAAGAACAGGCTCAAAAACAATAAATATATTATAGCAAGAGGTTTTGTAAATGACGGAACAGGTTGTTCATCTTGAAAACGAATTTATAGAGGTGGGGATTCTTCCCGAATGCGGAGCCTCTTTGGTATATTTTCGAACCAAAGGCCAAAAATTATTTGACATTATGCGTCCGGCGTCCCAAACAGCTATATCGAAAAAAGACGCTTTGGGTATGTCGATGTTTCCGATGATCCCCTACGCTTTTCGCATTAAAGGCGGCGAGTTTACTTATTGGGGGATTAAGCGGTTAGTGCCGGTTAATCATTCCGGCTTTACCGATCCTATTCATGGTGACGGTTGGCGCTCTAAATGGGACATTGTAGCGCAAGACAAAACGTCGGTGACTTTGGAGTTAGCGCATGACAAAGAAACGGACAAAGGTTATCCGTTTTCGTATAAGGCAAGCATTACATACGCATTAAAAGATAAAACATTAGATGTCGAGCTGAACTTGACCAATAATGCGTTAATGCCGATGCCGTGCGGAATGGGCTTGCACCCTTATTTTAACAAAACGCCCAATGTGACGTTAACGTTTATTTCAAAAAATGTCTGGTACCACGACAACGACCCGATCGACAGGCCGTATCGTACACCGGAAGAGTGGTCTTTCAAAGCGCCAAAAGAATTGGGCGATGCCGTATTTGACACCTGCTTTGGGGGCTTTGAAAACACGGCGCACATCCAATGGCCGAAGTTTGGTATGGGCGTCAAAATTGATTGCGATGAAAGCTTTTCTCATATCGCGCTGTATGCGCCGCAAAAGAAAAACTTTTTCTGTCTGGAACCCTCCTCTATGACATGCAATGCGTTTAACTTGGCCGCCAAAGGCGTCATCGGCAGCGGTATTCAAAGTATCGGTAAAGACGAAACTTTAAGCGGACATATTTCATTTACTGTGGAGGGCATATAAAATGGATAAAACATTACCATTAACAAAAATCATAGCGACATTAGGACCGGCAACATCAACGAAAGAAAAAATCTTTGACTTGGCAAAAAGCGGGGTCAATTTATTTCGGTTGAATTTCAGCCACGGCGACAAAAAAACTCATTCGCACAACGTCAAAAACATTCGTGCTGTGGAAAAAAAATTGGGGCGGCCTTTGGGCATTATTTGCGATATGCAAGGGCCTAAATTGCGCGTCGGCGTGTTTCAAGACGGCTCTGTAACATTAAAAGCCGGCCAATCATTCCGTTTGGATATGAACGAAGAAGCGGGCGATGAAACGCGCGTTAACTTACCGCACAAAGAAATCTTTGCCGCTTTGGAAAAAGGGACGCATTTATTGTTAAATGACGGCCTGATCCGCCTGCAAGTTATTGACTTTGGCAAAGATTTTGCCGAAACGAAAGTCATCACGGGTGGCGTATTATCTGATCATAAAGGCGTTAATGTACCGGGCGTCACCTTGCCTATTTCGGCTTTGACGCAAAAGGATTTAAAGGACTTGGATATTGCTTTGTTGTTACAGGCGGATTGGATTGCGCTGTCTTTTATTCAACGGCCGGAAGATTTGATCAAAGCGCGCAAAATCATCGGCACAAAAGCCGGCATTATTACCAAAATTGAAAAACCGGCGGCATTAAATAATTTGGAAAAGATTGTTGATTTATCCGACGCAATTATGGTTGCGCGCGGTGATTTGGGCGTTGAATGTCCGATTGAAGAGTTGCCCTCGATACAAAAACACATTGTGCAAGTTTGCCGTTCCAAAGGCAAACCGGTCATTATAGCTACCCAAATGTTGGAAAGTATGATTAAAAACCCGACTCCGACGCGTGCAGAAGTTTCCGACGTTGCAACAGCGGTTTATGACGGCGTGGATTGCGTAATGTTATCCGGAGAAACAGCCGTGGGCGATTATCCGGTTCAAACCGTATCTATGATGCGCAAAGTTATTTTAAAAACGGAACAAGATCCGGTTTACAAAAAATCGATGGAGATCATCTCGTTACCGGAAGACGGTATGGTTGCTTCGGCAATTACATCGGCTATTCCGACAATGGTAAAGGTTTTGGATAATTTGGCGTGTGTTGTCACTTATTCAATTTCGGGCGCAACGACTTTACGGACGGCACGCACACGCGCAGGCTTGCCGATTTTGAACTTAACATGTGATGAAAAAGTGATGCGTCGGTTGACTTTGGTTTGGGGCGTTTATTCGTTTAAAACAAAAGCTATTTCGGATTTAAAGGGCATTATACCTGTTGCGCGCACAATGGCGTTAAAATCCGGCTTAGCCGAATCGGGTGAAAAAGTGATTATTACGGCCGGTATGCCTTTGGCCGAAAAAGGCAATACAAACGTTTTACACATTGCCACGATTAAAAAATCTTAAAAAAAGACAGGAAGGATTGCATTATGAAAGCCTATATTTCCTCAGCAAAAAAGAGCATATTATACCCCCCCCCCCCCGACTGGAAGATCTATGAT
>CAKPYQ010000027.1 GCA_934203105.1 uncultured Alphaproteobacteria bacterium
AATTTAAACAGACTTTACGCTTTCGCCGGCGCAGGACGCTCTCTGTTAACAGATGCTTCGCCAACTCAGATGGACGCAGGAAAAAGAGAGCTCAGATCGACAGGTGGGAAAAACGGAATCACTAAATCCCATCCATCTGCGGAGCATGCCCTTTTATGGCTTTAAAAATTTTTTTATCCATATTTAAAAAGACTCGAAAAAATTATCTTCGAGTCTTTTTTTTAAAGTACGCCAAAAGACATTACCAAAAGTCTGTGTTTGCTTTTTATAAAAATTTTCAATCAAAAATTTACTTAAATTTACCCCAATTCAACGAATCTAAAACCGACTCCGGATTCTTCGAGTCTTTGCCTTAAAACAAAGGGTTAACAAAAGTTAACAACATAGATGAGTGTGCAAAAATAAAAAATAAATCCTTTTGTTTTCAATGTGTTAATCTATAACTACTAAATGTAGGTTAACCTTTCTATATTTTGGGTCAAGCAATTTAATTGCATTTTTGTGAAAAAGTTTTGTTGTCAAAACGATTTTGTTTTGTAATAGTGAGAGGTAAGAAAAAATTGATAAAGATATTTTCTTTTAAGTGAAAGCCAAAAAAAGGCGCGGACAAATAAAAATATCGGGATCGCGGCTGATAGAAACAGGTTGTCATTTAAAAGGATCAGAGGAGTATTTTAAAATGGATAATTTGGAACAACAATGGGATTTGATTTGCTCGGAATTAAAGGACGAATCCAACGATACTATTTTAAAAGAATGGTTGGGGCAGATCAGTCCGTCGATTCATGATGATACTGTTGTTTTATCTGTGCCCAACGGTTTTATGCGCGATTGGCTGCAAGACAAAAATTACGGATCTGTGATTTGTCAAAAGTTCCAAAAACGCAATCCCGATATTTTACATGTGGAAGTGCGCAAGCAAGATCGCTTTATATCTTCTAAACCAAAATCCGAAACAAAGCCCGTTCTTTCCGAGCCGGTGCTTTCGAATAAAAAATCCGACTCCGCTGATCAAGATATTGTCGAAATTCATTTAAACCCGGATATGACGTTTGAAAACTATGTGGTGGGCTCTTCCAATGAATTGGCGGCCGCCGCGGCAAAAGGTGTTACAGAGCGCTTTGAAAGTGCGCGTAATCCTTTGTTTTTTCACAGCTCTGTCGGTTTGGGTAAAACACATTTGATGAACGCGATTGCTTGGCGTATGAAAGAAAAACACCCTGAAAAGAAAGTGCTTTATTTGTCCGCCGAACAATTTATGTATCAATATGTGCGCGCATTGCGCAGCGATAAAATGAGCGAATCGAATACAGATGATCGAATCGCCTCTTTTCGTGAATTATTCCGTTCGGCCGATATTTTGATGATTGATGATGTGCAATTTATTTGCGGCAAACAAGGTACGCAAACCGAATTTTTCCATACCTTTAATTCTTTGATCGAACAAGGCAAACAAATTGTCTTGTCTTCGGACAGCTCTCCTTTGGAATTAAAGGGGTTGGAAGATCGTTTAAAAACGCGCATGGCGCAAGGATTGATCATTGATATTTATCCGACAACGTACGAAATGCGAATCGGCATTTTGCAATCCAAAGCGGAACAATGGGGAGTCCATGTTCCGATGGACGTTGTTGAATTTTTGGCCGAACGGGTTACCGGCAATGTGCGTGAATTGGAAGGCGTCTTAAAACGCTTGGTTGCTAATTCGCAATTGTTGAATATTGAAATTACGATGGCGTCGACGCAAACAATTTTAAAGGACGTTTTAAATTTATATCAACAAGAAGTAACGATTGAAGATATTCAAAAATCCGTTTGTGATTATTTTGTTGTGAAAATGTCCGATTTAAAATCGTCCAGACGAGATCGTTCTATCGCTCGTCCGCGTCAAATAGCGATGTATTTAGCCAAAGAATTGACATCAAAGTCGTTGCCGGAAATCGGATCTGCATTTGATCGCGATCATACAACGATTATGCATGCGATTCGCTTGATTGAAGATTTGGTTAAAAATGATGCATCGGTTTGTGAACACGTCACCCGTTTAAAAAGGAGCTTTAAATGTCAATGCTAAACCAAAGAGGGGCTTGCGATAAATTGATGTTTGTTCCATTTGTTTTGTATCAGGCAAACGGAGGAAAATAAATGAGCAGATTGGCTTTAAATACACCTTTTATGTTGGGTTTTGAAAACTTGGAGCGAATGATGGATCAGCTGGCGAAAGCAGGATCGGAAGGCTTTCCTCCTTATAACATTGAACAATTGAGCGATACACAATTAAGAATATCTTTGGCTGTTGCGGGTTATGATGAAAAAGATTTGGACGTATCTGTGGAAGATGACCGCTTGGTTATCCGTGGTCGCAGCGCAACGGAAGAAAGAGAACGCCATTTTTTATATCGCGGCATAGCCGGCCGGAATTTTCAAAAAACATTTGTTTTGGCGCATGGTATGAAAGTGCAAAGCGCTTTTATGGATAAAGGATTGTTGCATATCGATTTGTTTCGCGTAGAGCCGGTGTCTACCGTAACAAAAATTAAAATTACACCGCCGACAAAGGCAAAAGCTTTGATAGAAGCCGACTCGGCAAAGGAGAAAAAGAAATGATGGATTCATTTGAAAAAAAATCTTTAATTGAATGCGATTTGTCGTACGATGATGATTTTGCCGATTGGGGCGTGGAAGACATTGCTTATATCAAGCGTGACGTTGTGGATAATACACCTATGTGGTCGATTTATGGCGCAGAAGGCGTGCGAATCGGCTATGCAGAAAATCGTGCGGTGGCAATGGCGATTGTTTCTCAAAACGATTTGACGGCCGTCAGCGTGCATTAAAAGTTTAAAATTTTTATAAAAACGCTTGCATAAAGAAAAAGAATCGTATATAAAGATAATACATTCTCGTATTTTATAGAGGGTGGGACTTGAAAAAGTCCCGCCTTTTTTGATAAAAGGAAAGGGTAAAATGGATATTGTACAAAAAATAGAGCAAATTATTCAACCGACGTTGACCGATATGGGGTTTGCTTTGGTGCGCGTGTTGTTTCAAGGTGCTGAACATAATAACACCTTGCAAATTATGGTTGAACGCGCGGATTTTTCGGATATGAAAGCTGATGATTGCGAAAAATTATCGCGCGCTTTATCGGCTGTGTTAGACGTGGAAGACGTGATTGCGTCTCGTTATACGTTGGAAGTAACGTCTCCGGGGATTGATCGTCCTTTGGTAAAGTTGTCGGATTATGAACGCTTTGCCGGTCGCGAAGCAAAAATTGAAACAATCGTGCCGGTGGACGGTCGCAAACGCTTTAAAGGCAAGTTGGCGGGTGTCAACGGTAATGACGTTTTAATCGATTTTGAAGGGCAAAAGCTGAACATAGATTTTTCGATTATCAGCAAAGCTAAATTGGTTTTGACCGATGAATTGGTCGCCGAAATGTTAAAAGGTAAAAAGTAAAGGAAAACAAAAATGGAAAACACGAATCAAATGCGTCCCGAATTGTTGCAAGTTGCCGATTTGTTGGCGCGTGAAAAAGGGATCGACCGTGACGATGTTTTGGAAGCTATGGAAGTAGCGATTGCTAAGGCCGGTCGTTCCAAATATGGCCCCGAATATGATGTCAGAGCGTCAATTGACCGTAAAACCGGAGAAATTAAAATGGCGCGCTATATCGAAATCGTTGACGAAGTCGAAAATGAAATGACGCAAACAACGTTGGAAAACGCGGCTAAAAAATATCCGGATTTAAAGGTGGGTGACTTTATTGTTGATCCTTTGCCACCGATGGATTTCGGTCGTATCGCAGCACAAACGGCAAAACAAGTGATTGTACAAAAAGTGCGTGATGCGGAACGTTTGCACCAATTTAACGAATTTAAAGACAAAGTCGGTGAAATCGTTCATGGGACGGTTAAACGTGTAGAATTGGGGAATGTGATTGTTGATTTGGGCCGTGCAGAAGCTATGTTGCGCCGTGACGAATTGATCCCCAATGAAATTTTCCGCGTTGGTGATCGTGTGCGTGCGTATTTAATGGACGTGCGTAATGAAGTCAGAGGTCCGCAAATTTTCTTGTCTCGCTCTCATCCTCAATTTTTGGCGAAATTATTTGCGGGAGAAGTTCCGGAAGTTTACGACGGCATTATCGAAATTAAATCCGTCGCGCGTGATCCGGGATCGCGTGCAAAAGTGGCTGTTTGGTCAAAAGACAATACGATTGATCCGCGCGGGGCTTGTATCGGTATGCGTGGTGTTCGTGTTCAAGCGATTGTGACGGAGTTGCAAGGCGAAAAAATCGATGTTGTTCATTGGTCGGCAGATCCGGCAACATTTATTGTGAATGCGTTTGCGCCGTCTGAAATCTTAAAAATCGTGCTGGACGAAGAAACAAAGAATGCAGAAGTTGTTGTTTCTGATGAACAATTATCGCAAGCGATTGGTCGCCGCGGACAAAACGTTCGTTTGGCGTCTATTTTGACCGGTTGGCATATCGATGTTTTGAACGCTGAACAAGAAGCCGAAAATCGTCAAAAAGAAGAAAAAGGCCGTTTGGATTTGTTTATGGAAGCCTTGGACGTCGATGATATGATCGCCCACTTGTTGATCCAAGAAGGCTTTACAAAGGTTGAAGAAATCGCTTTTGCTGATTTGGACGAATTGTCCGGCATCGAAGGTTTTGATGAAGCTTTGGCCAAAGAATTGCAATCACGTGCAGCCGCATATTTAACGCAAAAGAACGAAGCATTGCAAAACAAAATTGAAGAATATCAATTGGCTGATGATTTGAAAAACTTTGCCGGTTTGACATTGTCGATGTTGGCGGCTTTGGGGGCCAAGGGAATTAAAACTTTGGACGACTTTGCGGATTTATCGGTGGACGAATTGATCGAAATTGTCGGCAACGACGTATCCGAAGATGAAGCAAATGCTTTGATTATGAAAGCAAGGGAGCATTGGTTTGACGAAGAAAAATCCGAAAACTAGAGTGCAAAAAATAAAAGCCGAAGCGGGCGAGCGCCGTTGTTTAGTCAGCGGCCAGCCCAAATCGCGCGATGAGCTGATTCGCTTTGTGCTGGGGCCGGATAACGCGGTTTATCCGGACTTGGCCGAGAAGTTATTCGGTCGCGGGGTTTGGGTGTGTGCGTCCAAAACGGCTTTGCAAACGGCGGTTCAAAAACGTTTGTTTAACAAAGGCTTTGGTCAGTCCGTCACCGTTTCGCAAGATTTGGTTTTAACGGTCGAAAAAGCATTGAAAAAAAGAGCTTTGGATTTGTTGGGGTTGGCCAAAAAATCCGGCTTGGTTGAAATAGGCTTTGATAAGATCAAAGACGCAGCCAAAAAAGAAAGCTTTATTTTATTGTTGGAGGCTTGTGACGGATCGCAATCCGAAAAAAATCGGTTGATCCAATATTTGCCGGACGTGCCTGTTTTGTCGTTGTTGACGCGCGAAGAAATGGGTTTTGAAATGGGTCGCGAAGCGTGTGTGCATTTGGCAATCCGTGACAGTAAAATGGCTTTAACATTGAAAAAAGAATTGATGCGGTTAAACGCATTTTTAAATGAAGGACAACAAAATGAGTGAAACAAAAACACCTTTAACATTAAATCGTGGAAAATTGGAATTGAAAAAGCCTTTGGAGCGTTCTCAAATTCGTCCGAATTACGGCTCTTCATCGAAAGTTGTTCAAGTTGAAGTGCGTAAAAAAAGAACGCCTCAAAGCGGCGTTGGGACTTCCTCGGGATTAAGTGAAGCTGCACAGGCGCAAAAGTTAAAGCTGTTGCTGGAAGCCAAAAAGGTCGAGGAGCAAAAAGCAGCCGCACGCGCCGCCGAAGAAGAAAAAAAGGCAAAAGAATTAGCGGCCGAAAAAGAAGCGCAAGCCAAAGAAAAGGCCGAAGCCGATAAAAAAGCGGACGAACAAAAGGCCAATGAAAAACAAATTTCAAATGCGCCCTCCGGTGTTGCTGTGGCTGAAAAAAATTCGTCAAAGGACGATAAGAAAAAACATACAGGTTATAAAAAAGACTCAGATGAGGACGAAGAAGCTTCTTCTGCTAAAAATCGCAAAAAATCGGGTGGCGATGACAAAAATATGATGATGCCGAAACGATCCAAAAACGGCGGTGATGAACGCCGTCAAGGCAAGTTTAATATGTCGGCTTATATGGGGGGCGGCGACGATGACGATGATGATAATTGGGGACAACGCCGCGGGCGGTCTTTGGCGTCCATTCGTCGTGCACGCGAAAAAGAAAAATTGAAACATCAAGAAGCGCTTAAAACGGCCGAAAAAATCTGTCGTGAAGTGACAATCCCCGAAACAATCACGGTGCAAGAATTGGCTAACCGTATGGCTGAACGCGCTGCCGTTGTTGTTAAAACTTTGATGAATATGGGGGTTATGGCCACCATTACGCAAACGATTGACGCAGATACGGCGGAATTGGTTGCAGAAGAATTGGGACACAAAGTCATTCGTGTTGCCGAAGCTGATGTTGAAAATGTTTTGCACAGTGAAGAAGATAAACCGGACGAATTATTACCGCGTCCGCCTGTTGTTACGGTTATGGGGCACGTTGATCACGGTAAAACATCCCTGTTGGACGCGTTGCGTTCAACTAATGTTGCCAGCGGAGAAGCCGGCGGCATTACGCAACATATCGGTGCTTATCAGGTGACTTTGCAAAACGGCCAAAAAGTGACATTTATCGATACCCCGGGACATGCGGCTTTTACGGCGATGCGTGCGCGTGGTGCGAAAATTACGGACGTTGTGATTTTGGTTGTGGCGGCCAATGACGGCGTTATGCCGCAAACAATCGAAGCGATTGCACACGCCAAAGCGGCGGGTGTTCCGATTGTCGTTGCGATTAACAAAATCGATGTTGTCGGTGCCAATCCGGAAAAAGTGAAAATGGATTTATTAAACCACGAAGTCGTTGTTGAAAGCTTGGGTGGTGAAACGTTGTGTGTAGAAGTTTCTGCCAAAAAGAAACTGAACTTGGATAAATTGGTGGAAGCGGTTTTGCTGCAAGCAGAAGTGTTGGATTTAAAGGCAAATCCGAATCATACGGCGCAAGGAGTTGTTGTTGAATCCAAAATGGAAAAAGGGCGCGGTCCTGTCGCAACAGTTTTGATTTCCAGAGGGACTTTAAAAGTTGGTGATGTTTTTGTTGTCGGTCAAGAATGGGGACGCGTGCGTTCTTTGTTGGACGACAAAGGACAACGTTTGCAAAAGGCTTTGCCGGCTCAACCGGTTGAAGTTGTGGGCTTGCAAGGCGTTCCGTCCGCGGGTGATGATTTATTTGTTGTGGACAACGAAGCCAAAGCACGTGAAGTATCGGGCTATCGGCAACGCAAAGCGCGTGAGGCTTTGTCGATTAAGCGTGTCGGCAGCGGTTCTACAATGGAACAAATGTTCGCACAAATTAAGGCCGGTGAAACAAAAGAATTCCCTGTTATTATCAAGGGCGACGTTCAAGGTTCCGTGGAAGCTTTACAAGGTACGTTGGCAAAAATTGCCAATGACGAAGTGCGCATTCATGTTATTCACGCGGGTGTTGGGTCAATCAACGAATCCGATGTGACTTTGGCCCGCGCAAGTAATGCGACGATTATCGGGTTTAACGTTCGCGCTAATCCGCAAGCGCGTGAAAATGCAAAACGCGACGGGGTTGACATTCGCTATTATTCGATTATTTATGATGTAGCAGATGATATGAAGAAAGCCGTCGAAGGATTGTTGACGCCGGAAACAAAAGAAAAGATTTTGGGTTATGCGGAAGTGCGCCAAGTCATTCATGTTTCCAAAGTCGGCAATGTCGCGGGTTGTATGGTGACGGAAGGTTTAGTCAAACGTGGTGCAAAGGTACGTTTGTTGCGTGACAACGTTGTCATTCACGAAGGCGAACTCAGCCAATTGAAGCGCTTTAAAGATGATGTTAAAGAAGTTAAAGCCGGCTTTGATTGCGGTATGAGCTTTGCGAACTATGACGATATTAAAGAAGGCGATGTCATTGAATGTTTCGAATTGGAACAAGTGGCTGTATCTTTGGATATAAAGGTGTAATAAAATGGGTGTGAAAAAACAAGAATCGAAAATGCCGAGCGAACGCCAATTGCGGGTCGGAGAAGAAATTCGTCATTTGATTTCAACGGCTTTATTGACGGTGGAATTATATGATGAAGACTTAAATCCGTCTATGGTAATGGTGACTGATGTTAAAGTCAGTCCGGATTTTTCATGGGCGACGCTTTATGTGCATTCGATCGGGCAAGCGGACGAACAAGCGATGGTTGACGCGTTGAATCGTCATAAAGGTGTTTTCCGCAAACTGGTCGGCGATAAGGTTCGTTTGCGTATTACCCCCGATATTCGCTTTCGTTTGGACAACAGCTTTGAAGAAGCGGCCAAGATCGACGCTTTGTTCGATAATCCGGTCGTCAAAGCCGATATTGAAAAAGAAGATTAAAACTTTGATAATTCACCCTTGAAAAATGGTGTTTTTTGTGCTATACTCCTTTTATAACAGAAAGGAGTATAGTTATTATGAATGAAGAAAATCGCAACAGATTATATGCTTTGTGTTCGTGGCTGGAAACACGTCGAGAACATATCGTTCCCGATTTGGAAGATGCTTTTTATGACGAGCTGGAACAAGGTCAAGATTCTGCAAAAGTAGGGACAATTGTTGCTGAAATCAAAAAAAGCAGCCGTACTCGTTTCTTGGATTTGTTGGACGGGGAAAAAGAAAAGCAAGTCGGCTTTGCTTTTTGTGCGCAACAAATGCATCGTGATGAATTGTTTAATGAAGCCATTTCGGAAGTCAAAGAAAAAGGTTTGTTGACAAATGCAATGGAAGCTTTGCGCACGCCGGAGTTGACGGACGATGAAAAAATCGTTGTGTTGTTGGGCAGCTCGGAACGTTTGCCGTTGCCTCATCAACGGGTAAAGGCTAATTTGGTATTTTCGACGCGGGATTTAAAAACGGGTAAACGCCGTTTTCCGCGTATTCCGGTAAACGTTGTTATTGCCAATAATCAAGTCGTTGATGTTATTTTAACGCAGTCAAAACAAAACGAAAGATAATATTTTAATAAAAAATATACTTTTATGCCTTATCCTTTGGGGTAGGGCATAATTTTTTTTAAGAGGTTAAAGATGATTACGAAGACAGATTTTATTGCGCGGGTCAACAAAGAAATACTCAATAAACCCAAAAGTAAAGAAGAGAAAAAAAGACTGACACGGATAATTATTTATGATCATTTATTGGTGTTAGGAGCTATTTTTCTTTTTTGGCAAAATGCAAACGATAAGGAGATGTTGTACCTTATTCTTGTTGCTTTCTTCATCCTTCTGTTTTTGCCGACCTTACGCTTTTGCTCTTGGGCGCGGGAAGAAAAACTTAAAACTTTGATTCATCTGTTGGATATGCCGGCGGTCGAGTTTTGCAAAGATCCGGCTTATGCAAAACAAGTTGATGCGGCGCATTTGCTCCCCAATTTGGCTAAACAAGATTTGATTTTGCAAGGTGATCCTCCTTTTACGTTTGACGAGCCAAAAGCGACAGTTACAACACTCGGCGTTTATTATTCGCGTGTCAGACACGAAAATCGTTGTTTTCACGGGGTGTTTATTGAAATCAAGTTGGATAGCTTTTATGCCGATCCGGTTGTTTTTTCTTCCAAACGTTGGCGCAATCGTCGACCGGGATTAAATAAAGTCGTTTTCTTGGGGCAAGACGATCGATTCGATCTTTTTTCCAACGATGAAAAGGCTGCCAAGGATTTGTATTTTAAGCAAGTGGCCGGCAAATTATTGTGGATTGATAAAAGTTTAAAAGTTGATCGTATCGACGCTTCTTTTTATCAGGATCGACTTTATATAGCATTGCATACGGATAACGCTTTGTTTGTTTATAGCAGGAAAAAAGACGCCAAAATATACGAAACGTCTTATGATAAAATCGCGATGTTGCAAAAGTATTGCGAACAATTTAAAGGTTTTTAAATGGATCAAAAAATACGGAACGATATTAACGGTTGGTTGGTGGTGGATAAACCTTTAAATATGGGGTCGACTTATGTTGTGACGCAAATAAAGCGCTTAATACACCCGATGAAAATCGGACACGGCGGAACGTTAGATCCGTTGGCCAGCGGTGTTTTGCCGATTGCATTGGGCAAAGCGACTCGAACAGTTTCCTATGTAATGGACGGATTAAAAACGTACGAATTTTGTATTCGCTTTGGCGTGGCAACATCGACGGACGACGCGGAAGGTGAGGTTGTTCAAAAATGTGATCATTTGCCTTCGGCCAAAGAGGTTAAAGCCATTTTACCCCGCTTTATCGGCGATATAGAGCAAATGCCACCGGCATACAGCGCTTTAAAAATCGACGGGCGTCGGGCGTATGATTTAATTCGAAAAGGCATTGAACCCGACTTAAAAAGCCGCATTGTGCATATTGAAAGTTTGGATTTGATTGATGTGTTAAGCGATGATGAAATGCGCTTTCGCGTCGTTTGCGGTAAAGGTACTTATGTACGTTCGTTGGGGCGGGATATTGCCCAAACCGTCGGCTCTTGCGGCCATTTATCGTATTTGCGACGAACGGCGTGTGGGGCTTTTACAATAAAAGATTCTTTTTCGCTTGAAAAAATAAACGAATTGTGGTATAAAGGTGAACTGCAAAAGCAATTGTTTTCTGTTGAAACCGTTCTGAACGATATCTTGGAGCTGGCTTTGACCGAAAATCAAGCACGTGCTTTGTCGTTTGGCAGAGCCTTTACTGCGCCCACGGGGCTGGTAGACGGTGTTAAGTACAAAGCGACTTTGGACGGTTTGTTGGTTGCTTTTGTACAGGTCCGCGACGGCTTTGTTCGTCCGACCAAAGTGTTTAAACAATTTAAATAAGAAAAAGGAATATATACGATGTCGATTCAAAAAGATAAAAAAGCCGAATTGATTAAACAATTCGCAACAAAACAAGGTGATACAGGTTCACCGGAAGTTCAAGTCGCTATTTTGACAGAACGGATTAAAAACTTAACCGAACACATGAAAGATCACAAAAAGGATTTTATTTCCCGTCGTGGTTTGTTGATGATGGTTGGTCAACGTCGCCGTTTGTTGGACTATGTTAAAGGCCAAAACACAGCACGTTATGAAGATCTTATTAAACGTTTAGGTTTACGTAAGTAAGAATTTCAAAAGGGGCGGGCAAGGGCTTTGCCCCTTTTACGGACTTTGGATTAAAAGGAAGTCCAATCGTTTTGAATGGGTCAAAGCGATGTATGATGTAGGTAGAAAGGTAAATTATATATGTCATTATTTAAAACTTATAAAAGAGAAATTGAATGGGGCGGACGTCCTCTTTCGATTGAAACCGGTAAAATCGGTAAACAAGCAGATGCGTCTGTTATCGTCACTTATGGTCAAACAATCGTGCATTGCGCGGTGTGTGCAGCAAAAGAAGCTCCTGAAACATTCGAAGATTTTATGCCGTTGACGGTAAATTATATCGAAAAAGCGTATGCTGCCGGTCGTATTCCGGGCGGCTTTTTTAAGCGTGAAGGCAAACCCAGCGAATTGGAAGTTTTAACTTCTCGATTGATCGATCGTCCTATTCGCCCGTTGTTTGCAAAAGGTTTCCATAATGAAACACAAGTCACTTGCACTTTGTTATCGCATGACTTGAAAAACAATCCGGATATCGTAGCAATGATTGCGGCATCGGCTGCATTGACATTGTCGGGATTGCCGTTCTTGGGTCCTATTGCTGCGGCCAGAGTCGGTTATATGAACGGTGAATACGTTTTAAATCCGGAAATGAAGAAAATTAAAGAAAGCGATTTGGATTTGGTCGTCGCTGGTACTAAACAAGGCGTGTTGATGGTTGAATCCGAAGCACAAGAATTATCCGAAGATGTGATGTTGGGCGCTGTTGATTTTGGTCACAAAGCTTTCCAACCGGTTATTGATATGATTATTTCTTTGGCCGAAGAATGCGCCAAAGATCCTTGGAAATTGCCGGCCGTACCTGCCGAATATGAAACGGTAAAGGCTGCTTTGGCCGATGCTGTGACGGAAGATTTGAAAGCGGCTTTTAAAATTCACCAAAAATTGGATCGTCAAGACGCTGTTGCGGCTGCAAAAGAAAAAGCTTTGGCTTTGTTTGCCGACAACGAAGTTTGCTTGCCGATGGTCGAGCCGATCTTCCACGATATGGAAGCGCAAATTATGCGTCAAGATGTTTTGAAAACAGGCATTCGTATTGATGGTCGTGATACAAAAACCGTTCGTCCGATCGAATGCGAAGTCGGTTTATTGCCAAAAGCGCATGGTTCAGCTTTGTTCACACGCGGCGAAACACAAGCTTTGGTCATTGCGACATTGGGAACGGGTGAAGACGAACAAATCGTTGACGATTTAACGGGTGAATATAAGCAAACATTTATGTTGCATTATAACTTCCCGCCGTATTCTGTTGGCGAAGTTGGTCGTATGGGCAGCCCGGGGCGTCGTGAAATCGGTCATGGTAAATTGGCATGGCGTGCTATTCATCCGATGTTGCCGAAAGCGGAAGATTTCCCGTACACAATCCGTGTTGTATCTGAAATTATGGAATCGAACGGCTCGTCCTCTATGGCGACGGTTTGCGGTTCTTGCTTATCGTTGATGGACGCGGGCGTTCCGATGAAAAAGCCGGTTGCCGGTATTGCTATGGGCTTGATCAAGGAAGGCGATGACTTTACGGTTTTGACCGACATTATGGGTGACGAAGATCACTTGGGCGATATGGACTTTAAAGTTGCCGGTACAAAAGACGGTGTAACTGCTTTGCAAATGGATATCAAGATTACATCTATTACAAAGGAAATTATGGGCATTGCATTGGCACAAGCGCATGAAGGTCGTATCCATATTTTGGGTAAAATGGCCGAAGCGTTGGCTGAACCGCGTGCTGAAATTTCTCCGAATGCACCTCGTATTACGCAAATTCAAATTGACAAAGAAAAAATCCGTGACGTGATCGGTACGGGTGGCAAAGTCATTCGTGAAATTGTTGAAAAAACGGGCGCAAAAGTTGATATCGATGATGACGGTGTTGTTCGTATTGCGGCTGTTGACGGCGCGTCTGGTCAAGCTGCTTTGGATTGGATTAAAGGCATTGTTTGTGAACCGGAAGCAGGTCAGGTTTATAATGGCAAGGTCGTTAAAATTATGGACTTTGGTGCGTTTGTAAACTTCTGCGGTTCGCAAGACGGTTTGGTTCATGTATCGGAAATTTTGCCGACTCGCGTCGAAAAAGTATCCGATGTGTTGAAGGAAGGCGATATGGTAAAGGTCTTGTGCATGGGCGTTGATAATCGTGGCAAGATTAAGCTGTCAATGAAGCGCGTTAATCAAGAAACGGGCGAATTGATCGAATTACCGGAAAAGCCGGAACATCACCACGAAAAACGTGAAAAGAAGCACGAAGAAAAAGCTTAAAAAAGAAAAAAGTATTTTAAGTTTTTGAATTAAAAGCCCTCTGATTTTTATCAAAGGGCTTTTTTTATGGGGGCTGCTTTTGGGGATATAAAAATAAAGCTTAAAGTTGTAATTTAATAAAAAAAGCGATAAATAATAAAAAAAGGTCTTGACAACGACTTTCGAA
>CAKPYQ010000028.1 GCA_934203105.1 uncultured Alphaproteobacteria bacterium
GATTGTGGAACAGCTCCGGAATGCAACAGCACAATTGCTTGCGCCAGCCCGAAAGTTTGCTCGACGGATTACCACTGTGAATGCCCAAGCATAGGCACTCCCGGCGTTTGCCAAACCACACAAACGCAAAACGGTTGCCCGGCGATCGTGAACATCACGGGCAAGTGCGGCTCAAATGGGATTTGCACAAACGGGGCTTGTTCCGAATGCTCATCACCGATGATCGCGAATGCTGATGGCACAGCTTGCGTTTGTCCGGCCAAAGGCGCTAATTGCAAAACGCAAAATGACTTGACTTGTGAGTGCGATGTTTGTGAAGACGGGTTCGAAAAGAACGAAGCCGGTGAGTGCGTGGAAGTGAGCGCTTGCGCAGCGGACACACCCGTTGTATGCGGAAGTTCCTGTTGTCCGGAAGGATCGTCTTGCGACGGTGATAAATGCTGCTTGGGTGGTAAATGCTGCGATCCTGGTTGGACACCGGTAAAATGCCATAGTACTCCATACAATTACAGAGACGGAGATTCAATAAGTTATGAATGTAAAGGTGAATTTATTACATACGAAGATGCTATGCAACAAGCAAAAGATTTGTTGGAAAAAAATGGCTATGCAACAGATGTTACCTATAAAATAGATAAAAATGAAGGTGAACTTTCCTACTATGTTGCAATTTGTTATAAAAATGCTGGTTGTGAAATAGTAGAAAGAGCTACAGCAGCTGTTTGTTGGCTTGATGATGAAACTGTGTAAAAAGACAGCCCAAAATAAAAAGAGCCCCACCGCTTTAAACCGGTGGGGTTTTGCATATAATACGTTTTACTTTTTCGGCAAATGACGTAAAATCGGGTGAATAATGCAAGACGGTAATGCGCTCATTAACCACGCGCCAAACGCCATCGGAAGCGGAAAGGCGATAATCGCTTTATTTTTGGCTATTCCTTTTTTTATAATCCGCGCAGCCTTTTGCGGTTGCATCAAAAACGGCATTTTAAACACATTCGCATCCGTCAGCGGCGTTTTAATAAAGCCCGGACAAATTACATTCACTTTGATTTTTTCGTCACGCAACCAGCCCCGCAAAGCTTCACCCCACGCTTTGACGCAGGATTTGCTTGCAGAATAAGCCGGTGCGCTGGGTAATCCGCGATATCCGGCTATCGATGCGATAATGGCAATTTGGCCGGATTTACGTTTACGCATACGCTCCAAAGCCGGTAAAACAGAATTAACAACTCCAAATATATTGGTATTAAATATTTGTCGCGTTTGAGCACCACCTTCAGGTTCTCCCAATACACCACCGGAAATGCCGGCATTTGCAATCAACAAATCGATCGGATGCGTCGCATCGGCATTTAAAATGGCTTCCTGAGCCGCAAAAGCATCGGTCACATCAAACAGGTAAGTATAAACTTCGGCACCTTTTTCTTTGCAGTTAGCAGCAGTTTCAAACAAACGTTCTTTGTTGCGGCCGCATAAAAATAAACACACATCAGAAGACGCATAAACTTCGGCAAGAGCTTTTCCTAACCCGCTGGATGCGCCGGTAATAAATATACTTAACTTTCCCATTTTTGCTCCTTATTTAAAAAAATTTAAAAATTTTTAATTTTTTGCTTGACAACGGATAATATATCAATATAATAAGTTCTTGTCTACTGAAAAATACAGCATGTGCCTCTGTGGCGGAATTGGTAGACGCGATAGACTCAAAATCTGTTGCCCGAAAGGGCGTGCTGGTTCAAGTCCGGCCAGGGGTACCAAATAATAACCGTTCCGATTGGAACGGTTTTTTTATTGTTTTTATCTTGATTTATGATTGTAATCAAGCTCATAAAGTTTATACTTTTTTAAATGACTATAGTCACTAATTTGACAGTAAAAAAGCTTTTTTTGAATTGGGAAAAGGCGTTTTGTCATTTAAGAAAGAGCAATAGCAATTGAAGAATCTTGTAGGTTAAAGAGATTCTTTGCATTGCTCAGAATGACGCCACAGCTTTAAGAGATTCTTCGCTGGCGCTCAGAATGACCAGTGGGGAAAACACTCGCAGAATGACACAAAAAACGATAGCAGAATGATAATGCTAACTCCTCCGCGATATTAGACAAATAAAAAAATCCGCTGATGTTTAAGATCAACGGATTTTTCTTTAAACTAAAAAAACTAATCTTCAAAAGTGTATAAATTGTCAAAGCGTGCCGCAAACATAACGTCTTTAATCCGTCCGGTCGCCGCTTTGATAACCAAAGTCATATCTTTAACAGACGCTTCATCACTGGCGATGACAAACATACCCAATGCCGCGCTGTCAATAAAATCACAGCCGGCCAAATTAAAAGTCAAACGCTTATCTTTTGATGCCTTAATCAACGAAATGATTTCAAAAAAAGTATCATGATCACGGAAAGTAAAAGAACCTTCCATTACAATTTCTTGACCTTTTTCACCTTCTACAACGCGATATTTCATTTTCTGTTCTCCCTTTGGGCTGTTAGTACTTATAGCATAATGCCTTTTTTATACGGCGTCAAGCTTTATTTTTATCAGCCCGCAGAAAATAAATAATTATTCTTTTTTGCTGACGATGACCATCGCTTCACGCAAAACGCGCTCTCCGCCGATAATATAGCCTTTTTGCCATTCTTGAACGACAGTTCCTTCTTCTTTTTCGGCATCGACGATTTGTTGAATCGCTTTTTGTGTATTCGGGTCGAACGGTTTTCCGACGCTTTCGATCAGCGTCACGCCGTTTTTAGACAAAGCCGAAGATAATTGCTTTTGCGTCATTTCCACACCGGCGCGCAGGTTTTTTAAAAACTCGTTATCTTTCAGCTCTTCCGGTATCGATTGAGCCAACGCGCGTTCCAAATTGTCCGCCACCGGCAGCAAATCCAACGCAAAGTCCGCAATAGCAACTTTGGCATTTTTTTCAATTTCATTTTGGCACCGTTTGCGCAAGTTTTCCATTTCCGCATAAGTGCGCACGAATTTATCGCGCATTTCGGCGGCTTCTTTTTCTAAAGCGGCTAATTTTTCGTCTTTTTGCGCTGCATGAGCCTCTTTGGGAGTATGAGCTTCTTTATGATCTTGATGATTTTGATGTCCCTGATGATTTTGCATCTGTTCATTCTTTTTTTCAGGTTTTTCTTGATTTTTTTGCATTTTTTTTCTATCCTTATCATATATTATGAAAACTTTATATACTTATATGTAGGAAAAAAGTTAAAATTTTGCAAGTACAATCTTTAAAATAAGGAATAAAAAATGCGATACGAAAATCGAAAGCCTGATGAATTAAGACCGATCAGTATAGAAATCGGGGTTAATCAGTATGCAGAAGGCTCTTGTTTAATTAAATGCGGAAACACGCATGTCTTGTGTACGGCCAGCGTTGAAGAAAAAGTGCCGTCTTGGATGAAAAATTCTGGGACTGGTTGGGTAACGGCGGAATATGGTATGTTGCCAAGATCCACTCAAACGCGTATGGATCGAGAGTCCAAAAAAGGACAATCCGGACGAACACACGAAATTCAACGTTTAATCGGGCGCGCTTTGCGAGCGGTTGTTGATTTGAATAAAATGGGAGAGCTGTGTATCAAAGTCGATTGCGATGTTTTGCAAGCCGATGGCGGAACACGAACCGCCTCAATTACCGGCGGGTTTGTGGCTTTGCATCAAGCTTTTGAAAAAATGGTCAGTACCGGAAAAATCCCGCAAAACCCGATAAAAGATACCGTTTCGGCTATTTCTTGCGGCATTTATCAGGGGCAAGCTTTATTGGATTTGGATTATAACGAAGATTCGAACGCCGAAACCGATTCGAACTTTGTGATCACCGGATCGGGCAAGTTGGTAGAAGTTCAAGGTACGGCAGAAGGGGAGCCTTTTTCAACCGATGAATTATTGCATTTATTGGCGTTGGCGCAAAAAGGGTGCGGTGAATTAAAATCGGTACAACGCGCTGTTTTAGGATATAAGGAGGCATAAAATGGCAAAAAAACAAATAGTGTTTGCATCTAAAAATGCGGGAAAAATAAAGGAAATTAAAGCGTTATTAAAGCCTTTGGATGTTGAGGTTTTATCGGCGGAAGATTTGGAGTTGCCGGACGTGGAAGAAAACGGCCAAACATTTGAAGAAAATGCTGCTTTGAAAGCTGTTTCGGCATCGCAAGCCAGTGGTTTGCCGGCTTTGGCCGATGATTCGGGGCTGTGTATTCATGCGTTGAATGATGAGCCGGGGATTTATTCGGCTCGCTATGCCAAAAAAATGGGCAGCTATCCCGCGGCTTTTGAAGATGTGTTAAAGCGTTTGGAAAATGAAAAAGATAAAAGTGCCCATTTTACATGCGTTTTGGTTTTGGCCTTTCCAAACGGCAGCAAAAAAGTTTACCAAGGTCGAGTCGATGGCAAAATTGTTCCGCCGCAAAAGGGCGATTCGGGATTTGGCTTTGATCCGATTTTTATGCCGGACGCCTTTACGCAAACATTTGCCGAGTTGTCGGAAAGTAAAAAGAATTCGATCAGCCACCGAGGGCGCGCTATGCAGGCGTTTATTGACGACTTTCAAAACAGTTTTTAAATAAAAATAAGGTCCTTTGATCACACAAAATCAAAGGACCTTTTAAAAAGGGATTTATGTATATAGGGGGGAGAAAATAATCCCTTTTATCGTTCTTGGACTTCAAAATAAGGGAGATAAATCCAAGTGCGGCTCTCTTAAAACGACCGCATAAAATGGTATAGTAACAGAAAAATAATTTTCTGTCAAGTGTTTTTGAAAAACTTTTTAAAAAATTTTATTTTTATTTGTTCTTTAAGGCTTCATAAACTTGTAAAACAATGGTTTCCGGCGCCGATGCCGCGGCGGTAATTGCTACGCTGTCCGGCAAATTAACTTGTTGTAAATCCTGAACTTTTTCAATTAATAGTGCTGCTGCGCCGGCGTTTTTTGCTGTTTCGACCAATCGTTTGGCATTTGATGATTTTTCATCGCCGACAATTAAAATCATTTTGTGTGTTTTGGCGGCGTTTTCAACGGCTTTTTGGCGCTCTTGCGTGGCAAGGCAAATGCCGCTTTGCAAAATAACTTGATCGAATCTTTGTTTGATTGCTTCGATGATGTGGGCGGTGTCCCGAACGCTTAAAGTCGTTTGCGTTGCAATGCCTACACATGGCATATCGGGCAATTTTTGCACGTCATTTATATCGGATATGATAAACGCTTTTTCGGGGTGTTTTAATTGACCTAATGATCCGATGATTTCGGCGTGGTTTGCTTTGCCGATTAAAATAACCGGTATATTTTGGCTTTCCAATTTTCGAATCCATGTGTGGATTTTGGCCACAAAAGGACAAGTCGTGTCGGTTACGTTGAATCGAGCGCGCGCTTGTGCTTCAACCGATTTTGCGACGCCGTGCGCTGATAAAACCAATTGTGCGCCGTCGGGAACAGCGCTTAAATCATCAACAAAGGTAACGCCTTTGGCTTGATAGTCTTTGATGATTTGCTTGTTGTGGACGATTTCGTGCAGAACATAGGGCCGTTTTTGTACTTGCTCGTCCAACATTTTTAAGGCACGGCAAACCCCGAAACAAAACCCCCGCGGTTCAATTAAAGTGATTTTCATTTTACAATCCTTTTTCTTTTATCTATACTATGAACAGGAAACAAAATAAAGGAGAAATTATGACCAACATAAAAGATTTAGCAAATGCCGTTCGTTTTTTGTCGGCCGATATGGTGCAACAAGCCAATTCCGGTCACCCCGGTGCGCCGATGGGCATGGCGGATATCGCCGCTGTTTTATGGACAAAGTTTTTGCGTTTTAATCCGCACCAACCTAAATGGCCGAATCGAGACCGATTTATTTTGTCGGGCGGGCATGCTTCGGCGATGCTGTACAGCTTGCTTTATTTGACGGGCTTTGAAGATATTACTTTGGACGATATTAAATGCTTTCGTCAAGCGCAAGCCAAAACCGCCGGTCACCCTGAATATGGTTTGCTTGCGGGGATTGAAGCAACGACCGGTCCTTTGGGGCAAGGCCTTGCTATGGGGGTCGGAATGGCGGTGTCGGAAAAAATGGCCGAAAATCGGCTGGGCACGGATCTGATTAACCATAAGATTTATATTACTTGCGGTGACGGCGATTTAATGGAAGGCATTTCAGAGGAAGCTATTTCTTTTGCGGGTCACTTAAAGCTGAACAATTTAATTGTGTTATGGGACAACAACGATATTACGATTGACGGGACGACGGATTTAGCAACGCATACGGATCAAATTGCGCGCTTTAAAGCCAATGGTTGGGAAACGTTTGCGGTGGATGGTCATAATGCCGAAGAAATTGAAAATGCGCTTTCGTTGGCGCAATCGGCCGAAAAGCCCGTATTTATTGCTTGTAAAACGGTTATCGGATATGGGGCGCCGAATAAGGCGGGAACGCCCAAAGCACATGGTTCACCGCTTGGGGCGGAAGAATTGCAAGCGGCCAAAGCGGCTCTTGGGTGGAACTATGGCGCATTTGAAGTCCCGCAGGATATTTTAAACGCTTGGCGTGCAGCCGGTATGAGAATGGTTGCAACATACGAAGCGTGGGAATGCGCTGCTCGTCAAAATCCGCATTATGGGCAAATGATGCAAATGTTGTCGGGGGATTTACCCGATGATTTTAATGCGGTTTTTCAAGTTTATAAAAATGATTTGTTGTTGGAAAAACCAGAAATTGCAACGCGTAAATCTTCGCAAAAGGCATTGGAGCAAATTGCAGGATTTGTGCCAAACTTGGTTGGTGGAAGTGCTGATTTAACGGCGTCTAATTTGACAAATACAAGTAAGTCCAAAGTAATTACATCAAATGATTTTTCGGGTAACTATATCGAATACGGTGTGCGCGAACATGTTATGGGCGCTATGATGAACGGGATTGCGTTGCATGGCTTTTTTAAGCCCTATGGCGGAACGTTTTTTGTTTTTGTGGATTATTTAAAGCCGGCTTTGCGTTTGTCGGCGTTAATGGATTTGCCTGTTGTTTATGTTTTGACTCACGATTCAATCGGTGTTGGTGAAGACGGCCCGACACATCAACCGGTCGAGCAATTGGCTATGTTGCGATCGGTGCCGAACTTATGCACGATCAGGCCGGCCGATGCGATGGAGTGCGCGGAAGCTTGGCAAATCGCTTTGCAAAACAAAATGCCGACTGCTTTGATTTTAACGCGTCAAAATTTGCCCTTTATTCGGTCGTCCTGTGATGAAAACCTGACGGCAAAAGGTGCTTACATTGTATCTACATCTATCGAGGCGCCGATGGCAACTTTAATTGCGACGGGATCAGAGGTTTCTTTGGCTTTAGATGCTCAAAAAGCATTATTGGAACGTGGGGTTCCCGTCAATGTGGTTTCGATGCCGTCATGGGATTTATTCGACCGCCAAAGCGCAGAGTATAAGCATCAGGTTTTGGGCGATAAGCCGTGCATTTCGGTTGAAGCCGGATCACCTTTCGGGTGGGAACGGTATGCTGATTTGCCAATTGGGATTAACGGCTTTGGAGCATCGGCGCCGGCCCAAAAAGTATATGAAAAAGTGGGCTTGACCATTCAAAATGTGGTGGAAAAAGTCCTTGATTTTTTGAATGATTAACCAAAAGGAAAACAGATGAAAAAAGCTTTTATTATGATATTTTTGCTCCTTCCGGCGATATTTTTTGCGCTTTGGATTGCGCGTTTAAGCCTTCAGTCCAATCGAGGGCAAGAAATTGTTTTGGCAATCAAAGGCTATGATCCGCGATCAATGCTGTCGGGACATTATATACAATATCAAGTCGATTGGGATTTAACACCCCAAAAAAGCATTCAAGTTTTGAATGATTCATTAAAAATGGGTATTAAAAAAACGTGCAATGATGAAAATCCGCCCAAATGTTTTTTTGATTTGCAAAAATGGTATTCCGTAATGGGGCTTTTTCAACGTTTTTATGTACCCGAAATCGATGCAGACAGATTGAATCGTTTATTGATTGTGGATAATGGGCTCAGGTTTGAAGTTGTTTTTGCTGTGCAATCCGATCGTCGTCCGATGGCTCAAAAATTATTGATCAACGGCATTGACTGGCGACAATTCTTAAATGAGCAAAGCAAGGAGGTTCAACAATGAGTTTGCTTTTAGATTTTTTCTGCTGGGTAATTTTTATTTTACTTATTCTTTTAATTAAGTTGATAATTGGCCCAACAAAACAAAGCGCTTTGCCGCTTGAAAAAGTTTTACAAACGGCGGTTAAGCGAAAAATTTTATCCAAAGAGCAGCAAGCTTTAATCTTGCAATATGAAAACCAAAAAAAGATAACAGAATGGCATACGGCGGGCTTGATTACCGGCGATCAGGCGCAGGCATTGCAAAGCCCCCAAAAAAAATCGTCTCTTGCTTTTTCGTTTGTGTCGACTTTGTCGTATTTAGGAATTGGCTGTATTTGCATCGGTGTGATTGCTTTGATTGCGGCCAACTATGACAAAATCCCGCCAATGATGCGCTTGCTTGTTTGCTTTATGGCATTTGTCGGCTGTAATATGGGTGCTTTTTGGGCGTTGGATAAGAAAAAAAGTTTGTATGCCGATTTGTTTTTGTTGGCAAGCTGTGGCTTTGTGGGTGCGTTAATCGGGCAAGTCGGCCAAACGTTCCATTTGCACGGCGATTTTAATAATGCCGTGTTTTTATGGACGATGTTGGCGTTGCCTTTTACATTATTTATATCAAAGCCTTATGCTGCGTGTTTGTGGTTTGTGGGATTTTCGTATTCGTTGGTTTTCAGTGAATATAGCATAGATGCTTTTTATTGGTTAAATCGTCACTTTGTTTTACCAAGCTTTTTAATAGCTTTGTTTTTTGTGGTGTTTGCTGTCGGCAAAATTATCCGAAAAATCGGCTTTCAAAGCCCGTTTTGGAGTGTGGCACAAAAATATGGCGTTATTTTAATGTCAGCCGCCGTCTGCTTTATTGATTCGTATTATTCAACGGGGTACGGCGTTATTGTTGGTCGGGATCAAGTGCTTTTATCCGCTTTGTTGCCGATGACGGCGATTTTCCCGCTTGTGATGACGAAAGGCAATCCTTTGATGCAACGTTTGATTATCTTTTTAGCGCTGTTCGGAATTATAGGCGCTCTGGCTTATTTGCCGGCAATGGGGATCATCTTTACGTTGACGCTTTTATCGTTTGCAGCGTACTATTTTGCACGCGAAAATCAGCTGAAAGCCTTTAATTGGATAATTGTGGCCTTCTTTGCCCGAATCGTGTGGGCGTATTTTTATTTATTTATGAGCTTGGCAAAAACCGGAATCGGTGCTATATTGTTGGGTATATTGATTCTGGGTGGACTGAAAATTTGGACAAGCAGAAAGCAAGTTTTGATTAACTATATACAGAAAGGAAAATAAAATGGCATTAGTCAGTTTAAGACAATTATTAGATGACGCTGCTGAAAAAGGATATGGTATTCCGGCGTTTAACGTTAATAATATGGAGCAAGTTTTGGCAATTTTGGCCGCTGCGAAAAAAAAAGATGCGCCGGTGATTATCCAAATGTCAAAAGGGGCAAGAGCTTATGCAAACGACTCCGTATTAAAGCATTTGATGATGGCGGGTGTTGAAATGTATCCGGATTTGCCGATTTGCGTTCACCAAGATCACGGTCCTAACCCCGGTGTTTGCTTTTCCGCAATGATGAACGGTTTTACATCGGTCATGATGGACGGTTCTTTGACAACGGACGGGAAACCGGCAACACACGAATATAATGCGCAAGTGACAAGCGAAGTAACAAACGTTGCTCATAAAATCGGCGTTTCGGTTGAAGGTGAATTGGGCTGCATTGGTTCTTTGGAAACCGGTAAAGGCGACAAAGAAGACGGTCACGGCTTTGACGGGGCGATTGATAAATCGAAATTGTTGACGGATCCGGACGACGCTGTACGCTTTGTAAAGGAAACAAAGGTTGATGCGTTGGCGGTTGCTATTGGTACATCGCATGGCGCTTATAAGTTCACACGCAAACCGGATGGCGCAATTTTATCAATCGATACAGTCAAAAAAATTCACGAAAAATTGCCTAATACGCACTTGGTTATGCATGGTTCTTCTTCTGTGCCGCAAGATTTGCAAGACATTATCAACGAATTTGGCGGAAAAATGCCGCAAACTTACGGTGTGCCGGTTGAAGAAATCCAAGAAGGTATTAAATATGGTGTGCGTAAGGTCAATGTCGATACAGACTTGCGTATGGCTATGACAGGCGCGATTCGCCGCGTCTTTGCAACAAAGCCGGAAGAATTTGATCCACGTAAATACTTAAAGCCGGCTATGGATGCAATGCAAGCCGTTTGCGAACAACGCTATGAAGAATTCGGCGCCGCCGGTCACGCCAGCGCGATTAAGCCGATTCCTTTGTCCGAAATGGCAAAGCGTTATGCTTCGGGTGAGTTGGATCCGCAAATTAAGTAATTTTTGCTTTATTTAAAGTTTGTTTTAAAAGCCTCGGCCTATTTTGGGTCGAGGCTTGCTTTTGTATGTATTTTGTGATATAATAGACCTATTCATGTACGAAAATGAAAGGGCTATCGACGTGCAAATAAATAATGTTTTGTCTTATATCTCACACCCCTTTAAAGTAATTTTCAGCTTTCCGAAAAATTTAAAGTGGGCGCGGCAAGAAAATGCTCAAATGAAGGCTTTTCATAAAGAGCTGAAAGTCGAATCGGGAAAGCAAATCCGGCGAATCGAAGCTATGGCCGGCGTGCATGGTGTGGTTGGAGCTTTAATGCCTATTGTTTTGTCGGTTGCTTCTTCTATGCCTTGGCTTTTTGTGGCGGCGTTGACCGGAGGAATGGCCGGCGCGCAAGAATTGATACGTAACCGCGTTAAACGTGTGCGTGAAACAAACAGTAAAACGATCACCTTAAATAAAGAGCAAAATTTTGCACAAAAATATTTGCAATCGAGCAATAATAATGCCGAACAATTTAAGGTCGCAGTGCCGGGGGCGATTAATGGTTTAACAGATTATATCCAGCAAGATGCAAGCGTTAAAAGAATAAGTGTTTCTTTATTATTAAATGGAGCTGTGTTAGCTGCGGTTAATCCGATCGGCGGGGCGGTCATTTGTGGAATGTCGCTTTATAATGCCGCATTGAGTTTGTACGATTTAAATGCGCTGAAAGATTCGCAAAAGCAGGAAGTCGGACAACAAAATAATTTTCGTTATTATATGAATAATTTAGTCGATGCAGGACAGATTTTACGTGAAACAAATAACATAGATTGGGCCACACAACAATTAAATAAAAATGCTCAGGAAGCTTTTATTGCGACCGAAAAGCTGTCCGCAGAAAAAGAAGTGTTGGGTAATAAAAAGCTGTCGTTTTTAAGTATTGGTGTGGCGGTGATGTACGGAGCTTCTTTTATGGCAAGCGTTGGCGCAGGAGGGGCGTCCGGATCGCTTTCGACGGCAGCGATTATTTTTGCGGCCGGCTTGATTGCGGCTGATCGTGTTGCTCAGGCGTCCAGTGACTTGGTTTTGGCTTATGCCGAAAAAGTCAATGCGTTTCGTCAATATAAAAATAATATGGATAAGATAAACGAATTACATTCAAATGTGAAAACAGGGCAAAAGACTTTGGATACGTCGCGCGGGCGTTTGCAAATTAAAAATGCCGACTATATTTATGATACGGGTCGAGGTGTTCGCGATGTGTCATTGGACTTTGCACCGGGAAAAGTAAATGTCATTACCGGAGAAAGCGGATCGGGAAAATCAACGCTCTTTTCTTTATTAAAGCATGATTTGGATTGTCAAAAGGGAGCCGTTTTAATTGATGGCGTTGATGTCAGAGACTTAAAAAAGGAAAGCGTTAATAATCAAATATCGTTTATTGCACAAAAACCTGTATTTTTAAAAGGATCGATTCGCGACGAAATGCTGCTGTTTAATAAAGACGCAACCGATCAAGATATAAAACAGGTTTTGACAAAGGTCGGATTGCAGGAGTTGCCTTTGGACGGCGATACATATACTGCGGACGGAAAGCCGGCTTTATCGGGCGGGCAAATGCAACGGTTGGCGATTGCGCGCGCGTTGCTGAAAAAATCGCCTATATTGTTAATGGACGAGCCGACCGCGAATCTGGACAGTAGGTCAAAACAGGAAGCTTGGGATACAATTCAATCTTTGCGTCAAGATAAAACAATCGTGATTGTTTCGCATGATGCTTTTGAAATACTGAATGCGGATGACGTAGTGGTCTTGGAGCATGGTGCGTTGACCGAGCAAGGCTCGCCGAAATCTTTATTGGAAAAAGGAAGTCCTTATTTAAAAGAAGTAGAACATCGAGCCAAAGAAGCTTTGAGCTCGGATTCGCAGTCTTTACAGTCAGTGTTGCGGTTATTCAGCAGGGTAAAGCCGATTTCAATCGATGGGCGCGTAGATAAAGCTGCGAACGACGAATCGGATCATCAAAAAACGTATTCGGTGAATAAAGAAGCGTTGGATTTATTGGTTTCGGTTAATGCAAATGGAAAAAAAGGGCGTTAAAAAAAGCTAAAAGTGCGAATCGATTCGGGCTATTCGTTCGAATACGGACTAAAAAATGATTGAATGATTCGCTTTTTTGGGTTATACTGAAAGAATAATGCAAGGAAAACCAACCTTTTTAATAAAAAAAGTTACCTTTTCTTTTGATGAAAAACAGTGACTTATTAAAAAACTTTGAAAAAAGTTCAAAAAAATGTAAAAAAGGTGTTGACAGTTTCAAAGTTTTCCTATATTATGCGGAAACTGTTCCGGCAAGGAACAAAGTTGTTAGAGAGAGTAGATAGGATAGATAGAATAGATGCACGGGCAGTTATTGCGTTATGATATAGGGCAGTAAATGTTTGTGCAGAAGTGACGATAATTTATCGGAAGATAGATTGTTGTGTACAAGTTAAGAAGAAAAGATATTTAGACAGTGAGAGCTGTTTGAGTAGGTTTTTGTTAATGACTTTGACAGTAATGAGACGCAAAATGTTATAAAATGTTAGCGTTGAGATGCACAGGATTGACTGCTTATGGAAATAAACATGAGAGTTTGATCCTGGCTCAGAACGAACGCTGGCGGCAGGCTTAACACATGCAAGTCGAGGGGGTGTAGCAATACATCACCGGCGCACGGGTGAGTAACGCGTGGGAACATGTCATGAAGTGGGGGATAGCTTCTGGAAACGGAAGGTAATACCGCATAATCCCTGAGGGGGAAAGATTTATTGCTTTATGAGTGGCCCGCGTTAGATTAGCTAGTTGGTTGGGTAACGGCTGACCAAGGCGATGATCTATAGCTGGTCTGAGAGGACGATCAGCCACATTGGGACTGAGACACGGCCCAGACTCCTACGGGAGGCAGCAGTAAGGAATATTGGACAATGGGGGCAACCCTGATCCAGCCATGCCGCGTGAGTGAAGAAGGCCTTCGGGTTGTAAAGCTCTTTTGTACGGGAAGATGATGACGGTACCGTAAGAAAAAGCACCGGCTAACTTCGTGCCAGCAGCCGCGGTAATACGAAGGGTGCAAGCGTTGTTCGGAATTACTGGGCGTAAA
>CAKPYQ010000029.1 GCA_934203105.1 uncultured Alphaproteobacteria bacterium
ATTCCAGCGTATAAATTCATACGTGAATTTTATTTTATCGACGCTGTCCGCCGTTATTCGGAAAAAAGCGCCCAAACAGGTCGTAGCATGCTTGAAATGCTGGGCGTGCTGGCGATCATCGGGGTGCTGTCGGTTGGCGCAATCATGGGCTTTCGGTACGCCATCAACCGCCACAAAGCGAACGAAACGATTTACGATGTGATGTTGCGCGCGACCAACGTCCCGATGGCTTGGGACAATTACGCCGAACTGCACGACTTTAAATATCTGTTCCCCGAGCTTCGTCCAAACGATGTCAATCCGGTCGGCTTTGCGGTTGAAACTTGGGCCGAACCTGCGACCAGCAAATACGCTTACCGAGTCGAAGTCGCGGACGTTCCAAGCGCTGTGTGCCGCCAAATTATCGCGTTAAATCCACCGGATATCTCGCTGTACAAAGCCGGTGCCTCGATCGACCGAACGGGCGTTCATGCGACGCAGGATGATTGCGGATCGGACAAAACGAACATGTACTTTTTGTTCGAAGAAGGTTGGTTTGATCCGACGCCGGGTCCTGATCCTACGCCGGGACCAGAGCCTGGACCTGAACCGGAATGCGCGACAAACAACGATTGTGCAGCGGGCCAAGTTTGTAAGAACGGCATTTGCGAAGAGTGTACTTTGAACTGTACAGGCGCTTGCGAGCGGTTGAATGCAACGACTTGTTCGTGTGAAACTTTGACGGGGTGCACGCCGTGCGCTGATGCCTCTGATTGCCCCTCCGGCGACTATTGCGATGACGGCGAATGCAGGACTTGTAACTTGACTTGCACCGGCGCTTGTGAAGAATTGGACACGGCAAGTTGCACTTGCAAAAACGTCGAAGGCTGTGTCACATGCTCGACAGACAGCGATTGCTCTTCCGGACAATACTGCAATAATGGCAAGTGCGATAGTTGCAAAACTTGCGAAGAATTGGCGTGCGCGGAAGGATTGGCTTGCCAAGTCAACGAAAAAGGTTGCGTAATGGGCTGCGTCGATTGCAGTGCTGCGGGATGCTGGAAAATGCCGGACGGCACTTGCGCTTGCGGTGTGGTTTGTCCGAATGGTGCGCAAGGCAGTTATGTGTGTTGCGGAATCACAAAAATTGACGGAGATGATCCGTCCGATCATGTATGGGTCGGCGATAAATTCGGCGACGGACATTGTTGCGCCAGCAAAGACGAAAGCGAAGAGTGTTGCACAGCTGATTCCGGCAAATGGTGTGACAGTGTCTGCTGTAATGGAACACAAACATGTGGAAATGCGGGGAAATGCTGCGAAGCGATAGATGCTTCCGCCTGCGCAAATGGGACAACAACAGATGCAAATGGATGTACAATTTGTAGCGAAGTATGTTCGACAAATGAAAGAGATTTTGATGGAAAATGTTGCCCAACCTTGGATTGCGAAGATTGGGAAACAACATCGTTTTGGGGATGTACTGTTTGTATGAAAGATGTTTCTTGCCAAGATTATTTAAATGAATGCGAATACAAGTGTAAAAAAGGACTTCTTGACGATTGCATTCCCGGATCATGTGTGATGACAGAAGGAGAAGGATATAATGATTCTATTTGTGGTGGAATCGGTCATGATTGTAGTGTAGACTATCAAACTTATGAAGGAGAGGCAGATGGGCATCCGCTTACCGGAAGTTACTTTGCCGGAGGAGCCTGTTAGTAAGTAAAAAAAGCCCTCTTATGAGGGCTTTTTAGAATAAGTAGGTACAGTGCGAAAATGTTCGCACTGCGCGGCGTGCGTCCCAAGTTTGGCGCATTATCAGACCTCAAGAGATTCTTCACTTACGTTCAGAATGACGTCAGAATGAGCCGGAAACACTAAAAGATTCTTCGCGTGCGCTCAAAAGGACATTCCTCTTTTCTATCGTCATTCTGAATGAGCAAAGCGAATGAAGAATCTTGGGGATCAAAGAGTTTCTTCGCCAAAGCTCAGAATGACGCGAGACACAAACAGTTTCTTCGCTTTTGCTCAGAATGGCTCCCAAAAAACAGGCATGAGGAAATGTGCGACGCGGGCGCGCGGGTTTTGACGCGCCGCACATTTGACGTTATGATGATGTAAAGAGATTCTTCGCTTTCGCTCAGAATGACGAGCGGACAAAAAGCGCTCAGAATGAGGGAAAAATACAAATTATATTCGGCAGATTTCAATGAAAAAGGACTTGTTAATCAAGAAGTTCGATCGAGCGTAAATATAAAAAAATGCCGCAGAACGCGACATTTTATTTTTCTTGGTAGGCGGTAAGAGATTCGAACTCCTGACCCTCTCGGTGTAAACGAGATGCTCTAGCCAGCTGAGCTAACCGCCCATAAAAAGGACTGTATCTTTAACAGAATAAACAGACTATACAGTCCTTTTCTTACTTTGTCAACAAAAAAATTAAAAATTATTTGTTGATCGCATCTTTCAAAGCTTTGCCCGGACGGAACTTCGGTTGTTTCGAAGCTGGAATCTTAATCGTTTCGCCTGTACGCGGGTTGTGACCTTCGGAAGCAGCACGTTTTGTAACTGCAAATGTACCAAAGCCTACAACACGGATTTCGCCGCCTTTTTTCAATTCTGCCGTTGTTACGCCAAAGAATGCATCCAAGACATCAGCTGCTGCTGCTTTAGAAGCGTTCGCTTTTTTTGCCACTGCGGCGATCAATTCATTTTTATTCATTTAAGGACTCCTTTTTTTATATTTTCAAGTTAATACATAAACCTTAATTTTTGGCTGTTTTCAGCCAACAATTAGATGTTAAGGCCTTTTTTTTCAATCGTCAACCCAAAAAGAGGCTTTTTTATTGATTTTGTGCGATTTTTCTTAACTTTTGCGCATTTTAACGAAAAACTTTTATAAAAACATCAAACAAAAGTTGTAATTTTGGCTTCAAAACGGCAAAAAAGCTTGCGAATCGAGCAAGGCTAATTTAAAGCGCTAGTCGATTCGTTTTTCGATTCGCAAACCGGCATATCGTGCGGCAAAGGTTGTAGTGGCTTTGTTAAAGCATGCTCCAATACTTCGCGCACATATGTGACCGGAATAATTTTTAATCCTTTTTTGACATTTTCTGGAATTTCCGCCAAGTCTTTTTCATTTTCCGCCGGAATCAAAACGGTTTTTAACCCGCCACGCAACGCGGCCAATAATTTTTCTTTCAATCCGCCTATCGGCAAAACGCGCCCGCGTAAAGTTATTTCACCCGTCATAGCAACGTCTTTGCGTACAGCAATACCCGTCAGTGCCGACACCAAAGATGTACACATTGTGATACCCGCTGAAGGGCCGTCTTTCGGTGTTGCTCCTTCCGGTACATGAACGTGAATATCGTTTTTTTCAAAAACGCAAGAAAGTATGCCAAACATATTGTGGTTGGCTCGGATATATGACCTTGCCGCTTCAACGGATTCTTTCATCACATCACCCAGCTGGCCGGTCAAAATGATGTTGCCTTTACCGGGCATAACAACAGCTTCAATCGATAAGATTTCCCCGCCGACTTCCGTCCACGCCAATCCGGTTGTGACACCGACTTGATCATCTTGTTCCGCAATCCCAAAGCTATACCGAGCAATGCCGGCATATTTAGCCAAGTTTTTGACCGTGATATGTACCGTTTTTTTGTTCTCTGTCAATAATTCTTTGACTGCTTTGCGGCACAAGTTCGCTATTTCGCGCTCCAAGTTTCGAACACCTGCTTCACGCGTATACAGCCGAATAATTTGACGGATCGCATTTTCATCTAAAACAAACTCTTTTGCTGTCAATCCGGCAGCCTTCATTTGCTTTGCGATTAAATGACGCTTTGCAATTTCCACCTTTTCATCTTCCGTATAGCCCGAAAGTTGAATGATTTCCATTCTGTCCAATAACGGCCGCGGCATTTTTAACGTATTTGCAGTTGTGACAAACATAACGTCCGATAAATCGTAATCAACCTCCAAATAATGGTCGTTAAAGGTCGCATTTTGCTCCGGATCCAAAACCTCCAACAAAGCGGAAGACGGATCACCGCGCCAATCAGCACCTAATTTATCGATTTCGTCTAATAAAAATAATGTGTTTAAGGTTTTGGCTTTTTTCATACCTTGGATAATTTTGCCGGGCATCGCGCCGATATAAGTCCGACGGTGACCGCGAATTTCCGCTTCATCACGCATACCGCCCAATGACGCCCGAACAAAGTGACGCCCCGTTGCTTTGGCAATCGATTGCCCCAACGATGTTTTACCAACACCCGGAGGTCCGACCAAGCACAAAATAGGCCCCTTTATTCCGCCCGATTTTTTCAATACGGCCAAGTATTCCAAAATCCGTTCTTTGACTTTTTCCAATCCGTAATGATCTTTGTTTAAAATTTCTTCGGCTTTTTTCAAATCAATGTGGCTTTGGCCCGTTTTGCGCCAAGGCAAGGATGTCAACCAATCCAAATAATTACGGATAACGCTGGCTTCCGCAGACATCGGCCCCATCATTTTTAATTTGCGCAGTTCCGCAAAAGCCTTTTCTTTAACGTCTTTGGGCATGTGAGCCGAATCGATTTTCTTTTTAATTTCCAAAGTGTCGTTGCCGTCGTCTCCGTCGCCCAACTCCTTTTGAATAGCCTTCATTTGCTCGTTCAAATAGTACTCTTTTTGGCTTTTTTCCATTTGAGTTTTGACGCGTTTGCGGATTTTCTTTTCCACCTGTAACACGTTGATTTCTTTTTCCATCAAAGTAAACAAGATTTCCAAACGTTCCAATAAAGAACGTGTTTCCAACAATTTTTGTTTTTCTTCGATCTTTAAAGTCAAGTGCGAGGATACAGCATCAGCCAATTTAGCGGGATCTTGCAGTTGTGAAACAGTCGCCCACGCTTCCGGCGGTAAGCGGTGATTTAATGATGCATAACGTTCGAATTGTTCCGTCACCGAGCGTGTTAAAGCTTCTAATTCATCGGTTGCAACATCATTATCGTGCACTTCTTTGGCATACACTTCCAAAAAAGGCTCTTCGGCAATAAAATGGGTGATTTCGGCTCTTCTTGATCCTTCGACCAAAACTTTTACTGTGCCGTCCGGCAGACGCAACATTTGTAAAACTGTCGCCAAAGTACCGATTTTATGTAAATCTTTCGGGGTCGGGTCGTCAATGTTGGGATCAACTTGCGTAACCAATAAAATCTCTTTATTATCGCCCAAAACATTGTCCAAAGCGTGCACGGATTTTTCACGTCCGACAAACAAAGGAACGACCATATGGGGAAACAAAACAATGTCCCGCAATGGTAATACAGGATATACTTTTCCTAAATCTTCCAAGTTCTTGGTTTGTTCAGGTTTTTTTTTGATTTCATTGTCTTGTGTCACAGTTTTTCCCCTTTATTTAACTGGCATTTTTTTCTTTTTCTTTTGCATAAACCAATAAAGGTTCTGCTTTTCCTTCAACGACTTCTTCGTTAATGACGACTTCTTCCAAGCCGTGCATTGATGATAAGTCAAACATTAAATCCAACAATAAGTTTTCCATAATCGAACGCAATCCGCGCGCACCGGTTTTGCGTTCCAACGCCTTTTTGGCAACAGCTTGGCAAGCTTCCTTTGTAAAGGTTAACTTGACATTTTCCATTTTAAATAAGCTTTGATATTGCTTGATCAGCGCATTTTTTGGTTCTGTTAATATCTTAATTAAAGCTTTTTCGTCCAAATCGTCCAACGTTGCAATGACCGGTAATCGACCGACAAACTCCGGAATTAACCCGAATTTCAACAAATCTTCCGGTTCTAATTTCGACAATAATTCGCCGGTTGTCTTTTCATCTTTATCGTGAACAACCGCACCAAAGCCGATAGATGACTTTTCGGTTCTACGTTCAATCATTTTATCCAATCCGGCAAAAGCACCACCGCAAATAAATAATATGTTGCTGGTGTCTACTTGAATAAATTCTTGTTGCGGGTGCTTACGTCCACCTTGTGGAGGAACAGAGGCAATCGTACCTTCCATTAACTTTAACAAAGCCTGTTGCACACCTTCACCCGATACATCGCGAGTAATGGACGGACCATCATTTTTACGAGATATTTTGTCAATTTCATCAATGTAAACAATGCCGCGTTGCGCTTTTTCAACGTCGTAATTAGCATTTTGCAACAACTTTAAAATAATGTTTTCGACGTCTTCACCGACATATCCGGCTTCCGTCAATGTCGTTGCGTCCGCAATTGCAAAAGGCACATTCAATATTTTGGCCAAAGTACGTGCTAAATATGTTTTACCGCAACCCGTCGCTCCGATCAATAAGATGTTGGATTTGTTGATTTCAACATCATCTTCGGTTTTGTTAAACAATCGTTTATAGTGATTATACACAGCCACAGACAAAACTTTTTTGGCTTTTTCCTGCCCAATGACATAAGTGTCCAAAAACTTTTTAATCTCGTGCGGATTGGTTAATTTAAATTCTTCCGATTTTTCTTCGGCAGATGTGTTGTTTGCGGATTCCTCTGCAATAATTTTTGCGCATAAATCGACGCATTCATCACAAATAAAAACCGTTTGAGAATGTGCGCCCGTTTCATCGCCTTCAAAAGTCAATGTACGTCCGGCGATCAATTTTCGCACTTCATTTTGCGTTTTGTTGCAAAAAGAGCAAACCAAAGTTTTTTTATTATCTTTTTTATCCGTCATCAGTTTTTACCTTTTCAAAATACATATATAGGCAATCGTTTGCTTTAATGCAAGAGCGCATACCCGATTATTTTCTGTCCGTAATGATTTCGTCAATTAAACCGAACTTTAAAGCTTCTTCCGGACTCATAAAATTATCGCGTTCCATTGCTTTTTCAACCGCTTCCAACTTTTGCCCCGTTTGTTTGACATAGATTTGATTCAAACGCGCACGCAAATCCAAAATTTCTTTGGCGTGAATTTCGATGTCGGCCGCTTGACCTTGGAACCCGCCGGAGGGTTGGTGAATCATAATTCGGGAGTGCGGCAAAGCAAAACGCCGACCTTTTTCGCCACAGCACAGCAACAACGATCCCATCGAGCAAGCTTGCCCCATGACAATCGTTGAAACCGGACATTTGATGTAATTCATCGTGTCCAAAATCGCCAAGCCGGAGGTGACTACGCCACCCGGAGAGTTAATGTAAAACGCGATTTCTTTTTTCGGATCTTCGGCTTCCAAAAACAACAGTTGAGCGCAAATTAAGCTGGCAACATCATCTTGGACTTGCCCCGTCAAAAAGATAATTCTTTCTTTCAGTAAGCGCGAATAAATATCATACGAACGTTCTCCGCGACCGGTTTGTTCAACCACCGTCGGAACCAAATAATCCATCTGAGGTGCAAGTCCAATCATAATGTTTTCCTTTATTTTTTATCCGGATCAAAAGCGTATAATTCTTCCGGAGTCATTTTCTTTTCGTTTGTTTTGATGTTGTTTGCGATAAAGTCAACAACTTTTTCTTCAAACAACGGTGCACGCAAAGCTTCCAAAGCACGCGGATTCTTTTGATAGAATTCGATAACTTGCTTTTCTTGTCCCGGATAGCGGGCAGCTTCTGCCATAACTGCTTTTTGAATGTCGTTTGCGTCCAAAGTGATTTTGTTTTGGTTTGCAATTTCCGCCAATAACAATCCTAATTTAACACGACGAACCGCAATGTCCATATATTCTTTTTTCAAATCTTCTTCTTTGGCATTCTTTTCGTCGTCGTCCAATTGACCGGCTGCTTTTGCATTTTCAAATTGCTTCCAAATCGCGTCGAATTCCATATCGACCATAGATTGCGGCGCATCAAAAGCACAAAGCGGAGCCAATGCGTCCAAAATAGCACGCTTCAAATGAACTTTGGAAACGTTTGTATATTCTTTTTCCAACTCTGTTTTAATCAAAGCTTTTAAAGAATCCATTGTATCTTGACCGAATGTTTTTGCAAAATCGTCATTCAATTCGGCATCTTTATATTGACGTAATTCTTTGATTGTCGTTTCGAATACAGCAGGCTTGCCGGCCAATTCTTTCACGTGATATTCCATCGGGAATGTAACATTTACTTGAACTTTATCGCCGATGTTTTTGCCAACCAATTGAGCTTCAAAGCCCGGAATAAACGTATTTGAACCCAAAGCCAAATAGAAATCTTTTCCTGAACCGCCGCGGAATTCTTTGCCGTCGATTGTGCCGACAAAGTCAATAACGACAACATCGCCTTCTTTTGTCGGGCGGTTTTCGTTGATCACTTGTGTTTCGCGACGAGCGTCTGCCAAACGTTTAACGGCTTTGTTGATTTCATCTTCTGTGACATCGGCAGTTAATTTGTCAACAGTCACTTTTGAAAAATCAATCGCAGCAATTTCCGGTAAAACTTCGACTTCGATTGAAAATTCAAAATCTTTGCCGTCTTCGAATTTTGCGACATCGACTTTCGGAGCCGCAGCCGGTTTTAATTTGTTTTCCGTCATAATTTGGCGTGAAGCGTCTTGAATCAAAGCTTCGGCTGTTTCGCCTTTAATTGCTTGACCGTACTTTTGTTCGACGATATGCGCCGGTGTATTACCCGGACGGAATCCCGGCAATTTTACTTTTGTGCAAGTTTCAGCCAATTTCTTATCATAAGCCGTTTTAAATTCGTCAGTCGGAACAACGACTTTAAAGGACTTGACTAAACCTTTGGATTTATTTTCAGTAATTTTCATTTGTTTATCCTATTCATTATCAACAAAACAGCTCTTGAACTTCTGGTGCGGGCGGAGGGACTTGAACCCCCACGAGTTACCTCTTCGGAACCTAAATCCGACGCGTCTGCCAATTTCGCCACGCCCGCGCTTGTGTTATTTTCAAGAACGAAACTTCCTGCAAGATACCCCAAAAAAAGCGCTCTTGCAAGTTTTTTTTAACACTTATGTTGCATATTACATAAAAAACTTTCCGATTGCAAGCAAAAAGTTTGCTTTTTATTTGTCGAATTATGGGGCAATAAAGTGCTGGACAAGCGTTGAAAAGTGTGCTATAAGCGCTTTTAAAATGTAATTGAAGGATAAAAAATGACTCAAACGAAAGACGACATTATTTCAAAACGCAGAACCTTTGCGATTATTTCTCACCCGGACGCCGGTAAAACAACCTTGACCGAAAAGTTATTGTTGTTCGGTGGTGCTATTCAAATGGCCGGTGCGGTAAAAGCTAAACGTGAACAGCGCGCCGCACGATCCGACTGGATGAAAGTCGAGCAGGAACGTGGTATTTCTGTTGCGTCTTCGGTGATGACGTTTGAATATGACGGTTGCACTTTTAATTTGCTGGACACCCCAGGACACGAAGACTTTTCGGAAGATACTTATCGCGTATTGACGGCGGTTGACAGTGCCGTTATGGTGATCGATTGTGCAAAAGGTATTGAAGCACAGACTTTAAAGTTGTTTGAAGTTTGTCGTTTGCGGGACATTCCGATCATTACTTTTATCAACAAGCTTGACCGTGAAGGGCAAGATCCGTTTTCATTGTTGTCTGAAATTGAAGAAAAATTGGCTTTGGATACGACGCCGGCCAGCTGGCCGATCGGTATGGGCAATCGTTTTAAAGGGTGCTATGACATTTTAAATGATAAGCTGATTTTATTGGACAAGTCCGATAAGTCGCACAAAAGCGCTCCGGTTGCGGTTGCTGACGGTATTAACGATGCCAAGTTGGATCAGCTGTTGACGCCGCAAGAGGCTGCCGAATTGCGTGAAAATGTCCAAATGGCGCGTGAATTGTGCCGTCCGTTTGATCGAGAGGCGTATTTGGAAGGTTCTTTAACGCCTGTTTTTTTCGGCAGTGCGATTAACAATTTCGGCGTTCAAGAATTGTTGGACGGTTTAGTTCGTTATGCGCCGTCGCCGCGGCCTCAAAAAGCCGTGGAACGAACGATTGAGCCGAACGAAGATAAAGTGACGGGATTTATTTTTAAAATCCAAGCAAATATGGATCCCAAGCATCGTGACCGAATTGCTTTTATGCGTATTTGTTCGGGGCATTTTAAAAACGGAATGAAGCTGTATCATGTCCGCTCGGACAAACAAATTTTGATGCATAATCCGGTTTTGTTTTTGGCGCAGGAGCGTGAGTTGGCGCAAGAAGCGTGGGCGGGGGATATTATGGGTGTTCCGAACCACGGTAATTTGCGCATAGGCGATACATTAACCGAAGGTGAAAAATTTTCCTTTACCGGCATTCCGTCATTTGCGCCGGAAATGTTGCAAAAAGTACGACCGGTCGACCCTTTGAAAGCCAAGCATTTAGGCAATGCTTTGATGCAAATTGCGGAAGAAGGAGGCGCGTCCGTTTTCAAACCGTTAATCGGTAACGAATGGATTGTCGGTGTGGTTGGTGCTTTGCAATTCCAAATTTTGGCGGATCGCATTCGTACGGAATATGAAGTGCCCGTTATTTTCGAAGCGACCAGCTTTATGACAGCGCGTTGGCTGGACGGGACGGAAAATGATGTCAAAGATTTTGTGGATAAAAATCGAGCCAATTCAGCGCAAGATTATGATGGTAATTGGGTGTTTTTGGCGCGTAATGATTGGCATTTGAATAAGACCGCCGAAGATTTTCCAAAGTTGAAATTTTTAAAGACAAAGCAAAATTAAAGCCTGTTATTATCGGTGTTTTTGCTCGCCCGTTATTCTGTTTTTTCCATTCGTCATTCTGAACGAATGTGAAAAATCTTTTTACTTCATCGTAACGTCTAAATGTGCGGCGCGCAAATCCCCGCGCGCCCGCGCCGCACATTTCTTAATGCCTGAATGGGGTATCCCAATCGTCCCTGCGGATTGATCCGCGCGGCGCGGGGACGATTGGGAAAATGGTTTTCTATTTTAAGCGTATGATGGGAGATGATCGGAAAAAATAGTTCCTATCTAAAAGTGGGGGACGCGAAAATTCGCGCGCCGCGTCCCCCACTTGATAAGCTGTTTTTTTTTCTGGCGTCATTCTGAGCAACACGAAGAATCTGTTTACATCATCAACTCAATAAAAACTCCTCCACAACTCATTCAAAAAAACTCTTTATCGACATGCAATAAAAACGATCGTTTAATGTCAATAGATTTTTTTGCAATATGACTGTCTGTAACCAACTGAAAATAAACAAAAGCCAATTTTTCTATTTTGCCCAAAATGCGACGAACACAAACGATCGTTTGTGTTATAATAAATCTATACGGATATAATTGAAGTAACGAAAGGAGAAAACAATGCCGTTAGACATAGAAAAAAAAGACGAGGTAACAGCTTTGAATGATGCTGACCGTTTGGTGGAGGCTGCCAAAGATGGTGACCAGGAAACTGTGGACGCGTTGATCAGGGCCGGTGCAGATGTAAATGCGACTAATAAAAACGGGCGAACAGCTTTGATGATGGCTGCCTTATGGGAACGCCAGGAAATTGTGGACGCATTGACCTGGGGCGGTGCAGATCTAAATGCAAAGAACGAATACGGGCAAACAGCTTTGATGTATGCTGCCATGAGTGAAAACAATAACGTTGTGGACGCTTTGGTCTGGGCCGGTGCAGATGTAAATGCGACGAACGAATACGGGCAAACGGCTTTGATGTATGCCGCCACGGGAGAGCGCCGGGAAGTTGTGGATACGTTGATTAATGTCGGTGCAGATGTAAATGCGGCGGACAAAATCGGGGAGACAGCTTTGATGAGTGCTGCCCACCCTGGTAACAGGGAAATTGTGGAGACGTTGATTAAGGCCGGGGCAAATGTAAATGCGACGAGCAAAGGCGGGCAAACAGCTTTGATGAGTGCTGCCCGCTCTGGTAACAGGGAAATTGTGGAGGCGTTACTCGGGGCCGGTGCAGATGTAAATGCAAAGGACTATGACGGGCGAACAGCTTTGGTGCGTGCTGCCGGCTATGATTCCTCCAAAGCTAACAAGGAAATTGCGGACGCGTTGATCAGAGCTGGTGCAGATGTAAATGCAAAGGACAATAACGAGCGCACAGTTTTGATGTGGGCGGCCGAGCTTGGTACGAAAGAAACTGTGGACGTATTGATCAAGGCCGGTGCAAATGTAAATGCGACGAACTATAACGGGCGAACAGCTTTGATGTATGCTGCCCTCAATAATAAGAAGGAAACTGTGGACGCGTTGATCAAGGCCGGTGTAGATGTAAATGCAAAGGCCAATGATGGGAACACAGCTTTAATGTGGGCGGCCTATAAGGGAAACAAGGAAATTGTGGACACGTTGATCAAGGCCGGTGCAAATGTAAATGCGAGGGATAAAAACGGGAAAACAGCGTCGATGATTGTTATCGAGCGTCATCGCAAGGATATTGAGTACAGATTGAACGGCAGAAGCTTTGGAAACTCCGATCTCTTCGATCGCCGGATCAAGGAAATTGCGGACATGTTGCGCAAAGCAAGTAAAGCTGGAAAAGACAAAGTCGAACAGAACGGAGCTGAAAAAACTTTTCTTTTGAACACCTCCAGGACATTGCAAACACAGAGTTCGGAACAGGCAAGCTCCGCACAGCAAGCGAAAAACGCCGAGAAACAACAAGCCAAAAGCTTGTTTTTGCAGAAAATAAAAAATCAGGCCGGACGGTAGGAAGTCTTGCAATTTATCACGAATGCTTGATTTAACGGCAAATGTTTTCTTCCAATCGTCCCCGCACGGCGAGTATCAATCCGCGGGGACGATTGAGAAAAAATCTCATAAAACAGCCTCTTTTTCCTTCGAGTCGCTCTATGACAAAACTATAAAAACACTTGTTATCAACCAGAGCGCGCATACAGACTTATGTATTTGCTATTATTTTCAGTTATTTTTATGTTTTGCCTTGCAATATACCTGATTATGGACTACCTTTATAATTGTAGACATTCGGCCTATAACTTTAAACTCTTGAAAGGATTTTATTATGCTTTTGTGCAAAAACGTAGTCGTCAACGGACGCAGAACCAGCATGAGATTAGACAAAGAAACTTGGATCGCTTTATCCGACATTTGCCGCAGAGAAAATATCGCACTTTATAAATTGTGCTCGTTAATCGACAGCGCAAAAGGTAATTCCGGATTGTCTTCGTCGGTACGCTTGTTCGTGCTGACATATTACCGTCGTTCTTTGGCCAAGTACGAAATCGGCATTCGAATGACCGAACAAGCCGCCCCCAGTTTCAGAGTCGAACAAGTCTTAAACTCCATCCGCGCTCAGTAAATAAATTTCATTTTTCCCCTCCTCTTAGAAAAAAAAAGACGAGCTGATTTTAAATAAATCAGCTCGTTTTCTTTCGCTTTACAGCTTTAAAGCCTTGCTATCAATTACTTGATAATCTTTGCTACTGTACCGGCACCAACTGTGTGGCCGCCTTCACGAATAGCAAAACGC
>CAKPYQ010000030.1 GCA_934203105.1 uncultured Alphaproteobacteria bacterium
TTCGAAAGTCGTTGTCAAGACCTTTTTTTATTATTTATCGCTTTTTTTATTAAATTACAACTTTAAGCTTTATTTTTTGCGCTTAAATTAAAAATCCGGCATACTATATTGAATAATTTTACATATTTTTGCTTCATTTAAAATTTTTTCGAGTCGTTTTTGGAGCAATACATCAGATCCTTTAAAAAAACAGGCTCCGCTTAAAAAAGCAAAGCCTGAACGAAAGAAAAACAAAACGTCTTTTGTTTACTTAAATTTATTGCTGCGCGGGAAACCAACCGGCGGGAATTTACCCACCTGCGCACGCTTGCCAAGCCACGTAATTAAATCGCGTTCAATCCGCGTTCCGTTCCCAAATGCAAAAGGCATTCCTTCTGCTTGGTTAAAGAACTCAATATCGCTTGCGCCGCCGCCTTGATACTTTTGCAACATAACGCCGCTGCCGCGTGTCATTGTGGGGATTTCTTCTGTTTTAAAGATTAACAATTTACGATTTTGACCGATAATCGCAACCATATCGCCCGTCACAGGAATACAGAACTTTGCCTTGTCCGCACCAACATTTAAAACGATTTTGCCGGCTCTGGTTTGAGCCACAACATCTTTTGCCGCAATTAAAAAGCCTTTTCCTTTATCCGTTGCGACCAACAACTGTTGATCGGCTGCGCAAACCATCATCGAAATAATGTGATCTTGTTCCGGTAAATCAATGCTTAAACGAATAGGCTCTCCAAAGCCACGACCGCCAACGATTTTGTCACCCATAATCGTGTAAAAACGACCATTGTCAGAGAAAAACAATATCTTGTCCGTTGTTTGAGCCTTGATTGAAAACTTTAATTCATCGCCTTCTTTGAACTTGGCTTCGGCAACGTCGACGTGCCCTTTCAAAGCACGGATCCAACCTTTTTTGGATAAAACGATCGTGATCGGTTCTTTTTCAATCATCGCTTCGATCGGCACTTCCACCGCAACCGGAGCATCAGCAATGACCGTTCGGCGCGCACCCAATTTTGTTTTTTGTCCAAAACGTTTTTTAATATCCGCGACTTGTTCGGCAATTTTGCCCCAGCGCAGAGTTTCATCGGCCAACAAAGCCTGTAAATCCAACCGTTCTTTGTCCAAAGAATCGTATTCGTTTTTGATTTGCATTTCTTCCAATTTTCGCAAAGAACGCAACTTCATATTTAAAATAGATTCAACTTGTACTTCGGACAAGTTAAATTCTTTCATCAAAAGAGGCTTCGGTTCATCTTCACCGCGAATGATCTCAATCACTCGATCCAAATTTAAATAGGTGATTAAAAAGCCCTGCAACACTTCCATTCGATGTAAAATCTTGTCCAAACGGTGTTGGCTGCAACGCATCAAAACCACCATTCGATGAGCCAAAAACGCTTGCAATATTTGCTTTAAGCTCATTACTTTCGGCGTGCTGTCCGCGTCCAACACATTCATATTTAAATGGAAAGTGCTTTGTAAATCCGTGTGTTGGAATAAATATTCCATTAAATATTCCGCTTCAACCGTCCGATTTTTCGGCTCCAAAACAACGCGCACTTCTTCGGCCGATTCATCACGAATGTCTGCCAACATCGGTAATTTTTTGTCGTTTAGCAGCTTGGCAATTTTCGCAATCAAATCTGATTTCGCTATGCCATACGGAATTTCAGTAATAACAATTTGATATTGCCCGTGGGACAAATCTTCACGTTCCCACTTGGCACGAATACGGAAAGATCCTCTGCCGGTTTCATAGGCCTTTACAATCGCGTTGTGGCTTTCCATTAACAAACCGCCCGTCGGAAAATCCGGCCCTTGCACATAGTCCGATAATTTAGCACATTCGCAATCGGGGTGACGAATTAAATACGACAAAGCATCGCAAACTTCGCCGACATTGTGCGGCGGAATGTTTGTTGCCATACCGACAGCAATACCGCTGGACCCGTTTGCTAATAAATTTGGAAACGCCGCCGGCATAACGGCCGGTTCATCTTCCGATCCGTCATAAGTGGGCGTAAAATCCACCGCGTCATCGTCCAAGCCGGCCATTAAAGCCATTGCAACATCGGTTAAACGCGCTTCTGTATAACGCATTGCGGCGGCTCTGTCTCCGTCGATATTACCAAAGTTGCCTTGCCCTTCGACAAGCGGATAACGGACGGCAAAGTCTTGCGCCAATCGAACCATCGCATCATATACGGCCGTATCTCCGTGCGGGTGATATTTACCGATTACGTCACCGACCACACGCGCACACTTTTTAAATCCGGAAGTCGGATCCAACTTCAAATGCCGCATCGCAAACAATAACCGGCGATGAACAGGCTTTAAACCGTCCCGCACATCAGGCAACGAACGCGATACAATCGTTGACATCGCATAGGCCAAATATCGTTCGGACAAAGCATCTGCCAGCTTTGCAGATTCAATTTTTTCTTCTGTTTTTACTTCACTTACCATTCTTGCATTCCTTTTTTCATATTCTTTACAATACCCGTTTTTAAAATAAATTGCAACAAATTATTGCTTTTTTTAAAAATACTTCTTGCGTATGATTTTTTTATGAATTAAAGTAAAAGAGTCGGTTTGATACCGGCAAGATTAACGTTAATTTTTAAGGAGAAGACTATGGCTGTCGGAAAAGTAAAATGGTTTAATTTCAAAAAAGGATACGGCTTTATTGTGCCGGAGGGCGAAGATAAAGATGTATTTGTACACATCACTTCCGTTCATGCGTCCGGATTACGCGGATTGCACGAAAATCAAGTGGTTGAATTTGATATGGCAACCGATGAAAATGGCAGGTCTTCGGCTTCGAACATCGTGGTCAAAGAATAATCCAATCACTTTTTTTAAAAGTAAAAAAAACCCGCTGATTTTGTCGGCGGGCTTTTGTTTTTTTATCAAGCGTATGTATGTTGAGCTTTTTCCATTGAACAATTATTATGTGTTGTAATCAGCTTTGTAGATACGGGCGAACCCAACACTTGAACAACAATGTTGTCGGGGATAGAGTTTAACATTCGCTCTGACGAAAAGTTAATCAATACGCGCAAGTTGGGACGAAAACGCAAACCGGATAAGTTGCGGATTTGTTTGCAATATCGTAAATCAACGGCTTTTGTTTCGGGTGGCAATTTTGCTAATTCCATAGAATTAACCTCTGTGCCGGACAACAAAAATGTATGTAAATTTTTATAACGCGTGATACCGGATAAATCGTATAAAGCTTTACAATCCGTCGCGTCCAAAACAGTCGCATTTTGCGGTATTTGAACGTTTTTTAAACTGCAGATATCTTTATCTAATTTAAAAATAACATCTTTGTCATCAATTTTAATCACGTCATTATTTGCCGGTAATGATGACACAACTTTTGATTTTTCAGCGCTGAGCGCAGCATTTTTTTCTGTTAACATCATCTATCCATATCCTTTTTTTTAAAAGTTGATATCGCTGCTTTACAAGCATTCTTTTTAATATAATTAAAAATTGATTTTTTGTCAATACTTTTTTCCAATTTGCTATATCAAAAGGTTTTATATATGATTTTAATGAATTAAAAAATATTTTTTTATGATATTTGAATTATAAAATCAAACAATTGAATTTATACATCAAGTTTGGTAATTTTCTTTGATTTTTGGCTTATTTTCCCTTGCAAAAAAGGGAAAAAAAGTGTTGACTGAGACGTTTATTATAGCCAAAAGTTGTAATTATCAGATACAGGAGTAAAAATATGGCAATCATAGGATACATACGGGTCAGCTCGAACAAACAGAGCGTAGAACATCAGGAATTTGAGATTAAAGAATTTGCGCGGAAAAACAGAATTAAGATTGATCGTTGGGTGGAAGAAAAAATTTCTTCCAGAAAGCCTTTGAACAAACGACAATTAGGTGTCGCTTTGCTGTCGTTACAAAAAGGCGACATTTTGCTTTCGTGTGAAATATCGCGTTTAGGACGATCTTTGTTGGAAGTTATGCGAATTTTAGAATACTGCTTAAATGAAGGTTGCCAAGTATGGACAATCAAAGAAAATTATCGTTTGGGAAACGACATTCAATCCAAAGTAATGGCATTTGCTTTTGGGATATCGGCGGAAATCGAACGCAATTTAATCAGCCAACGTACCAAAGCATCTTTGGATAACATCAAAGCAACCGGCCGTAAGTTAGGGCGTCCCTTTGCGGCTCAATCCAAAAAATTAAAGTTGACTGAAAACAGAGAAAAAGTTTACAGCTTGTTAGAAGCCGGCTTTACCAAAGCACATATTGCACGATTGATGAAAGTGCAAGCCGTAACGCTCAATCGCTTTATTCTGCGTATGGGGTGGGAAAAAAAGATAAACAATAAATTCGGCCCCCGCCAAAAAAAGAATTGAAAAAACAAAAATATAGTTTATAATTAAAAAAACTTAAATCAAAGGAGATCTTAACATGAAAAAAATAATATTTTTATCTGTTCTTGGCTTGTTTATTGCATTTTCAGCCAATGCCGGAACATGTAACAGCGGTTCAATAATAACCGCCAAAAATGGCAGCAAATATTGTATCAGCACTTCTTTTATGAATTGGTGGAGCGCTTTTTCATGGTGCGAATCACAAGGCCGCACGTTGGCCGATTTTAACACCCTCTGTCCCACGACCAGCGGATCTGTTTGTCCTAATATGGCCGGCGTATCAGACGGCAATTACTTCGCTTGGACCTCTACCGTTGACGCTTCAAACAACGCCATCGGCATTTATTTAAATTCAGGTACTTTTACAGCTTCCACCAGCTATTACGGCAACGATCCCAATGCCGGCTATATTGCTATTTGCAAATAAAACCTATCGACAAGTGGTAACAGGATAACCTTCACCTTGTCCGATGCATGTCCCATAAACGATTCCGGTTGCTCTGGGGTTTAAGGTTGCGGAACAACAATCGTTTCGCCACAGTACATAACAGTATTGCGAAGCCGGGCATTGTTGCAGTGGGGTCAAAGTCTGCGCTCCCGGTGCATTTTGTATGACCACGTTATAACTGCACGATGATTGTTGATTGGTTGAGCATACACATGCCGTTCCACCACTATTTGCGGTTTTTGGCCATACACATTCAAAACAATCGCCGTCACTGCAAATACCATTTGAACCGCATTTGCCTGTTTTATTAACCAAAATCGGGCAACCGTTTTGCGTTCCGGTTGTTTGGCAAACACCGGGTGATCCTATACTCGGGCACGAGCAAGTATAATTGATGCATTCCTTTGGATCCGGACATAAAATTTCTGAATTGCATTGTGGATCATTTTCACAATCTGTGCCGGTATAGCCATCAAAACAATAACAATTACCATATTCACAATATCCATGATCCGAACACGTTTTATTTTCGCACGGATCTGGCGTCGGTTGGGGATTTATGTCCGGTTGAGGCGTTTTAACACCCTTCATCGCAAAAACCATTGTATTTTTTTCGCCACATTGATCGGAATTGCCGTCAACCAATATTGATAAGAAAACGGGGTCATCATCGTCTTGCGTGATGATGAGTTGTTCGCACACGCCTTTAATAACATTAGGCGCTTCAAAAACGATTGTATCATTTGAAGAGGATTCAAAGTGAGCCGATGCAATTCGATTTTTCTTAATACTTGTATAGATTTGGCCGTCTTCAAAAGTTCTGATTTTCGTTTGTGTTTTCAGTGAAACTGCATGACTATAAGCCTCGGACATAATCTGATTAGCTTGATTTTTATCCAAAGCGTAACGAATACCGCTGACAGCACCGACTGTCAATACTCCCATAATAGCCAGTACACCCAGCATTTCCGTTATTGTTCGACCATATATTTTTTTATACATCATCTTTTTACCTTAATCACCTTGTCGGCGCTGGAAATCAGCGCATTTTTGCTCCCACGTTTTTTCTTTGCGCCAATGAGCAATATACTTTTTTTCAGTGCCGCATCCTTTTCCGTTTAACCCTTCACAGATAAAGCGAATATACGCCTCTTTATCATAATCTTCTGTTTTTTGCGAATCTTTTTTTTGTTTTTTTGTCATTTTATGTTCCATATAATTCTATTATACACTTCAACCGATGAAAAATCAAGCAATACTTTGAAATTATAACCGTTGCCGTTTCGAATTGATAAATGACAAATTCTATCTACATACACTGTCATTCTGCGTTTTGGCGAAGAATCTCTTAATATGTGGCCTTGCGCCCGAAGTGGGGGACGCGAAATTTTCGCGCCGCGCGTCCCCCACTTGATAAGCTGTTTTTTTCCACTCGTCATTCTGAGCGAAGCGAAGAATCTCTTGAAGCGGTGGCAACGCATCAAATGTGCGGCGCGCAAATCCCCGCGCGCCCGCGCCGCACATTTCTATCCGATGACGCATCATCAACTCAATAAAAAACTCCTCCATAACCTATTCAAAAAAATGATTTTTGCGTGCCCCAAAAACTCAATCAAAAATCATTTTTTTTGAAGCCTAAAAACTTATTTATCGACATGCAATAAAAACGATCGTTTAATGTCAATAGATTTTTTTGCGAAGTGACTCTCTGTAATTCACTGAAATGAAACAAAAGCCAAATTTTACATTTTGTCCAAAAAGCGATGAACACAAACGATCGTTTGTGTTATAATAGAGTTCTAATTTAATTAACAGCGAAAAGAGAGGAAAATATGTATACACAATTAACAGTCAAGGATTTTAAAGAAAACAAAGCGTTGGCACAAGTATGGGATTTGGTGTGCCATGCGCACGCGGGACAAAAACGCAAAGGACTAAATAAAACGGCTCAAAACCCTGATTATGTATCGCACCCTTTTCGTGCGATGGAAATTGTGGCCAATGCCTTGGGCGATCCAAAGAAAGTTTTAAAAGATACGAAAAATCTTCCCGTTTTAGCAGCAGCGCTTGCACACGATGCGATCGAGGATACACCACTTGACTCAGGGGAAAAGCTTGCAAGTGCTCTTGTGCCGATTATGGGTGTGCAAGACGCAAGGAAAACCGCGTTTTTAGTGCAAGAGCTGTCTAATCCTGCGGAAGGTTTTGCCGGTAATACAAAGCAAGAGCGCGATGCAGCCAAAAAGATTTGGCAAACACAGCATGCTCAAAAAATGTCGATTGAAGCGAAAATGGTCAAAATGGCGGATCAAATAGCCAATACGATTGATTGTGTTGATGTGTTTATGCTTAAAGCCAACGACAAAGGTGAATATGACCCCGTTTGGACGAATGAAAAGAAAATCAGTTATGTTGAAAAAGCGGCGGCTGTTTGCGATGCGTGTTTGATTGGAATCCAAAAAGCAACCCCCGATGAAAAACAGGCATTTACAAAATTGTCTGCTTTTGAACGCAAAGCCTATGATTACGCTCAGCTAAAAATACAAAATCCAATTTTGTGCAGCCGCGAATTTTTTAATGAATTGGATGGGTCGCGCAAAATCCCGCAAGTCAACATAGCTTTAAGACAAAGTAAAACCAGATAATAAAAAGGAGCAAAAAATGATGGAGTTGAAAGTCAAAGATATTGATTTAGTCAAAAAGTTCGGAACAAAAGTTAAATGCGGAACAGAACGTTATGTTTTGGAGCTGAAAAACTTAAACGAGCCTATTCATTTTATCAATCCAAAAGATGCTGGCACCAAATATGGAGATCAGAACTTAAAAGGCGATGGTCAAGATATTTTATTACTGAACGGTTTAGCGCCCGATCAAATCAAATTGATGGACTCTTATTTAGCGGACTTTGAAGCCAAAACAGGCAAAAACGCGGAACAAATGAATGCCATAGAGGTCAAATCTTTGTTGAGTTTCTTGGAAAAAAACGGCTTTAATGACAGATATTGTTCTAACCAAGCATATAAAGAAAAAGCCTTAATTCCAACAACGGGACGTATGTGCCGCCGCAATAATGATGAATGCCGTGGCGTTGTTGTTCCTGTGGGGACAACTTATACAGACGGCGAAAAATCTCAACAAGCTAACGTAGAGGGTGCTTTGTTCGTTGTTGATGCCAAAGGCGGCGCACGAATTACAAATGTGCCGGAAGATTATAAAACGGTTAAGGCCAAAGAAAAAATTATTTCTTATGCGCAAGCCGTGCAAATTGAAAGGGCGCATTTGTCTGATCGTTCCCGCAACTGATGGACGCGTTTAAAAATAATGAAGTTGAAAGGGAAATAAAAAAAGGAGAAAAAAAATGAAAAACAAATTAGATTTAAATAGTTGGGACGAAACTTGGGGAAAAGTTATTGGCAGTTCCGGAATTTCCGAGAAAAAGCTCATAAAACAAGTTGATGAATTAATTAAAGCTGGTGCTGATGTGAATGCAACAAATCCTTATCAGCAAGGTAATACTACAGCGCTCACGATAAAGAATGCTTCGGCGCTCATGACAGCTATTGACAATGGGTATCTAGAAAGTGCTGAAAAATTGATCAAAGCGGGTGCTGATGTAAATGCACGGGATCGTATAGGAAATACGCCATTAATGATAGCCGCTAACCATGGTGCATTAAACTGCACGGAAAAGTTAATCGCAGCCGGTGCTGATGTAAATGCAAAGCGCTCCAAAGACGGTTTAACGGCATTATTTTTTGTTTCTGCTGGATACGCTTTTTACAATCCCCAAAGATACACAAAATGTATTGAAAAGTTAATCGCAGCCGGCGCTGATGTAAATGCAGAAAATAAAGACGGAGAAACACCATTGATGATGGCTGCCGGGACACCAAAACGCACAGAAGTCTTAAAAAAATTGGTTGAACTCGGAGCTGTGGTAAATGTAAAAGCTGCAAATGGTTATACACCCTTGATGGAGGCTGCTTTATTTGGTGATCCGGAGTACATAAAAATATTAGCGGAAGCCGGAGCCAATGTAAATGCTAAAAATGAAAATCAAGACGGCGCAACGGCCTTGATGTTTGCTACACGCAAAGGAAAAACGGAAGCTATTGAAAAATTGGTCGAATTCGGTGCCGATATAAATGCAAAAGATAACAACGGTTCGACGGCTTTAATGTATGCCGATGGAAACATAAACGCTATAAAAAAGCTGATTGAATTGGGCGCCGATGTGGATGCAAAAAATAATTTTGGCAAAACTGCCTTGGATTATGCAATCAATTATTATTATGCAGATAAATATACTGTAACACAAATTTTTGAAAATGCAGACCACATTCGTGCAAATTATTTGAAAAATCATCAGGAAACAACCGAAAACAAAGATATTCAAACTCTTAAAGAAAAAAGCATACGAGCTGAAAAACGTGAAGAATTAAGGTCTATTCGGAAAAAAATTAAGTCTTTGGAAGAAAAAGAACTTTCTTTGAAAGAGCAATTGCGTTCTTCTACGCCTGAACGGAATAAAAAAGCAAAAGAATTGCTGATTGCACGAATGAATGCCCGTAAAAAAATGGAAAGTCGCTAGAAATAGCGACTTTTTATTTAATGGTTACTTTTTGCTTGCAAAAAAATCAAAACAGGTGTATACAATTTTATCAAGAGCATTGACACCGCAGACACGGTCGAGCTTGGAAGAAGAAAAGCTTAATGCTGATTAGACCTTCTCGGGAGCGCCCGATACAGCGCGTTTTAAGGCGGTAAATCTTTTTGCCGTAAAGTAAGGTGGCACCGCGAACGAAATTCGCCCTTACACTTGGAACGAAAAAAAAGGAAAAAAATAAAATGAATATATACAGATCTTGTACTTGCAACGACTTGTGCGTTTCAAACGCAGGTGAACAAGTTCGCCTGTCCGGTTGGGTATTTTCCAAACGTGACCACGGCAATTTATTGTTTATTGATTTGCGTGACCATTACGGGCGCACTCAATGTGTTGTCGATACGGAAAACAAATGTTTTGAAGAAATGGCAAAATTGCGTCCGGAAACCGTGATTAAGGTTGAAGGAAAAGTTTTAAAGCGGGCGCCGGAAACGATTAACGATAAATTACCGACCGGTGAAATCGAAGTTTCCGTAGAAAGCTTTGAAATTTTGGGTAATGCCGATGTTTTGCCGTTTTCTTTGACGGCGGACGAAAGCGATTTATCCGAAGAGCAACGTTTAACCTATCGTTTTTTGGATTTGCGCCGTGAAAAACCGCATGCCAATATTGTTTTACGTAACCGCTTTATTCAATCGTTGCGTCAAAGAATGTGGACGCAAGGCTTTATGGAATTTCAAACACCGATTTTAACGGCATCGTCTCCGGAAGGGGCGCGCGATTATTTGGTCCCAAGCCGTATACATCAAGGTATGTTTTATGCTTTGCCACAATCTCCGCAACAGTTCAAGCAGTTGTTAATGGTATCGGGTTTTGACCGCTATTTCCAAATTGCGCCTTGCTTCCGTGATGAAGACAGCCGCGCGGATCGCTCTCCGGGTGAGTTCTATCAGCTTGATATGGAAATGAGCTTTTGCGAACAACAAGACATTATGGACATTATGCAACCGGTTGTTTTGGACGCGATGAAAGAATTTGCTCCCGATAAAGACTTTTCGGCCGAACAATTCCGTCATATTCCGTTTGCCGAAGCGATGTTGACTTACGGAACGGATAAGCCGGACTTGCGTAACCCGTTGGTGATAAAAGATGTTACGGAAACATTCCGCGGTTCAGAGTTTGGCATTTTTGCTTCGATGGTTGAAAACGGCGCGTTTGTACGGGCTATTAAAGCGCCGGAATGTGCAGGAAAGCCGCGTTCTTGGTTTGACAAGTTGGGTGCTTGGGCAAAAGAGGAAGGTTTTGGCGGTTTGGCGTATATTTCTTGGGCGCCGGAAGGAGCAAAAGGGCCTGTCGCCAATAAATTATCGCCGGAACGTGTGGCGGCAATTGCTGCGGCGTGCGAAGCTAAAACAGGAGACGTTGTTTTCTTTGTTGCAGGTAAAGGCGAAAAGACGGCAAAATTTGCCGGTCAAGTGCGCACAACCTTGGGCAATGAGTTGGGTTTGATTGATCCCGATAAGTTTATTTTCTGTTGGATTACGGACTTCCCGTTCTTTGAAGAAAACCCGGATACACATCAAATCGAATTTTCGCATAACCCGTTCTCGATGCCGCAAGGTGGTATGGACGCTTTATTAAACCAAAATCCGTTTGAAATCAAAGCTTATCAATTCGACTGTGTTTGCAACGGCTATGAAATTTGTTCAGGCGCTATTCGTAACCACCGCGAAGACATTATGTACAAAGCTTTTGAAATGGCGGGCTATGGCAAAGAAGTCGTCGAAGCTAAGTTCGGCGGTATGTTAAAAGCTTTCCGTTTCGGTGCACCTCCGCACGGTGGTTGTGCTTTTGGTGTTGATCGCTTGGTGATGTTGCTGTGCGATGAAACTTACATTCGCGAAGTTATTGCTTTCCCGTTCAATCAACGGGCGCAAGATTTATTGATGCAGGCACCGTCTCCGGTCAGCGAATTGCAATTGCGTGAAGCGCATATTAAAGTGCGCGGTACGGATAAGTAATTTGTTCACATTTCCAAAGAAAAAGCCCTCTGTTTGTCAGGGGGCTTTTTACAGTATATATCGGCCACTTTATCTGTCTATACCATCAATAATTTGATTTAATCGTTGGGGCCTTTACAGTACATATTGGCCGTTTTTTTTATGGTACAGCCATCCGATTCTGGATCTGGGCTAACCCGGTGCTCCAAATAGGCGCCGGTGTTGTCCATTGTATATGCATAAATCTCATAGAAGAGTGGATCCATAAATCCTGATGCTGCCATCGCTCTTTCTCGAACTTTAGCGCAAGCTTCTGCCTCTGTCATGATTGCCCCAGTACAAACAAACGCTTTAAATTGAGGGCACGCTACCGGTGTGAAACCCTCGACGCAGCACTTGTTATCTGAAGTGGAAACTTCTACCCCCGTATCTGGTGACATGATCGCTGCTACACAACATTTGTTGCCGTCGCAAGTCGCCCCTTCCGGACAACAGGAACTTCCGCATACGACGGGTGTATCTGCTGCACAAGCGCTCACTTCCACGCATTCGCCGGCGGCGTTCTTTTCGAATCCGTCTTCGCAAAGGTCGCACTCACAAGTCAAGTCATTTTGCGTTTTGCAATTGGCGCCTTTGGCCGGACATTCACAAGCTGTGCCATCAGCATTCGCGATCATCGGTGACGAGCATTCGCTGCAAGCACCATTCGTGCAAATACCATTTGAGCCGCATTTGCCGGTAACGTTTACGATCGCCGGGCAACCGTTTTGCGTTCCGGTGGTTTGGCAAACGCCGGGGGTGCCGATGCTTGGACATTCGCAGTGGTAATCCGTCGAGCAAACTTTCGGGCTGGCGCAAGCAATTGTGCTGTTGCATTCCGGAGCCGTTCCACAATCCGGATCCGTATATCCGTCCGAGCAAGTACAAACGCCGTCGGAACAAGTTCCGTGTCCTGAACAAGTCTTGCCCTCGCAAGGGTCTGTGGGTTCGGGGCCTGGACCCGGATCAGGATCCGTGCTACCGCTCGAGCCCGCACCCAATCCAAACACCATTGTTTGATTGTCAGCGCACGCCGTTAATTTAGCGCCTGCCGTATCGCTGATTTGCGTATAAAGTTCGGTTTTATCGTATTGGATCAGGATTTCGCAAACGCCTTGGACGACGCCGGCAACTTCAACGGAATCATTCCCGTTCGCGTCGCGTTTGGCGTACAAAGTATGCCCCGATTCGGGTGTAAAAGCCGTTACTTGATAGCGGCTGACCGCGCCGGTTGTTTCGTGCGTTGCTAATTCTTCAAAAGCCAAAGAAAC
>CAKPYQ010000031.1 GCA_934203105.1 uncultured Alphaproteobacteria bacterium
GATCCCGATCCGGAATGTAAATCGGACACCGATTGCGGCGAAAATTACACATGTCAAGACGGCGTTTGTGTGTGTTCGTTAGTCAATTGCGGAGCCTGTCAAGGCTTGGATAGTTCGGCTTGTCGTTGCACGAATTTATGCACTTCGGACCAAGTTTGCAAAGACGGTGTTTGTGAATGTCCGCAAATTGACAGTTGTACTTCGTATGACGAAAATTGTCTTTGCACCGCGTGCGAATCTCCGAAGATTGTCAACAGCGATGGGACGGCTTGTGAATGTCCGGAAGGCACGATTTTTGTCGACGGCGCATGTCAAGAATTTTACTGTACTGAAAAAAGTTCAGCTGGACTTTTGTATTATGACTGCTATTTGAACGGCAAAAAATGTGGACGTTGCAGCACATCAACCCCCAAAAATGAAGATGATTGTTCGGGATATTGCTATTCAAAGTTTTGCGACGACAAAGGTGAATGGGCGCAAGTGACGATGGGATGGTCAGGATTTGGATGTATAGCACCGGATGGATTGTACTGTGGAACATATATGTATCCAAAGTGGACGCGTCCCACTGAATCACAGCATTGGGTTTGTGCCCAAGATACAAATATTGAACCTTCCGACCGAAATGGTATTTGTTGCGAAGGTTTTAATTTCAATGAGTGTTTTTATGGCTCTTGTGATCCGACGGTTTGTGATGCTTTTGATGGAGAATATATGTATGTCAGAGATCGGCGTTTTGGTTGTAAAATTACTAAAAATAATTATGTTGCTTATTGCTACCCTTCTGGTGACACGTGGATTTGTTTATATAAGGTAACAATAGAAGCACTTCCATCAGATCCCAATCGTTGCGGTCAATGTACAACATCGGATTTATTGGCTGGTAATTGTGGAAATTGCTTTAATGGGATTAAAAATTGCACTTGGGGAACTTATGATGCCGATTTGGATCGATGCGTCGGTACTTTAAACGGCATTCAAATGAGTTGTGATTATACCAATAATTGTTATTATGGAGCAACAAAAGATGCCAAACGTTGTGCCGGATTATGTTCTACGATGACGCCGGGAAATGAACCTGTTTGCCGAGTAGGCATGTGTGATGAAACTGCTTGTCCGGCCGGTTCAGAATTTGTTTATGTACAGACCAAATTTGATACGACAGATGAATATGGTGTTTATGGTTGCCAAACAAAAAGAGATGATTATACTTTCTTTTACAGAGACGGGAACTATGCAGAAACCGAGGCATGTTATATTGATAATGGTAAGACATTATGCGGAGGGTATTGCACAAAAGATTGTTCATCGTGCCAAACCTATTATCACGAAGCCTGTGCTTCCGGTAAGTGCATAAAAGATGGTAGATTGATTGATAAAAACGGCGATGGTGAAGACGATTGCGTTTGTGAAGGAACGATCAGCAACGGGCATTGTTGTGAAAAAGGCCTTCTTTATTTGAACGGCGGTTGTACTTTGTTATCTTGTCCGGAAGGGCAATGCTTAACCAGTGGCGGCATTTGCCAAGCTTTGACAACGGCCACTTGTCGTGATGATAACGGGCTTTGCCAAACGGTTGGCGATGAGTTTGCTCGTGACGATAATACCGGCGCTTGCGTCAGCAAATAAAGAGCCGCGATAAATATTGTCTTATTTATAGCAGCAGTCCTACTTGTGACTGTTTAATGTCAAAAGGTCTGGCAAACAGTTTCTTGTATGATCTTTAAATAAAAAAAGCACCGGCGAGTTTAAACGTCGGTGCTTTTTGATTGCATGATAAAAAATTATTCTTTTTTCAAAAACAAATTGCAGTGACAATGCCCCATTTCGGCCACTTCACGTTGATGCTCGCCACACGGACAATAGCCGCGTGTCATATCACAAGGGCATTTCCCTTCGCACGCCGTCAAGCAACGATTGATGATTTTGTCCGCAAACGGCGATAATTTATATCCTTTTGCTTCGGCATAAAGTTCAATTACGTGTTTAAAATGTTCATTTTGCATTTTTTTTAGTCCTTTCTATTTTTTTTCCTGATAAAAAGCAGTATAAAGGATTTCTTTCATAAAGACAAATGTTTTTTCTTGTTTTTTATCCATGCCGGAGTTAATATATAAAAAGAAAGGAAAAAACGATGAACTTGACTATTATAGCAATCGGGAAAATGAAAAAAGGATCGCCTGAAAAAAGCTTGATTGATACCTATGTAAAGCAAAGCCTTTGGCCGATTCGTGTCGTAGAATTGGAAGAAAAGAAAAGCTTAACAGGGCCCGCATTAAAACAAGCCGAAAGCGAATTGTTGTTAAAACATGTTCCGCAGGGAGCTAAAATTATTGCTTTGGACGAACGCGGGATCAATATTTCATCACGCGATTTTACGTCAAGATTATTGCATTGGCAAGATACAGGTACGCGGGAAGTGGCTTTGTTAATCGGAGGCGCGGACGGTCACGCTGATGTCGTGCGGAACCGAGCCGATTTGATTTTAAGCTTTGGAAAAATGACGATGCCGCATATGTTAATGCGCGCGGTTTTATGCGAACAACTTTATCGCGCTTATACCATCAGCATTCGTCATCCGTATCATAAAGATTGATTTTGTCCGTTGTTTTTATAAAAAAAAGCCGCCCTTGCGTTAAAGAGCGGCTTTTGTTGTTTTGCTTTTAATTTAATGCTTGCAGTAATGTCCTAACGGCGCTTTTTTAGCTTCCATTTCGAACTTTGCCGCTTCGGCATAAGGGCCGGTTTCATCAACTTTGGCGCCTACGCTGCGCAAATCGAAATAGCGCAACATCGGAACAGCCAAATACAACGATGAGTAAGTACCGATTACAATACCGAACAATAAGCAAATTGAAAATCCGTACAGCGTTTCGCCACCCAAGAAAATCAAAATGATCAACATCAACATCGTCGTGACGGAAGTCAACAAAGTCCGTGACAAAGTATCATTCAAGCTTTTGTTTAACAATTCATCAGTCGGCATTTTGCGATACAGTTTTAAGTTTTCGCGAATACGGTCAAAGTTGACGACTTTATCGTTGGTGACATAGCCCGCCATAGACAATAAGCCCGCGACAACAGTCATATTAAAGTCCAAGCCTGTCCAAGCAAACAAACCAACTGTTACGATTAAATCGTGCGCCAAAGCAATTAAACAAGCCAAAGCAAATTGCCATTCAAATCTGAACCAAATGTAAATTGCAATCGCGGCCAAAGCCAAAACGGCTGCCCAAACGCTTTTTTCCAATAATTCAGCACCGACTTTCGGGCCGACAACTTCGATACGGCGGTATTCAATGCCTTGTCCCAAAGTTTCTTTGATTTTGCCGATAACCATTTCTTGACCGGCTTTGTCGGTGGTGTCAACAACAACGTGGATCAACATTTCTTTACCGCTTGTGCCGATCGATTGTAAGTTCGTTTCACCAAAGTTTAACGCATCAACTTTCGAACGCATATCCGCCATATCGATGGTTTCTTCGGATTGAACTTCGACCAAAATGCCGCCGATAAAGTCAATGCCTTGATCTAAGCCTTTATAGAAAATGCCGAAAATCGACAAGATAACACAAAGCGCGGAAATAATGAAAGCATATTTGCTTTGTGCAATAAAGTTAATTTGCTTTTTTATTTGAAAATCTAATTTTGCCATTTTTCATTCCTTTGCTTATAATTTAATCTTAATTTCTTTTGGCTTTGTCAAAGAGTACCAAATCATAATTAAGAAACGTGTGATCATAATCGCGGTAAACAAAGACGTAAAGACGCCGATGCCCAAAGTTACGCTGAACCCTTTAATCGGTCCGGCACCCATAAAGAACAATACGATTGCCGCAAATAATGTTGTGATTTGGCTGTCGAAAATTGCCGAAAAAGCATTGTCGAAACCATAGTTAATTACTTGCAGGGGAACCGTACGACCAGCCGCAATTTCATCACGCATACGGGCGTAAATTAACACGTTCGAGTCAACGGCCATACCGATTGTCAAAGCAATACCAGCCAAGCCCGGCAATGTTAACGTTGCGCCCAAAGCGCTTAAAATCGCGAAAATCAAGCAAACATTGACAACCAAAGCGACGTTCGCAAAAATGCCAAACCAACCGTAAACCAAGAACATAAACGCAAAGACCAAAATCGAACCCAAAATGCAGGCAAAAGCCCCTTTGCGAATTGAATCTTCACCTAATCCCGCACCGACCGTTCTTTCTTCAACGACTTCCAACGGCGCAGGCAAAGCACCGGAGCGCAACATCATTGATAATTCACTGGCGCTTTCAACCGTGAAGTTACCGGTGATGATTCCTTTACCGCCGGTAATCGGGCTGTTGATAACCGGAGCGGAAATGACTTTGCCGTCCAAAACAATTGCTAAACGTTCGCCGACGTTTTCACGTGTAGCAGCGCCGAACTTTTTCGCACCCAAAGGCTTAAACGAAAAAGCAACAACCGCTTGTCCGCGTTCGTCATAATCGGCTTTGGCGCCGTCTAATTGATCGCCACCCACAATAACGGCACGCTTTAAGATGATCGGGCCCGTTTCGTCGCCGGAAACAATCATTGAATCGACCGGCAATTTACCGCGTTGAGCATCTGCCAAGCTGACGGAGCTGTCAACCAAATGGAATGACATTTTCGCCGTTTTACCAAGTAAAGCCTTTACTTCGGCCGGATTTTGTACGCCCGGCAATTGCAAAGCAATACGATCAGCGCCTTGACGTTGGATTGACGGTTCTTTTGTTCCCAATTCATCAATACGTCTGCGGACGATTTCGATTGATTGAGCAACCGCGTCGGATTTTAATTTTGTCAAAGCAATATCCGAATAAGTGACGATCAATTCATTGTCTTTGTGATCAACGTCCATACGTTCCGTTTCTTGCTTTGTGATGATGTTTTGAGCATTCATTAAATCGCTGGCGTCTAAAATTTTAACGTGCAATTCTCCGTCTTGAACTTTCAGGCCGGAAAACTTAATTTTGTTTTCGCGCAGCGCAGAACGTGCACCGTCGGCCAAAGAAGATAAACGCTCATTGACCAAATCATCGATTTTCACTTCCAATAACAGGTTAGACCCACCTTGTAAGTCTAATCCCAAAGTCATCGGACGCCACCATTGTTGCATTTTTGCAGGAACATGAGCTTTGTAGTATTCAGGACTCATAAAGTTCGGAATGCTGAAAAAGATCCCCAACACCGATACAATAATAATTGTCCAAGCTCGCCATTTCGGATAACCAAACATTTTTACTTCCTTTACTTTTTGTTATTTTTTTTAAGGGGTTGAGCGTCTTCTTTTTCCACAACAACGCTGGAAATAAAAGAGCGCAACACTTTTACTTTAACACCGTCGGCCAATTCAACCAACACTTCGCCGTCGTTAATGATTTTGGCAATTTTACCAATCATTCCCGAAACGATAACTTCATCGCCGACCTTTAAAGCGGCCAACATTTGCATTTGTTCTTTGGCACGCTTTTGTTGCGGGCGAATGAAAAATACATAAAAGATGAAAATAATAATTGCTAATTGAATCAAAGCACGGGTCCAATCCGCCGAAGCCGCCGCATTTTGTACGGGAGCGCTTGCTGTCGTCGCCGTGGCTGCCAATGTGAAAAATGAAAGCATTTTTTAAACCTCTTTAACTTATTGTTAACGAATCAGATTAACTATAAGCGCATTTTCAAAAAAAGCAAATGATTTTTTTATGTTTTTATCATAAAAGCGATGGAGCATAAGAAAAAAATAAAAAACGAAAAGCGATTGACAAAAAAACGCTTCTTTTTTACTATATTATATATTAGTGGCCAATTGGAAAGGTAAGGTTAATGCAAAACTTTTCATTACATACTCATACAAAAGGGTTCGACGGGCAGGACGATGTCGAACAAATGGTCGAATCGGCTTTGAAAGCCGGTTTGAAAACGTTGGGCATTTCCAATCATTTTATTGTTTGGCCGGATATCCGTCAAACAAAGATGTATGCTTATTCCGTAAAAGGTGGATATAGCGGGATTTATTCAGCCACTTTTGACGAAGCCATTGAAAAGTTCAAATCGAACTATGATAAGATTGATCAGGCAAAAGCCAAAACGGATATAACTTTGTTAAAAGGTATGGAGGTTGACTTTTTTGATACGCCCCGGTGGCGCGCCGGATTTGAAAAAGCCATCGATATTTTAAAGCCGGACTATATTATCGGATCGGCGCATTTCATTCATACCGAACGCGGGTTGTGGAACTGTCACGATATGAAGCGTGCAAGTGCGTCAGAGCAAGAGCAGGGATTGCATAGATATTGGCAAAATGTGCGTCAAGCGGCCACCAGCGGTTATTTTGATTTTATGGCGCATTTGGATTTGATGAAAAAAGCCGGCTTGGGAAAAGATGAAAAATGGATCGCGCAAGAGGAAAAAACAGTCGCTTGTTTATCCGATTTTAATGTTTGTGCGGAAATGAACACGTCTTGTTATGGTTGGGCGCAAGAGGCGTATCCATCGTTTCGGATTATGCAAATGTTGAGCAAATACGGCGTTTCGATGTTGATATCGGACGACGCGCACAAGGCGCAAGATATTGCCCGAAACTTTACGCGGGCCGAGCAAGATGCTGCGGTTAATCATGTTAAATTATTGTCCCGTCCAGTTTTAAAAAGTCGGCATAAGAGGGGGGTAGGATCAGTTTTTTGTCATCAGCGATAAAATTTTTCTTGCAAATAATTTTAAAGTGGTGTATAAAGTGTTTTAACTGCGGAGCATAGCGCAGCCTGGTAGCGCACACGTCTGGGGGGCGTGTGGTCGTGGGTTCAAATCCCGCTGCTCCGACCAAAATAAAAATACAAAAGCGGATACGATAATGTTTCCGCTTTTTTCATATCCCGATACCGCCCACAAATAGCCACAGAACAAATTGCAGATTTGTTGTTGAGCATTATAAAATAAAAATATTTGAAAAGTTTTTGTTGATTTTAATTGTATTTTAGTCTATCTTAAGTTGTGGTTTGGTTTTTAAATAGGAGGAAATATAAATATGAAAGATTTATTTAAGTGGAGTGATTATACTATTAATACATCACATAGTTTAGCATCTATAAATAAACAAGTTTATATGGTTATACAGGCACTTCCAAAAAAGGTTAAAGAATTAAACATAATAAAAATAATATCAAACAAGGAGAAACAATATGATTAATTATGAAAGAGGTATTGAAGTGGTAGTTGGAACATATATTATCAATAATAACAATGATGTTTTACTATTTCAGTCGCCAAAATGGGATAATAAATGGACTATTTGTGGTGGTCATATAGAAGTTGGGGAAACTATTGAAGAAGCAACAAATAGAGAATTATTAGAAGAAACCGGGTTGAAAGTAAAAATACTTGATACATTATCTATTGGGGAAAAATTTGCTCATCCACCCGAATTTAAGAGAGATGCTCATTTTATTTTCATTGATTCTATTGCTAATCTACTATCAGAAGATGAAACTGACATTAATTTAGATGGTAAAGAATTAACTGATTATCATTGGTTTACTATAGATGAAGCATTGAAATTAACTAATATTGTAGATTCGTGCCATAATGGTTTGACCAAATTAAAAAATTATCTGTTGAGTAAAAAAGACAAAGAATAATTGCCATAGTTGAAATTATAAATATCTTTGGTTTATGGACTGATTTCGGATAAATAATCTTATAGTGTATGAGAAATAATGAATATGAATTTATATATTTTACAAAAATATCTATTAAGACGGATGAATCTCATACTCCTGATATTAGAGCGGCAAAAGTATTAGAAAAATATAATTGTAAAGTTACATATAAATTGACAACGGAGATTGTTCCCGTTGAAGTAAAGTCAGATAAGGATGTTTATATTGATAAATATGGAAATCAACGAACAAAAACAATTTGTCTTCGCGCATGAAATTATGCACGTGGCTTTTAACCATATTTTGCGCAGTAAAGGACGTAATCAGGGTTTATGGAATATCTCAACGGATTCTGTTATTAATCAAATTTTGAAAAATGAAAAATTACCAATGACCGAGGGATGTGTTGATATTACTGAAGCCGTTAATCACTTAGCTGAAGAAATGTACGAAAAACTCTTGAAAAAGGAAGAACTGCACGACCAGAAAAAGGAGCAAAAGCAAGAGCGACAACAACCCCAATCCGTCGATGCTCAACAGTTACAAGCTTCATCTGAGCAAAATTAACGTAAAAAATCAAAAAAACGTTGACAGGCGAAAATCAATCTGATAAATAATCTCTTATAGTTGTATACATTCGTATTTATGTATAAGGGGAAAAAATGTTTAAAAAAATCTTATTTAGCGCAGTGGCGCTTGGAATGATATTCAGTAATTCGGCAGCGTATGCTTTGCCACAGGGAGGTAATTTAACGCCTCGTCAAGCATTATATAATTATGCGAAAACGGGGAATGTGTCGGCTCTTCAAGCAATGAAGAAACAAGGATTTTCAATTGATTTGGCCGATGAAAAAGGAAACAGTGCATTATGTGAAGCGACTTGGCGTAAAGATAAAAACGCGGTCGCTTCATTGATTTCGGCGGGCGCAAATACGAATGCGGCTTGTATGCAAAAGATACCGGCATCGTATAAGCAAGCGGTTGGATTTAAAAATGTGGGTCAAGTGGCGTCACAAAGTTCAATGCCGGCGCAAAAGGTAGGAGCAAGTAGTGCTGCGGGAGCCGGTGAAATCGGACTGAGTACGGGCGCGATGGTTGGCATCGGCGTCGGAACGGCTGCTGTGATAGGCGGCGGAATTGCTTTGGTGGTTAATAATGAAGGATCCAGCAGTCATAAAAATAACTCGCAGGAAACGATATATTGTAATGATCACGGCATTATAAGTTCTATTACAGGTAAATGTCTTTGCACGGATGGCTATTCTGGTGAAAATTGCGAAATTGCACCAAACTTAACAAATGCATGTACGCCGGTTTCTTGTGGGCAACACGGTTTGTGTGAGACAGAAACGGGGACTTGTCTTTGTCGAGATGGGTATTCTGGAACGAATTGTGAAATTGCCCCGACAAGCAGCTGTACGACAACAGGATGTAGCGGACATGGAACTTGTAATTCCGAAACAGGAGTTTGTGTTTGTGTTACAGGCTGGACGGGAGCTTTATGTGAAAAGGCTTTATCTGGTGAAGTACTTTCCAGTTTCTGTGCAGAAAATATGTATGGAACGGCTCCGGATAATTGTGTCGCATGTCCGGCGCATTCAACTTCTTTGCTTGGAACACAAACAATTGCCGGATGTTTCTGCGATACCGGATACGTAAAGCAAGGCGATCAATGCGTTCCTCAACTTACATGCGGTGCGAACGCTCATCAAGAAAACGGTACTTGCGTTTGTAATGCAGGTTATGAGGGTGATCCGTTAATTGCCTGTGGTACAATTGAATTGACGTGTGGTGCGCACCAATTTCAACGGAATGGTAAATGCGTTTGTGAGGACGGTTATATTAAAGATAATAACGGTGTTTGTGTAGAAGCAGAGCCTACATTGATTGGAGAGACGATTGGGCAAACTTCTTTTTCTCAAATTCTCTATAACGACATAAATCCGATTGTGATTGTTAATGATCGACCCAGAAATGTCATTGCGATTCGAAACACGGCTTCCAGAACTTTGACAAACTATAACCGAACAATACAAATTACTAATAACAGTCACGGAAATGTGTATGGTTTATATCAAAGCGGTTCAGATTTTTCAGATAATGGTGGAAAAATTATTATCAATAACGTAGGTGACGGTAATGTTTATGCTATGTATGCTGATAATGCTGGCGTTTGGGACATGTGCAACGGTTATTCCAAAGATGGCATAATTTCTATTTCTAATAAAGGCGATGGCGATGTTTATGGACTGTTCAGTTTGCAAAAGACCAGTATGCATAATGCTTGGGGTAGAAACGGTCTGTTGGAAATTAAAAATGTCGGTAATGGCAATGTATATGGTATATACGGTATAGACAAAGTTTATAATATTTATAATACAACGGGTACTTATAATGCTGTTATCAAAATTGAAAATGAAGGCACAGGAACGGCTTATGGTTTATATAACCCAAGCGCAGAGGGCTTTGTTTATAACAGAAAGCTTGCCGAAGGACAACATAATACAATAGACTTGGTTAATAAGGGTAGTGGTAAAGCTATCGGTATTTATTCTGATGGAGGTACTGTTTATATGGGTGGTTTTATCAATATTGATAACCAATCAACCGGAGATGCTTATGGTATTTATGGGGGAGAGGGGACCACAATTAATATAGAACCGTCAGCCGTTATTAACATTAAAACGACTCAAAATGGCGGAAACGTATATGGTGTTTATTCGGGAGCTTATTCAACAGTTAAAAACGAAGGGAAAATCATTATTGATGGTTCTGAAAATGCCTATGGCATTTATGTTGGAAAAGGATCTACGGTAATAAATACCGGAAAGATTCAAATTAACAATTATTCCTATACAGAGGGCAATGCTTTTAGAAACTTCATACACTTTGCAGAAGAGGGGACGACAAGCAATACTTGCACAGCGCATCATGTGTTGAGTTACTGTCCTACAAACGGTGTTTGTGATTCTTGTTTTGATGGGTCTGATACACGTTATAGATTGACGGGATGCACCGATCCGGAAAACTATGTAATGAGTGGAAATGCTTGCTATATGAGGAACAAAGGTCCGGGTTGTGATGGTCTTGCCGAACCGTTTGATGCTTGTCCAGATCATGCAATATGTACTTCTTGCCATAATAACAGTGTCAGAGCATATTACGGCATTGTCGGTTGTGAAGCGGGTTATGTTATGACTGGTACCGGCGGACATACGACACGCTGTGAACCGATCAGTTCTTTTACAGAAGGTGAGACATCAACGTCAAAATTTGTTAACGCCGGTGTTTTTGATGCTGCCGAAGCTCCGTTGCATATGACACCGCAAATGTCATTGGGAAAAGATGGACAATTTATGTCTGATGTTTCCATTTCCGGAACCGGAAAAGTTGATGCAAGCACGGTACAAAACGGATTTGATAGTACGTATGTTTTGGAAGATGCTTTTATAGCCCCGGATACAAGCAATTTATTTTTGCAATCCGATTCAGCGATGTTTGACGCAAGCTTGGCTGAAAACGGGCGCGACGTTGTTATGCAAAAGAAAAACTTTACCGACTTGACGGGGAATAAATCGCTTGCCGGATTCTTGGAAGCGAACTATGCCGCCGGCAATAATGAAAACTTCTTTAACCGATTAA
>CAKPYQ010000032.1 GCA_934203105.1 uncultured Alphaproteobacteria bacterium
GATTGTGGAACAGCTCCGGAATGCAACAGCACAATTGCTTGCGCCAGCCCGAAAGTTTGCTCGACGGATTACCACTGCGAATGCCCAAGCATCGGAACGCCCGGCGTTTGCCAAACCACACAAACGCAAAACGGTTGCCCGGCGATTGTAAACGTTACCGGCAAATGTGGTACAAATGGGATTTGTACGAATGGTGCTTGCAGCGAATGTACAGACCCGAAAGTAGCCAATGCTGACGGGACAGCTTGCGAATGTCCGGCAAAAGGCGCTAATTGCAAAACGCAAAATGACTTGACGTGTGCTTGCGATTTATGCGAAGACGGGTTCGAAAAGAATGACGACGGCGAATGCGTGGAAGTGAGCGCTTGTGCAGCGGACACACCCGTCGTCTGCGGAACCTCCTGTTGTCCGGAAGGATCGACTTGCGACGGTGATAAATGTTGCATGAATAATAAATGCTGCGATGCAGGAAAAACACCGCGTACTTGTTGGTGGTATCCGGCATCTTCTCGGGCAAACGGAGCGCCAACCACTCGCTCAACCTATTGCTTGGGGATGGACTATAAGACAAAAGAAGAAGCTTGCGAAGCTCACTCTATTGAGCATTATGGTAGTCTTCTTGACGAAAATAGTCCGGGAGTACAAAGTATCCCCGTAATCATGGGATACACTATACAGAATAATGCATATGGCAAGCTGAGGGTGTATTGTATGGGAAAAACTCCCGGTCCTACAATATCTTTCGAAGCCGAACCCATGGCGGGCTGTTACGACGATTAGTTATAAAAAATCAAAGGGAAGGGGCTTTAAAAAAAGCCTCTTTTCCTTTGCGCTTTGGTGATAAAGCTTGTCCTTGTTGCATAAAATATTAAAAAAAGTTTAAAAAAGTACTTGCAATTATTTCAAATCCAAGTTATAATCACGCGTCTGAAGAATTAGGAAGAAGATTCGGATGCGTTTTTAGGGGTGTAGCTCAACTGGTAGAGCGTCGGTCTCCAAAACCGAAGGTCGCGGGTTCGATCCCTGCCGCCCCTGCCAAAAAAGAATTGTACAATTAAAGGATTATAAAATGGCAAAAGTTTCTCCGGCCGCTTTCCTGCGGCAAGTTAAGCAAGAAGTTGCAAAAATTACGTGGCCAACACGCAAAGAAACGGCTCAGATGACTTCCGTCGTGATTGTAGTCAGTTTGATGTTGGCGGCTTTCTTCTGGATTGTTGACTCTTTGTCAAAAGCGTTGGTTGGTATTATTTTGGGAGTATAACAAATGGCTATGCGTTGGTATGTTTTGCATGTATATTCGGGCTTTGAGAAAAAAGTTGCCGAGTCGATTAAAGAACAAGCCGAAAAAAAAGGTTGGACGGATCGTATCGGAGAAGTGTTAGTTCCGACCGAAACTGTTGTCGACGTCCAAAAAGGTAAAAAAGTCGAAACAGAAAGAAAATTCTTTCCGGGTTATGTCTTGATTCAAATGGAGATGAATGACGATACATGGCATATGGTTAAACAAACGCCGAAAACAACGGGCTTTTTGGGCGGTAAAAAACCGGTCGCGATGAGCGAACGCGAAGCAAAACAAGTGATGACGCAAATGCAAGAAGGCGTTGAAAAACCGCGCGCTCGTGTTGTTTACGAAGTGGGTGAACAAGTTCGTGTAACCGACGGTCCTTTTGCTTCATTTACGGGCGTTGTTGATGAAGTTGATATGGAAAAGACTCGTTTAAAAGTTTCTGTGACTATTTTCGGTCGTCCGACTGCGGTCGAATTGGAATTTGGTCAGGTGGAAAAAGTTTAACAAAAGAACTTAACGGATTCCGGTTCTTTTGTTGATATGTGGTAGGGACGCCATCTCGAACCACTGCTTCAAGTTAAAAAGGAATCTATATATATAAAGAAGAAAAGAGAAGTCAAATGGCAAAAAAAGTTGTTGGATTTATTAAGCTTCAAATTCCTGCGGGAAAAGCGAATCCATCTCCTCCTGTTGGTCCGGCGTTGGGTCAACGTGGTTTAAATATTATGGAATTTTGCAAAGCATTCAATGCTGCAACACAAAAAATGGAAGCCGGTATGCCGATTCCTGTTGTGATCACAGCTTATGCAGACCGTACATTCAGCTTTATTACAAAGTTGCCTCCGGTCAGCTACTTTATCAAACAAGCGGCCAAAGTTCAAAGCGGTTCCAAAGAACCGGGCAAAACAAAAGTCGCGAAGTTGACAAAAGCTCAAGTGATGGAAATTGCAGAAAAGAAATTGCCGGATATGAACTGTGCAACAGTTGAAGCAGCTGCCGCTATGGTTGCGGGTCAAGCACGTTCTATGGGTATTGATGTGGAAGGATAACGAAAATGGCAAAATTGACAAAAAGAATGAAAGCGATTTTTGAATCTTTCGACGCAAACAAAGTGTATGAATTGGCTGACGCTGTTAAAATCGTAAAAGAAAATGCAAAAGCTAAATTCGATGAAAGCATTGATATTGCTATGGGTTTGAATGTAGATCCTCGTCAATCCGATCAAATCGTTCGTGGTGCGGTTTCCTTGCCGAATGGTACTGGTAAAACTTTCCGTGTCGCAGCGTTTGCAAAAGGCCCGAAAGCTGAAGAAGCTAAAAAAGCCGGTGCAGAATTTGTCGGTGATGAAGATTTGATGAATGAAATCTTAAACGGAAAAAGCGACTTTGATCGTGTTGTCGCAACACCGGATATGATGGGTGTTGTCGGCCGTTTGGGTAAAGTGTTGGGTCCTCGCGGCTTGATGCCAAACCCGAAATTGGGTACGGTAACAATGGACGTTGCCGGTGCTGTTAAGGCTGTTAAAGCCGGTCAAGTACAATTCCGTGCAGATGCACAAGGTATTGTTCACGCCGTTGTTGGTAAAGCGTCTTTTGACGATGCCAAATTGGTCGAAAATATCAAAGCATTTGTGGAAGCTATTAACAAAGCGAAACCAACGGGCGTAAAGGGTGTTTACTTGAAGAAAGTATCTATCAGCTCTACGCAAGGTGCTGGCGTCAAAGTGACGTTGTCCAGCTTGGTATAAGCTGTTAAAAAGAAAATTCCTGTCCAAGACTGATGGTTTTAATCACGGGATTAAATGAAAGGGGAGCACCCCGCCATCATAGACGGAAAACAAAAATCAGTTATTCCGAACGGAATACGGTTTGAAGGTTTCTGGGCAGGTAAGGGTGGTTTTAAAAGAGCAATCTTTTAAAATCGTGTTCGAAACCAAGAGTTTAATGAAAATTTAGGCTCTTAAAAACAATAAAGCGGAGTAAAAAAAGTGAAACGTGAAGAAAAACAAGAACTGATTACCGAATTGAATGGCGTTTTCAAAAATTCCGGTTTGGTCGTTGTCGTCTTGAATAAAGGTTTGACAGTGGCAGACGTGACAGAATTGAGAAACAACATTCGTAAAGACGGTGCTAAGTATCGTGTTGCTAAAAACCGTTTAGCCAAATTTGCTCTTGCGGGAACACCATGTGAAGCAATGGCTGACTTATTGGTCGGTCCGACTGCTTTGGCTTATTCGGAAGATGCGATTGCAGCTTCCAGAGCTGTGGTGAAAATGGCAAAAACCAACGACAAAATTGAAGTTGTCGGCGGTATTATGAACGGTCAAAAAGTTGATGCAAAAGTCATCGCTGATTTGGCTGCGCTGCCTTCTTTGGACGAATTGCGTGCGAAGTTGGTCGGCTTGTTGCAAGCTCCTGCGGGACAATTGGCTCGTTTGGCAAAAGCTTATTCCGAAAAGGAACAAGCTGCTTAAAGTTTGATTTTAACGTGCAAAATATTGCACATCATTTATTATAAGGAAAATAAAAATGGCTGATTTAAATAAAATTATTGAAGATTTGTCTGCGTTAACAGTTTTGGAAGCTGCAGAATTGGCAAAAATGTTGGAAGAAAAATGGGGCGTATCTGCTGCTGCTCCGGTTGCTGTTGCTGCTGCCGGTGCCGGTGCTGCTGCTGCCGAAGAAAAAACAGAATTCAACGTTGTTTTGACAGACGCTGGTGCAAACAAAATTAACGTGATTAAGGAAGTTCGTACAATTACCGGTTTGGGCTTGAAAGAAGCTAAAGACTTGGTAGAAGGCGCTCCGCAAACAGTTAAAGAAAACGTTGCAAAAGCAGACGCTGAAGAAATGAAGAAGAAGTTAGAAGCTGCCGGTGCAAAGGTAGAATTGAAATAACTTCAAAAAGTTATAAAAGTTTTGGGTCGAGTGTTGAAAAAATAAGCTTTTTTCACTCTCGGCCTAAAGCAGTCTTTACGAATAAATCAGGTTTCCGTCCCTTTGGCGGAGAAAAAATTTTTTAATTATGGGGAACAGAACATGGCACAATCCTTGACGGACCGCAAGCGTATCAGAAAAAGTTTTGCTGAAATTAAAAGCGTGGCTGAATTACCAAACTTAATTGAAGTTCAAAAAGCATCGTATGTCGATTTTTTACAAGCCGGAGTAAAGCCGGAGGACAGAACGGATACGGGCTTACAAGCAGTTTTTAAGTCGATTTTTCCAATTCATGACTTTGCCGGTCATGGCGATTTAGAGTTTGTTCGTTATGAATTAGACGAACCGAAATATGACGTAGACGAATGTATCAAACGTTCTTTGACATTCGCTGCGCCGGTCAGAGCAACGCTGCGTTTGGTCGTTTGGGATATTGATGAAGAAACGGGCGCTCGCTCGATTCGCGACATCAAAGAACAAGACGTTTATATGGGCGATTTGCCGATGATGACGGCAACCGGTACTTTTATCGTGAACGGTACGGAACGTGTTGTCGTTTCACAAATGCATCGTTCTCCGGGTGTTTTCTTTGATCATGACGGCGGTAAAAATACGTCCGGTAAATATTTGTTCTCCGCGCGTATTATTCCGTATCGCGGATCATGGTTAGACTTTGAATTTGATGCAAAAGATATGGTTTATGTCCGTATCGACAGACGTCGTAAGCTCCCCATTACGACTTTGTTGTATGCTTTGGACAGTGCCGAAACTGCTGAAAAACGCGCAAAAGCCGCTAAAAAAGGAAAAGAGCTGGATTTTACCGAAGTTTCCGGTATGAGCAAAGAAGAAATTTTGACCAGCTTTTATGCAATCAATACCTTTACAAAGGACAAAAAAGGTTACAAAACAGCTTTCGATCCGGAAAAATTAAAGGGTCGCAAGTTGAATTTTGACTTGGTCAATGCGGACGATAAAAAGGTTTTAATTCCGGCCGGTGAAAAATTGTTATCGGCAAAATTGAAAAAGTTTGCAAAAGACGGTGTTCAAGAAATTTTGGTACCGGCAGAAGATGTCATCGGTCGTTTCAGTGCTGCTGATGTTATCGATGAAACAACGGGTGAAATTATTGTGGAAGCCGGTGATGAAATCACAGCCGATACATTGGCCGCTTTTGACAATATGAAGTTAAAATCATTCGATACTTTGCACATTGATAACGTCAATGTCGGCGCTTATTTGCATAACACGTTGGAAGCCGATAAGAATTCCAGCCGTGAAGAAGCTTTGATTGATATTTACAAAGTAATGCGTCCGGGTGAACCGCCTACCGTTGAAACTGCGGATTATTTGTTCCGTTCGATGTTCTTTGATTTGGACAGATATGATTTGTCCGCTGTGGGTCGTGTGAAAATGAATGCTCGTTTGGGCTTTAAAGATGTTCCGGATACGCTCCGCATTTTGCGCAAAGAAGACATCATTGCTATTTTAAAAATCTTGTTGGATTTGAAAGACGGCCGTGGTCAAGTTGATGATATTGATAACTTGGGCAATCGTCGTGTTCGTTGCGTCGGTGAATTGATGGAAAACCAATATCGCATCGGTTTGTTGCGTATGGAACGTTCTATTCGTGAACGTATGAGCTCGGTTGAAATTGACACGGTTATGCCGCACGATTTAATCAATGCCAAGCCCTTGTCCAGTGCGGTGCGTGAATTTTTCGCGGCTTCTCAATTGTCGCAATTTATGGATCAAAACAACCCGCTTTCTGAAATTACGCACAAACGTCGTTTGTCTGCTTTGGGACCGGGCGGTTTGACACGTGAACGTGCGGGCTTTGAAGTTCGAGACGTTCACCCGACACACTATGGACGTATTTGTCCGATTGAAACGCCGGAAGGTCAAAACATCGGTTTGATCAACTCGTTATCGACCTATGCGCGGATTAACAAATACGGTTTTATTGAAAGCCCGTATCGCAAAGTCGTTGACGGTAAAATTACGAACGAAGTTGTTTATATGTCTGCGATGGACGAAGCCGGTCACACAGTTGCGCAAGCCAATGTGAAGACAAAAGACGGTAAGTTGGTAGATGATTTGGTTCAATGCCGTCGTGATGGTGAAGTGTTAATGGTTCCGCCGGAAGAAGTTGACTATATGGACGTATCCCCGCAACAATTGGTATCTGTTGCTGCTGCTT
>CAKPYQ010000033.1 GCA_934203105.1 uncultured Alphaproteobacteria bacterium
AAACGATCGTTTGTGTTCGTCGCTTTTTTGCCAAAACGTAAAATTTGGCTTTTGTTTATTTTCAGTGAGTTGCAGAGAGTCCCGTCGCAAAAAAATCTATTGACTTTAAACGATCGTTTTTGTTCATATAGGAAAGAAGTTTTTTATGCTTCAAGAAAAATGATTTTTGGGATAGGTTTGGGGCGCGCAAAAATCATTTTTTTTGAATGAGTTGATGATGTGTCATCGAATATAGCAAAATGTACGGCGCGGGCGCGCGAAAAATTGCGCGCCGCACATTTGATGTTGCGATGAAGTAAAAAGATTCTTCGCTAACGCTCAGAATGACATGAAAAAATCGAGCTTTGAACAACACGGCAAAAAACAAAATAAAAGCGCCTTAAGAAAAAAATTCCAAAGACGCTTTTTATGGTCGATACCGCTTTAACTAAAACGCATATTGCATTTGCAAACCGAAAATGTCCGAATGCATTGTGCTAAACTTACCGCTTGGTTCGTTACCGTTATCCGGGTGTTCAATAACCTTGCTGGAACGAACGAACAAGTGAGCATAACCGACATCAACTTGAACATTGTTCAACATATACGAAAAACCGAAAGACGTCCAGAAACGATCATTATCAGGAATACGATAAGTACGCGTTGTGTTGTTATGTGTAGCACCTTCATCATACGCAACGCCGAAACGGAACGTCCAATTTTCGTTGTAATAATAATCAGCACCCAAATTGATCGTCCAAGTATTGTCATAATTGTATTTTGACGTTTTTGCATAGACTTGATTGCCCATTGGGTTACCCGAATACACATAATTGAACAAATGAGAATTTGACTTCATAACAAATTCGGGGAAAGATTGGCTCCAATGCGTCCAACGAGCCGTCGCCGACAAACCGACCTTTTGAATTTTTTGGTATGCCGACAAAGTAAATGTTTCCGGCAAAGCAGGAGACGCCCACCCCGTCGCTGTTTCATTAAACACAGCGCCCAAAGTACCGGGAATACCGCTGATTGTATGATCGCCTTTAACTTGTTGAGTACTGCGTGCACGCCAAGAAAAACCGACACGCGTATCGTCCGTAAACTGATACAAAGCACCCAAAGTACCGGTGACTGTCCAACCGTCCAATTCAAATTCGCTTTTGCCGCCACCCAAAGCGTTCAGCGTATTCGTCATTTTACCGTAAATATAGCGCGCGATAAAAGAAGCACCGATTGACAATTTGTCCGTCACTTGAACAGAAACCGCCGGAGACAAATCAACAATTGTTAAAGTTGATTCAACGGCCGTATCGCTGCCGAACCAATCGCCACGATAGCGAGTTGCCAAACCATACGGCGCATAAACACCAAATCCGAATTTCACTTTATCACTGACGGCATATTGAGCAAATGCATTTGGGATCGCAACCCAATGATCCATTTTACCATAGCTGCCCGCCGGATAATAATGAGCCCCGTTTGTCGTATCTTCCAAGCTGTTAATATCCGCATGCAAATTGACTTCGCTGATACCAACTTGAAAGCCTGAATTTTTCAAGGCCATACCGGCCGGATTGAATGCGATCGAAGAATAGTCATCGCCAACAACGCCGACACCGGCATAAGCACGACCTAAACCGGTCACAGAATAATCGTTTAACTGATAGCTACCTGCTTTTGCGACTGTGGAGATACTGCACAGAGCCAAAAAGGCGGCTAAAACTTTTTTATAAGTTTTCATTTTTTCTAAATTCCTTATTTTGTATTAATTTTAAAAAACAGCCTATCGTATGCGAAGATGAAAAATAAATCAAGTCTTTTGTCACAAAAATGTCACATTTCTTTTTGAAAAACAAAATTAAGTCTTTAAAATCAATATATTATAAAATCAATTATTTTAGGACAAGTTTCAATTTTATGTCATAAATGTGTCATCTTTTACAGGAAAGACGAAAAAAGGTCAAGTTTTTAGCTTGGCCTTTTTTACAACAAATTTACAGAGAATTATTTGCAAATAATATAATATTCCCAACCTGCATACGGTTCTTGATAGCCAACAGCCCCAGAAGAAAGGTCGATATAATAAGCTCCATATTCGCTGTATTTTGTCGATGTCCAAACATTTACCGACGCAATTGCATTTAAATTTTCACAAACATCCCCATTGTTTAATGTCAGACCACACAACGACCCAACACTCGGCAATATCCGTCCACGTCTTGAACACCAATCATCAGCCTCACTCCAAAACCCTTTGTTGGTGCTTTTGCAAAACTCATCGCCGTTTTTGGCGGTGATAATTTTCCCGCCATCGCAAGATTTTGGTGCGGCTTCCACGCATTCGCCGGCATCGTTCTTTTCAAACCCGTCTTCGCATGTTATGCAAGCGCAAGAAGCAGTATTTTGCGTTTTACAGTTTGCTATTTGGGGGCATTCACAAACGCCATTTTTGCATTCTTTACCATCCGCGCAATCATCGTCAAAGGTGCATTCCTGTTCGGGGCCTGGACCCGGATCAGGATCCGTGCTACCGCTCGAGCCCGCACCCAACCCAAACACCATTGTTTGATTGTCAGCGCACGCCGTTAATTTCGTGCCGGCTGTATCGCTGATTTGCGTATAAAGTTCGGTTTTGTCGTATTGAATCAGGATTTCGCAAACACCTTGGACGACACCGGCGACTTCGACGGAATCATTCCCGTTCGCGTCGCGTTTGGCGTACAAAGTATGCCCCGATTCGGGCGTAAAAGCGGTTACTTGATAGCGTCTGATCGCGCCGGTTGTTTCGTGCGTGGCCAATTCTTCAAAAGCCAAAGAAACATCGTTCAAAATAACGTTTGCTTTATGACGGTTCATCGCTTGGCGAAAGCCCATGATTGCGCC